>NZ_JAQRFI010000020.1 GCF_028598805.1 Xenorhabdus yunnanensis | reverse complement strand
CTCATCAGATAATAAATTTCTGGCTAATTTCAGTCTGGGATAAAGCATATTCAGCCAATTATCACGATAATTATCTTTATAAATAAAATCCTTGCCTGTGTTATAGGGCGGGTCGATATAAATCATCTTTATCTTTTTGTGATAAGACTTTTGCAGCAACTTAAGCACTTCAAGGTTGTCACCTTCAATAAACAGGTTCTCGGTGGTATCCCAATTCACGCTTTCTTCCCTGCATGGACGAAGCGTGCCGGTTGATGGCGTCTGGGCAAGTTGACGTGCGCGAGCCTTGCCCTGCCACGTGAAGTGATAGCGTTCTTCAATTGTCATCAGAGGAATACCCTGTAATAAAAAAGGCCGCCTAAGCGACCCTGCAGTTAATAGGGTGCCCTCAGAGTTGAGGGCGGTAGATACACCGTGCGTACTGATAGCAGGTATAACCCTGCATGATTTCAGATGTTAAATTGTGATCCTGCCAATATGAGCGTTTGCGGTCGGCTGGAATAGGTAAATCCGCAACGCACCCAACACTAACGGTAGTTGGCGACCAAAAAATGAAAAAAGGCCACACCGAAGTGTGACCTGTACTGTGTCATTTGCTGACCGTTCACCCCTGTTTGCGTCTCAATACACCCCCGTGTAGCAAGATTTTAACGTTTGTGAACGGTCAACGAATGGCATAGATAATTGTACGAATTTAGCGCCTATTTAACATAATGGTCATTTCACGCCCTTGCGTTTTTCAACTCAGCTAAAAACACATGCCTAAGCTCTAAAAGTATCAATCTTCCTACTCATATTAGCCGTATTTTTGATATAACATTTTATTAACAAATCGCCACTATTGGAGTTCAGGCAAAACACGATGCCTACGCTCTATTTTCCCCTGTTTTCGATTTTCACCCAAAAAGAAAGGCGCTCGAAATTGAGTGCCTTTTCTCAGGGTATAAAAAACCATTTTTATCACAATAGCATAGTTTTTGCGCTGCGCACTAGTTTTTAGCATCTGATTGTTTGTTTTTTAACCATTAAATCCATATCTAACTGAATACATAGCATTTCTAGGCAGCCAGCAATAAAACCCTCAGCAACTTGCATTTTATGACGTACTCGGCTCTCTGACATGCTGTGGCGCTGGGCTATCTCCCTTTTGGACAGACCATGTATGTAATGCTGCTGTATCCACTCCAGCTCCTCTTCCTGTCCAATCATCTGTAGCCGTGCGACACACAGATCGACAATCAATCCGTCCTCATCACTGCATGTCAGCCGGTTGTTACCACTGGCAGGAAATAGGCCGCTAAAACCAGCAGCAACTGGTGACCAGCCTACGCGCATTGGCTCAGTCGACCACCCACCCCATCGCACCAAAACCTGTTGAATATCCCGCATGGAATTTTGTCCTGTAGTTTCGTGTAGCTCGAAATATTTATCTAGAAGTCGTCGCGCTTACGTGCCGTTGTGCGTATTTGCCGAATCCAAGCCGCGATTTGTTACCAGCACTGTAAATGGGAAAGTTTTTCACTTAAGAGGTGTATCCACCTGTAACCGCTGTATCCACCATCTTCTTAACCTTTCCTATAAGCCCTTATATATATAATGGGGTTCTTAGCTGAAAGGTGGATACGGTGGTTACAGTGGCTTCCCCCCTTGGTACTACTGGCTTAGCGGACGTAACCACCTATGCTACGAGGTGGTTACAGGTGGTTGCACTGGCTCCCAGACCTTACAAACTTTTCCATCAATACGACGTTGAACACGTTTAAAACCGCAAGATTGCAAAACATTGCTAATTCGCATTTCTTCACGCTTACTGATCCTGGACGGTTCAAAGTTAAGCGCTTCACGCAAAACGTCGCTCGCACGTAAGAAAGCCCGCGATAAAGGTTTTTCACCCGTCACAAGATCCGGCTCGTCTAACCATCTTTCGACGATTTCCAACCATGCATCTTTAATTTGGTAATGGTCATGTACTGTTACCGCTAATCGTTCTGCTTCGCTGAACTGGATACCTGTTTGCGCATAAATAACTTTTGCTTCGGCCCATAACAGCGAAAGGTCATCTTTAATCGCAGTGAGATTAATTTTGGTAACCTCCACGGGAGTCCATCGCCGGTTACCTGTTTCATCCCCTAAAAATTCATTCTTATTAGTGGTACCTATGCACAACAAACGACGTGGAAATTGGATAGCAAACTCACGGTATTTAGGTATCCAATTCTCGTGGGTACGGGTAACGAAAGCTTTGATACTTTCCTGCTCTTTAGTGTTGAGTCCTCGCAATTCGCCGATTTCAGCGACCAGACGCCCCCGCATCTTACGTGCCAAATCTTCATCTTTTTCGGCAAAGCTAATTTCGGTGAAGAAAGATGGATCAGGGACCAATGCCGCCACGCCGGAGCTTTTACCACAGCCTTGTGGACCCACCAGAATAGGTACAATGTCGGCTTTACATCCTGGGGTGAGGACACGTCCCGCTAAAGCAGTCCACATATAAAGGGATACCGCACGGGTATAGGGGGTATCCTCTGTACCGAAATGGGTGTGGTAAAAACGTGCAATGCGGGAGATCCCGTCCCATTTCAGACCGTTCAGCCATGTGATAGCAGAATCAAAAGGGTGTTCATCAGCAATTAGTAATACGACATCACGGATCAACTCGCGGCCTACCGGTTTGAACCCGCGCTTTTCCAGTGTGATACGCAGGCGCGAATACTCAGCGTCATTGAATGGCTGCCACTGGTCAGTACCTGTTGGAGCAAACATGATCTCATCACGGAACTGGTCAAACCTAATATCAATACCAACAAAATCGGAACGCGTAACTGCTTTGAACGCATTCTCTATTGTTGCCTCGATTTGCCCCCACTTATCACGTTTGAACGAGGGCAAGGGCGCGGGCTCAGTAAGTTCCCCTGTCACATCCTCAAAATCGTCAGCACTGGCAACGGCGGACTGGAAGCGTTCAGCTCCGGGATTCACCCACCCTGCTTTTTGCGCCAGCGAAAAAACAGATTGAAAACCTGTCCGTTCGGCGGTGAGTTGCTCCCATTTGTTGGCTGCGGCTTCGACATCACCTTTAGCTGCAATGCCCGACCATTCAACCCATAGCGCCTTGGCCTGCTCTTCGTGGTCAGTATCTTTGAACCACGCTAACCGGTTCCCCATTGCCGCCCACGTTGGATAGTTTTCAGCGTGTTGTAACATACTGGGATGCCAGAGCGCAGAGCGAAGATCTTCGAAGGTGTTATTATCTATATTTTCCAAATCCACCAAACGCGTGAGGTCGTCGTGTTCGGTCTCGTCCGGAATTTCAAGCGGTAAGGGCACGGTAGACAACAACGTATCGACATCAACCGCTTGCCCGGTGAAAGACCAAAACTGTGCCCGTTCGTCAGGCAGAAACACCATTTGAGCAGGACGATAAACCGAATCGTCCCATCGCGCCGGACCATCATAGAGCAGATCGACAATGCTCATGATTTCAGCTTGCAATGACTGCAGTAATGGTTGTTTTTCGACAGGAGAGACCGGACGAGACGGGGATAATATGATACGAATACGATATTCCCCCTGTGCAACTGGGTGCTCATGACTGGCCGTAGTGTAAGCAAATCCACGGTACCCGCCTAAAATTTCGTGGATACATTCCCATCCGTTCTTAGTGACACCGTCCAGATCTAACGGTAAATAGTATAAGTCACCTGCGCTGGCACTACGGCGACGACGCGCAGTGCCGTTTTTAAATGCATGCCAGATATACGGGAGCCTGCGCTTTTTTGCGTCCAGTATTTCTTTAGTGTCGTTAGGTAAGACGTCGATAGTTGTTCGTTGATCGCGAAGGGTCTGTTCAAATGCGTCGAAGTCCGGTACCGACAATTCACGTGGCTGACCATCCTCGGCACTGGTTCCTAATGAGTATCGGATTTCCATGCTTACGCCTTATCTTTAACTTTTTCATTGTAAAATTTTTCGATAGCACGAACGGTAGATAGCCGAGGATCTGGACTTACTCCTGTCAAAATACGGCTTAATGAAGGTTGACTAATACCTATCTGTTCAGCTACTTGTGATTGAGTAAAACCTGCGCCTATAATTTTTTTAATTAGTTCTTGTGGGTGAAATTCGTACATCATTAAGCTCCTAAGTTAGTAGATAAAGTTAAACTATACGTAAACGAATTATATTTCAATACTGGAATGTATTCAAAAAAACCCTAATATATTCAGTTATGAATAATTGATTAATATTTACTCAATCAGAGGTGTAAAAATGTCGTCCGAATTTGGAGTCTTAACCAAAAACATAAGGTATTTGATGGAGGTCCACGGAATATCTAGTGTGACAGAACTATCTAAGCGAATAAAAATGCATCAACCCACCCTGCATAGGATGTTGACGGGGGAAGTAAAAGACCCTAAGTACACTACATTAAAAAATATCGCTGAATTTTTTAAAATTTCCCCGATTGATCTCATTGAATGCGATCTGCAAATTACACAACCTAAAACCACTGTTGATATAGACGGGGAACCTTATACTGTTCATTTCAAGGACGTGCCCGTAAAAAGAAATGCTTATCTGGGCGAAGAAAGTTCTTGGATTGAAGGCGATAGTACAGATGGTTACATCAGGTGGCCAACCTATGACCATGATGCATACGCACTAAAATGCACAGGTAATTTAATGATCCCCCGAATAAAAGAAGGTGAATTTGTGGTTATAGAACCGAACCATCCTTACGCCTCCGGTGATGAAGTGTTCATTGTCACCGATACAGGAGAAGCAATGGTTAAAACATTTTTATTTGAGCGTGAGGGGTATTATCATCTACTTCCTGTGAATGAAAATTCAGCACCAATACAAATTCACAATTCTAAAATAGCTCAAATGCAATATATAGCTGGAATAGCCAAAACATCTCTATGGCATTCTTAACTTTAGAATCAAATAGTTAACTACGGCCACATTTTTGTGGCCTTCTTTTTGGAAAATTTTATGATTTTTCGTATTGATATTTCATACATAACGGTATATAAATTTATTAACGAATTAAAATACAGTTTCGTATCACCGCTCTTTAACAATTTGGAAAGTCGGAACAGCACACTACCCCTGTTTAGACCCCTACGCATGAACTGCGACGTACCACCGGACGCGATCCGGTCGGTGGGATGGTTAGCCCCGCACGAGAGTGAGCACGGGCGCGAACGGGTAAATCTGGCAGTGGGTGTGTACGAGCGCAAAACTCAACTAAAAGGAGAAAAAATAATCATGCTTTAGCAACGCGGATAGACCGCGAAGTTTAACTTGAAGCTGCTGTTATGAAGCAGCCCCCGAGTCTCTCAATGAAGAGAGCCAGAAGCAGGTCGAACTGCACACGCGCTGGTGAGGGTTAATGAGGAAGAAGACGTGCCGGTAATGCAGAGTGATGCCAGTCACTTTCCGGTTATGGCTGAGGATAGCAATGGCGATTCCAAAATACGGACTCAAGGGCATGAGCGCGACCACTGCGAGAGTGTGGTTCAATTTTCTTTCACGCCCTACTCCCCCTATCAAAAAGCACATCCTGTTTTGTCTAACGCACCCGCCCGCTAATTTCAGTGGGTGTGCTTTTTGATATGAACAATAAGGAGCTTGTGGCATGAAACCAAAAGTAATTCCCGTTGATAAATATCCAATAAGCAACACCGTTCGTCGCCTGCGCTGGCTACGGAAATGTGAAGAACTCAAGCGCAATCCCGCAACCCAATTCCCGCTTACCCTGTACATTTGAGGTTCGATAACAATGAGTCTGGAAAATACCCTACAAAAAAATAACGCACTTCTGGAGCAACAAAACACGCTAATGTCTCAACTGATTGCGGCATTGGCCAAGGTTGAACCGGCTGAACACTTCATTGATTCAGAAAGCGTTACGCTTTTACCTGAACATGTCGAACAACCCGCTGAAAAGAAAAAATCCAGCACCAAAAAGAAAACCGATAACACGCCCGTTGATATCGAAACTCTGGATTTAGAAACCGTCGTTGCCGTGGCGGTATTGTTCAAAAAGGACGCGTATAACCTGACCGCCGATAAACTGGCACAGGCTCGCGCTGTGATTGAGGCGGTTGGTGCAGACCGTAACGGACAGGTAGACGCCCTAGACTCCGCTCTACAGGGATTGCAGGAACTCAAGCCACTGACGAAAGCCGTTATTTTAGATTTGTGTCTGGAAATAGTCGAAAGTTGGGACGATATCCCCGGTATCACCGAACGCCGCGAATTTGCTGTGTCACTATTAAATGAGGGTAAACAAACAGCCGATACCTCAGAGCCAGAGCCAGAACTTGATTATGCAGTACTCTATGATAAGGCCCAACAAGCACTTTTGCGGCTGGCAAAAGGCGGTTACCGCAGCGAGGCTGTGGGTATCGTGGCTAAATTCGGGGCTAAAAAGCTGGGTGATATCCCTCAAGAAAAACTCTCCGAAGTTCTTAAACTGGCTGAAGAAGCTTGGGTGGAGGAATAGTCATGCCGGAGGTACATGCAAAACTATCACCCTCAGCAGCACATCGTTGGCTGCGCTGTCACGGTAGCCTGGCAATGGAGGCTGACCTGCTGAATACCGAATCACCGTTCGCGCTGGAAGGAACAGCCGCCCATGCCCTCGCTGAAAATGTCCTGCATAATCGCCAAGACCCAACACTGGCGGGCGAGCCATTCACTATGGGGCAAACTACCGCCGAATATCTGGGGCAAAACGTCCTGCTTAAACCTGACACACCGTGCGTTAATGAAGAAATGGTGGAGGCAGTTGGCGAATATGTCGAAACGGTGTGGTCACTGGCTCAGGGCAATGAATTGCTGATTGAACAGCGCGTCGATTTTTCCGAGGTGATCGGCGTCGAAAACTCTTTCGGTACTGCCGACGCTATCATTATCACGGGTAGTGAACTGCAAATTCACGACCTGAAATACGGTAAAGGTGTGAAAGTCTATTCCGAAGAAAACGAGCAGTTGATGTTATATGCGCTCGGTGCCCTGAATCAGTTCGATATGCTGTACGAATTCGACACAGTGAGGCTATTTATCCACCAGCCCCGACTGAACCACGTTTCAGAATGGTCGGTCAGTGTTGATGAGTTACGGCAATTTGGAGAACGCGCCAGAAACGCCGCCACATCGGTCATCATCACATTCAACATAGCACAATGCGATGGTGTAGAAACGCTACCTCCTGATTCATTTACTCCGGGGGATAAGCAATGTCGTTTTTGCAAAGCCAAGGCGGATTGCCCGGCACTGGCAGCGCACGTATGGAGCACTATTGCTGAGGATTTTGTCGATCTGACGCAATCATTAGAGCCACAGATAGAGAACGCAACCGAACAAGTCCCAAAGTACGACAACCAGACACTAGCCGCCAAATACGCACAGGTGGACTTTGTTGAAAGCTGGTGCAAAGCGGTTCGGGTCCGTGTCAGTGATGAACTGAATGCAGGTCATCCCATCCCCGGATATAAATTGGTAGAGGGCAAGCTAGGTAACCGTTCGTGGGGTGCCGAAGCCGACGCCGAGGCGATGTTAAAAACATTCAAGCTCAAGCAAGACCAGATTTATACCAAAAAAATCATTAGTCCCACTCAAGCGGAAAAGGTTTTGAAAAAAGAGTTTCCGAAAAAATGGGTAAAATTAGAATCACTTATTATTCGCCCCGACGGTAAACCCACCGTCGTACCTGAATCCGATCCCCGTCCAGCACTGGACGTTAACCCTATCAACGATTTTGAAGACATATCTGACGATATGTTCGTTTAATTATATTTAACCCATAAAGAGACATAAACAATGAAAATTAAATTACCCAATGTACGTTTGGCATTCCCTGATTTATTTGAAGCAACCCAAGTTAATGGTCAGGGTGATTATAAATTTCGCTCGACCTTTCTTATTTCAAAAGCGCGCAAAGATTTAATTGCTGAAATCGAAGCAGCAATTTTAAAAGTGGCTACCGATAAATGGGGGGTTAAAGCTGAGGGTATTATTAAAAGTATCCGCGGCAATAACATGCGGTTTAATTTCCGCGACGGCGACGATAAATCTGATTATGACGGTTATGCGGGGTGTATGTTTATTTCCGCCAGTAATAAAGCGCGCCCGTTGGTTATTGACCGTGATCGCACTCCACTTACCGCACAAGATGGCCGCCCGTATTCCGGCTGTTACGTGAACGCGACTATCAGTATTTTCGCCTACGAAAACAACGGTAAAGGCATATCCGCTTCACTGTCTGGCGTCCAGTTCCTGAGAGACGGTGACGCATTCGCAGGCGGTGGTGTTGCCTCGGTGGATGATTTTGACGATATCAGCGAAGGGGCTGACGCCGAAGCGGACGTTTTTAGTTAAATAGTGTTCGCCCCGTTATTATGCGGGGCTTTTCTTAGGGTAAAAAACCATGACACAGAAAACATTAACTAAAGCAGTAAAAGAAGAAATTGTTAAAAATGCACTGACAAAAGCAGGTATCTTCGAAAAAGAAGAGCAACTTTATAAAGACCGTGCGGATTGGGCTGAAAAAGTAAGAATAGAAGCCATCGGCGGCGAAAATATGGATTCGGGGATAAACGATATTATTTCAGAAATAAAAACACTGGCTAATAAAATACCTGAGTCTATGCGATTAGACGAATTCCCAGTTCGTGAATACAGTTTTATAGAAATTAATTTAGCAGGTAGCCGTGTTATTGCGTACTTCAACGGAGCACGCGAACGGTATTATGACAAACGGGAATACATATATAAAATAACACCCAGAATGACCACATTATTAGCCGATAACCCGCTGGTCAATGAATTCTATGAACTGGAAAAACGTCACGAAGAATTAAATAACCAGCGGGAAGATATCACCAATAAGGTAGAATCTGCATTATTAAAAGTCCGCTCGGTGAAACGCCTATTAGCAGAATGGCCGGAAGCCGCTGAGTTATTACCTAAAGACACGACGAAAGCTGCCCCGGTTCCCGCCGTTCGCCGTGAAGCCTTAAACGCATTAATAGGGCTACCCACTGAGGCGGACAATGGATAAATTGTGGCTCGACCTCGAAACCTACAGTGACATACCGATTAAAAATGGTACTCACGCCTACGCCGAACACGCGGAAATTATGCTATTTGCATGGGCGGTCAACAATAATCCTGTTCAGGTATGGGATGTCACAAGCGGTGTTCCCATGCCAGTCGAATTACGTAAAACGTTACTCGATCCGACCGTTATTTTATTCGCCCATAACAGCCACTTTGACCGTACCATCCTGCGGCATGACATGCCGCATTTACATCTGGAAATTACCCGCTGGCAAGACACGATGGTGCAGGCTTTATCTCATGGCTTACCCGGCGCATTAGGTGCACTGTGTGAGGTGCTGGGTATTCCGTCAGATAAAGCGAAAGACAAAGAGGGTAAAGCGTTAATCCAATTATTCTGCAAGCCCCGCCCGAAAAACGTCGCCATTCGCCGTGCTACCAGCGAGACCCACCCCGAAGAATGGCGGCGCTTTGTGACGTACGCAAGGCTGGATATTGAAGCCATGCGCGAGGTACATAAGCGCCTGCCCAAGTGGAACTATCAAGGCGTTGAGTTAGCCCTCTGGCACCGTGACCAACAAATTAATGATCGTGGTGTGCGCATGGACATTGAGTTAGCCAGATCCGCGATTGATGCGGTAGATCAAGAACAAAAGCGGCTGGCAAAACGCACACAGGAAATGACCGAGGGTGACGTACAGGCAGCGACTCAACGTGATGCCATGTTAAGACATATCACAACGGCGTTCGGGGTTGAATTGCCCGATATGCAAAAAAGCACATTGGAACGTCGGGTTGCCGATCCCGATATCCCATTAGCCTTGCGTGAACTGTTATCTATTCGTTTGCAAGCCAGTACCACCAGCACCAGTAAGTACAAGGCATTGATGAATGGAATTAGTACTGACGGGCGATTACGTGGCACTTTGCAATTTTGTGGTGCATCACGCACCGGACGTTGGGCAGGTCGCCTATTCCAGCCGCAAAATTTACCAAGACCTACACTGAAGCAGAACATTATTGATATTGGCATCGAGGCACTAAAATCTGACTGCGCCGATCTGCTGTTCGATAACGTCATGGAACTGACCAGCTCAGCAATACGTGGCGTTATCATTGCACCGAACGGTAAAAAACTGGTTATTAGCGACCTGTCCAATATCGAGGGGCGCATGCTCGCATGGCTGGCGGGTGAGGAATGGAAGTTACAGGCATTTCGGGATAATGACAACGGCACAGGCGCAGACCTCTATAAACTGGCTTATGCCCGTGCATTCAACATTGAACCGGATGATGTCACAAAAGACCAGCGCCAGATAGGTAAAGTGATGGAGTTGGGGCTAGGGTACGGTGGTGGGGTCGCCGCTTTCGTCACATTCGCTCTGACCTATGCCCTTGACCTAGAAGAACTGGCTACTGCCGCACTGCCGAATATCCCGGTAAAAATTCAGCGGGATGCAATGAGTTGGTACAAGAAATCCGTTGAACAAAAACAGACGTATGGCCTGAGCGAGAGGGTATTTATCACCTGTGATTCCCTCAAAAGAATGTGGCGCCATGCCCACATCGCAACGGTGCCGTTCTGGTACGAGCTGGAAGAGGCCGTTAAGCGGGCGATCAGTTCACCCAGTGTCACTATTCCCTGCCGTAAGCTGAGAGTCCGCCGCGACGGGGCGTGGCTCCGTGTGGTCTTACCGTCCGGTCGTGCGGTGTGCTATCCCTCACCCCGCCTCAATGATGGGCAGATCAGTTATATGGGCACTAACCCCTACAGCCGCAAATGGCAACGGCTCAAAACCTACGGCGGGAAACTGGTCGAAAACGTCACTCAGGCCGCCGCGCGTGATGTGCTGGCGGGCAACATGCCCCGCATAGAGTCTGCCGGTTATGACATTGTTTTAACGGTGCATGACGAAGTGTTGACCGAAGCACCGGACACCGTAGATTACTCCCATGAACATCTCAGCAATCTACTCGCCACCAATCCCGATTGGGCACCGGACTTACCCCTGAGTGCTGGCGGGTTTGAGGCATACAGATATCGTAAGGATTGAATTATGGAACGTTGTCAAAAATGTAATGGTTACTACGGCGGGCCAAAGCCTGTCGCTGTTGGTCAAAAATGTG
The DNA here is from genome assembly GCF_028598805.1 of Xenorhabdus yunnanensis. Lineage (GTDB taxonomy): Bacteria > Pseudomonadota > Gammaproteobacteria > Enterobacterales > Enterobacteriaceae > Xenorhabdus > Xenorhabdus yunnanensis. The sequence continues at coordinate 65,244 of NZ_JAQRFI010000020.1, read as the reverse complement.
GTTTTGTCATAACGACTACACGCAATGGTTATTCATTTAATAGTCGCTCAGTCACTGGAAAATTATTTCTAATAAAAGATGACGGTTATTCTGTTATTTACCGTAAAAAAATATACCACACAGACTTAATTACTCACCCTGATGATCCATCACCGCTTACGCTTGCGTTTAGCGGTCATTGTACCTGTCACTGAGAATTCCTATATGTCATTTAAATACCGAGACAGTCCGTTATATTTTCGAACTGCGCGAGAGGCTGCGCAAATTGAACGCGGAGGCGATTATTTACGGGCAGCCAAAGTGTGGAATAAAGCCGCCCGCCATTCCCGAAATACTTTAAATATTGCGTGGGCGGAAATTCGTTCTGATTTTTGTTTAAAACAAATTGAACGGGATAAATATAAAAATGAACATTCGCGAAAGTGTAATAGAAAATCACTTAGTTAAAGAAATTAAAAAGGCCGGGGGAATTGCCTATAAATTTGTTTCCCCCGGTCGCCGTTCTGTTCCTGACCGAATATGTATCTTACCTGGTGGGCGCGTCATTTTTGTTGAATGCAAAGCCCCCGGAGAGAAACCCCGCCCTGAGCAATTACGCGAGCATGAACGGCTACGGGCACTGGGATGTTCAGTTGTGGTTTTGGATAGTAAGAATATGGAGGCAATAATATGATCGTTATGTCATATGGGGGGCGAATTTCTACAAAACCCTAACGGTTACGACACGGACGATATTGATCATGATATGCCGTGTGGTTGTTACGACGGATAACACATTAATTGGAGAAATAAACATGAACAATGACTTTAATGAAGAATCATGCGCTGCATACATTAATAAAATCTCACCACGACAGATCGCTTATACCGCCGAATTAGAATTAACTGATTTTATTGATAATGGTGAACGGGCGTTAGCATTTGGAAAAATATTTAACGATAGTAAGAAAAGATTTAACGATGGCGATGAAATACGCACATCTCTGGTTCGCAATGCTAAAACTTATAAGACTGACGGGTATATAAAAACCCAAAATTCCATTTATAAATTAAGGGAGCCAAGTAAATAATGAGCACAAGAGCTGACCCACAACTGCGGGCGCGTATCCCGCAAGGACTGAAAGAGGCGCTGGAAAAGTCAGCGCTCCAAAATGACCGCACATTAACCGCTGAAATAACCAGACGATTAAAGGAAAGTTTAGAGCGTGATGGGGTTACTTTTTCACAGAAGGATTGAGTACTTCACGCAATTTTTCAACGGCAGAACGCAATTCATCTTTATTCGAATCAGCCCAATCCAATGCACACTCGCGCTCATATTTAGCATTCAGCTCTTCATAATCATTACAAAGACTTTCGTAATCTAAAGCTATACGTCCGAAACCATCACTGTTACCTACTACAGAATCTTGTACGGTAGTCTCTTCTAAACGGTCAACGATCTCGGCCGTTAATGTTCTTTTATTTTCCTTGGCTTTCTGCTCAAGGATTTCTTTCAATTCTGCGGGAATTCTTACTCGCAGTTGAGGATCTTCTCTACTCATACGCTTAGCCCAAAACTGTATTTATGATGTACTTATTTAAGTATGCCTCACTGTGAGCTTGACAACAACGACTCACGGTGAGTACACTTAATTCGTACTCACCGTGAGAATAAAATAATAAGCGTTTACTTTAGGGGCTAACGGAAAATGTCTATAAAAGTTTCACAACTAAACCATATCGATTTGCTTTCAATCATTGGAAACATTCTGGATACCGCTCAACTACTGAGCACTATTGAATCAGGATCACCGCTTGCATTTGAGCTTATCGAATTCACCCAGCAAGCAGCACAAGAAGCATCAACCATAGAAACTACTAACTAAAGGTAATAACTATGCAAAACGTTACATTTTTAGCATTCGAAAATGAAAGTACAAACCAACTCCTGAATAAAAATGCCTTGATGAGTTTCTCTAACGAAGAGTTAGATATTGAGTTGCAAGGAATGTTGTACAACGACAAACCTGTATTTTTTGCCGTAGAAGTAGCTAAGGCACTTGGATATTCAGACCCTCATCAAGCCTTAAAAATCAACTGTAAGTCATTGATTAGACTTAATTCCGTGCAGTGTACGGAATTGAATTTAGGAGTCAAACCGAAAGGAATTATCCTTTTAACTGAACCTGATTTATACCGCCTCATACTACGTAGCAAATTGCCTTCGGCTGAACGTTTTCAAGATTGGGTATGTGAAGAAGTGTTGCCTGCGATCCGCCAAGCAGGTAGCTACCAAATGCAGCCTCAATTATCGGCAGATTATTTTGTGAATAACCCCGAATTGACGATAGCTCTTATATCCGGGCAGGCCAATAAAATTCTTGCGCTCAGCCATACCGTCGAAACAGTAACCGAAGAACGCAATGAAGCTGTTCGTACAAAAGCCCAAATCAGCCGAAAAAGGGAAGCAACCGCACTTCAACGTAATTCTGCGTATCAACGTGTCGCAAATAGAGCGATACGGGAACGTGAAGAAATGGCCTCGCGTTTCGGTGCAAGTAAAGAATGGGCATCTCAACAGGCAGTATGGCGCGCAACGGGAATAATGTACGGGTGGAAGGCATTAAACTCTTGGCTCGACAAACATGAGATTTACGATCCGGTCACCGATGGTTACCCAATGGCCTACAACATTTACCAAAATTGCCACGAAGTTATATACCCACAACAAGCTTGGCTTGAAGTACACAGCGTAGATATCAGTGAATTATTTTAACCCATAGCACCCCGCTGTAACGCGGGGTTTAAAAGGTACTCTATGAAACCATTCACCCCCCGCCCCTATCAAAACCTCATTATCAACCACCAGCTCGATATCCCCCGCTCAAATATTTGGGCGGGTATGGGCATGGGTAAAACAGTAGCAACATTAACCGCAATGGACGATTTGTACAGGGTGGGTATGGAAACCCAACCCGCACTGGTATTAGCGCCGTTACGTGTTGCTCGGTCAACGTGGCCGGATGAGGCGGAGAAGTGGGGGCACTTAAATAATATCGAAGTACAACCCATTGCGGGCAGTGCCAAAGAGCGAATAAACGCGCTCAAAAACACTAACGCCAGCATATTCACTACCAACTACGATAACCTCGTCTGGCTGGTGGAAACACTGGGAAATAAATGGCCGTTCGCTACTGTCATTGCCGATGAGAGCACACGGCTCAAATCGTTCAGGTTACGCAAAGGCGGTAAGCGTGCAGCGGCATTAGCCAAGGTTGCCCACAAGCATGTACACCGATGGGTCAATCTCACCGGCACGCCTGCCCCTAACGGATTACTGGATTTATGGGGGCAAGCGTGGTTTATCGATCAGGGTGAACGTCTAGGCCGGACATACAGTGCCTTTACTTCGCGCTGGTTTAATAATTTCCAGCGACCTGGGCAACACTGGCCGGACTTAAAACCGAAGGACTTCGCCCAAGAACAAATCCAATTAGTATTGAACGATATGACTATCTCGCTGGATGCAGCGGACTGGTTCGATATTGAAGAACCCATTCACAACGTTATTCGTATCGATCTTCCGTCCAAAGTCCATCAGCAGTATAAGGCGATGGAAAAAGAAATGTTCGTGGAGTTGGAGGGGATTGGCATTGAAGCCCCGAACGCAGCGGCCAAGACCGTTAAATGTCTGCAAATTGCCAGCGGTGCTATCTATACCGACGAGAACGGCACGTGGCAGGAACTGCACGACGCCAAACTACAGGCATTAGACAGCATCATCTATGAATCTGCCGGAATGCCGGTACTCGTTGCCTATCATTGGAAACACGATTTAGCGCGACTGTTAAACGCATTCCCGAAAGGGAAGCACTTAGACGATAACCCACAAACTCTACGTGACTGGAACGCGGGAAAGATCCCTGTCATGTTCGCCCACCCCGCCAGCGCCGGACACGGGTTAAACCTGCAAGATGGCGGTAACATTCTGGTATTTTTCTCTCACTGGTGGGACTTGGAGCAGTACCAGCAAATCATTGAGCGTATCGGCCCTACCCGACAGATACAAGCCGGACACAACCGCCCTGTGTTTGTTCACCACATTATTGCTCACGGCACGATGGATGAATTGGTAATGGAACGGCGTAATTCCAAGCGGGAAGTACAGGATATTTTACTGGAGGCTATGAAGAAGAGGTAATCCAACAATGTTATGTCTATTTCCTGATAAAATATAAGGAGAAAATTGTGGCACGAACTCAAACATTGATAGAGTGGGCAGCACATGAATTTTCTGAACCCATCCCCAGTTATCAGACTCTAATACGTTACGCAAAGAATGGCATGATATCCCCCCGACCATACAAAGCTGGAAGATGCTGGAGGGTTGAGAAAAGTGCTAGGTTTATTGGCCTTATAGAAAAACCACCCATTAAAAAAGACGATGACCCCCGACTAATGAGGATCTTAGAAGATGGCTCGCCCACGTAAATACAATGTCAATATCCCTGGCTTATCCTGTTACACCGATGCCAGGACAAAAAAGATTTACTGGCGCTATAAGCATCCGGTTACAGGGAAATTCCACGGATTAGGTGATGATGAAAAATCTGCGAAGGCAATTGCCCTAGAAGCCAACTCCCGCTTAGCTGAGGTCAAAATGACTCAGCTATTAAAAGTAAAAGATGAAATCAGCCGAAAGTTAAAAAAAGGAATTTCAGTTACTGGTTGGTTAGATGAATATTTAAAAATTCAGCAAGAACGGCTAATAGCAGGTGAAATAAAACTAAATACCGTAAAGCAAAAAATCGCACCTGTCGAAGCATTCAGGCAGCATTGCGGCAACGAAAGCATTGACACTATCCAAACTAAAGATATCGCAATTATAGTCGATGAATATAAGGAGCGAGGCCAATCAAGAATGGCCCAAATTATCCGAATGGTTTTAATAGATGTTTTCAAAGAAGCCCAACACGCGGGTGAGGTTCCTCCCGGATACAACCCAGCCAAAGCAACAAAAATGCCTATTAATAAGGTTAAGCGACAAAGACTAAATCTGGAAGAATGGAAAGTTATATTTGACCAAGCTGGAAAAACTCAGCGCTATTTACAGCATGCGATGTTATTAGCCCTAGTCACAGGGCAACGCTTGGGAGATATCGCTAAATTGCGATTTGATGATGTGTGGGACGATCACCTACATATCGTTCAGGAAAAAACAGGGGTTAAGCTGGCACTCCCCTTAAGCCTGAGATGTGAAAAAATCGGCTATACGTTACAAGATGTAATAACACGTTGTAGGGATAGAATATTAAGCCCTTACATGCTCCATTACCACCATACTACTTCACAAGCCAAAAGAGGCGGTCAAGTATCAGCGAATGCAATCACCACCAGCTTTCAAAAAACGCGTGATAAAACAGACCTTAAATGGGAGGACGGTACTCCACCGAGTTTCCATGAACAGAGATCTTTATCTGAACGCCTCTACCGTGAACAGGGAATCGATACAAAAACATTATTAGGACACAAGAGCCAAGCAATGACGGATAAATACCACGATGACCGAGGCAAAGACTGGATTATTTTAGCTGCGAAATAGCGTTCAAATTTTAACCAGTTTTGCAGAAGAGTTTTGCAGGAGTTTTGCAGAAGATTTTTTACATCGCTAAAAACAACGGGAACTATTAAGCCCCCGTTATATATTTTAATGAGTTATTATTACATATGAGAAATAATTGCGTCACCGAACTCACTACATTTCAGCAGTTTAGCGTCTTTCATTAGGCGCTCAAAATCGTATGTGACAGTCTTGGCAGCAATCGATCCTTCCATTCCCTTAACGATTAAATCAGCGGCTTCGAACCACCCCATGTGGCGCAACATCATTTCAGCAGAAAGGATCACAGAACCTGGGTTTACTTTGTCCTGGCCTGCGTACTTAGGTGCAGTACCATGTGTTGCTTCGAACAATGCGCATTCGTCACCAATGTTTGCACCTGGGGCAATACCAATACCACCGACCTGCGCAGCCAATGCATCAGAGATGTAGTCACCATTCAGGTTCATACAAGCGATAACATCATATTCTGCCGGACGCAGCAGGATCTGTTGCAAGAACGCATCTGCAATCACATCCTTGATGATGATATCTTTGCCATTTTTAGGGTTTTTGATCTTAACCCATGGACCGCCATCCAGCAGTTCTCCGCCAAACTCAGTTCGAGCCAGCTCATAACCCCAATCTTTGAAAGCACCTTCAGTGAATTTCATGATATTGCCTTTATGAACCAAAGTTACTGATTCACGGTCATTATCAATCGCATATTCAATTGCAGCGCGTACTAAACGTTTGGTGCCTTCTTCTGAGCAAGGTTTTACACCGATACCACACTGTTGAGGGAAACGGATCTTATTAACACCCATTTCATCCTGTAGGAATTTAATAACTTTGTCCGCTTCCGCTGAACCCGCTTTCCACTCAATACCAGCATAAATGTCTTCTGCGTTTTCGCGGAAAATAACCATATCGGTCAGTTCAGGCTGCTTAACAGGGCTTGGCGTACCTTGATAGTAACGGACTGGACGCAGGCAGACATACAGATCTAATTGCTGGCGCAGTGCTACGTTCAGCGAACGAATACCACCACCTACTGGAGTTGTCAGAGGACCTTTGATAGCAACACAGTATTCACGAATTAAGTCCAGTGTTTCATCCGGTAACCAAACATCTTTGCCATAGACATTTGTGGATTTTTCACCTGTGTAGATTTCCATCCAAGAAATTTTGCGCTCTCCGCTATAAGCTTCCTGAACCGCAGCATCAACAACTTTTAGCATGACCGGCGTAACATCAACACCAATGCCATCCCCTTCGATATAAGGGATTACAGGGTTATTCGGAACATTTAATTTACCTTTGGCATCAATAGTAATTTTTTTACCTTCCGCCGGAACAACTACTTTGCTTTCCATTAACCTCTCCTTTCAAATAAGCGCAATGCCTTGTTAATTTTTTGTAAGGGACGTGTCAATACTACTTGAATATTCTGCAAACGCCAATGGTCACAGATTTGAGGTATAATACGCACCCTAATTTTTCGCGATAACTTATCATGACAAATATCTCTTTTAAAAAACGCCAACTTAACCGATTCAGCCAAAGAAAAAATAACAAAACCATAAAAAAACTAACAGGCCCTCGTCGGATATTAATTTTTAACAAACCTTATGATGTTTTGCCTCAATTTACCGATGAAATGGGAAGAACGACGTTAAAAAATTTTATTCCGGTTACTGATGTTTATGCCGCTGGTCGTCTGGATCGTGATAGTGAAGGCTTGCTAGTATTGACCAATGATGGCAAATTGCAGGCCAAATTGACCCAACCCCATAAAAAAACAGCTAAAATTTATTATGTCCAAGTAGAAGGCATTCCTGATGACGACGCTCTGAATAAACTTCGCAATGGTGTCACATTAAAAGATGGCCCAACTTTGCCAGCCGGAGCTGAATTAGTGGAAGAGCCTGAATGGCTTTGGGAGCGTACACAGCCTATACGGGAACGAAAAAACATTCCCGTAAGTTGGCTTAAAATTACGCTATATGAAGGCCGCAACCGACAAGTACGTAGAATGACCGCTCATGTGGGTTATCCTACATTGCGCCTAATCCGTTTCAGTATGGGATCTATACAATTAGACTCATTATCCCCCGGAGAATGGAGAGACATTAATTTTGTTTAGTCCACATGTTACTGTTGCTTGTATTGTTCATGCAGAAAATAAATTTCTGGTTGTCGAAGAGTTGATCAACGATAAACCTTTTTGGAATCAACCAGCTGGGCATCTTGAAGCTGATGAAACATTATTAGAAGCCGCTGAACGAGAATTATGGGAAGAAACAGGAATTCGTGCGCAACCACAAGCATTTTTAAAGTTGCACCAATGGGTTGCACCTGATAGAACGCCATTTATCCGTTTTTTATTCTTGGTTGAAATGGAGAAAATCATGGGCACAAATCCGCAAGATAACGATATCCATTGCTGTCACTGGTTAAGTGCAGAAGAAATCCTTAATAGCCCACAACTACGTTCCCCTCTAGTCGCCGAAAGTATTCTCTGCTACTTGGAACGCAAAGTGTATCCACTATCGATATTGGATTGTTATGGTTTACCATTCATCAAATGATCGTAATAAACAATCGTTGGATAAAAAAGAGCATGAGACGTTTGATGCACCTTAAATGCCAACGTGCTAAAGTATCGCGTTTGTTTTTTTCCGCAGTGAGATATATCCATGTCAGATAACAGCCAGAAAAAAGTCATTGTCGGAATGTCCGGCGGTGTTGATTCATCCGTTTCCGCCTATCTTCTGCAACAGCAGGGCTACCAGGTAACTGGCCTGTTCATGAAAAACTGGGAAGAAGACGATAGTGAAGAGTATTGCTCGGCTGCCACCGATCTTGCCGATGCCCAAGCAGTTTGTGACAAACTGGGCATAGAACTGCATACCATCAATTTTGCAGCCGAGTATTGGGATAATGTCTTCGAACATTTTCTTGCTGAATACAAAGCAGGCAGGACTCCAAATCCGGACATTCTTTGCAATAAAGAAATCAAATTCAAAGCATTTCTAGAGTTTGCCGCAGAGGATTTAGGGGCTGATTATATCGCAACCGGGCATTATGTCCGCCGTCGGGATATGGACGGCATCAGTCAATTACTTCGTGGTCTGGATAGCAATAAAGATCAAAGTTATTTCTTATATACTTTAAGCCATCAGCAAATTGCCAAAAGCCTGTTTCCAGTCGGTGAATTGGAAAAGCCCGAAGTACGCCGCATTGCCGAAGAGATTGGCCTAATCACAGCAAAGAAAAAAGATTCGACCGGTATCTGCTTTATTGGTGAGCGTAAGTTCCGTGATTTTCTTGGACGCTATTTACCCGCCCAACCGGGCCCAATTATGACAGTGGATGGACAAATTATCGGCCAACATATGGGCTTGATGTACCATACACTCGGTCAGCGCAAAGGACTGGGGATCGGGGGAATGAAAGATGGCAATGAAGAACCATGGTATGTTGTTGATAAAGATGTCGAAAACAACATACTGATTGTTGCCCAAGGCCATGAACATCCTCGCCTGATGTCTATCGGTTTGATTGCACAGCAACTTCATTGGGTTGATCGCCAACCATTGAAGGCAGAAATACGTTGTGTAGTAAAAACACGCTACCGTCAGCATGATATCCCCTGCACTATTGTTCCTATGAGCGAAGATAGAATTGAAGTACGTTTTGATAACCCTGTTGCCGCTGTCACCCCGGGTCAATCCGCCGTGTTTTACCAAGGTGAAATCTGTCTCGGTGGTGGTGTGATCGAACAACGTATACAGGAGTAATTGTGGCTAAAAATTATTACGACATTACACTGGCTCTGGCAGGTATCTGCCAGTCAGGCCACCTGGTACAAAAACTTGCCCACGAAGGCCAGTGTGATCCCGATGCTTTTGAGATCATGATCAACAGTATCTTGAACATGAATCCAACATCCACACTGGATGTCTTTGGCAATCATGCCTGCAATCTGCGTATTGGCCTTAATGCCATGTTGGGTATGTTCAACGGTTCACATAGTGGAGTTTCTGCCGATCTTACCCGCTATATGCTGAGTTTGGTGGCGCTGGAACGCCGTCTGAATAAAAATCAATCTGCCGCCAATGAATTGGCAAATCGCATTGAGCAATTAGAGCGTCAGCAAGCTTATTTTGAAGCTATGTCAGAGGGAATACTCAACGCCTTGGCAGGAATTTATGTTGATGTTATCAGCCCACTAGGGCCACGCATTCAAGTAACGGGTTCACCTGACGTATTACGTAATACGCTAATTCAGGCAAAAGTCAGATCTGCGTTGCTGGCAGGTATCCGCAGCGCTGTCTTATGGCAACAAGTTGGCGGTAGCCGCTTGCAAATCATGTTTTCTCGTCAACGTTTGATCCAACAGGCAAAAGATATTCTTGCTAATTGTTAGATACAAACTATTAGCTAAAAACTGTTAAACCAAAGCTGTTAAACATAAATTGTTAAATAAAATCCGGGAGTTGCTACCAATGGAATTATCCTCACTGACCGCTGTTTCTCCAATTGATGGTCGTTACGGCGATAAAGTCAGCGCCCTGCGCGCTATTTTTAGTGAGTTCGGCTTACTAAAATTTCGAGTGCAGGTCGAAGTACGTTGGCTGCAAAAACTGGCCGCAACAACAGAAATCAAAGAAGTTCCTGCTTTTGATGCAGAGGCAAACGCTTACCTTGATGAAATAATTGCAAATTTCAATGAACAGGATGCAATGCGCATCAAAGAAATTGAGCGCACAACCAATCATGACGTTAAAGCTGTTGAATATTTTCTGAAAGAAAAAGTTGCACATATCCCTGCCCTGCATCAAGTTGCAGAGTTTATTCACTTTGCCTGCACATCAGAAGATATCAACAATCTGTCACATGCGCTGATGCTTAAAACAGCCCGTGAGGAAGTTTTGCTGCCTCAATGGCGCCAATTAATCGATATCATCACACGTATGGCACATGATTATCGCGATCTGCCACTGCTGTCACGTACCCATGGTCAACCAGCCACACCTTCCACTGTCGGCAAGGAATTTGCTAACGTAGCCTATCGCATGGAACGCCAATTCCGTCAGCTTGGGCAGGTAGAAATTCTGGGTAAAATTAACGGCGCTGTTGGTAACTATAATGCGCACTTGTCAGCCTACCCTCAAATTGACTGGCACCAATTCAGTGAATCATTTGTAACCTCATTGGGTATTCAGTGGAATCCGTATACTACTCAGATTGAACCTCATGATTACATTGCAGAATTGTTTGACTGTGTGGCACGTTTCAATACCATCCTGATCGATTTTGATCGCGATATCTGGGGCTATATTGCCTTGAGCCATTTCAAACAAAAAACTGTTGCTGGTGAAATTGGTTCTTCTACCATGCCACATAAAGTCAATCCGATTGACTTTGAAAACTCAGAAGGAAATCTGGGATTGGCAAATGCGGTTATGGGGCATCTTGCCAGTAAACTTCCTGTTTCTCGCTGGCAACGTGACCTAACGGATTCAACTGTACTGCGCAATCTGGGTGTTGGACTGGGATATGCATTGATTGCTTATCAATCCACTATGAAAGGGTTAAATAAGCTAGAAGTCAATGAGCAGCACTTACTGGATGAACTGGATAACAATTGGGAAGTATTAGCAGAACCTATCCAGACCGTCATGCGCCGTTATGGCATTGAAAAACCGTATGAAAAACTGAAAGAACTGACTCGCGGTAAACGTGTTGATTCTGAAGGTATGAAAGCGTTCATTGATGGTCTTGAACTTCCAGAAGCGGAAAAAGAACGCCTCAAATCTATGACACCAGCAAACTACATTGGATACGCTACTTCGCTGGTTGACCAATTAAAATAATTTCTGTTTATTCATGTAAATGGGTGGGTTTTATCCTGCCCATGTGCAGTCCCTATGTTAACCCCAGTTTTTTGAGCCAAAATATCCTCTTGGTTTTTCAATTGGCTTATTTATCAACTACACTCACTCCAACTACATAGTTATAAATATCGTAATTATAAACAGTAAAATTTAGCTATGCTCTTAGAGATTAACAACCTCGCCATCATGCTAAAACCTAAAATCTATTAGATATATAAATTTAAATAAATTATAAATGGATTATGAATTTATTTATATACTTAAATACAACCACTTGTTTTTAATGGAATCCATCATTAATAGAACCAAAAAAATATAATTTTTATACGCTTGATTTACGATAACAAATAGATTATAAATTTATTTAGGTGTTACAACGCAACCATTTGTTTTCAATCAAACAACCATTAATTTTGCCAAAAATATAAATTGCCATATACTTATCTTACTATAACAGAAAGATTATAAATTCACTTGCATATTAAAACAAAACCATTTGTTATCAAATAAACATATCCACAATTGATGTTGTGAAATATATAAACAATCATACACTTATCTAACTATAAAACATGTTCACATTTTTATTTATTAGAAAAATTCATTAATAAAACATTTTCAATTTATTTTACAAGCTTTACTGACTGGCTTAAGGAGTCATTATGCGAATATTAATTGTTGAAGATAATTATCCTCTGCGCCATTATTATACCGAAGAATTACGGCGTATGGGATATGCCGTTAATAGTGCAAAGGATACAGAAGAAGCAGATTATTATCTTAAAGAATTTCACCCTGATCTTGCTATCGTTGATTTGGGACTCCCGGGAGAAAATGGGCTTAGCATGTTACAACGCTGGCGCAGTAAGCAAATTAATTTACCTATTCTTATTGTCACTGTTAGTGACACCTTGCAAGAAAAAATCGATGTGCTAAATGCCGGTGCAGATGATTATGTTATTAAACCCATTCATCATAAAGAACTTAATGCTCGCATACAGGCCTTAATGCGACGCAAGAGTGGCTTGACATCACAATTGATTAAAATTTCACCATTTTCACTTGATCTTTTTAAAAGAGAGTTTTCTGTCAATGATATCAATATCAAGTTGACCTCCTTTGAATTTACTATTGTCGAAACCTTAATGCGCAATAATGGCAGAGTTGTCAGCAAAGAGATGATAATGCGTGAACTATATACAAAAGATCAAGATGAGCCACGAGGAAGTCATACAATTGATGTATTAATGGGACGTCTAAGGAAAAAGATATTGAGTAAATGGCCCAAAGAAATAATTTTCACTATTCGTGGTCAAGGGTATATCTTTGATGTGAAATCTCATAATGCCTAAGTTCTCTAAAAAATATATATCTTTAAGAACTAGGTTTCTCATGGCTACGGCAGTTATTATTCTAGCACTGACGCTATCATATGGAATTGTTGCTATTGCCGGATACTTAGTTCATTTTGATAAAACGAGCTATGCCATACTTCGTAGCCAAAGTAATTTACTTTATACATTAGCTAAGTGGAAAAACAGCAAACTAGAAATTATTGTTCCCAAAGGCTATACCATGAATTGCAACTCGTTAGCACTAATCTATGATAATAAAGGGAATCTTCTTTGGCGCGAAAATAATGTGCCTGAATTGGAAAATGGGATTAAAACTGGTTGGCTGCAAAAAAATGGGTTTTATACATTTGAACTAAAAGCGAACGATAACGGAAAAGAGAACTGTTTATATAAAGCTAAGACAAAAAATGATAAACATGTATCATTAACCTACTTTGTTGCCGTAAGTATTTATCCTGCCACTAACAAACTGCCTAAAATGGCTATTGTTATCATTGATGCGCTCCCACAAGATATACAAGCATCAGAAAAAATATGGAAATGGTTTGGATATGTTTTAATAGCTAACTTATTTCTGGTCATTCCATTAATCTGGCTTGCTGCTGACTGGAGCCTTAGACCAATTAAGTCTTTAATTAAACAGGTCAATTCACTAGAAAAGGGAAAAATGGATAAACTGGACGATAATCCTCCTATTGAATTAAAATCGCTGGTCAGAAATTTAAACACCTTACTATCCAGTGAACGTGAACGTTATGCAAAATTTAAAACAACACTCTCAGATTTAGCACATAGCCTGAAAACATCGTTAGCAGTACTGCAAACAAGCTTACACTCTCTACATTCTTCTCAAAAGCTGCACATTGAACAAATCGAACCCATTATGCTTGAACAAATTGGTCTGATATCTCGACAAATTAGCTACTATCTGCACAGAGCAAATCTGCACAATGACAATAGTTTTTTTCTGAAGAAAATTGTTTCAATCCCAACATTCCTGAATGAACTAGTAAGTGGTCTAAAAAAGATATATGCCCATAAAGGCATCTTAATTACGCTAGATGTCTCCCCTGAAGTGACATGGCTGGGAGTAAGAGACGATCTTTGGCAAATAATGGGAAACATTCTGGATAATGCTTGTAAGTATTGCGAGAAACTTGTCAAAATCACCGCCACAATGGGGGACAACTCAGTCACTATTGTTGTCGATAATGATGGATTGGCTGTTCCCCCTGATAAGCGAGAAATGATTTTTCAACGTGGTTTACGAGCGGATACATTACGATCAGGCCAAGGTCTCGGTTTGTCTATGGCCTCTGAAACCATCGAGAAATATGAAGGTGAGATCAACATTGATGACAGTCCACTTGGTGGCACGAGGGTGAGCGCAATATTTCGGTTACAAAACAATAATAAAAACAATAATGATTAGATGATCGCTAGCTCAATCTCGAAATATTTCAACCAAAGCTGATATCGTCATTGACTATTCGTTATAATAGCGGAAATTCACTTCTCACTTCAGGATGTCACCATGGATTATCAGCTGAATCTGGACTGGCAGGCGTTTTTGCAAAATCATTGGCAAAAACGACCATTGCTGATTAAACAGGGTTTCCATCAGTTTATTGATCCCCTTTCTGCCGATGAACTGGCGGGATTGGCGATGGAAAATGAAATCGATAGCCGTTTGGTTAGTCAGAAAAATGGACGCTGGGAAGTTTCCCATGGACCATTTGAAACCTACGACCATTTAGGCGAAAAAGACTGGTCTTTGCTTGTACAAGCGGTTGACCATTGGCATCTCCCCTCTTCTGCACTCATGAAACCATTCCGCGTACTTTCTGATTGGCGTATGGATGACTTGATGATCTCTTTCTCGGTATCCGGCGGCGGTGTTGGCCCCCATCTTGACCAATATGATGTTTTTATCATTCAAGGACAAGGCCGTAGACGCTGGCGTGTAGGTGAAAAAACTCCCATGAAACAATATTGCCCTCATCCTGATTTATTACAGGTTGATCCCTTTGAGGCAATTATTGATGAAGAGATGCTACCGGGGGATATACTCTATATTCCACCGGGTTTCCCACATGAAGGCTATGCTATTGAAGATTCACTGAACTATTCAGTGGGATTCCGTGCCCCCAATGCCCGTGAATTATTCAGTGGGTTTGCTGATTATATTCTGGCAAACGAACTAGGAAGTCAGCGCTACAGTGATCCTGAACTGACATTCCGTGATAACCCGGCTCTGCTCCAAACAAACGAGCTGGATACACTGCGTTCAATGATGCGTGAGCTGTTGGAACAACCAGAAACTTTCCAAACCTGGTTTGGTGAATTCGTCTCTCAATCGCGCCATGAGCTGGATCTGGCACCACCTGAACCACCTTATGAAAGCGACGAAATTTATGATTTGCTGAAACAAGGCGAAGAATTAAATCGATTGAGTGGCTTGCGCGTCCTGCGTGTTGGCGATCAATGTTTCGTCAATGGAGAATTGATGGATACTCCTCATATCCATGCCGCTGATGCTCTTTGCCAATATGATAAAGTCAATGCTGAGCTTCTGGGTGATGCTATTAATGATGTTCGATTTGTCAGCCTGCTTACTGCTTTGGTCAATAGTGGTTATTGGTATTTTAATGATTAATCTGAACAAAGGGGCAAAATTGTCCCTTTGTTTTTCCCTGTCGGAATTAATATCAAATTAGGATTAATATTGATAGTACCGATATTTAATAAAACACGCTGCAATATAAATCATAACCTATTGATTTAAAATATTAAATATACCTTTGCAATTACTCAGTAAACACATTGTTTTCGTGACTTGCCATCAGTTCAGCAATCCGCATAATAACGTCAACTGCCTGCTCCATGCCTTCCAGTGATATAAATTCGTGCTTACTGTGATAATTATATCCGCCTGTAAAAATATTCGGACAAGGTAAGCCACGATAAGATAACTGTGCGCCATCAGTACCACCACGAATCGGCTGGATTACAGGCTCAATATTACAATCCAGCATCGCTTGCTTAGCAATGGCAATAACATGTGGATATTTCCGCACCTCGCTACACATGTTGTAATAATTGTCATCAATCGCCAATTCAATATAGCAGTCTGGATGCAATCCTTTTCCTACATTTTCCGCAATAGCAAAGATGTTCTTTTTGCGCTTTTCAAAATTAGCACTGTCAAAATCTCGGATGATGTAGTGCATCTCTGCGCGCTCGACGGTGCCTTTCATACTCTGCAAATGATAAAAACCTTCATGGCCTTCCGTCTGTTCAGGCGTTTCTTCGGGAGGCAAAGCGTGATGAATTCTCATTGCAAGTGCCAACGCATTAACCATTACTCCCTTGGCACTTCCCGGATGAACCATGTTGCCCACAATCTTAATTGTCACTGATGCAGCATTGAAATTTTCAAATTCCAATTCTCCTACACCACCGCCATCAATGGTATAGGCCCATTCTGCACCAAAAGCCTCTATATCAAAATAATGCGCCCCCCTGCCAATTTCTTCATCCGGCGTGAATGCAATCCGAATATCACCATGTGGAATATTTTTCTGTTTTAAACGTACCATAGCGGTAATGATTTCGGCGATCCCAGCTTTACCGTCAGCACCTAGCAGTGTTTTCCCATCAGTTGTAATTAATGTTTTTCCCAACAAACTATGTAATACAGGAAACATGACTGGCGACAACACTTCATCTCCCATACCTAATGCAATATCGCCACCACGGTAGTTTTCCACAATTTGAGGATTAACATGCTTACCAGGAAAATCTGGGGAGGTATCGAGGTGTGCAATAAAACCAATGATTGGAACTGGTTTCACAATATTTGATGGCAATGTTGCCATAACACATCCCCGTTCATTGAACGTAGTATCAGAAAAGCCAAGTTGGATCAGTTCCTCATATAACGCCTTGGCAAGATCCAATTGACCGTCACTACTGGGAATAGTTTTAGCGGATGGTTTTGATTGGGTATTAAATGCAATATATTTTAAAAAACGATCTAATAATCTATCCATTTTCTCCCCCTAAATCATGTGGATTCATTATGAAGAAGATGGATAGAGTAATTATTGAGTCAAATCAGCTTTTATCTACCTTCATCTGCTGAATTAAGGATTCAACATATTGAGGGACAATTTGACTGGCATGACCATAATGCTTTTCATCGAATAAATTTTCGACTTGGCTGGGTTCAAGATTCAACTCAACAGTATGTGCTCCAGACAATTTAGCTTCATGCACAAAACCAGCAGCGGGATAAACGTGGCCCGATGTTCCGATAGCAATAAAAATATCGGCATCAGCTAAAGCAGAATAAATCTGCTCCATGCCTAATGGCATTTCCCCAAACCACACTATATGAGGACGCAGGGGTGAAGGGAATTGGCAACAATGGCAACGATCTTCTATGGTTAGCTCCGTTGTCCACTCAATCACCTGTCCAGACTGACAACACCGAACTTTCAGCAATTCACCATGCATGTGCAGAACACGATGACTTCCTGCTCGCTCATGCAGATCATCAATATTCTGTGTCACCAACAGAAAACGGTCACCAAGCTGATGCTCGAGTTCCACCAGAGCATCATGTGCAGCATTGGGTTGGATTTCCGGTTGTCGGAGCTGCCCTCGACGCGCATTGTAAAATGTCTGCACAATTTCAGGATCACGCAGGAAACCTTCAGGAGTCGCAACATCTTCGACGCGATGCTCTTCCCATAGACCATCGGAAGAACGAAATGTTCGAATGCCTGACTCAGCAGAAATTCCTGCTCCCGTCAGCACCACCACATAAGGTTTTTCTATTTTATTTGCCAATCGGATATCCCTGTAAAAGTTTTGTCTATGTAATCGCTGACGCCGTAATAGCCTGAATCGATAAAACTTACTGCGCTGATAAAGAACCCGCTATACCATAGCGCGCTTAAATACGCTTTGATACTTTGACACCCTATTGACCACTCAGAATTCGTGCTGGATCAAGTTTACTGGCCCGACGGGCAGGATACCAACTAGCCAATAAGCTTAATACCAATGCTGTAAACAGAACATAAACAACATCAATAAAATGTAATTCTGATGGCAAAAAATCGATAAAATAGATATCTCCTGAGAGAAGTTGGTGTCCAAGCAGCTTTTCTAACCCTTTAATGATAGTCGTTAGATTTAATGATATAAAAACCCCGACAACTACACCAATTATGCTGCCTATCATGCCTGTCAGTAATCCATACCATAAAAAAATCCTCCTGATATGCTTATCTTTGGCACCCAGCGTGCGTAAGATAGCGATGTCGCTGCTTTTATCCTTCACTGCCATAATCAGCGTTGAAATAATATTAAAGCAAGCAACACCAATAACCAGAACCATAGCCAGATACATAATGCCACGTATCATCTGGATATCGTTATACATATAACCGTAATCTTTTACCCATGTGCTGATATACACATATTTCCCCGTGGCATTGCCAGCGTCCCATACACGTTTCTCTGCTGCAAAAACATTATCCGCTTTGATAGCAATACCTGTGATTGCATCACCGTAATCCAGATAGTTCTGGGCATCGGACAAGGGAACAAGGGCCAAACTGTGATCCAACATCCCACTGAGCTGGAAAATACCCGCAACTTGTAAACGGATGCGTTTAGGCTGCAAGAGTTTCAGGCTAGGGTCATTATTGGGAATCATGACAGTCAGCCAGTCACCTTGTTTCACGTGCAATGAATTGGCCAAACCTTGTCCCAAAATCACCTGATGTTTATCTGCCCTAAACGTTTTCCAAGCCTCATTACGCACAAACTGAGGTAAGGTACTAACATTCGTCTCGGTATCCAGATCTACACCACGCACCTGTACAGCTTTGAGTTTTTCTCCACGCTCCATCAGGCCAGTAAACTCAACATAGGGGGAAGCTCCTGCAATACCCAGTGTCTGTTTTACCCGTTTAAGTGCAGTTTGCCAATCCTGAAAAGGCTGCTCCACAGCGTAAATTTGCCCATGTGGAACGACGGAAAGCACCCGGTTTTTCAGTTCCCGTTCAAAACCGTTCATGGCACTCAGGCCAATAATCAGCACCGCAACACCCAGCATGATGCCCAGCATCGAAATAACAGAGATCAGAGAAACCATGCCTGAACGACGACGACCTCGGCTAAAGCGTAACGCGGTAAATAATGCAAGAGGGAGATTTACCATTACATCTCCCTCGTTAGGGTTAATTCATCCTGTAAATATCCATCACGCATTTCTACCTGACGTGCCAGTTGTCTGGCTAATTTCAGATCATGGGTTACAACTAGAAATGCTGTACCTTGCTGTTGATTCAATTCTTGCAAAAGTTCAAATACACTGTCTGCATTCCGCTGGTCAAGGTTACCAGTTGGTTCATCCGCCAATACCAATGAAGGTTCATTTACCAGTGCCCGCGCAATCGCGACACGTTGACGTTCTCCCCCTGACAATTCAGATGGCCGATGATGTGCCCGATTTTCCAACCCAACTGCTGCCAGCATATCCAGCGCTTTTTGTTGGGCGTGGCGTTTTTGACCCCCAATCAAAAGTGGCATCGCAACATTTTCCAACGCAGTAAAATCAGGTAATAAATGATGAAACTGATAAATAAAACCAATTTCTCTGTTACGTAGTTCTGCTCGCGCAGACGAAGACATTTGGTTAAGTGATTGTCCCTTGAAAAAGACTTCACCTGTCGTCGGTGAATCCAAACCACCAAGCAAATGCAAAAGCGTACTTTTACCAGAACCTGAACTGCCGACAATTGCCATTATTTCTCTTTGTTGCATGGAAAAAGTGACATTCTTCAACACCTCTGTAGAAACTTTTCCTTCCTGATATTTTTTACACAGGTGATGACACAGCAATAAAGGGTGATTACTCATAACGTAAAGCCTCAGCAGGTTGGATGGCAGCCGCGCGCCAGGAAGGGTATAAAGTCGATATTAAAGAGATCAGCATGGCACTGATAGCGATCATCATCACTTGCATGGTATCAATCGCAACAGGTAATTGAATGCCCTCCGCCAGCAGGCCGATAATCGGCATGAAATTATTTAGCTGGCTGGAAAGCAGCACGCCCAATCCTGTCCCCAGTAAAGCACCGATGATGCCTGCTCCCGCACCTTGGATCATAAAGATTGTCATTACCTGACGGCGAGTCAGCCCTTGCGTCTGCAAAATAGCAACTTCGCCCTGTTTTTCCATCACCAGCAAAGAGAGGGAAGTAATAATGTTAAAAGCAGCTACGGCAATAATCAGGCTCAGCAGTAACCCCATCATATTTTTTTCCATGCGAACTGCCTGAAAGAACTCTCCTTTGCGTTCGCGCCAATCTTTCCATACCAGCCCTTCAGGAAGAGACTGCTGGCTTAATTTATCAACTGATAGCGGTTGATCGAGGTATAAACGCCAGCCTGTAATATTGCCAACGGGATAGCGTAACAATCTGGCTGCATCCTGTTGATTAACTAGCATTCCCGTGCCATCGACTTCACTGTTGGCAAAAAATGTGCCCGCTACGGTGAATAAACGCTGGCTGGGAATTCTGCCCATCGGCGTTAACTGGCTGGCACTCGGCACGATGATGCGGATCTGATCACCACGTTTTACCCCCAATTTTACCGCCAATTTTTCTCCCAGAATGACAAAATAATGTCCAGGTTGTAGCTGGCTTCGATCAACATTGACAAGATGTTTTGCCAATGGCGCATATTCATCCTGATTAATACCCAACATAACGCCAACGCCAACATTGTGAGGGCTCTGTAATACCACATCCCCTTGCACGATGGAGGTAATGCGATTAACACCTTTTAGACCCGCAAGCTGACTACTCGGATACTCAACCGGGTTAATAAAGCCTTTTTCCGACGTAATGATAGCCTGTGGCATAAAACCTAAGATGCTACTTTCCAATGAACGTTCGAAGCCGTTCATCACTGACAATACTGTAATCAATGCTGCCACTCCCAGCGTAATACCGATAGCTGACAGCCATGAAACAAAACGGCTAAATTTATCGACCGCTCGCCCGCGCATATAGCGCAATCCTATAAATAATGAGACAGATTGGAACATGAAATCCGCCGTATCAAAGAAGTTTATTTAGAAACAATAGATTAATGAAAAATTCCATCTTCTATTTCTATTTATGAACGTAAGTTATGTATAAACTAAAATCTATCTTAGTTGACTTCACTGCTGGCTACATACTATCACCGTTTTACCGATTTTTGCTTACTCCCCTTTCAAATCCTATCGTATTGTTGTTTATTCATCATTCATTAATTAGTAATTTAATTATTAATTATTGTTTATGTATTTTGATATTGAATAGGTCATTGGTAAAGGCATGATGTATGACATCGGTATCAATAATAAACAATTTAAAACGTAACATGAGGAGAAACTCAAAATGACTATAAAAAACGCTACAAAAAATTACCGAACACTTCACTGCAAGTACCAATTATTCCGGTAACTGGCATCTATAAAGCATTCACAAATATCGAAACTAGGAAAAAGTTATGAATGCCTCAATCATTATAATCATTTTATTGATGTTATTTCCTTGTCTAGCCAATGCTGGCGATTTAGCCAAGGAAAATGAAACAGCAACTGCACGCTTCTTCAGTAATCTGCTTGAAACCAATGATCCGGATATTGCAGAGCTAACTATGGCAATGAAAATGATGCCTAAAGGCGCAGATATCCATATTCACTATTCTGGCGCAATATACGCAGAGACCTATCTTGATTGGGTTGGCGATAAAGGATATTGCATTTATGATCGGTCTGACCTGAAACTTAAAATCGAAGCTTATCGAATAGAAATGCGTCCAAAGAATCAGCTCCCATGGGAAAATCAGCAATCCTGTCTCGATAAGAATGAAGTCATCACAAACAATGTTTTCTACCGAAAATTGTTGGAGGCATGGTCAGACAGTGATTTCCATAATTATTATCACACTGAGGAAGCTCCGGACCAGCAATTTTTTGACACCTTTAGTTATTTCAGCCAGTTATCAAATCAGAACTTAGCAGCAGGGCTTGATAAATTAAAAATTCGGGCTAAACATGAAAATGTTCAGTATCTGGAAATAATGTTAAAAAAGGCACCTTCTTTTGAATACCCAGATCTTGCTAAAGCGCTTGATGAGTTAGATCCAGATGCCGATGAAAATATCGTTTTCTCAGCGCTAACGCCCTATGCGGAATTCATGGCTAATGATCCACTTGTTACGAAAGGAATATCTGATTATATCCAAACTGAAGAAGCAGCTATCTCAGGGATGGACGATGATGAATTTCGTATTCGGCTCCAATCCTATGCCTTTCGTGGTGCACCACGCGCCACTGTATTCTCAAGTTTATATTCCGCATTCTCAGCGGCGCATGCCAGCAAAAAAATTGTCGGTGTAAATATTGTTGGACCAGAAAACAGTTACATCTCAATTCGTGACTATAAGTTACACATGCTGATGTTCAAATATCTAAAAGAACTTTTCCCCAATGTTCATTTATCTCTGCATGCGGGTGAGTTAGCTAACGGAATGGTTCCGCCAGAGAGGCTGGAAAATCACATTCGATACGCTGTAGAGATCGCAGGGGCAAATCGGATAGGCCACGGCGTTGATATTCCCAAGGAAGTGAACGCACTGGAATTACTCCAGTTACTGAAAGAAAAGGAAATTCCTGTCGAAATTAACCTGACTAGTAATGACTTCATTCTTGGTGTCAAAGGAAACGAACATCCGATAAAACTGTATCAACGTTATGGAGTCCCTTTCGTGATATCAAGCGATGACCCGGGCGTTTCTCGTATTGACTTAACTCATGAATTTGTAAATTTTGCCACAAACTACAAACCATCATATACAGATATCAAAAAAGCAGTATTTAATAGCATTCGATACTCTTTCCTAACCTCAGAGGAGAAATCGGCAGAGCTGAAGGATCTGCAATCCAGATTTTTGATTTATGAATCAGAGATTGCAAGAGTAGAAAAAACGGTGCACAAAGATGCGCATACGCTGGTAGAGTTGGATTAATGGCCTTAACAAATGAAAGAGACTTTCCCTTGATTTGGTTACTATATTAGTTTTCCGTGCCATCATGGGGAGTAACCAAAATATGACAGGGGAATCATTATGCCCATCGCAACTATTGGAGGATTCATATAAAAAACTATCTTTTCTGACTGCAAACGTTGATGTTAAAGGGTTATACCCCATGAGGAATATCTGTAAATCGTACTGGATATTGATATCCGTTTAGCGAACGAGAATCTCATGCTCGTCTTTCATAAGAATCAGAATCAATAGATGATTCATCATGACCGTTTATAGTACCGCAGTCTTATCCCTTGACTTCAATGATGAACCGCTCAGAAAAAAACAAACCGGGGAAGCCCTTATAGTACTTTGCGATCCGTTTTCTGAGATGACCCCATATTCACGAGTCATTTTCGCTGAGCATCACCCAACTGAAATCGGATCATGGGAAAATAGCCGTGATCCGATAACCACAGCGAAAAAAACCTCATGAACATCATATCAGATATATTTGATTAATTTTTAATAACAAATAAATTTTTGTAACTTTTTTGAAAACATTAAAGATCATTATTTACTCAAAGAGGATATGAAATATAATTTTTATTATATTCTATAACAAGTTATTTTAAACAAAAGAGTAAAATAGAAAAATAAATAAAAGAGACAATGAATAAATTATACTAATTAAGCAAAGTCAGAAATATTAAAAAAATTCAAACAAAAAAAATAAAATTGATAATTTATAATCTGTTGTGTTTTTGTTGATGAGTTTATGGTTATATTCGAATATACCCAATGAATTTCAAGGTGCGTCGCGGCGGTAAGGGAGCGAATCAGCGAATCCTTGGGGGGCATATAGATAACTCTATGTTCATAACAACGCTGACTGGGGTGAGTGAGCGCAGCCAACAAAGAGGCAATTTGAAAGGCAAAGGGTATACAAACTATGCGTTTAAAATTATTATCAATCAGCTCAGGAGAGATTGACTATGAAAAATACAATCAAAATTGTTGTTAAAGTAAAAGATAAAGAATCTACTTGTGGTAATTATAATAAATAGAGAGTAAATCCTCTCTATGTTTAACATAGAGAGGATTTTATAAGGAGTTAGTGAGATGATGAAATTAGCTTGTAGTTTTAACCCTGCATTTGAAAGTAACAAATTAAAAATGTCCATCTCATGGAACTAGGATTTTCGGCCTACGAAAAAATGATGCATCAGTTTAATCAAAAAACCCATAAAAAAACCACTCCTATAGAGTATGCAAAGAACTATCTAAAAAAAATCATAAAGAATGAAATTGAAAATCTCAATGAAATATTAGCTAGCCTTAAAATCAATGAATGTAAATTATTTGATTATTGGTTTTCTTACATAGAAAAGAAAGGCTACCGAATTTCTCTCTCAGAAGATGAAATGGACACTATCATTACTAAAAAGTCAAAATATATTATTCATTCATTTTCCGAATTCATTGAGGAATTACAAATATGAAAGTAGGCGTTAATTGGTCTGGTCAACGAGAACTTCCTGTTTTAATATAATTATTAAAAAGCAATGAAGTGAATTTCATTGAGATTTTGGTTGATAACTTTCTTAACACAGATCCTGATTCAATATTAAGAATATTGAATGGCAGAGCCTGTGCATTTCACATTATGAACTCACAATTTTTACATCGATCAGAAATTCATCTTAATATGGTAGAAAGGTTGATCAATAAATTGGCAAAAGCATTAAATCCTCTCTATTTTTCTGATCATATTGGCATCTTCTTCATAGAAGATAAAGCTACGCCACAGATGCTAGAAATCAATTATGAACGTGATTTTGATTGGGTGAGTGAGAGAATAACATTATGGCAATCAATGCTGGGTGCTTCATTGCTGATAGAAAATTATCCATCTGTACTTTACCAAACATACTCACAGTCAGTTTTCTATCAACAGCTAATGAATAAAACCGGATGCCAATTACTTTTTGATATTTCAAACGCTGTAGTTGCAGAAAAAAATGGCAATGAATTAAAAGAAAATTGGCTTCCCTTACTATCTAACTCTCAACATTATCATATTGCAGGTTTTGAACCTTGCACAACTGAAAGTTTTTTTATAGATACCCACAGTACCTGCATTAATTCAGAATCTGAAATATTCCTAGAAAAAATAATTCAATCCAACAATATTGAAACAATCTCTGTAGAGCGTGATGATAATTTCAATGTATCTGATTGGTCCCAAGACATACAAATGGTCAGCAGGTATTCTCATGCGTGAAATATTTTACAAATCTGTTATTAATCCCGCAAAAAAATATTCCATGAGTTTACTGGAGATACAATATCGAGATTTAGTTATTGATGCTTCTAGATATTTGATTAAAAGTGCATCTCCTAACATTATCCATTCGTTAAAAATTGATGATAATAATTTTTATTATGAATTTATTTCATGGTGTTATGAAAATGATGAACACACAGACTGGCGCATAGGAGTTTCTCTAGTAAAATACTTAAATAAAATCAATTTATCTGTAGGAACAAAAATAAAGGAAGAGTTGTTGTTCTTATCTTGCTAACAATGGACATATATGAATAAATCAGAAAAAAAATTATCTCAATTTTATATAACGAAATGAAAAATAAATTGTTTTGTGCTAAAAAATCGACTCAGGCAGATCAATTTCGTGAGGTTTTTTATATAGAAATAGATGAATGTGATTATATTATTGGTCAACATTATTTCTTTTTTTTTGAATTAGATGAAGAAGATGAAATTCAAAAACAATTAGGGAATAAAAAATGAAAAACGGCTTTATTTCAAGAGCACTAATCATATCATCAACCCGTTTTATCGCGTTATCATTGCCTCTGTGCGATATGATTATGTTAGGGCATCAAGGAAATGAATACGTAAAAAACTTCTCTGTTGCGGCACAACTTAGCCAAGTATTTGTCATTTTATCAATAATGTTAAGTATTGGGATAAATATAGTAGTTGGAAAATCACACCAAGAAAAGAAAAAATACATTCAAGGTGTCTTTAGGTACTCAATCTATCTCGCTACCTGTCTTGTTATCATCAGTTTGATAATAACCCCTGTTTTTCATAATCATATTGATATACTTAATGTTTACCTTATTTTTAGTATTAGCATTTTCCCTTTATGCATTTACATTGGCTTTGCAAACATACTAGAAACCATTAAGTTAGAAAGAAAAATTCTTATTATTACTCTATATAGTTCAGTTGCAAACGTGATCTTGAACTATGCTCTTATTAACTGGATGAATAACAGCGCGATAGCCGTTTCATTATCAATCTGTTTTATCCGGATATTGATATTATTCCCTGTAGTTAATTTACTACTGAAACAAAAAATAAAATTATCCCCCAAAAAAATACCTGGATTAAACAAAGAAATATTCATTTTAGGACGAAGCGCTGCAATAACTAGCCTCTGTTTTACTGGGGGATTATCTATTTTAGTTATGTATATTACAAATAATATGAAATCCGAATATTCAGCATTTTTTGGTTTGGCTTTAAACTTTATGAATACTATTTCTGTTATTTTTGTTGGAATGGCAATATCACTAACCATTTCATTATCAAAAAACAATGAAAATATTGAAAGCATTACCATTATTAATATTAAAAAATCCATGTTGTATATTACATCATTCTCGTTGTTATTCTACCTGATTACACCACTATTGCCTTATGTTTATTTAGGTAATGAAAATAAAATGCTGACTCAATTTTTTGTCTTATCGATAGGTGTAGTTGCGTTTGATGGCATAGCTCAAACATTCATTTCAACATTGCTAGTATATGGCATGTCACAACTTCCTCCACTATTCAGATTATCATTGGTATTCATCGGAATTCCAATGTCATTTTTCTTTACCATTGATGAAAATCCGATAGCTAATATCATAAAATTTATGATATTAGGTAATATGCTAGCGAGTGTATTTTGCATCATTTATTTTATAAAATGTTTTCCCCAAATCAAAAAAACACGAACAAATAGCCATTGAATTTAATGGACAATATATGAATTGTACTAAAAGATGCAAAAAAGTAATCATTTCATCCTTAACTACCGCACTAATCCAAGTAGAAAAACGGAAATAATACACTTAACAGATACCAAAACGGAGGTTTTTTTATCTCCCTTGTTGTTCTTCGTCACCAAATCTTTCATGAGATAGTCAATCATATTGGCAATATCTTAGGGGGTGTTAAGTCAGGGTTTAGAACATGGTTTAAGTTTTCAGAATATTCAGAAAATTGATCTACTTATTGTTTCGTTTTACAGTTTCTTAAATCCTTATCATAGAAAGCGAACAATTATCAACCTAACATATTGTATGAAATTTGCTACTCTCCTGTTGCCAAAGCAAAGTGTAGGAGGATAATAAAGGATAGTTGTACTTTATGGAGCCATGCACATCCCGGTTCTGTTTTTTTACTTTCCCTCAACCTGCCGGCTTATTTTTTACAAGGCTACTGGGTCAAAAGTGTGTTGGGAATGAACTGAATCTTAGAGAACACGTCAAACACTTATGTCAGCAAAATATCGTTATCAACTTCCTGAACGTCGCGGTGATATCCGCCAATTAGGCCATTTGACCGGTGCTGCCTGTGCTGTTGAATGCGCCGCAATCATTGAACGTCACTCAGGGCCAATACTGCTGGTGACAAAAGACATGCAGAATGCCCTTCGATTGCGTGATGAAATCCAACAATTCACTCCCGCACAGATAAATTTGATGTCAGATTGGGAAACCTTACCCTATGATAGTTTCTCTCCCCATCAAGAAATCATCTCCAACCGCCTATCCACGCTGTATCACTTACCATTTATGACGAAAGGAGCGTTAATCCTCCCTGTCAATACATTGATGCAACGAGTCTGCCCACATGAGTATCTCAAGAAGCACGCTTTGGTCATGCACAAAGGACAACACCTTTCCCGTGGTAAATTGCGTGCAGAATTAGAACACGCCGGTTATCGCAGTGTTGAACAGGTGCTTGAACATGGTGAGTTTGCAACGCGTGGAGCTTTGTTTGATCTATTTCCTATGGGCAGTGAATATCCTTATCGAATTGATTTTTTTGATGATGAGATCGATAGCCTGCGTACCTTTGATGTAGATACCCAACGAACGCTGGCAGAAGTGGAAAAAATCAGTTTATTGCCTGCCCATGAATTCCCCACTGACCAAGATGCGATTGAACTATTTCGCAGCCAATGGCGTGAACAGTTTGAAGTCCGTCGTGATGCTGAACATATTTATCAGCAAGTCAGTAAAAAAGTGTTACCAGCCGGCATAGAATATTGGCAACCGTTATTCTTTAAACAACCCTTGCCTACTCTCTTTGATTATCTGCCCGAAAATACGCTGCTAATCACGCAGGATTTCATCAGTGCTGCGGAGCGGTTTTGGCAGGATACAAAACTGCGATTTGAAAGTCGTGGAGTTGATCCCATGCGCCCGCTACTTTCTCCTGAGCGGATCTGGTTGCCAGTCAATAATCTATTCTCAGAATTAAAAAACTGGCCTCGTGTTCAAGTTAATAACGAAGCACTCCCCCAAAAAGCAGGAAATACCAATTTCGCTTACCAAATTTTGCCTGATCTATCGGTTTCTGCACAGCAAAAAGCTCCTTTGGATAAATTACGCCATTTTATGGAGCAGTTTAACGGTAAGATTGTATTCTCAGTGGAAAGTGAGGGACGTCGTGAATCTGTACAAGAATTGTTATCACGAATCAAAATTAACCCAATAAAAATAAGCCAACTAACAGATGCTGATAAACCCGGTCATTTCTTAATTATTGGGGCATCAGAGCACGGTTTTATTGATGAGGACAATAAACTCGCGCTTATTTGTGAAAGTGACATGCTTGGAGTGCGGGTCAGCCGTCGCCGCCAGGATAATCGGCGCACTATCAATACCGATACGCTAATCCGCAATCTCGCAGAGCTACGACACGGTCAACCTGTCGTACACCTTGAACATGGTGTTGGGCGTTATCAGGGGCTGACAACGCTGGAAGCAGGTGGTATCAAGGCAGAGTATCTTATCCTTATCTATGCAGGAGAAGACAAACTGTATGTGCCAGTTTCCTCTCTTCATCTCATAAGCCGTTATGCTGGTGGTGCAGAAGAAAGTGCTCCGCTGCATAAGCTGGGTGGAGAGGCATGGA
Source organism: Xenorhabdus yunnanensis (assembly GCF_028598805.1). Taxonomy (GTDB): domain Bacteria; phylum Pseudomonadota; class Gammaproteobacteria; order Enterobacterales; family Enterobacteriaceae; genus Xenorhabdus; species Xenorhabdus yunnanensis. The sequence goes on along the minus strand of NZ_JAQRFI010000020.1, from coordinate 36,075 downwards.
ACAAAGCTCGCCAGAAAGCAGCCGAAAAAGTACGTGATGTTGCCGCCGAATTATTGGATGTTTACGCACAACGCGCCGTTAAACCGGGTTTTGCCTTCAAGCAAGATAGTGAACAATACCAACTGTTCTGCCAAAGTTTTCCGTTTGATACAACGCCTGATCAAGAACAGACCATCAACGCGGTGTTTGATAATATGTGTCAACCCATTGCCATGGATCGGCTGGTATGTGGCGATGTCGGTTTCGGGAAAACAGAAGTAGCAATGCGCGCTGCATTCCTGTCCATCATCAACAATAAACAAGTCGCAGTTCTTGTGCCAACAACCTTATTGGCACAGCAGCATTATGATAATTTCCGCGATCGCTTTGCTAATTGGCCTGTACACATCGAAGTTATGTCACGCTTTCGTAGTGCAAAAGAACAACAGCAGGTCATTGATATGGCTGCGGAAGGAAAAGTGGATATCATTATTGGCACCCATAAACTTCTACAAAGTGATCTGTGCTGGAAAGATCTCGGTTTGTTAATCGTTGATGAAGAACATCGCTTCGGGGTTCGCCATAAAGAACGCATTAAAGCTATTCGGGCAGATGTCGACGTGCTGACACTTACCGCAACGCCAATTCCCCGTACACTCAATATGGCAATGAGTGGCATGCGCGATCTATCCATTATCGCCACTCCCCCTGCCCGTCGTTTGGCGGTAAAAACTTTTGTGCGCGAATATGATAGCCTCGTGGTACGTGAATCTATCCTGCGCGAAATTTTGCGTGGTGGGCAAGTTTACTATCTGTATAACGATGTTGAAAACATTGAAAAGGCAAAAGCTCGACTGGAAGAATTGGTTCCTGAAGCCAGAATCGTTGTAGGGCATGGGCAAATGCGTGAGCGTGATTTGGAACGCGTTATGACGGATTTCCATCACCAACGTTTTAATGTGCTGGTGTGTACCACTATTATTGAAACAGGGATTGATATTCCCAGTGCCAATACCATCATCATTGAACGTGCGGATCATTTTGGTTTAGCTCAGTTACACCAATTGCGAGGACGTGTCGGACGTTCCCATCATCAGGCTTATGCTTATTTGCTGACACCACATCCAAAAGCCATGACTGGCGATGCACAAAAACGTCTGGAAGCCATTGCATCTCTCGAAGATTTAGGAGCTGGTTTTGCGCTGGCTACTCACGATTTGGAAATAAGGGGAGCCGGCGAATTACTGGGGGAAGACCAAAGTGGACAGATGACCAGCATCGGGTTCACTCTCTATATGGAATTATTGGAAAGAGCCGTTGATGCCCTCAAGAATGGGCGAGAGCCTTCACTGGAAGATCTCACTAATAATCAGACTGAGATCGAATTGCGTATGCCAGTGCTCTTACCTGATGATTATATTCCGGATGTCAACATACGCTTGTCTTTCTATAAGCGCATCGCTAACGCACAAGATAATGCCGAATTGGATGAACTGAAAGTCGAACTTATTGATCGATTTGGTCTTCTGCCCGATCCGGGACGCCAACTGTTGCAGTCAGCGTCCATTCGCCTGATCGCTCAACAACTCGGTATCAAACGCATTGAAGCACATGAAAAAGGCGGTTTCATTGAATTTAGCAGTAACAATAAAGTCGATCCGAATTATCTGATCGGCTTGTTACAAATGCAGCCCAATGTTTACCGATTGGATGGGTCATCTAAATTGAAATTTATTACAGACTTAACCGAGAGAGTCGCCCGTTTATCTTTTATTCAGCAATTATTAGAAAATTTCGATCAACATAAAAGCGATGCCTGATAGGGTTTAAAAAGTGATGTCGCGGTTGCACTATTTTGCCAATACAGTTTGTCAGTATATAACGTCATGTTCATGCGAACAGCACGCAAAATAGTGCAACCTTTTTTATTTAATCTACAACTTAACTTTGGTGATAATTATGACATAACTTCCAGTATTGCTGATAATGGGTTATTCTTCCGAAAAGTGCAATAATGCAGAAGGCGCGCTTAATGGGGTTTGAAGCCTTAATTTATTCACGTTTCCATCTCCGCAGATGGAGGGGATCAGCCACACTGTCACCTGATGTTTTCTGTCCGCATCAATGATGCTATTCGCAGTGACTCTGAACAGTATTTCCGACGTTATAACCCCAAAAAGCCCAAACACGGGGGCTGTCAGGAAACCTATTCCGGACTGACCATTGAAACCCGTAAAGCACGTCTGATGCAGCTTCGTGAGAACTGGCAGAATACCTGCAACCAGCATCTTGAACGTGCACAGCGCCCGGAACGCATCGCGGAAGAAATCCAGAATACGACAAAGGCACTGATTGTCGCCGGCTGTCAGACTCGCGATGAAGAGCTAAGGCAACTCAGAGAACGTACACAACGACTGAATGACGCGGCAACGCAATACCTTCATGTACTGGAGAGTGGCGGTGGTTGGCACACTGTTTTTCCTGAAAAGATTTATCTTTATCCTGGTTTAGGAAAACATGAAAAACTATAAACTTAGTAGGAGACGTACTTGAAGACGGAACAAAAATGGATTCATGAATACAATATTTGGTTTTATGCACTATTCGGAACGGCAGTAGGTGCAGGAACCCTGTTTCTCCCTATACAATTAGGACTATCCGGACCACTTGCTATGTTGGTTATGCTATTGATAGCATTCCCATTTACCTATTACCCTCACCTAGGTCTTGCACGTTATATCATTACCAGCAATTCCCATTCTCCCACATTACTCAGTGCAACCAAACAATATTACGGGATCAGGATAGCTCGTATCATAAACTTTTTTTACGCACTAACTTTCCTGCTTATTATTTTTGTTTATGCAATATCTATCACCAACTCCGTTAACATTTTATTGCAGCAATTTTGGCAGATTCAGTTTCCACGAACACTGACAGCGTTTATGGTAGTTCTAGGGTTACACCTAATTTTCTTATTGGGTAAAAAAATCACACTGAAATTCATGGGCGTGTTAGTGCTTCCACTCATTCTTTACCTGCTGACATTATCTGTAACGCTTGTATTTCAATGGGATAGTGCAAACATTAAACATCTTATCAGTAATATTCATACTGATCTGGATTCAATGAGAGCACTTTGGTTACTAATGCCAGTTATGGTATTCTCTTTCAGCCACACCCCAATCATGTCTACTTTTTCTAACTACTGTAAACGAGCCTATACAACAGATGCGGAATACCACATTAAACAGATTGTAAAACCCACTTATGCGCTAATCTGCATAGTCATTTTGTTCTTTGTATTTAGTTGTGTTTTAACGTTATCACCTCAGGAAATACAGGCAACCAAAGACAACAATATTACCATTCTCAGCGCGATCGCGCAGAAAGAGGGCTTGTATTGGATAGCAATAACGGCAACCCCTGTTGCTATCATTGCTATGACAAAATCATTCTTAGGAACTTACTTTGGGGCATTGGAGGGAGTCAGAGGATTAGTCGGAGCATTGGAGAGTAAAATTCTCCATCATAAAGAAAATAAAGTGCGTGATAAGTTGATCGGCATGGCTATTATTTTTTTCCTTACTTTAATGATTACTATCTGGAATCCGAATACTCTGAACGTTATCGCAGGCATCACTGGGCCTATGATTGCGCTTATTTTGTTTATTTTACCGTCTCTATCAACGTACTTGGTTGAACCACTACGACCCTATCGTTCTTTTTCTAATTTGATGGTTCTATTAGTCGGCCTTGGTAGTTTTGGTATTGCTGTTTTTAACCTTTTTAGCTGACAGCCATTCTCAATGGGGTTTCTGAAAATAATCGAATCCCCATGCTTTCATTATGACTATATCTGGGAACTGAAAAATCTGGGATTCTGGTGCATACACTCTATAAAACGTATTCCGCTTCTCCCGAATGCTGAAATTTCAGATATCTATGATAATGCAATGATTAAAAGCAAGTGAACTTTTCGAGGGAATGGGTACAACCCCCATAAACGCTGACTTCCCGTCTGCAAAAATCGTTAACCATCATGGTGAATAAAATTTCTCCTAATTTAACTTGCAGCGAAAACATGCTACTTTTTGCTCCACATACTGCTAAGAGGCAAAAGAAGATCATTATTGTGAATATGATTTCAGAATTAACTGGCCTTTCTCATTTAAAGGGATAGTATCATCAGGTTTGTATTCTATCCTGACTTTCCCTGGCACCTCTCCAATGACATAATTTACGTCATACGCGACAACACGTGGTTTCTTAAAACTAAATTCTGTGCAATTTTTTAATACTGAATGGGTTAAAGCAGGATATTCCCTCTTTACTTTCAAATGATCAAGAAGAGTTAAAATACGATATTCATATTCAATCGAACTATTACCTGAAATATCGTTTACTGTAGCAGGGATGGGAAACACTGAAATATGACAATAGGATTGACGAACAACAACCGTTGATTTGATAGGATTCGAAGATAATACTTGCGCAACGCTAGGACGTGGAGATTCAAAACAAAACGTTGCGGTTGCCCCAATGATGGCAACAATAGTAATTATAGAACCCATTATGTACAGTCTTTTATTTCGTTTAACCACATAGCACCTTGATATATTAAGAATTTTCCACACAATTTGATTGGAAAAATATTTTCCAAATATTTGAAGGTAGCTAAAAATGCGCCAAATTCATTATTTGAGAAAAATCCTATTCCATTAATATAATAAAATCATGAGTCATTTGTCCACATGCAAGTTGCCACATAAAAATGTACATTCAAGCCCCACCGCTTCTGTTTCCATATAATCCAAAGCAAAAATAGCAAATAAAAAATGAACAAATACAGCCAACTTAGCGAAAATACAAAAAATAAAAGATACATACCATTTTTAATATCTCTAATACTACAGACTGGGAAAAATTCTGATACTACAGTAATCTGACTAAAACTCACCTTATTGCAACGATTAACTAAATCTACTGATAACTTATTAAGTTATCGACTAATTAGGTATGCATAGCTAAGTCAATTAAGCATATCTTGGATACTAGATCAATATAATTACAGCTCATTATTTAATAATTTATCACATATAACAATAATAAGTTAACTAAAGCTAAATCTGTATTTAATCTAAATGTAGTCTCACTCATCATAATAAATGATTTAGATAAGTTTAGGGAAGAATAATTATGATATGTATAACAATTAATATAATAGAGAGATAAATGGCTCATCTCAATTAATTACTTTAAGACGAGCCATTTTCTAGCTGATTAGTGCAATTTCAGTCGTGGACGAATCACGCGATTAATTCCTCCAACCAACATCATCAAGCCTGTTTTAATATATCCATGTAAAGCTACCTGATGCATACGATACAAAGAGATATAAACAATACGGGCAATACGGCCTTCAACCATCATTGAACCACGCATCAAGTTCCCCATCAGGCTACCAACAGTACTGAACTTAGATAATGAAACCAATGAGCCATGATCTTTGTAAACATACTCTTTCAATGGTTTTTCATTCAACAATGCCAAAATATTGTCATAGCAACGGCTTGCCATCTGGTGAGCCGACTGGGCACGAGGAGGAACAAAACCACCCTCTTTTTTCGGGCATGATGCACAATCCCCAATGGCAAAAATACGCTCATCCAGTGTGGTTTGCAAAGTCGGCTTCACAACTAATTGATTGATACGGTTTGTTTCCAGTCCACCAATATCTTTCATAAAGTCAGGTGCCTTAATTCCCGCAGCCCAAACCATCAGAGAAGCTTTAATCTGCTCACCATCTTTTGTATTCAACCCATGCTCATCAGCACGGGTCACCATAGTCTTGGTTAATACCTTAACACCCAGTTTAGTCAATTCTTGATGGGCCGCACTGGAAATTCGTGTTGGCAATGCAGGCAGGATCCGCTCTCCCGCTTCAACCAAAGTCACATTCAAGGCATCTGAATTCAGGCTTTCAAAGCCATAGCTGTTAAATTGCTTAACCGCATTATATAGTTCCGCAGAAAGCTCTACGCCAGTCGCACCACCACCAACAATTGCGATATTCACTTTTTCTTCTGCACATTGATTTGCAGAATATTTCAGGAACAAGTTTAACATCTCATTGTGGAAACGATGTGCCTGTTGTGGGTTATCAAGGAAAATACAGTTTTCCTTCACACCAGCCGTACCAAAATCATTAGACTGGCTGCCCAGTGCCATGACAAGAATGTCGTAAGCCAGCTCACGCTCTGGTACCAACAAATCACTGCCTTCATCACGGATTTCTGCCAGAGTAATTTTTTTCTCCTCACGATTGATATTCGTGAGTGTACCTAGCTGGAAATTGAAATAATGATTACTTGCATGAGCCAAATAACTCAATGCATCAACACCATCATCAAGGGAACCTGTTGCTACTTCATGTAATAATGGTTTCCATAGATGGCTGTTGTTGCGATCTACCAAAGTAATTTCGGCTTTTTCCTTACGCCCTAATTTATGTCCCAAACGCGTTGCCAGTTCTAAACCACCAGCGCCCCCACCAATAATGACAATTCTTGTCTTTGGCGTTGTCATGACTACCCCACTGAAAATACAACTAATGTTATGTAAGGTGCTAAACTCGTTCTTTTGAGTAAAAAATCTTGAATAACGTCCTTAAATAACATCAGGCTAAACAAATTTCATACTGCAAATATCTTCAGAATATCATGGCAGGTCAGTTGGTCATACCAAAAATAACGCCAATCAAATTCTTTTGATTAATTAGACATCAATCACAAAAATTACACACTGATTTTCAATTAATTGGATATAAATCAGGTTTATGAATAATTAACGTTGTAAATGTTAATGTTATGTGAATGCAATTTTTTGAGTATATCAAACCAGACTGTTAAGAAAATATTGAAGGGGAAAGTATTGGGAGAAAGTTGGGGAAAATTGCGAAAAAGGAATAGAAACACCAACGGTGATCCCATTCCTGTTTTATTGAGAAAAATTTACAAAATCGAATAATTATTCACATCTTAGCCATTTTTCACACAAACCATGTAATGCCTGATTAGCCTTTTGCCAACGTTCAGATTTCTGTAATTCTTCCAAGCTAAATTGTTTGCCTTGATGATATAATCGTTTGACTTTAGGCGAGTCAATCATCGGAAGGTTATCCAACACACTGACTGCTCCTTCTCGATTGTTGCACACCAAAATCATGTCACAACCCGCATTCAATGATGCCTTAGCCCGTTCGGCATAACTGCCCATCACCGCCGCGCCTCCCATGGACAAATCATCAGAAAAAATGACACCTTCAAATCCCAATTGCTCGCGGAGTATAGATTTCAACCAATATGGTGAACCACTTGCAGGACGGTGATCTATCTGAGGATAAATAACATGAGCAGGCATAATGGCATCCAGTAATTTACGTTGAATGAAATCACGGAAAATCAACATATCATGGCAGTTAATGGCATCCATTAAGCGGTTATCCCTTGGCGTTTCTTTATGGGAGTCTGCTGTCACTGCCCCATGTCCCGGAAAATGTTTCCCTGTCGACTTCATTCCCGCAGAATGCATACCTTTGATAAATTTTTCTGCCATTACCATTGCTGGTTCAGGCTTTTCGTGAAATGAGCGTTCACCAATTGCTGTACATTTATGCCCCAAATCCAATACTGGCGCAAAACTGATATCAATATCCATTGCGATCATTTCTGATGCCATCAACCAGCCAGATTCTTCTGCCAGATGTGCCCCCATTTGCATGTCATGTACACAAGCAAAAGATTGTGCCGCAGGTAGACGCGTAAAGCCCTTATGAAAACGCTGAACACGCCCTCCTTCCTGATCAACCGCAACTACCAGACGATGGCGGGAGGCCGCGCGAATTTGATGAACTAATTCACGTAATTGCTTTGTATCGTGGAAATTGCGGGTAAATAAAATTAAACCGCCCACTAATGGATTCTGTAGAATTTCGCGTTCTTCGCTATCCAATTCATAGCCAACAACATCTAACATTACTGGCCCCATAGCATTCCTCACTTCTCTTTATTGAATTGAAAATTTGTTCCACCAGCGCACAATGCTGGTTTAAATTCATTACGACAGTTTAAAAGCTTGGCGCAAAGGATACGCCAGCAATAAAAATTGTTGTTCTTTTGTCTGCTGCCAGCGCACTTCATACCACATCAGCATCATATAGCTGACCCACGGCTCCCATCGCTTAATTTGTTGCTGCAATAATTGGGGATTTGAATATCCTGATGCTTGGGTACAGTAATAATCCAAAAAAGTTTGTTGCTGCATCTCATCCCATTGATTTCCCGTAAACAATACAGCCAATGAAAAACCGATATCGACATCCGCAGCATACTCCCAATCAATCAATTTTAACCCTTCTTCGGTCATTAATAGATTATCAGAGTGAACATCCATATGAGCTGGGGCTATCTTTAAAGCGGCAGGCATTTTGGTTGCCATAAAAAATTTATGTAAACGCAACCAACGAGGAGATAGGCGTTTTCTGTCAATCTGCTGCCACTGGAATGCAATTTGTTTTTTTAATTGAAGCGGATAACCCAATGGAGAATTACTATGAAGAATAGCAAGTGTTTGAGCCAATGATTGCTGCAAAACTGGCTGCCCCAATGTATCTGGTTCTATTTGTGTTCCAGTAAGCCATTCAAGCAATAACCAGGTTCCGTGCATAGCCACCACTTTAGGCGCAACACCTGTAGAAGATAACCGACGTAAGATCTGGTTTTCTCGTTGACGATCTACACCAAGCGTCTCACTATGCGGTGTTTGGGTGCGTCCAACCATCTGACGCACTCCATTTGTAATAAGACTATTTGCAATATAGTAACTTGCCTGCGTCAGGCCCGTTAATGGCCTAATTTCCCACGATTCTGCCGGAATATCAGGCCATAACTGCCACAACACTTTTAACAAAGAATGACCATAACAAAGAGTGATCATTAATTAACGTCGCCACGACCTGACCAGAGTATCTCGCCAGTTTTAACCAGCATTAACTGCATTTCCAGGTTACGCTGACTATGATTGTTAGAGACAAAGGAATAGAGAACATAATCGGCATTTAAATAACGTGCCAATCCAATAGACTTACTGCGCAACCCCAAGCTATCTTCCGATGACAATCCCAGTGCCAATCTAGCCACATGGACTCGGGACTTCGGTACAATCTGAAAAACCTGTTTGTTACTGATTGCATCTGTGATCGCATCTGTGGCTTTCAGAATTCGCAATGAGCCATTAGTGTTGTTCTTGACAGAATCAACAAGCAGTAATTTCCCCGCTTCCAAACCATTAGCACTAACCATCTGATCAACTAATGGCTGAACAATATTATTCCAATTAATAGTCTGAATCTTAGGGGGTTGGGAAACCTTTTCTGATGGCTCTACCGATGGTTCCGGTTTTTTATCTGGCTCCGTCGGTGTAATAGGAGCAGGCTGCTGTGTTACTGGCAATACACAGCTCGCCAGCAACATTGCTGATAACATCACAAAGAGAATTCTTTTCATTAATCTACCCTAATTACATCGCTACCTTGTACCGATACTCGTCAATTAGATTATTCTGTCAGCTTATTATTTTGCTAATAGCGGTCCTAATAGACGACCACCAACCAAATGCATATGAATATGGAAAACTTCCTGCCCTGAATGACGATTACAGTTCATAATCAAGCGGTAACCATCTTCTGCAATACCTTCCTCTTTTGCTATTTTCGCCGCTACGGTAAATAGACGCCCCAAAGCAAGTTCATGATCAGCGGTAACATCATTAACCGTTGGGATCAATATATTAGGTATGATCAGAATATGTGTTGGTGCCTGAGGGGAAATATCACGGAATGCTGTTACTAAATCATCCTGATAAATAATATCTGCAGGAATTTCTCGACGAATGATTCTACTGAAAATAGTTTCTTCTGCCATCTCACTTCTCCTTTATTATCATGAAAGATGAACAATTATTAAAGGCGGGTACTGAATCTAAATGTTAAACCCTAAACCCAAATACTGATACTTAAAAACACAATGTGTCATGGCTGGTTTAGTTTTCTTTAATATCAATATGAAACAGTTCACAAAAATTTCTTGTCGTCACCGTAGCCAATTCATCAATACTGACACCTTTCAATACTGCCATATATTCAGCAACATCACGTACATAAGCAGGCTGATTCTGTTTGCCACGATGAGGGACAGGCGCCAAATAAGGTGAGTCAGTTTCTACCAGAATGCGATCAAGTGGCACGAATTTTGCCGCTTCTCGGATCTGCTCAGCATTACGGAAAGTAACAATGCCAGAAAAAGAGATATAAAAACCCAAATCCAACAAAGCCCTTGCCGTTTCTTTATCTTCCGTGAAACAGTGCAGTACACCACCACATTCTTGTACTTTTTCTTCCCGCAGTACCATCAATGTATCGTCTCTTGCTTCACGGGTATGTACAATAATCGGCTTATTTAATTTGCGGCCTATACGGATATGTTCACGAAATGAAGTTCTCTGGAGTTCAGCATTTTCTTTCTGATAATAATAATCCAGACCCGTTTCCCCCATTGCGACAACATCTTCATCCGCAGCTAACCGGGCAAGTTCTTCGAAATCGTAACCTTCATCCAAATTCAATGGATGGATACCACAGGAATACGCTACGTTTTCTCGTTTACCAATTAAACCCTTCATTTGCTGGAAACCAGACAACGTCGTTGCCACTGCCAACATATATTTCACATCCCGCTCTGCGGCTTTAGCCACAACATCATCTACACTTTTGTGTAGTATTTCATAATCAAGGCAATCGAGATGACAATGCGAATCAACTAAAAACATAATATGCTCATATCTAAATAAGTTACTGTACGGGACAAAACTGTCTTTCCCAATTGAGTAATTGTTCCGTTAGCAACAATTCCCGATTGACGCCCACTACAGATAATAATTGATGACGGCAATGTACCCAATCATCAACTGTATTTAATAGTGTTTCCACACTTTGAGAAGAAGCAAGATAATGAATCAAAGCTTGCTGATCTTGGTTAACACAGTAATTCTGTGCCTGCTGCCGCCATTTCACTGCATCGGATAATAAGCTGATCAACCAATGCAAAGATTGCTGCACATCATCACGATTCAGCAATGGTAAAAGTGACAGGGTATCACATTTATATAGTGCCTGTTCAATTGCCTGACAAAGCGAATTTCTTTGTTGCCATTTTTCAGTCTGAAGCAATTGCTGCGCTGCCAATGGCGCTCCTTGAGAAAGCTTTAATGCTGTTTGTGCATCCAGAGAGGATATAGCCGGAAGCTGATTTTGTAGCCAATAAAGCCCTGTCGAAGGTTCAGGTACTGGAATAAAATAGTAAAAGCAGCGGCTACGTAATGTTGCCAGCAAATTTATAGGATTCTGACACTGTAATAGGAAATATGTGTCTTGAGGCGGTTCTTCCAATGTTTTCAACAAGGCGTTAGAAGCAGCATCAGTCAGGGATTCTGCGGATGGGATCCAAGCAATTTTCGCCCCTCCTTGCTGAGAATATTCATAGAGCCTCTCGCTGAGCTGACGCACAGCATCTACTCCAACAATATTTTTTCCTTTTTCAGGAGCAAGAACATGCCAATCAGAGTGGGTTTCCGCCAACATTAAATGGCAGCCGTGGCATTTGCCACAGCTTTTAATACCCTGTTTATTCTGACACATTAACCAGCGACTCAAGCCATACAACAATGCACCGGCACCCGTTCCAGCATGGGCATGGAGCAAAATAGCATGATGCCCACGTCCCTGTTGATGAAATTCAACTAACTGCCGGTATGCATGATTGAGCCACGGATACCAATTCATGCCTGTGTTTCCTGTTCTTCTAACCAATTTAGTAAGGTATTACGAATATTATCCTGCACTTTTTCCAGTGGCTGAGCTGCATCAATCGTTTTGATACTGTCATCTTTTGCCACAAGTTCGAGGTACCTTATACGGGTACGGTGAAAAAAATCTAAGGATTCTTTTTCAATGCGATCCAATTCACCACGCGCACAAGCACGTTGTAAGCCTACTTCCGGAGGTAAATCAAGATAGAGGGTTAAATCTGGATAAAAATCACCCAGCGCAGCTTCGCGTAATGATTCCATCAAATGTTGATCAATACCCCGGCCTCCCCCTTGATAAGCCTGAGAAGAAAGATCATGGCGATCACCAACAACCCAAGTTCCCTGTAATAAAGCTGGTTTGATAATATTTTCCACCAATTGAACTCTGGCAGCATATAACATCAATACTTCTGCCTTATCTGTCAGTGATTCTCCCTCAACACCTTGTTTAATCAGCTCGCGCAATTTCTCTGCTAATGGTGTCCCACCCGGTTCACGGGTAAGAGTCAAATCAGAAATACCATACTGTTTCAAGGTTTCAACCACTGTTTGGATTGCGGTTGTTTTCCCCGCACCTTCGAGTCCTTCAATTACAATAAATTTACTGTTCATTTATCCTGCTTTAACCTTTGGCGATAAAGACCTACTGCCTTATTATGTTCTATTAGATTGGTGGTGAATGTGTGGCCACCATCGCCATTCGCAACAAAATATAAGTATTCCGTGACAGCAGGATGTGCCGCTGCCTTAATTGAAGCCAGACCTGGCATGGCGATGGGAGTTGGTGGTAATCCATCAATCATATAAGTATTGTACGGCGTCAAGGTATTGATATTACTGCGAAAAATTGTACCCGTATATTTATCTCCCAATCCATAAATCACCGTCGGATCAGTTTGTAATCTCATCTTTAACCGTAGACGATTCACGAATACAGAAGCAACTTTGGTGCGCTCAGATTCAATTGCAGTCTCTTTTTCAATGATAGAGGCCATGATCAGCATTTCATAAGCGCTTTTATATGGCAGATTCTTTTCTCTGTTTTCCCATTCCTGCCCTACTACCATTTTCATTTTGTTATAGGCTCGTTTGAGTAATTCCACATCACTCGTGCCTGCTGTATACATATAGGTATCAGGATAAAACCAGCCTTCCAGTGATTCCCCCCCTTTTATACCCAAAGCATCAAGCAGTTCTTGCGGTGTTTTACTTTCTATTTCATGCTTTAAGTATGGTGCATTCTGCAATATTTTTGACCAGTCAGAAAGACGACTGCCTTCAACAAAACGAATGGAAAATTGCGTTTCTTTACCACTGACAAACAGTTGCAAAACATCTCTTAAGGACATACCTTTTTGCAAGCGGTAAGTTCCGGCCTTAAACTTCGCCAGCTCCGGCTTAAATCGAAATAACCATGGCAGTAAATGATTATCTTCAATAAGATTATGCTGGGTCAATAAAGCTTCCATGCCAGTGCGCCCAGTTCCCGCTGGCACAGTAAATATCATCTCTTGACTGAGATTAATATCCTGAGCAGCAAAGTTTTGTATTTTCTTCATGAAAGAAAAGAATACGATCACAGCGATCGCAAAAATCAATCCGGGCAGAATGAAAATGCGCTTTTTTAGTTTCATTCGGTAATCACTTTTATCTGTGCTTCAATGATGAGTACTAAAATTATGAGTACTAAATAGCTAAGGTCTTAAGCACTCAGGTAATAAATACTCATGCAACTCTCTTGATTGATATTTCCACGCAGGTTGATTTTTATGCGCTTGAATTCGGTCTACTGGAACCACCGGCATTAAGGAATTACAGATAAGCACCTCATCCGCATGAGCCAAAGCTTCAGGATAACGCATGACACATAATAAGTTATAATCACTTTCTGCCAACAATTCGATTATCTTTTGCCTCATGACGCCCTCCACACCACACTGGCTAATATTAGGAGTATAAACATTTTTTCCTTTTCGCCAGAAAATATTGGCAGTACAGCATTCAACCAATAAGCCATCACTATCAAGTACCAAAGCTTCATCTGCTTTGGATTGTTCAATGAACTGCTTGATTAAAACCTGTTCCAAACGATTTAAGTGTTTAATGCCAGCCAGATAAGGATTAATTCCCATTGGAATAGGACTAAGAACTAATGAAGCACCTTTTTGGCGCTGAGCAATATATCGTTCAGGATATGAACTCAAAGACAGGATCTGTGTAGGCTCAATCGTGTCATTAAAACTGTAGCCACGACCTCCCATACCTCTGGAAAGAATGACTTTCAAAACACCTGATTCACACCCTTTTACAACCTGTTTAATATGGGTCTCAAGCTGAAACCAATCCAGTGCTGGCATAAATAGTTTTTCAACGCCTTTCTGCAACCGTTTTATGTGCAAAGGTAACAAGGCTGGTAATCCTTGCTCAACTCTTATTGTGGTAAAACAGCCATCACCAAATTGTACCGCACGATCATTAACAGGTAAGTGATCGCACTGATTACCATTAATCCAATACGTCATTTTAATTTCTTATTTTTGATAAAAAGCGTGATAACCTCATCTAGTAAGGGGCGTTATAATAGTATAGGTGTCTCTACAGTGCAAAAAACCATACAAAGACATTTCATAAAAACAGTTCATAAAGATAATTCACAAAAACCATCATAAAAAACAACTATAGAAAACAGATATAAAAAAACCTCAACAAACGTTGAGGCTTTTTATAAACACAAAGTGATTTTAGATCTTGCGGAAAATCAATGACCCATTGGTGCCACCGAAACCAAAAGAGTTACACAATGCGTATTCCATTCCTTCAACTTTACGCGCTTCATCTGGAACTAAATCCAAGTGACAGTTCTCATCCTGATTCTCCAAGTTAATGGTTGGAGGAACAATCTGATCACGCAGAGCAAGAATAGTAAAAATAGATTCAACAGCGCCTGCAGCACCCAATAAGTGGCCTGTCATTGATTTAGTTGAACTCACCAATACCTTAGTGCCTTCACCAAAAACAGACTCCACTGCACGCGCTTCTGCAATATCACCAACTGATGTTGAAGTACCATGAGCATTGATGTAACCCACCTGCTCTGGTGAAACTCCCGCATCTTTCAGAGCGTTTTGCATTGCTAAAGCAGCACCCGCTCCATCTTCAGGAGGTGATGTCATGTGGTAAGCATCGCTGCTCATGCCAAAGCCAACAACTTCAGCATAGATTTTTGCACCACGTTTTTTCGCATGTTCATATTCTTCAAGAACGACAACACCTGCGCCATCGCCCAGAACAAAACCATCACGATCTTTATCCCAAGGACGGCTTGCGCCTTGAGGATCATCATTACGGGTTGACAATGCACGTGCCGCACCAAATCCGGCAACACCAAATTCTGTGCTAGCTTTTTCTGCGCCACCTGCCAGCATAATGTCAGCATCATTGTAAGCAATGATACGAGCCGCATGACCAATATTATGTACGCCAGAAGTGCAAGCAGTTGCAATGGAAATACTCGGACCACGAAGACCATACAGGATACTCAAATGGCCTGCCACCATATTGATGATGGTTGAAGGTACAAAGAATGGGCTGACCTTGCGAGGCCCTGCCGATAACAATGTACCGTGATTTTCTTCAATCAGACCCAAACCACCAATACCAGAACCAATAGCCGCACCAAAGCGACTAGCATTGGCTTCTGTTACTTCGATTCCTGCATCTTCAAAAGCTTGTTTGCCCGCAGCAATACCATACTGAATGAAGAGATCCATCTTCCGTGCTTCTTTGCGCGAAATATTAAAATCTTCATGATTAAAATTCTTCACCACACCTGCAAACTTAGTTGCATGGTTAGCGGTGTCAAAATGTTCGATAAGGCCGATACCACTCTGTCCTGCACAAACAGCGTTCCAAGAAGACTCTACTGTATTGCCGACAGGAGATAACATGCCTAGTCCGGTCACGACTACTCGACGCTTAGACACAGTTATCCTCCAGGGAGGGAAAAAATTTAGGACGAAAAACATAGGCGGTCGAACGACCGCCTAGGTATGTGTGCTTGTTAACCTGCGTTTTCAACGTAGTCAATAGCAGCCTGAACTGTAGTGATTTTTTCAGCTTCTTCGTCTGGGATCTCGATATCGAACTCTTCTTCCAGAGCCATTACCAGTTCAACTGTGTCAAGAGAATCAGCGCCCAAGTCATCAACAAATGAAGCTGTGTTCACAACTTCTTCCTCTTTAACACCCAGTTGTTCAACGATGATTTTCTTAACGCGTTCGTCGATAGTGCTCATACTATTAAATTTCCTATCAAAACTCGCTTCTGCGATGGTTTTCGTAGTTTATAAAATACAGGAAAAGATGCAACCAAATCCCGGCTGGTCGAACCACAATCTGTGTTTTCTGTACAAAAAATACATCAAAAACAGAGGGTTCGCTCATTTTTTAGATCATATACATGCCACCATTGACATGTAATGTCTCACCTGTGATGTAAGCGGCCTCGTCAGAAGCAAGAAACGCTACAGCACTGGCAATTTCCTTTGCATCACCGAGACGATTAGCAGGAATTCCAGCAGAAATACCTGCACGTTGCTCATCTGTCAACGCTCTGGTCATATCAGTTTCAATAAAACCAGGTGCAACAACGTTTACAGTGATGCCACGAGAAGCGACTTCACGAGCCAGTGATTTACTAAAACCAATAACTCCTGCTTTCGCTGCCGTGTAATTCGCCTGCCCTGCATTTCCCATTGTTCCAACAACAGAGCCAATGGAAATAATACGTCCATAACGTTTTTTCATCATGGAGCGCATTACTGCTTTTGACAGACGAAAAATCGAAGAAAGATTAGTGTCAATAATATCTTGCCACTCATCATCTTTCATGCGCATCAACAAGTTATCACGAGTGATGCCTGCATTATTAATTAAAATGTCTATTTCACCAAATTCCGCACGAATATTCGATAGTGCATTCTCAATGGATTCAGAATCTGTGACATTCAGTACAAAACCTTTGCCTTTATCACCAAGGAAAGCACTGATTGCTTCCGCTCCCTTCTCACTGGTTGCAGTGCCAACAACGCATGCACCACGCTCAACCAATAATTCTGCAATCGCGCGACCTATACCACGGCTAGCGCCAGTGACCAGTGCAATTTTTCCATCAAAGCTCATGTTTTCCTCAGTCATTTGTTCAGAGCAACTGTGAGTGATGATACATCATTTACTGCTATAGCACTTAAAGTATCAACAATACGTTTCGTTAACCCAGTAAGTACCTTACCTGGCCCGATTTCCAACAATTGTTCAACGCCTTGCTCAGCAATATATTCAACTGATTCTGCCCAACGTACAGGATTATACAACTGACGAACCAAGGCGTCTCGAATAGCATCAGCAGTTTTTTCTACTTTTACATCGACGTTATTCACGACAGGGAATTGTGGCTGGTTAAACACAACTTCTTGCAGTGCAGCTGCCAGTTGCTCGGCTGCGGATTTCATAAGTGCACAATGCGAAGGCACACTAACAGATAACGGCAACGCGCGTTTTGCACCCACAGCCTTACATGCTGCTCCCGCACGTTCTACAGCATCTTTTTCACCTGCGATAACAACCTGCCCAGGTGAATTGAAATTAACAGGTGAAACAACCTGACCTTGTGCTGATTCTTCACATGCCTTTGCAATAGACTCATTATCTAAACCGATAATGGCATACATTGCCCCTTGCCCTTCTGGCACGGCTTCCTGCATCAGCTTCCCACGCAATTCAACGAGTTTAATTGCTTGCTGGAATTCAATCACACCAGCACAGACCAGCGCAGAATATTCGCCAAGACTATGACCTGCCATCATGGAAGGCAACTTACCACCTTTCTCCTGCCATACTCGCCAAATCGCCACTGAAGCGGCCAGCAACGCAGGTTGAGTTTTCCAAGTTTTGTTCAGTTCTTCTGCAGGCCCTTGCTGAACTAATGTCCATAAATCATATCCCAAAACCGCAGAAGCCTCTGCGAACGTCTGTTCAACCAGTGGAAACTCTGAAGATAAATCTGCCAACATACCCAGAGATTGAGAACCTTGACCGGGAAACACCATTGCAAAATCAGACATGTTTATTTTCCTGTTGAATTAAAAACGTACTAGCGCTGAGCCCCAGGTAAAGCCACCGCCGAATGCTTCAAGTAAAACAAGTTGGCCGCGCTGGATTCTTCCATCACGTACCGCTTCATCGAATGCTGTCGGAACAGATGCTGCCGAGGTATTGCCATATCGATCCAGAGTCACGACCACTTTATCCATTGTCATATCTAATTTCTTGGCCGTTGCCGAAATGATACGCAAATTCGCCTGATGAGGTACCAGCCAATCAAGCTGGGAGTGAGCCAAATTGTTGGCTTCTAATGTTTCATCAACAATATTAGCTAATTCGCGAACGGCAACTTTAAAGACTTCATTACCAGCCATAGTCACGTATTTTGGTGTATCACGCTCTACTCGACTTTGATGAGGCAATGACAGCAAATCACCATAACGACCATCAGCATGAAGATGAGTGGATAAGATGCCTGGTTCCTCTGAAGCTCCTACTACCATTGCTCCTGCCGCATCTCCGAAAAGAATAACCGTACTGCGATCTTTAGGATCTACAAGTCTTGAAATAATGTCAGAACCAATTACCAATGCATGTTTAGCAGCACCAGTTTTAATAAATTTATCTACGACGCTCAGCGCGTAAGTAAAGCCAGCACATGCTGCTGCAACATCAAAAGCCGCAATTCCTTGAATTCCCAGCAACTGTTGAATTTGGCAAGCCGCACTTGGGAAGGCGTGCGTTGAGCTTGTTGTTGCGACAACGATTAAGTCAATTTGTGCCTTATCGATGCCAGCCATTTCAATGGCCTTTTCAGCGGCTTTGAACCCTAAAATTGCAACATTTTCATCTTCAGCTGCAATACGGCGTTCACGAATGCCTGTCCGAGACACAATCCACTCGTCAGACGTATCTACCATTTTTTCTAAATCTGCGTTAGTACGCACCTGAGCAGGCAAATAACTGCCCGTACCTAAGATCTTTGTATACATTTATGCTTATTCACTCTTGGGTAATACTGCATCCAGCCGGGCAGCGATTCTGTCAGGAACCTGCTTCTCTATAGCTTGAATAGCTTGATCAATAGCAGCCTTAAAAGCACGTTCATTGGCAGCTCCGTGACTTTTGATGACGATGCCACGCAAGCCTAGTAACGTTGCTCCGTTATACTGGTCAGGGTTTAGATGGCCAAACCGTTTAGTTACTTGTCTTAGCAACCATTTTTTAAAAATCTTCATCTTGAATTGTTTCATCAACCAAGATGATTTTTTCTGCTGACCATCCGGTGACTTTATCAGAGATAGAATTATTCTGATCGCACCTTCCATCGTCTTCAGCGTAACATTACCTGCGAAGCCGTCACATACAAGCACATCCGTTTTTCCCGTCAGTAACTCATTTCCTTCCACATACCCAATGTAATTAATTGCAGGGGCATTGCGCAAGGTTATAGCGGCTTCGCGGATATTATCCAGCCCTTTGGATTCCTCTTCCCCAATATTGAGTAATGCAACGCGTGGATTATCCACACCAGCAACATGCTCTGCCATTACGACGCCCATAATCGCAAACTGAACTAACATACTGCTATTACAATTAATATTAGCGCCTAAATCCAATACAACAGTCTTCTGCTGTTTTAGGTTAGGAATCACTGTCATCAATGCAGGCCGCTCAATTCCTTCAATGGATTTCAGCATCAATTTGGCCAATCCCATCAAGGCGCCTGTATTCCCTGCACTGACACAAGCCTGTGCTTCTCCCGACTTGACTAAATTTAATGCTATACGCATTGAAGTACCATGACTGGAACGAATAGCCTGAGATGGCCTTGCATCGTTGGAAACGACATGTTCCGCAGGGACAATTTGCAAGCGGCTGAGCTGCTCAGCATTTTGATTTGCAAGCAAAGGAGAGATGGTTTCGGGATTACCGACCAACAATAGCTTCAGTTGTGGATTAGATGCCAGTGCCTGCAATGCAGCAGGCACCGTAACACGAGGACCAAAGTCCCCGCCCATAGCATCTAACGCTAAGGTTAGATTAGCCAAGATATCAACTTGCTAATAATTAGCTGAATTACTTGTTGATTACCTTGCGGCCACGGTAATAGCCATCAGCAGTCACGTGATGGCGCAGGTGAGTTTCACCAGAAGTTTTGTCTACAGAGACATGTGTTGCAGTCAGTGCGTC
The DNA here is from genome assembly GCF_028598805.1 of Xenorhabdus yunnanensis. Taxonomy (GTDB): domain Bacteria; phylum Pseudomonadota; class Gammaproteobacteria; order Enterobacterales; family Enterobacteriaceae; genus Xenorhabdus; species Xenorhabdus yunnanensis. The sequence goes on along the minus strand of NZ_JAQRFI010000020.1, from coordinate 15,877 downwards.
ATGAGAACGACGCATACCACGTTTAGAACGAGTTGGTTTATTCTGTTGTACGGCCATTGACCTTACTCCTTAAGTACTTTTCTTTAAACTGGCTAATACGGCAAATGGGTTTGGCTTTTCCGCTTCAGGAGGAAGTTCACCAAACACCATATCCGCGTCGGACACTTCACAGTGTTCAGAATCATGTACCGGAACTACCGGCAGAGATAGAATTATTTCATCTTCAATCATTGCCAGCAAATCTATTTCGCCAAATTCGTTAACGCATATTGGCTCATATTCTTCCGGTAATGCCTCAGCCTGCTCATCATTGACGATCGGGCTAAAACAATACGTTGTGTGAACATGATGACTGAAATTACTGCCACAACGCTGACAGGCAAGCGTAACATCCACATCGGAATGCCCTTTTACAACTGCCAGACGCTGATTATCAATTTCAAATGATAATGAGTTATCTACATCACTATCCACACTGACCACGGATCCCGCAATACGAGATACTTGCCCAGCAGAATAACTACCATGGTAGTCCAATCTCTTCTGGGCTGTTCGAAGCGCATCGATGGTCAGGGGTAATTTTACCTTTTGCATAAGGCGCGCATATTATCTTTGTAATGAGACATAGTCAAAGAAAAAGGCCACACATCTGCGCCTTTCCGTTAAATATTCGCTTATTAAGCGGCGTATAGTTTAAAATGCCTACGAATATTTCTCTACGTATTTTATGGAAAAATGATGCTTCCGATTGTTTTATCGTCAACTTCTGTATATCGACGCCTATTATTGAAAAAATTGGGGTTACCTTTTACTTGTGCTTCCCCCAATATTGATGAAAGCCCAATGGAAAATGAAAGCCCAAAACAATTGGTAATGCGGCTGTCACATGCAAAAGCCAGTGCATTGCAGTGGGAATATTCTAGCCATCTGATTATAGCGTCAGATCAAGTTTGTGTTTTGGATGATAAAATTACAGGCAAGCCACATAATTTTGAGAATGCTTTCTTACAGCTGAAAAAAGCCAGTGGAAAATGTGTCACTTTTTATACCGGCATAACATTATTCAATAGCAAAACAGGGAGTATTGATACTCGTTGTGAGCTATTCCATGTCTATTTCAGAGAGCTTACAGAAACAGAAATTATCCATTATTTAAACAAAGAAAGTCCCTTCAATTGTGCTGGTAGTTTCAAAAGTGAAGGTTTAGGAATTACGTTATTTGATAAACTTGATGGTAAAGATCCGAATACACTTATAGGTTTACCACTAATAACTTTAACAGAAATGCTTATCCGTCAGGGGATAAACCCACTGACGGCATGTTCTCAGTGATTATTGTGTCGCAGTATTCTTAAACACTTCCGCAACCTATCATCCATTGGTGCTTCGAAACGCAGCGTTTCTCCCGTGGATGGATGGGTGAATTTTAATGAGCTGGCATGCAAGAACAATCGGTTAAGTCCGGTTTCTGTAAGCTGTGCATCAAATGCTCTATCACCATAACGATCATCAAACGCAATGGGATGACCGGCATGTAAAGTGTGTACGCGGATCTGATGGGTTCGTCCCGTTACTGGACTCGCTCGTACCAATGTTGCAAACTCATATCGTTCTTCAACTTTGAAACGTGTTTCAGACGGTTTGCCTTCTTTACTGACTTTAACCACCCTTTCCCCGCTTTGCAGGATATTTTTCAACAAAGGTGCTTCTACTAATTTACAATGGGACTGCCATTGCCCACACACTAGCGCCAGATAGTCTTTCTGCATCTGCTTCAAGCGTAATTGCTCATGCAATGCCCGCAATGCAGAACGCTTCTTCGCAATCAACAGAATGCCCGATGTATCGCGATCTAACCGATGTACCAGTTCAAGGAAACGCGCTTCAGGACGCAGAGCCCGTAACCCTTCTATCACGCCAAAACTCAGGCCGCTCCCCCCATGCACTGCTGTCCCCGATGGTTTGTTTAAGACTAAAATATGGTCATCTTCATACAAGATACACTCTGCCAGAGCTGCAACCTTATCCAGCTTGGCAGATACAGGGGGTTCTTGCCTTTCTGCTACTCTAACCGGTGGGATCCTGATGACATCACCTGCTGTCAATTTATATTCAGGCTTGATTCTTCCTTTGTTGACTCGAACTTCACCTTTACGCAAGATCCGATAGATCATGCTCTTAGGTACACCTTTTAAACGGGCCAGCAAAAAGTTATCAACTCGCTGACCAGCCTCATCGTCATCAATCGTGACAAATTGTACAATTTGATTATTTGTTTTCATGGACAAGATTCTAATAATCCAACAAACAGAGCGCCACTCATTTTTAAATATGCCTAAATAATATCCATTTTTTCTACTTCATTATTTCAAGTGTCTTAGGATAAAGACTAAAGATTAACAAGTTATCACTATTTCCTAATAAAAAACCCGCAAAGCGACAAAGTCACCTTGCTATCACCCCAATAGCAATGGAATAATGCTTTCTCGCCATAGTTTACTAAACTATGAATGACAGGATTAAAATTGTTTGTTATCTGTTTGATCGAACAAAAACGCAGCAAATGCATAAGACGTAATGTTTGATCAAGCAATTTATGGGCTGTGGGTGGCAGCTTACTGGATTGGGAAAAATTTGTACCTATGCTATTGCAGCATCCCAATAGAGTACTGTGTTTAAATGAAATTCAGACTCATCGACAAATAGGCGCCTCTATACAAACGATAGCCGTGAGGCTGGCGGATTTGTAAAAGACACGAGGTCATCGGTAACCAGTAGTTCTCCTTCTTTTATCCGCAGCTCTATATTAATGTAAAATAATGAGTAAGTTAGAATGAAAAGAATGTTAATCAACGCAACCCAGCAGGAAGAGTTGCGCGTTGCCCTTGTTGACGGGCAACGTCTTTATGATTTAGATATTGAAAGCCCAGGACACGAGCAGAAAAAGGCAAATATATATAAAGGTAAAATTACTCGAATTGAACCTAGCCTGGAAGCCGCTTTTGTTGATTACGGTGCGGAACGTCATGGTTTCCTGCCCATAAAAGAAATTGCTCGCGAATATTTCCCAAGTAATTATCATTCCCATGGTCGCCCTAACATTAAGGATCTCCTCAAAGAAGGTCAGGAAGTCATCGTCCAAGTTGATAAAGAAGAACGAGGTAATAAAGGCGCCGCTTTAACAACCTTTATCAGTTTGGCCGGTAGCTATCTAGTTCTGATGCCGAATAACCCAAGAGCGGGCGGAATTTCTCGCCGCATTGAGGGAGATGATCGCATCGAATTAAAAGAAGCGCTTTCTTCTCTTGAAGTTCCAGAAGGCATGGGGCTTATTGTTCGTACCGCAGGTGTAGGCAAATCTGCCGAAGCTTTACAGGGGGACTTGAACTTCCGTCTGAAACATTGGGAAGCAATCAAAAAAGCCGCAGACAACCATCCTGCTCCATTCCTGATCCATCAGGAAAGTAATGTTATCGTGCGCGCATTCCGTGATTATCTGCGTCCAGACATTGGGGAAATCTTGATTGACAACCCTAAAATTCTTGACTTAGCACGCCAGCACATCACAGCATTGGGACGTCCTGATTTTGCCAGTAAAATTAAACTGTACAGTGGTGAAGTCCCACTGTTCAGTCATTATCAAATCGAATCGCAAATCGAATCTGCCTTCCAGCGTGAAGTTCGGCTGCCTTCCGGCGGTTCTGTAGTCATCGATACTACTGAAGCCTTGATATCTATCGATATCAACTCATCCCGTTCAACCCGCGGTGGTGATATCGAAGAAACAGCATTTAATACCAACTTGGAAGCCGCTGATGAAATTGCACGTCAATTACGTCTGCGTGACCTCGGTGGCCTTATTGTTATCGATTTCATTGACATGACCCCGGTGCGCCATCAACGTGAGGTTGAAAACCGACTGCGTGATTCTGTACGCCAAGATCGCGCCCGCATTCAAATCGGCCGAATTTCCCGCTTTGGATTATTGGAGATGTCACGCCAACGCTTAAGTCCATCTCTTGGTGAATCCAGCCACCATGTCTGCCCTCGTTGTAGCGGTACCGGAACTATTCGAGATAACGAATCACTGTCTCTCTCTATTCTTCGCTTAATTGAAGAAGAAGCGCTGAAAGAAAATACGCATCAGGTTCACGCAATTGTTCCTGTGCAAATTGCTTCCTACTTACTGAATGAAAAACGTAAGGCAGTCAGTGCCATTGAACATCGTCAAGGCGGTGTTGGCGTTATCATTGTTCCAAACGATCAAATGCAAACCCCGCATTTCTCTGTTTTACGTGTACGTAAAGGCGAAGAAATTTCAACTTTGAGCTATTTGCTTCCACAACTGCATGAAGCTGAAATGACAAATGTTCAGGATGATGGTCAGCATGAACGCAAACGTCCAGAGCAACCTGCTATTTCAACTTTTGATCTGCCCGTAGAGACAACTGCATCATCGGCAGTAGAAAAAGCAAAAACAAAAGAGAAAAAAGCGGTAGTCAATAATCAGAAACAAACTGAAAAACCCGGCTTGTTCAGTCGATTCTTAAGTGCCCTGAAAAAGATGTTCAGTGGTGAAGAAGAAAAACAGACCCAAGAAAATAGCAAAAAATCTTCTGGTAATGATAATCGCCGTTCATCAGAACGTCGCAACCCACGCCGTCAGAATCAACGTCGCGAACGTAACGAAAATGATGTGCGCAATAACCGTGAGCGTGATGAGCAACGCAAGGGCCGTAATGCCCAGCAGAAAAATAATGTTCAAGATAGCACAGTGGTAGATAATGAAGCTCGTGAAGCACAGCAGCAACAACGCCGTGAACAACGAGCTGAACGTCAGCGTCGTCGCCAGGAAGAAAAACGTCAGCAACAATTGGAAGAGAAAGCTCAGCAGACAACAAATCAATCCGACATCGTCGAAGAAGAAGTTGAAGAGCGTCAACCAGTTATGCCTCGCCGTCAACGCCGTCAGCTTGAGCAAAAAGTACGTATCACTGACGAAGTGAAACAAGAAACTAATGTTGCTGCCTTACCAGTAGTGATACCGGAAGCTGTATCAGCAAACAGCAACAAAGAGACAAAAGCGCCTGGGCCAACCGTTATTGACTCAAATGCTGAAGCCGCTAACCAACCTGAAATGTCACAAAATACGGTTGCACAAGATGCAGATTCACAAAACTCAGCATCACAAGCCGTTGCGCCACAAAACAATGATCAACAAGACAACACAATGCCGCGTCGTTCCCGTCGTTCCCCACGCCACTTACGTGTCAGTGGTCAACGTCGCCGCCGCTATCGTGATGAACGTAATCTGACTCAATCACCAGTACCATTGAAAATGGCTGTAGTATCTCCAGAATTGGCATCAGGTAAAGTGTGGGTTCGTTATCCTGTTGCACCTGTGACCACTGCTGAATCTGGAATTCCAGCTTCTGTTGATGTAGTTATCGAAACGGTTGAAGAAAAAATCACTCCTGTACAGCAGGAAAAAGTTATTCTGATGCCTTCAATAACAGAATCAGCATCAACTGCAGTAGTGCCACAGATTGAAGTAACAGAGCAGAAAGTTGCAGTGCAACAAGAAGGCACTGATCATGACAATACTAAATCTACTATTAATGATGCTGCCATCGTAACGCCAGTAGAGCCGGAATTAGAAAGACCTAAAGTTTCGGAACCAAAAAACGTGGAGCCTGTCATCAACCATGATGAAAAATATCAGTCAGAATTTTTAGGCGATGCAGAACCACATATCCTAGTACCACATGATTCTGAAGAAATACGTCACACGGCAGATTCCATCATTGTGACGTCTATAGTCGAACAGGAACATCATGAAGAACAACCAGCTGTCACAACGGAAATATGCAAGGCAGAGGAAGTTAAAACGGAAGAGGCAAAAGCTGTTGAGTCTTCGATTATCGTGGAAAAAAATCATCACGCTTATTCCCCAATGACGAAGGCACCGGCACCAGATATGGTGACCAAACCTGTTATTATCACTGAATGGCAACGTCCGGCTTATCCATTCACAGGCAAAGGCGGTGCAGGTGGACATTCAGCAACAAATATCGCAGCATCTGCCATGTCCAAACCGCGGTTATTCGAATAATTAGATATTTTAATTGATTGTAAAACCAAATGGCTCCCAACACAGGGAGCCATTTTTTTACCCTACCCACGGTAAAAAACTAATTAGTTTCATTTCTTTCAATCATCGATTCCAATAAACTTGGATAGTTATCATTATCATTTAAAATAGTTAATTTTATGGAGAACTTTCCGTCGATGAAACCTTGGCTAATTTTTGGTGCTGGGAAAGGCGTTGGACGCCATTTGGTCACTATTGCACTAAAACAAAACCGTCCTGTCATCGCTTTAATTCGCAATGCACAACAAGCTGTGGAATTAAGTGCAATAGGAGTTAACGTGATACACGGCGATGCTTGTGACAGAATAAGCATAGAAAAAACGATTGCACAAGCGGGAGAAAATCCTGTTGTTTTCTCAACTATTGGTGGAGGAGATGCTGATCACTATGGGAACATTGCAATAATAGACGCATTGGAACAAGCGCAAATTTCACGTTTGTTATTAGTGACATCTATTGGATGTGGCGAAAGTTGGAAGACATTATCCGCACGAGCCAAATCATTATTCGGACAATCTGTCAGACACAAATCACTGGCCGAAAGTTATCTGCAAACCAGCACACTGGATTTTACAATTGTCCGTCCCGGTGGCCTTACGGATCAATCCGGGACTGGGCATTGCAAACTTTATCAAGAAGAAATTCATGGCATGGTGAGCCGAGAGGATGTAGCAAAGCAATTGGCGCAACTGTCTGAAGATGAACAAACTTACTATCAGATTTATGCCTTAGTTGATCCAGAACTCAAGCCTCACCGGAGTTAAGTTTTACTGATACCAAAAGGCAACCACGCCTAATGGCGTGGTTAAGTACCAGTTCAAATTAAAATTACTATTTTTTAAGAAGCGCCTTTTTGAACAGTGACATTTTAAATAACTAAAACTTATTTGACTCCACCATCCATCGCTTTGAGTTTTTTAGATAACTCACGGCGTTCTTTAGATAGCTCAGCATTTTTGATGATATATTCATCAACACGCTCTTCATAATCACTGCGCATGTGAGCAATAATTCCTTGAATATCTTCAACCGACATTCCCGGCTTTATGTAATCGCTCAGATTATCGAGCAGGAGTACACGTTTTTGGTTATCTCGAACCTTTTTCTCATTGTCTACAATTTCGCGCTGTAATTTGTTTTTGCGACGAAATATACGCACAAACTCCAGTACATTGTGGAATGTTGGTTTATTTGTGTTATCCATTTTTCATACCTTTTTAATCAGACCGATAATTTCTTGTGCTAACTACACAATACAATTTCAAGCAATACATAGACAAGTCAGTTTCAACAATTTATTGATACAAACTACTTTCCAGGTATATTCCTTAATCAAATATCTTGTCCTCCACATCTGGAATCCAATAGCTACTACTGCCATGGTAAGTTTGAATCTTGGCAGCCATGCGAATTGCTTCGCATAGATTTAGAAACGATGATACATCCTTGAGCGTTTGATACTGTTAATTGATATCCTAATTTTTCATAGAATTCAGGTTTCATATCTTGGGCATGCAGGCAAATTGAAAATAATGAATTTGGTAAACCTTTCCCCACAACTTCAAGGAATTTTTCAGATAGTCCGGATCACTCACGAAACACGACATATTCTTGTAGTGTCGGAAGTGCTTTTCCAATAATTCAGATTCGTCATAATATAGTTTACCATGTATAACATGTGATATACCTAGCGATAGAATTGGATAAATGTGACACTGGTGGAAGCATAATCCTTTGATTAGTAATCATAAAAATTAGCAATAACGGAGAGTACACAATCTTGAATACCAGTAAAGAAAACCAAAGTTTCTACTTTCATGACTATGAAACTTTTGGTAAGCATCCGGCCCTAGATCGTCCTGCACAATTTGCGGGAGTTCGCACCGACAGTGATTTCAATATCATTGAAGAGCCTTTAGTGGTGTATTGTGCTCCCGCTGACGATTATCTTCCCGATCCTGAAGCTGTCATGATCACAGGAATTACACCTCAATTGGCATTGAAAAAAGGTGTCGACGAAGCTGAATTTGCCCGGAAAATTCATGAAGCATTCAGCAAACCCAATACATGTATTCTTGGCTATAACAATATTCGTTTTGATGACGAGGTCAGCCGTAATATCTTCTATCGTAATTTTTACGATCCTTATGCCTATAGCTGGCAAAAAGGCAACTCCCGCTGGGATTTGCTCGATGTATTACGTGCCTGCTATGCCCTGCGTCCGGAAGGCATTGTCTGGCCTGAAAATGAGGATGGATTGCCTAGCTTCAAACTGGAACATCTGACAAAAGCCAACGGAGTTGAGCATACTCATGCTCATGATGCTATGTCCGATGTTTATGCCACTATTGCAATGGCAAAATTGGTGAAAAAAGCTCAACCTAAACTGTTCGATTATTTTTTCCAATTGAGAAATAAACAGAAAGTCAGCAATCAAATTGATATCCCACAAATGAAACCTCTGGTTCATGTATCGGGCATGTTCGGAGCTCTACGCAGCAATATTAGTCTGATTGCCCCTTTGGCATGGCATCCAAGTAACCGCAATGCAGTTATCATGTGCGATCTGGCAGGTGATGTTTCTCCACTTCTGGAGCTTAGCGCAGAGGAATTACGTGAGCGCCTGTATACTCGACGGGATGAATTACAGCCAGACCAAAGTCCGGTGCCAATTAAACTAGTGCATATTAATAAATGTCCAATCATTGCGCCTGAAAATACCTTGCGTCCAAAAGATGCAGAGCGAGTTGGACTGGATCGCAACCAGTGTGAGCGAAATTTGGCTATTTTGCGCAACCACCCACAAATTAGAGAAAAGGTCGTTGAACTGTTTTCTCATCCAGAAGAATTTCCGGAATCTGATAATATCGACACCAAACTATACAGCGGATTTTTCAGTGATGCTGACAAAACTGCTATGGAAATTATCAGAAAAACCTCCCCCCAAAACTTGCCAGCCTTGGATCTAACGTTCCAGGATGCGCGCATTAAGCCACTATTATTCCGCTATCGTGCAAGAAATTATCCAGCAACACTGGATCATGACGAACAACAACGCTGGCTACGTCATCGCCAAGATACGTTAACACAGGAAAATATCAGCCAATATCTTGCAGCTATTAAAGGGCTTTTTGTTGAATATCAGTCTGATGAAGAAAAATGCCGCCAGTTAAAAACACTGGTTGATTATGCAATTCAAATAGCTGGATAAATTCTATATAAGTTCTATACCCAATGGATTTCAAGATGCGTCGCGGCGGCAAAGGAGCGAATCCCCGGGAGCATAGATAACTATGTGACCGGGGTGAGTGAACGCAGCCAACAAAGAGGCAACTTGAAAGACGAAGGGTATATACCCAATAGATTTCAAGTTGCAACCTGAACGATAAAAAGAATATTTGTTTAAAGAAAAAAAAGACCAACATTGATGTTTTGTCTTTTTCTTCTTTTGCTCCATCATGAACGCAAGCTAATCATTTTGATGTTCAGTAACTTGGCAACCATATTCTCCTCTCCAGTTTTTCAGCTTGGAAGTTTTACCAATTCCCGGATTTAAAGTATTAGTTGGATCAGTCAGTTGATAGAAGCGCTTAAGCTGTGGTTTAGCTTTATACAAGTGACCAACGTTATGCTCGGCAGGATATTCCGCACCTCGTTGATTCAAAATCTCCAGCATTTTTGTTTTTAACGCATGGACATTTGTACCTTTTTTAACAATATAGTCCTGATGGAATACATGACACATAAAATGTCCATAATATAGCCGATAAACTAACGCTTCATTGATTTCGGCGGGCAAAGTTTCAAACCATTCACGATCATTACGGCGCAAAGCGATATCCAATGCCAAAATATCTTCTACTTCATTATTGTGAACAGCTTGATAACGAATGGCTGCCCCTGCGGCGGCAAAACGATGTAAGAATGCTTTCGCCCCCTCTTCTGGGGAACAAACAAAATACTCTCCATCAGCTTGCTTGAAATAACTTTCCAGCCATTCACTCGCCTCTTTTATACCTTTACCTGACATTTTCAGCATCAAGTGATGCTCAAAGCGATTTCGATATTCTTTCAGGCGAGTAGGTAAATGAGAAGGTAATAAACAGCTCAACCCCTGCATGACACGATCTGTCAGATGTAATGGCAAAAATGGCACTTTGCCTAATGTGGCATCGACTCGTCCTTTCAGGTTGAAAAACATTGGCATTTTATCTGTGCCCAGTTTATCAATCATAATGAAGGTGTCTTTCCCATATATTTCTGCTATATCAAATATATCCCGATGCATGTATTCCCCAGCAACTGGTAAGTGCTGGAAATTCGATAGAATATGACGCCGCAATTCTGTCAATACTTTCGGTTGGTTGGTGCCGATATAAAAAACCTGCGAAGATGTCTCTGCTGGAAAAGTATCAAGACGGACCGCAAAAACAACCAATTTCCCCGCACAACCCGAGGCTTCAAATAGCCTGCGTTCATCAGCATTAAATCTTGATGGCGTATTTGCATCTATATCCCGGACACGCTGTGAATATTCATGATCAGAAGCATTTCTGTCACCATGCTGAATATCTTCAGTTCGGTAACGTTGCCCTTCCAGACAAACCAAAATATCTTCGGGCTGATCACCCAACGATATTCCCAAGTGGTTAATCAGTTCAGCTTCTCCTTTTTCATTGACTCGGCCATAGAGCGCCATTTCAGTATAAGCGGGTCCCCGCTGAACCAAAGAACCCCCTGAGTTATTGCAAATCCCACCAATAACGGATGCACCAATACAGGACGAACCAATAACTGAATGTGGTTCACGTCCCAATGGTTTCAATACCTTCTCTAAATGCCACAATGTACTGCCAGGGAATGCAATAACTTGATTCGTTGATTGAATAATCTGAATTTTATCCATTCGTAATGTACTGATAATGATGATATCACGGTCATAATCATTGCCACTCGGTGTCGATCCCTCCGTTAACCCAGTATTGGCTGCCTGCATCAAAATGATTTTGTCAGCCTCAACACAGGCTTTGAATACTTTCCACTGTTCCAATAATGAACCCGGAAATACAACCGCAAGGGCATTTCCTTGTCCGGAACGAAAACCTTTTCGGTAACGTTCCGTTTTTCTAGGTTCAATGAGGATATGAGAAGAACTAACAATATTCGTGAGAGTGGTGATTAATCGCTGATTCTGAGGATTTTTAGCATCATTCATAATAATTCTCTTACCTTACTAGAGCCAGACAGACCAGCTCTTAATGAAATCAGGCATGGCTAATTTACCGTTTATTATATGATGTCTTTTGATAATATCTGTATGATTTATACTCTTTTTTCATTTCAAGTAAAAACCCACCTTCATAGAAGGCAGTATTGATTGTGCCCCAAACGGATGTGCAAAAACTAAAAATAAAACAGCACCCGAAGGTGCTGTTTTAAAACCACATTTTCAATTTCAACTTGCTGATTTTTAGCAATAATCTGAACCACTTTTTAACTATGATTCAGTAAACTGTGGCATTGGCTGACGGAAGCTACGAGTCAGGAAAAACATGTAAAGAAGACCAATGCTTCCCCAAATCAAACCTAATTCCATAGAGTTTACTTCCAAATTCATCCACAAGACACCCACTGTTGCAGCACCAAGAAGTGGTAATATCAAGAAATTCAAGGTGTCTTTCAATGTATTATTGCGACGTTCACGAATATAGAATTGAGAAATCACCGATAAGTTCACAAACGTAAATGCAACCAATGCACCAAAGTTAATCAGAGCCGTTGCCGTCACCAGATTCAACCAACCTGCGGATAAAGCAATAATGCCAACTAATATCACGTTGATTGATGGAGTACGCCATTTAGGGTGAACATAAGCAAATACTTTTTCAGGTAATACACCATCACGCCCCATTACATAGAGCAGACGGGATACACCTGCGTGAGCAGCCATACCAGAAGCCATTACAGTTACACAGGAAAAAACCAAAATAATCGATTGAAATAGTGCCCCTGCAACGTACAGCATAATTTCTGGCTGAGATTCATCAGGGTTTTTAAACCGAGAAATATCAGGGAAATAGAGCTGTAAGAAATAAGATACAGCAATGAAGATAACACCACCAATTAATGCAGTCAGGAAAATCGCTTTAGGAATAACCTTTTCTGCATTAGGTGTTTCTTCAGATAAAGAACTAATACCATCAAACCCGAGGAAAGAGAAACAAAGTATCGTCGCTCCGGTTATCATTGGAATCAATTTTGCTTCTTCCGACGTAAACGGTCGCATACTGAACAAAGTGCCAGCACCTTCTCCGCTATGTACGCCGTACATTAAGAAACCGACAAATGCCACTATGACAGCAATTTGCACAACCACAATCAGGCCATTAAGGTTTGCTACAACATTAATGCCACTCAGATTGAACACTGTCATCAATACTGCCAAACCAACCACAAAGATCCAAGGATCAATGTCTGGGAAAATGGCTTGAAGATAAATTTTTGCCAGCAAGATATTGATCATCGGCATAAGCAGATAATCCAGTAAAGACGACCAACCTACCATAAACCCAAGATGGGGATTCATTGATTTTTGTACGTATGTGTAGGCGGAACCTGCTGATGGGAAACGTTTTACTAATTTTCCATAACTTAAAGCTGTAAATAAAATTGCGGTCAGTGCGATAGCATAAGATGTCGCAACATGTCCATCCGTCAATTTGGAAACTATGCCAAAAGTATCAAAAATAGTCATTGGCTGCATGTACGCAAGACCCATCATGACTACTTGAAACAGAGTCAATGTTCTTCTCAATTGAACGCGGTTGCTGGCACTGGCTTGGCTGGTGCCAAGAGAGATTGAATTATGCGACATGAGCGAAACCTCCCATAACTTCGATCTGGGTACTGATACAACTACTTAATCGATAGTTACTGGGTAGACTTCGCATCTGTCTATAAACAGAAAAGAAAGAAGAATCAGAGGATGGTGAACTGACAGAGGGCCATGCCCCGTAGTCATCGTTGCAGCAACGAGCGCCAATTGGCACAAGTGCAAAAGAGAATAATTGCTTCATATTTGCATTCCTCAGTACAGCAACCCAGCTTCAATTATGGTTGCTTATGGTCAGTATCGATCCAGAACAGAATCCGGCCTCTTGGTGTTGTAAAAAATAACTCAAAGCAAAAAAAATAACTGGTGCATATTTACGCACCAGTTATTTTTAGTGCACGCATTTTGCCCTTCAAGTCCAGAAATAGCAAGCGCCACGACACTAAAAATTTATTATTTTTTACAACACTATAAAGCCTTATAAAATAAGCTCTTACTGAGTTTGTGTCCAAGCCTGACACCTTCATATCCGTTGATTGGCCTTTGGTTGTTTTTTAGCACAGAGGAGAACTATTTGCCATTTAGTTATGAGTATCTTGATAGCAAAAAAATCATCCCATCACCACAAAATTGATGACGGGATGATTTTATATGATGTCTAAATGTTATGCATAACAACTAATATTAATAAAAAAGTGAAATATTAGTTAAAAGTCATAATTAATGCCGATATTGTAACGGCGACCATCTAGGACTGCATCATGGCTTTCTTCAGTTACTCGTTTGTCAAAAACGTTATAGACCCCACCTAACAAGCGTAGGTTTTTAGCCAAATTATAAGTCACTCCTAGATCAACAAAAGTATAAGAAGGGGTTCCATCTCTCATACTAGAGCGATACTGATAATTTTTTGTTTTACTGCGGAAATTAATACGAGTCCACGTATCCAACTCGGATAACGGCTGCCAGTTCAAGGTTGCATTCGCCATATGTGTTGGCATTTTATTTAATGGTTGACCTTTGAACTTACCGCTTTTTTGCTCAGAATTGGTATAAGTATAGTTTGCTGCCAATGACAAATTTTCAACAATATCCCAATTCAGGGTAGTTTCAATACCTCGAATATTAGCCTTATCAACATTTATACGTTTGTTAATAAAATCATAATCGTCACTACCCAGTTTACAACCTTTGTCGCAATATCCAATTTCTGTGATTTTATCTTTAAAATTAGTATTAAAGATAGTTACACCAACATTAAAGTTTTCTTGATTATTCCAGATAATACTAATTTCTTCATTGATACTTTTCTCTGGCTTGAGATCTGAATTCCCTAAGATCATTCCTGTGCTAAACCGCCCACCTGTTGTCTGTCCCCAGTTAGGAGCAACTTGTCTTATATCAGGAGAACGATAACCTGTAGAAACCCCTCCCTTAATCGTCCATTGCTCATCAGCGTGCCATACTCCATATAGGCGAGGTGTCCAATGCATTCCGAAATTTTGATCTTTATCTAACCGAACTCCGCTAGTCAGAGCAAAATCATTAACCATTTGCCATTCGTCTTCTAGGACTAACGCCCAACTCCAGCGAGTTAACTTATTAACACCTTTAGCTGTAGGTAGTTTATTGCTATTGTCTCGCAAATCCTCATAACGATATTGGCCGCCAATACTTACTGTGTGGTCGTCAAATACAAGCGTCGTATGATTATTAAATACCGTATCATTATTTGTCATATCACGTTCAGGATTACGAGCCTCATCTCTTTGAATATAAGAGGTCGTCGTGCCAAAATCATAAATACCATGATGAGTAATAGAGTAATTATTACGTTTATAACGACTTATATCATTGTCACAAGATTTTGGCTGACAATCACGAGTCTTACCGATCGTTGAATCGCGATCTTGTTCATAGCGGCCAGCTTCAAAAGTAAAAGCATTTTGCTCATCTGGAGTTAAGGAGAAAGCTATTGCGCCGTTGCGCATTTCTTGCTCTCTAAATCCTCCTAAAAACTTATCTTCATTACGATGCGAATATGAGCCATTCACCCTCAATCCCAACAACCCATCAATGACTGGTCCTGCTGCATAAATACTATTTTGGTAGCTGTTACCAGAATCTTTACTTTCAGTTAGGGTAGCATCTGCTCTCAAGCTTAAATGCCATTCTTTCTGAGCCTTACGCGTAATAACATTAATCACACCGCCCATAGCATCAGAACCATATAGAGAAGACATAGGTCCTCTCACTACTTCAATACGCTCAATTGCAGTCAGCGGTGGTAACCATCCTTGTTCAATTCCCGAACCATCACTATTCGGACGAGTGTTACGCGTATCAACACGCTTACCATCAACTAGGATCATGGTATATTTTGAAGCCATACCACGAATACTAATATCACTACTACTACCACCACCAGTAACAACCACGCCCGGCACATCTTTCAATGCATCCGTTACATCACGGTAGGCTTTAGTTTCCAGTTGCTCACGGCTGACAACTGAAATTGAAGCAGGCGCATCTTCAATCTTTTGCTGGAACCCCGCCGCTGTAGTGACAATAATTTTATCTTCACTATTATTAGCAGCCAAAACAGTGCTGGACGATATAGCAGCAATAATACCTAATACAATTTTTTTCTTTGCAAAAACAGCCATTCCCGATTCTCCAAAAGGTAGAATAGAATTATTTAAATTAATATGGATAACCAACACACGACCATTAACAGGGATAACTAATTACCCCTCTCTGTGTTGTATTTATTAAATTAATTACTTGGATTCACATATTAAGCGCAACACCGTAATGAACGAAGTAAATGAGTGGGTACTCCTTTAAATAACTCATTCGGTGTTTTGTAATCTCGTGTTTTACGAGGGCGATTA
>NZ_JAQRFI010000019.1 GCF_028598805.1 Xenorhabdus yunnanensis | reverse complement strand
TAATCGCCCTCGTAAAACACGAGATTACAAAACACCGAATGAGTTATTTAAAGGAGTACCCACTCATTTACTTCGTTCATTACGGTGTTGCGCTTAATATGTGAATCCAAGCTGCATTAACATTTCGTCGAAAAGAATTTGATATTGCTATATCAACCAAACCAACTCCGATGAAGTTGAGTAATTTATTTTTATGGTTATTGGGTGCTAAAAAACGCTATGCGGTTGTTACAGACAAACAGTGGCATTCTAAATTAATTAACTATCCAATGAAGCAAGAGCAAGTCAAAGGCTATCATCAGGCCTTAAAAGTATTACGCACATTTTCACCTATTGAGAACAAATTATTTCCTGAATTTTTTCCTTGTATTAAATTTGAAAATGTAACTCAGGCGGCTGAACATCAATCCCCCAGAGTTTTATTTTCTGTTTCCAATAATAGAAAAAATAGTCTCATTAATAATGAGAACCTAACTCTAATAGCAAATAAAATACTAGATAATTATCCAGAGACAAAATTTATTATTTCTTCATATAAACAGAATATTCCTTTAGCCGAGGATTTAAGAGCACGTATAGGGAAAAATAGTGAAGTTGTAATATCTGATTCTCTAAATTCTTTTTTAGCTTTATTGAACAGCATGACATTGATTATTGTCGGTGATGGTGGTATCTGCCATTTAGCTGCTGCATTACAAAAAAAACTTATCGCCTTTTACGGTGTGACAACGCCTGAAAATTGGGCTCCACTGGCTACAGAAGATAAATGTATTACATTTTACGATCCTGATGATGTTAACAATATCGATTTAGATACAGTCTATCCAGCTATATTATTCTTACTTAAAAATTAAATTAATAAACTGCAAGTTGTAATCAATAGCACTACAACTTGCAAAAATAAATCTATAATCAAAAAACACAGCCATCACTATAAATAAATATTTAATCTATTTTGGACAGTAATTTTATCCCCATACCCACTCTCTATTTCATTGAAAACTGAACAATGCCATATTTAGTTTTCTAAAAGACGTTTCAAGTTCCAGCTCTTATTACTAAAACCATTGAATTAATATTCAAAAACAATTTATATCCAAGGGGATAATAACCCATAATAACTATAAATCACCAACCAACACTTTAATAAGGAGTAATTTATCTAATAATTTTAAATGAATCAAAATAATATAAATTTTTCTTGAAGAAATATATAATTTGGCAACATAATCTCTTTTAAAGAGACTCGCTTTTTATTGGAAAGCAGCCTTTTGAGGGTAAGGTAATTTTACCTAAGTGTATGTCTTAAACATCAGATAGTGACATCTGGTATGAGTCAAACGTTAACTTCTCAATCTAAGTTACAAGATAACGCCTGTATTAGCTGTGGTGCTTGCTGCGCCTACTTTCGTGTTTCATTTTATTGGGCTGAAGCTGAGGATGGTGGCGGTACAGTTCCCATATCCATGACAGAAAAATTAAATGATTTCATGCGTTGCATGAAAGGAACAAATGAACCCCATCCCCGATGTATCAATTTATGCGGTGAAATTGGTGAGTCAGTCTCCTGCTCCATCTATGACAAAAGGCCCTCTCCCTGTAGAGAATTTCCTCAAGCTTGGGAAACTGACGATTATAATGAAAGTTGTGATCGTGCCAGAGCAGCTTACGGCCTTCCTCCCCTGCCAAAACCTCAAACATAACTGATGGTTAATGTTAGTTCTATCACAGACACCTTACTTTTGCATATCTATAGTTAACAAATGTAAATTCCATTACAGCAGAATAAGTTATCGCTGTGCAGTTTATGAACGTTCCTTCATGAAATTATCAGGATGAAAATAATGGCTGCTCATGTCCCTACAGGATATATCCCACAAACTTGCGAATCTTTACCTCACTATCTTGCTGAAAATTTACCAACAACCATTTCACTTGGCGGTTCCTCTGAAACTTGGCAAATTCAAGAAGTGGGTGATGGAAATCTCAACTTAGTATTTATTGTCTCCGGAAAAGAAAAAACGATTGTCGTGAAACAAGCCCTACCTTATGTACGGGCTGCGGGGGAATCATGGCCGCTTTCTCTTGTTCGTTCTCATTTTGAATATCATGCCCTGATTGAAGAAAAAAAAATCGCCAAAGAATATGTTCCTGATGTCTATTTTTATGATGAGAACATGTCTCTCTTTGCTATGGAGTATTTGTCTCAGCATATCATCCTACGCAAGCGACTTATTGCCGGAGAAAAACTTCTTCACCTCGCGGAAGATATTGGAATTTTCCTTGCGAATACGTTGTTTCATACATCCGATATTGGAATAACGGGTAAAAAGAAAAAAAATCTCATTGCCCGCTTCGCTAACAACCATGAACTTTGTAAGATCACTGAAGATCTGATTTTCACTGAACCTTATTTCAACGCAGAGAGAAATAACTGGACAGCCCCTCAACTTGACGACGAAATTTACTCCATCTGGCAAGATCGAGCACTCATTCAAGCAGCCATGCAGTATAAGTATCAATTCATGACGCAAGCACAAGCCCTGCTGCATGGTGATCTCCATTCCGGCTCAATCATGGTGACGCCAAATTCCACCAAGGTGATTGACCCAGAATTCAGTTTCATGGGGCCAATGGCGTTTGATATTGGTAACTACATTGGTAATTTATTGATGGCTTACTTTGCTCAGCCAGCCCTACGAGAAAATAATGCACAATGTGTTGATTACCAAACATGGCTTCTGGAGCAAGTAGAAACAACCTGGTCAATGTTTGAGCGTCATTTTCGTCAATTATGGAATGAGAAAGATATTGGGGATGCTTATCCTGTTGTGCTTTATCAGCAAGGTACATTCGATGCATCCTTCTTAAAAACAGTACAAGATGACTTTCTATCCACTTTATTTAAAGATACGCTCGCTTATGCTGGCCTGGAAATCAATCGCCGTATTGTTGGATTTTCTGGTGTTGCCGATTTCAAGCAAATTGAAGATCAAAACCAGCGTGCCATCTGTGAAAAACGGGCGCTAAAATTGGCGCGGGAATTGATAGTCAATCGAGAAAATTATCCCAATTTTTCGCTAATTAAACGTTATATTGCACAGTGTTAAGAGGTTGATATGAAAATTAATGGCACTCATTACCGTTCTGTCTGGCTTGCTGACGATGGTCATACCGTCGAAATTTTCGATCAAACCAAGCTCCCTTTTGAAGTGCAAACTATTCAACTACGCACTATGCAGGATGCAGCGACAGCCATAAAAGAAATGTGGGTTCGGGGTGCACCTTTGATTGGTGCTGTTGCCGCATATGGTATGGCTTTGGCAATGCGTCAGGAAAGTAGCGATGAGTATCTTCGGCAATCTTACGATATTTTGGTTGAAACCCGCCCCACAGCAATCAATTTAAAATGGGCATTAGATCGCTCATATCGAATATTGGAAAATATCGAATCTTCGTTACGTGCAGAAACTGCTTACCGTCTCGCCAATGAAATTGCAGATGAAGATGTAGAACTCTGTCGCAAAATTGGTGAGCATGGCTTAAAAATAATTCAAAGTATGGCAGAGACCAAATCAACAGGTGAAACGGTCAATATCCTGACTCATTGCAATGCTGGCTGGCTCGCGACGGTAGACTGGGGAACTGCACTGGCTCCCATTTATATGGCGCATGATGCAGGGATCAACGTCCATGTCTGGGTTGATGAAACCCGCCCACGTAACCAAGGGGGGTTAACCGCTTTCGAATTAGGGTCACATGGCATACCACATACTTTGATCGCAGATAATGCCGGAGGGCATTTGATGCAACATGGCAAAGTGGATCTCTGTATTGTCGGCACAGACCGGACAACCGCCCGAGGTGATGTATGCAATAAAATCGGGACTTACCTTAAGGCATTGGCAGCCAAAGCCAATCAGGTGCCTTTTTATGTTGCCCTGCCATCCCCTACGCTGGATTTTACGGTCTGGGACGGCGTAAAAGAAATTCCCATTGAGCAGCGTTCGGGTGAAGAGCAATCCCATGTATATGGCATTACACCTGAAGGTACGCGAAGTTGGGTCAATACAGCACCGCAAGGAACATCTTGTGGGAATTATGCCTTTGATGTTACACCTGCTGAATTTATCACCGGACTAATCACTGAACGTGGAATTTGCGATGCCAGTGCGGAAGGATTACGAGTTCTTTTCCCTGATTTATGTGGGAAACCGTAATTATCATTCAAGGTAACGATGATGAACAGAGAACAAATCGCCCAAGAGATTATTGAAACTTGCCTCAAAATGAACTCGCTCGGACTGAATCAAGGAACGTCGGGTAATATCAGTGCCCGCTATCAAGACGGTTTTTTGATTACTCCCAGTGGTGTGCCTTATGAAAAGCTAACACCCGAGCAAATCGTCTATGTCAATAATCAAGGCGAATATGCAGTCAATAAGATGCCTTCAAGCGAATGGCATTTTCATCTCTCTTGCTATCAAGCACGCTCTGATCTCAATACTGTTGTACATAACCATGCTGTTAATGCAACAGCAGTCTCCATTCTCAATCATTCGATACCCGCCATTCACTACATGATTGCTGTTACAGGAACCGATCACGTTCCCTGCATTCCCTATGCCACTTTCGGAACGGCTGAACTAGCTGACAATGTGAAAAAGGGGATCTCGTACAGTAAAGCATTACTGATGCAGCATCATGGCATGATTGCAATGGAAGTTAATCTGGAAAAAGCGCTGTGGTTAGCAAATGAGATTGAAATATTGGCACAACTTTATTTAAAAGTGCTTCCAATTATGGAGACAGTTCCGATACTTCCTCTGGCAGAAATGCAACGGGTTCTGGAAAAATTCAAAAGTTATGGATTAAAGATAAAATAGCCACAAATCTCATCCAGAGGCGTATTGTCTTACGACAATTCACAATATCATTGCATTTCTTGCTTATAAATCACGCCAGCACGGATCAGTGGATTCTTATAGGGAATAAATTTTAATGGAATATGGTCTCAGGAGAATATGGTTTTGAGAAATATAGCTTTAGGAGAAGAAAGTGCCAGATAAGAAATTCTGATATGAAGTGGTGGGCGATACCAGATTCGAACTGATGACCCCCTCCTTGTAAGGGAGATGCTCTACCAACTGAGCTAATCGCCCACTTCATATCTTCATACCTAAATGGTGGGTCGTGCAGGATTCGAACCTGCGACCAATTGATTAAAAGTCAACTGCTCTACCGACTGAGCTAACGACCCGATTAGGTAATTCTGATTTTTATATCTAAATGGTGGGTCGTGCAGGATTCGAACCTGCGACCAATTGATTAAAAGTCAACTGCTCTACCGACTGAGCTAACGACCCAATTAGATAATTTTGATTTTGATATTTGAATGGTGGGTCGTGCAGGATTCGAACCTGCGACCAATTGATTAAAAGTCAACTGCTCTACCGACTGAGCTAACGACCCATTCTAAATATCAATATGATATTGTTACGAAACAACCAGATGAAGTGGTGGGCGATACCAGATTCGAACTGATGACCCCCTCCTTGTAAGGGAGATGCTCTACCAACTGAGCTAATCGCCCACTTCATGCTGACTATAATGACATCAATATCACTGATTTATGATTGGTGGGCGATACCAGATTCGAACTGATGACCCCCTCCTTGTAAGGGAGATGCTCTACCAACTGAGCTAATCGCCCAATCATAAAATCATTTTTTATCACTACGAGAAATATGGTGGGCGATACCAGATTCGAACTGATGACCCCCTCCTTGTAAGGGAGATGCTCTACCAACTGAGCTAATCGCCCCGTCGTGATGGAGTCGCATTATAGGGATAGTTCGAGGTGAGTCAACGCTTTTTATTACTAAAATAATCGTTCGTCGTAAAATTAAACAGAATGAAACATTTATAATCACGCAAGGGTATCATTTGGTCAATTTATTTTGGCTTTTCTCAATAACCTATAGTTAACGCCATTGAGGAATTGAAGTGCAGTGATAAAATAACCCACTATTGTTATTTTGATCATACAAAACGCACTCTAAAAAGAGAAACGTAATTAAGGCAATTCCTGATGAGTAAAATTAAAACCCGTTTTGCACCAAGTCCTACTGGCTATCTTCATGTTGGTGGTGCGCGTACTGCTCTTTATTCTTGGTTATACAGTCGCCACAATAAAGGTGAATTTGTTCTTCGTATTGAAGACACCGATCTTGAACGTTCAACTCAAGAAGCCATCGACGCAATTATGGACGGTATGAACTGGTTAAATCTGAATTGGGATGAAGGCCCTTATTATCAGACCAAACGTTTCGACCGTTACAATCAAGTTATTGATGAAATGCTGGAGCAAGGTACAGCTTACCGCTGCTATTGTTCCAAAGAGCGTTTGGAACAACTGCGTGAAACTCAAATGGCAAATGGTGAAAAACCCCGTTATGACGGACGATGCCTTGATAGCGAGTGCCAGCACAATCACAACGAACTGCATCACGATAAACCACATGTTGTGCGTTTCCGTAATCCACAAGAAGGTTCCGTTATTTTTAATGACAGCATCCGTGGCCCGATTGAATTCAGCAATCAGGAACTGGATGATTTGATCATTCGCCGCACCGACGGCTCACCAACCTATAACTTCTGTGTTGTCATTGATGACTGGGATATGGAAATCACCCACGTTATTCGTGGTGAAGACCATATCAACAATACTCCACGTCAGATCAACATCCTGAAAGCCCTCGGCGCACCAGTTCCAGAATATGCCCACGTTTCTATGATCCTCGGTGACGATGGTAAAAAACTGTCCAAACGCCACGGTGCTGTCAGCGTGATGCAATATCGCGATGATGGCTATCTGCCTGAAGCGTTGTTGAACTATCTGGTTCGTCTGGGTTGGTCACATGGTGATCAGGAAATTTTCAGTGTTGAAGAAATGACTGAATTGTTCAGCCTTGATGCCATCAGCAAATCCGCCAGTGCATTCAACACTGAAAAGCTGCAATGGTTGAATCATCATTACATCAATACCCTGCCAGCAGAAGAAGTTGCTGTGCATTTAGCATGGCATATTGAACAGCAAAGTATTGATACTCGTACTGGCCCAGAGCTGATTGATTTGATCAAACTGCTGGGTGAGCGTTGTAAGACACTGAAAGAAATGGCTGAATCTTGCCATTACTTCTATGAAGAATTTGCTGAGTTTGATGCAGATGCTGCGAAGAAACATCTGCGCCCTGTTGCTCGCCAGCCATTAGAAGTTGCCCGTGCGAAACTGGCAGCGATTACTGAATGGACACCTGAGAATATCCATTACGCCATTCAGGCGACGGCTGATGAACTGGAAGTCGGCATGGGTAAAGTAGGTATGCCACTGCGTGTTGCTGTAACAGGAGCAGGCCAGTCTCCAAGTGTTGATGTAACAATTCATGCTATTAACCAAGCACGTTCATTGTCTCGTATTGATAAGGCTCTGGCTTATATTGCTCAACGTGAAGCACAATAAATTGTCGTCATTTGTAAATAATGACGCATAAATAAGTTATATAACTCGAATAATAAAGGCACTCAATTTATTGCAGTGCCTTTATTTTCTGCTTTCAAAATTGTCCTTTGATGGCTTTTTCAGCGCTTACACGGAGAATATTAATGAATCCATTGACAGAATTCTCTGGGTCTCATATGATTCGCCCCGTTCCACAGGATTTTGATTTGGGGCTATAGCTCAGCTGGGAGAGCGCTTGCATGGCATGCAAGAGGTCAGCGGTTCGATCCCGCTTAGCTCCACCAAATACTTTTATTTCCTGCTGATAAAACAGTAATTAGTATTTGGTATTAAAAACCTGAACCACATTTGTGGGGCTATAGCTCAGCTGGGAGAGCGCTTGCATGGCATGCAAGAGGTCAGCGGTTCGATCCCGCTTAGCTCCACCATATTAATCCCTTGTCATTAAACAATTTTTCCCCTTCGCTTGAATCCACTAAAAAAGATATCCCAACATATCTATCTTTCCATTCGGCCAGTCCTTGTCTCTCATCGCCTTCACAAGAAAACAATCTGAAAGATCGCGTTCAATCAGGGAAATACTTTCCACATCTTCAACAGCAAACCATTTTGTTATCGCCGGTGTAACCCGCTTAAAACCATTCGCCTTATAAAGTGCATCGTTATCCCCCATCAAAACAAGAAATTCTACGTTAGAAGTTGCTGCTAACTGTTCAATAGTCTTCAGAAGATTTGTCGCGATTCCAATGCAGCGATGGCTTGGTTTAACACAAAGATCAATGACACCCAAAATCCGAACAGTTTCACCACCAATTTTTATCACTCGGTGATCAATCCCCATATGACCAATCAGTGTATCGTCTTGAAAAATCAGATATCGGAAATGAGGCAATTGCTTGAAATAAGATCGTCCGTCGAAAGTGTCAGGAAAACGGTCATGATGCCAATGGTTAGAGGACAGTAAACCTTTGGCTCAACGTAACTCAAAACCCAATTGAAAATCACAGTATGCTAAAATTGATTAAATAATAGGGCTTCCATATAGCCATTATCCCACCCTGCTGATTACCTTCGGGCACTCAAACTCAGTGTACTGTTTGTCTCTCGTTTAACGATATTCAGCGCCATTTTACGTCATGGGGCAAATATTCTTGTGGGGCTCCGCTCTCTCATACGTGAATCATCTTCTCGAAAAGTGACATCCAATACCCAGTGTAAACTATTTTCGATAGCCCAATGTTTTCGAATGGCAGCTAACTGAAAGGCGGGAACATCCTGACAACTGCTTAAATAATAACGAAAATCAGAGGTGACTGTTTCAGAATATTGTTCTGTCGTATCGTTTCCGTTACCAGGAGGGCCTGAATATCTGGCCAGGAACCTAAGTGTTTTGTTTCTGATGTCAGCGGCAGAACCCATCCACGTCGTCTGACTGTACGTCCGTGGCTATCATCGAATTCATCATGGTTAGGTTTAAGGTGAGGTTTTTGGGTTGTCTGTTGTTGGTGAAAATAGTCAACGGCTTCCGAAAAGGTTTTCCCCTGATTGCCTTTAAGGGACAAAATATAATCGGCTTCACTCTCGCGTAATTGCTGAGCAAGCGTGCGTTGGCAGCCCATCGCATCAATCGTCACGAGATGCCCTTTCAATGAAAGCATCGATAGTAATGTGGGGATTGCCTTAATGACGCGTTTCCAGGGCATTGTTCAGTGCCCGACAGAACCTGGAAAAGTGACCGGCAATAGCGGAGGAAGCGAATGCCGAAGTGCAGAAAAAGCCTTTTTTCGCATTAATGCCCTTAAGAAACGTCATCGTTTTAATCCGGGGAAAATGTTCAATCTGCGCAAGCAATTTCTCGGTCAGTGCAGCAGTGCCGACCCAGTGGCCGTCAGTCAAATTTTGACAAAATTTGGCAAAATCAGAGGGTAATGAAAATCAACGGATACCCCCTATTGCGAAAGATAACGCCCTCATCACCCTGATAACCCAGGGCGTATCGTCAATATCATAATGAAAGAGAGGAATGTATTATGTAAAAACAAATTCAGTTAAATTAAATTAATTTGTTTTTACATATCACTTTATGATAAAAGTTCCTAAATAGCATTTGAATATGAGATTCAATCATATTAAGTTTAACCTTATTTTTTGTAGCCTTTTAATTACACATATCAATTTGCCCAGCAACTGTTCAGGCGTATGACATACTATTTAGCATAGCGATGCGACGTCATTTTGATAGATAATTTATTCAAATCTAAAGGAATATAATATGAAAATTAAGTTTTTAATTAGCATCTTTATTATTATGGTTATGCAGGGGCATGCTTATGCCTTTGCAGGAAATTGTAATGCAAACAATAAAAAAACGGGATATGTTCAATCCATATATATTGGGGTAGATAATGATAATGATGGCAGCGTTACTTTCAAATTTTTACCCAAAGGTTCAAAAGAAAAAGAAGCAATAACACTCTCTTTTTATAATTACATTAGCAGTAAACACAATGTAATACTTCCAGATGATAGGGTGGCTGCCCAAAATGCACGGGCTGCTTATACGCTTTTATTAACAGCCTATTCCTCTGGGTCACCGATAAAAATTATGCGGTGTTATAAGGACGGTGTTGTGGCATTTGGAATGGGACAAGGCCCGTTATAAATCGGGGTTGTCGATTTAGCAAGAATGGATTTATAAGAAAGTTTTTATTATTTCCTCCTTTTTTGGCCATTTAATACGAATTAATTCAGTTGATTATTTTAAAAAAATTAATGATACATTATGGCGGTGGGACGAGGCTAATATCGGTTTAGCCATCCCTGCCCATGCCGTTTGCAGCCACATAAACTCCTATCTAAATACCCTGAGGGTTAATAATCAAAAAAGGCAAAAACATATCGGTAGAAACAATGAAATATTATGTAACGGAGTCTAAAATGAAATTTATTTGCATGATCTTATCATTAGCAACATTTAATTCTTTTGGCTATGATCCAGAGGCTTACTTAAATCCGAATAGGCACGTTTGCTCTATAGCTATTAGCAATCAAATCTATAATCCCGCTGATTTTTTTAATAATAATTTAAGATATAGAATAGATGAAAATATAGGGTCAGTGACAGTTTCCATTGATAATGGTGATGGAACAACAAGAAACTTTGCTATTGATGTTGCACCATTAGTGAGAAATGCGGCAGACATGTGGAATCAACGCTTTATAGCGAGGGGGAGTCCCATTCGCCTTACCGAAGTCCCCCAGGGATCACCCAGTGAAGCTGATTTTCAAATCTCTAGGGAAAATGATGCACAACAGGCTACTTGGGGTGAGGCCTTAGCTCATACAACGTTAGTTTTGCCGGCTGACATCCTGGAGCATTATGCAGTGCCAGCATTTAACAGACCGGGAATGTTTCTAACGGATACATTCCCTTATTCAAAAGAAACTTTCAATACCATTAGAAGAACTCTAAATGAGCATTATACAGAACCTCACGCTGCAAAAATAGTAGTTTATCAAACCATAGTTCATGAGTTTGGACATGCTTTAGGTCTAGCTCATCCTGGAGTACTTAATCTGGAACAGCTGCCTGTAAGTGAAAAAGAAGAACAAATAGTAATAGATACATCAAATCCTGGAAATTTTCTTGCTTTAGCAATTACAGCAGAACTTGAACAGGGACAATCAGATGCCAGAGTACCATTAATGACAGATAGTGATACCTATTTTTTCCGGCTACGTCACCAATTGGACAGACGATTAAACTATGATGATATTGGGCCATCAGAATTAGAATTAAACGCGATAGATATGGAGAATGCGTGTGGTGGTTTAACTTCATCTCAACCTAAAAGAAATATTGTATTTTCGGCGAGTTGCAAAGAAAAACCTCGTATCTTTTATCCTATAACACAGTCACTGATACCCATTTATCAAACACTGTTATTTTAATATGACCGTAGGAATCCTTAATGAGAATTTTAAAATTCCTTACGTTACTATGCGTTTTATTTTTATACACAGCACAATCCTATGCCCAGGAGCCAATTAATCATCGAGAGCATAAAATCTATGGTCACCCCGTTTTTGCAACACTGATTTTGATTAATAGTGGGTTTGCTTAAATCTATCCGGCGTCAATAGGGGTAAAAATGCCCGCGCCATGATGAGTTCCGCACCCGATGGACCTTAATCTGTAATCCATGTGACACCTCCGGTACAACCCGATATCGCAGCTAAAGCCGGTGGTTAATGGGATGGTCACCCTCACCCTGTAGGCATATGTTAGTAGGGTGATTTCTTTTACAAGAGGCCATCGCCATGAATAATATAACCCTTATTGGTATTGATCCCGGCAAACATACCTTTCATATCCACTGCCAGGATAAATCAAGGAAAGCACTCCTACGTAAAAAGTTTACACGAAGCAAATTGATGGAGTTTCTAGTCGGATGCCCTTCTGCAACCGTTGTGATGGAAGCCTGTGCTGGGGTGAGTAGAGCTGTCCGGTCACCCAGACAGCCCCCTCCGCAGAACCGGACGTGCGGAACTACCGCATCCGGCTCCCGACAGATCTGTGTCCCCACACACATATTCAGCGAGAATTGAACATTGAATGTGTTTTCCATCTGGACTGATAACCCAGCATTTTCAAGATCAGATTCAGCTTTTTCCACGTCAGTCGGCGACGCCCACCTTGACGGTTGAACCATCGGTAGATTATTCGCGTACTTTGGTAGATAAACTGCCCGACTCGTCTCTGGTTATCAGATATGCCGTGATAATTTATCCAGCCTCTGATCACCCTGATGACAATATTCAGGGTAAGCCTTTTGTCGGTCGTGTTCAGATTCTTCCAAAGGAAGTCCCTGAGTCCCTTTAATTTGGCGGCAAAACGGTCTTTTCGGCTGGTTAATTTCAGCCGCCAGTGCCCTTTTCGCGTTTTCCCCCAATAGCAGGTAAATCCCAGAAAATTAAACGTGGGCAGGCGTTTTCCTGACTGATTGGCTCTCATTGCCGCTATGTGACCCGCAGGAATGAATTGCGATTTGTCACTGTGTAATTCCAGCCCATATTTATTCAGTCTTTTGGGTAGCACCTTATAGAAACGTTTGGCTTCGCTGGGATACTGAAAGGTGAATACCCTGTCATCGGCATACCTCACCATCTCTGCCCGCCTGTGAATATGTGAACGGCTGATTTCACCAAACCATCCATCTATTACATAATGCAGGTAGATATTGGCGAGCACTGGCGACAGGACTGAACCTTGTGGGCATCCGCGCACATTGCTGGATGTCTCTTTACCCACTATGACGGGCGCCGTGATTAATACCTCGATCAATCTGAGGAAACGGCGATCTGATAAGTGGTCACTTACTGCCGTCCTCTTTTGGAATTTCAGTGATCCGGGCGGCTTTCGGGTGGTACGTCCCTCTGCGTATCCGCAGGATGAGATTTTGTATATTCTCATCAAGGTGTTCACCGTAAGCGGCTTTTGTCATGCGATCGATACCCACGGCTTTATTCCCGTCAAGCCGCAGAAATTGCCCTTTCAGCATGTCACTGTGCAACAGGTGCCCCAAATTATTGAACACCCGTTGTTTGTTACCTGCTGACTTCTCGCCTATACGCTCAAGTTTTGTTAACCATGATAACCCGTCGTTGCTGTGTACGGTCATTGTTGCCCTCTTACGTTCGATCTGTCTGCCAGCCCTTCGCTCCACGGTCATTACTCGCTTCATTGCTACTATGGCTGACTCCGACTTCCTGATATTCATTTCTCAGGCCTTGTGTTTGGCACTTGTGCCCGAAATACTCATTCCATTGAGAAATATCAGGATCTCCTGGGTTCCGCACTGTTCTCTACAAACTCGCCGACGCCTGCGGCTCCGGTGTGTACTGCTGAATGGATATTTGCCAGTGTGACCATTCAGACGCTGCTGCCTGCTAGCTGAACGATACTATTGGCACACACGATTAAATGTATTTCGGCGCTATCACGTTCACCTTTTGGTTTCGGCTCGAGTGTTTCGCTGTCTACGCTTCATCTCCTTTGTTACCGCCGGAAACGCAAGACTCGCTACATAGTGGTCTGGCTAATCCCTTTCTACGACAGGACTTTCACCCGCAAGATCAGTACAGCTTTGCCCAGCGCACCGTTCATTACATTCTCCTAAAATTAGCTTAGCGTGCTAAATTCCGTTTTCTGAGGCGGCCCCCAATAGGTACAATGGGCAGTGAACCAAGAGTACGGCGCAAAAGTGCCAGGGCATTCTCTGCTGTGCGAGGGGGAGGTTGTGTCAATTGAGATTAAACTGTTATCTATATCGATCCATATTTGAGTTGCACTTAAACACATTAATAAAAATTAATATTTGAGATGCTTTTAATTAATTTACATTTCGCTTACCTTTTTTTAAAAAAAACATGCCACATTTATATTGCAATAGAAAATTTTCACTGCAATGTATTATTTTAAATAATTACCAAGTTAAAGAAATATTGAATATAAATTATTAAAAGGAATAATTATAGCAATATCAACATTGGCATTAATTCCAACAATACCAGCAGCAAAAGTAGTCGAATTATCATATAAACGCCATGTAAAAACATTAGAAAAACAACAAGCAATATCACCTTATATACTTATTAATAATAAAGGAGGTGATGGGGGTAGTGGGGATAGTAATGCTAATGGAGGCAATGGTGCACTTGGGGGTAACGGTGGAAATGGCAATAATTCTTCAGGTGGTAATGGCGGTAATGGTGGTAATAATGGCAATGGAAGTAGTAATGGAAATGGAAGTGGTAATGCTAATGCTAATGGAACAGGCAATGGTAATGGAAATAAAAAGGCTTAAATAAAAACAACGCAGCTTATTATTCAAAGACATAAGTTGCGTTGTTCTACTTGTGAAAATAAATTCTATTTCATAGAGGAATTTAAAAATGAAACTAGGAACAATAATTATAGCTGTATCTATATTGAGTTTTCCTTTTGTACCATTGTATGCAAAGACTGAAAGCAAACTCCCTATAAAAATAAATGATTGTAATAAGTTGGATGGACAGTTTGGTCAAAACGGTCAAAACGGGATACCTGATAGCAATTGTAAAAATGGAGGCAATGGTGGAGATGGGATATATCCAGGGCAATCAGGTGGGAACGGCGGCAACGGTGCATCTGGTGGCAATGGTGGCAGAGGGGCAGATGGATTATGAATAACCTGAAATTATCATTTTTCATTCTAATATTATTAGTTATCTCAGAAGCATCATATGCTTCAACCATTTCATTAACAAAACAAATTTCCCATATTAATAACTACCTCCTTGTTTCAAATGGCAGTGATGGAGGTAATGCAGGTTCAGGGAATAATTCTAACGGCGGTGATGGTGGTAAAGGTGGTAATAGCGGTGGAGACTCACAATCCTCTGGAGGAAAAGGAGGAAAAGGGGGAAAAGGGGGAAAAGGGGGAAAAGGCGGAAATGGGGGAAATGGGGGAAATGGTAATAACTCTTCTGGTGGGCGCGGTGGCAATGGTGGCAATGGTGGCAATGGTGGCAATGGTGGTAATGGTGGTAATGGTGGTAATGGTGGTAATGGTGGTAATGGTGGTAATGGTGGTAATGGTGGTAATATAGGGAGCCAAACATTATGAAAAAAAATAACTTATTTTTATCAAGTATCTTGTCTGTATTTCTTCTTGTAGGCCCTATAGTTATTTATACATTTTCCGTTATATTTCCAGTAACAGTTCATGCAGCAAATCACGGAAATGGAGGGCACGGAGGGCACGGAAGTGGTTCTGGAAACGGAGGTAATGCAGGAAAAGGGAGCAATGGAAATGGTGGTAATGGCGGCAAAGGTGGTAAAGGTGGAGAGGGTGGTAAAGGCGGTGAAAACGGTGGACATGATGGGCATCAAGGTAAAAATAGATAGTTATAGTTTAAGAAAGCAAAAATACCGTACTAATTACAGGAATTATTGGTATTTGAAACAGGGCGTCTGTAGCCCTGTTTCTATTTCACGTATCAGTGTTGACAAAATCTTCCATTCGTTCAGCCTCATTAAAGAGTATATGAGGCTGGTTAATGGTATTTATTGCTGAATACTATTTTGTAATTCATGCAAAGCCGCCATCTGTAAAAAGTAGCTACGGTTCTTGTCCAAGTTTGGACTCGCTTTAACCTGATAATCGATTTTCTTCGATAATAAATCAGGCAGAGTGACATTGAATTTTGTCGATTTACAATACCTTTATCTGCAAACTCCAAAGCAACCGAACGCGTCAAACCAAGTACACCATGTTTAGCAGTTGTGTAAGGTGCAATACCAGGAATGCCCACAATACCGTTAGAGGAAGAAAGGTTAACAATAGCCCCTCCTCCGCTTTGAATGATAGCCGGAATGCCATATTTCAAACCAAAAAATGTCCCGCTGAGATCGGTATTAATCACATCATTCCAATCATCAATAGAATAGTCACAAATATTGATACCATGCGGTCCAGTAATCCCCGCATTATTGACCAACATATGTAATCCACCAAATTGTTCTACTGTGTTGTCAATCAATGCCTTGACCGAAAGATGATCCCTGACATCGGCTTCCATCGGAATTACACATCGTTCTGTAGGATCTATCCGCTGTGCTGTCTGTTTGGCACGAGAAAATTGACGCCCAGTAATAATAACCGTTGCTCCCCCGATGGAATAATTCTTCAGCAATGCTCTCTCCAACTCTCGTCGTTGCACCTGTGACAATAGCAATTTTCCCGTCAAAATAGCTCATATGATTCTCCGTCTAATAGATTGGAAAACATCAATAGTTTCAATTAATCATGTAAGATATTTCAGAATCTTATCTATCAGGGCTTTTTCAACGGTTTTACCAGCGAATCCAAGCCTTCAATTTTTATCGCAAGGGTCATTTCCATCAATATACCCAATTTTCCCTGAGGGAACTCCCCCTTGCGGGCAAACCAAAGTAAATACTCTTCCGGCAAGTCAATCAGCATTCGCCCCTTATATTTACCAAATGGCATAGCAGTGTTGGCTATTTCCAGCAAATTTTCTTTGTTCATGATGTCAATTCCGTTACCTTGCGATAAAAAAACACTCTATATAAAAAAAGTGGCATCTGCCAAGATGCCACTTTCGATTATTCTTATCAAATCTAACGATGAAAAAATTAGATGCTCAAAATCAGACCTGTAATTGCAGCGGACAGGAAACTCACCAGCGTTGAACCAAACAGCAGTTTCAGGCCAAAACGCGCAACAGTATTACCCTGTTTTTCATTCAATCCTTTAATGGCGCCTGCAATAATCCCGATGGATGAGAAATTAGCGAAGGAAACTAAAAATACTGACAGAATACCTTTCGAACGCTCACTCAGTTGAGCTGCAATTTCTTGCATGCCCTGCATCGCTACAAACTCGTTGGAAACCAGTTTCGTCGCCATGATGCTACCTACTTTCAGTGCTTCATCACTTGGAATGCCAATGATCCATGCCAACGGATAGAATACATATCCCAGGCATTCCTGGAAGGTAATGCCAAATATCAAATGAAAAATTGCGTTGATACACGCAATCAAAGCAATAAACCCAATCAGCATTGCAGCAACAATCAAAGCAATTTTGAAACCCGCCAGAATATATTCGCCCAGCATTTCAAAGAAGCTTTGCCCCTCGTGGAGGTCGCTCATATGGATTTCTTCTTCGCTCTCAACAGAGTAAGGGTTGATGAGCGATAAGATGATAAAGGTGCTGAACATATTGAGAACCAACGCCGCGACTACGTATTTTGCATCCAGCATCGTCATGTAAGCACCAACGATAGACATAGATACCGTGGACATGGCCGTTGCCGCCATCGTATACATCCGGCGCTCAGACATTTTGCCCAGAACATCTTTGTAAGCAATAAAGTTTTCTGATTGACCCAGAACTAATGAGCTAACCGCGTTGAAAGATTCCAGTTTGCCCATGCCGTTTACTTTAGACAACACTGTACCTATCGCACGAATAATAATTGGCAGTATTTTGAAGTGCTGCAAAATACCAATCAAAGCAGAAATGAAGATAATTGGGCACAATACATTCAGGAAGAAAAAGGCTAAGTTAGTTTCCATCATGCCACCGAAAATAAATTTGGTGCCTTCTGCCGCATAAGACAATAGATGGACAAATAAATTGTCAAACCCTTTAACTATCCCCAAACCCGCGTTAGAGTTCAGGAAGAACCATGCCAAAAAAAGTTCAATTATAATCAACTGAATAACATAACGAACCCTAATATGCTTCCGGTTATTACTCGCCAAAATCGCCAGACCACCAATCACGATCAATGCGAGGAAAAAATGAAAAATATGAGACATAATAAAAAGCTCCAAACATGATGTTGTGCAAATTTATAACTGTATTTTATGGTATGCATAATAGAAATTTTTGATTACTATCACATTAATTTACTGTTCAAATGGTCGCAAATTTCTATTTAGCCAACCCGGTCACACTTTGATAATCATATCATTAAGTGAAACGCGTATTATTCACCCAATAAACGGAGCATTTCCTCTTCATCAATAACAGCAATTCCCAACTCATTGGCTTTAGCTAACTTGGAACCCGCTGCTTCGCCGGCGATAACTAGATCTGTTTTTTTAGACACGCTTCCGGTAACTTTGGCACCTAAAGCTGTCAGTTTATCTTTGGCTTCATCTCGGGACAGGCGACTCAATGACCCCGTCAATACCACTATCTTGCCGGTAAATAAGCTGTCAGCCTCATCCAAACGCGGATTTGCAGCCGATTCCCAGTGGATACCAATATTGTCAACCAAATCATCAATCACTACCTGATTGTGCGGCTCACTAAAGAAATTCACGACATGACTGGCAACAACGCCTCCCACATCCTGCACCGCAATCAGAGCCTCAATATCTGCTGCACGTAATTTTTCCAATGTACCAAAATGAGAAACCAGATTAGCGGCGGTCGCTTCGCCGACTTCACGAATGCCCAAAGAGTAAATAAAACGGGCGAAAGTGGTTTTCTTAGATTTATCCAAGGCAGCAATGACATTTTGTGCAGATTTAGGCCCCATTCGCTCAAGGCCAGTTAATTTTCCGGCAGTCAGACGGAAAAGATCAGCCGGTGTTTTGACATACTCTTTATCCACAAGCTGCTCAATAATTTTTTCGCCCATGCCATCAACATCCATGGCACGACGGGAAACAAAATGTTTCAGCGCTTCTTTGCGCTGCGCTCCACAAAATAAACCTCCGGTACAACGAGCAACGGCTTCTCCTTCGACACGTTCTATATCTGAGCCACAAACCGGGCAATGTTCAGGGAAAATCACTGCCTGAGTTTCTGCTGGTCTGCTTTCATAAACAACACCCACCACCTGTGGAATAACATCTCCGGCACGGCGAATAACCACCGAATCACCAATGAGCAGCCCCAGACGTTCAATTTCATCTGCATTGTGCAATGTGGCATTACTTACTGTAACTCCGGCCACCAACACAGGCTCTAAACGAGCAACCGGAGTAATGGCACCAGTACGTCCTACCTGAAACTCAACATCACGAACGATAGTCATCTGTTCTTGGGCCGGAAATTTGAAAGCTGTCGCCCAACGTGGTGCTCTGGCAACAAAACCCAATCTTTCTTGTAATCCGAGGGAGTCGACTTTGATTACAACCCCATCAATATCAAAGCCCAGCGTCGGTCGTTGCTGTTCAATGTCATGGTAAAAATCCATCACCTGCTGAGTACCCTGACATAACTTCATTTTGTCACTGACAGGCAGCCCCCACCGTTTGAATTGTATCAGACGTTCGTAGTGACTTGCCGGTAACTCTCCGCCCTCCAGAACACCAACACCATAGCAATAGAAAGTCAGTGGGCGTTTGGCAGTAATACGAGGGTCAAGTTGACGCAATGATCCGGCAGCCGCATTGCGGGGATTAGCGAATACTTTATTTCCTGTGCGGCGCGCTTCTTCGTTGAGTTTTTCAAATCCGCCTTGTTTCATGAAAACCTCACCGCGAATTTCAACGCGGGCAGGAATATTGTCACCTTTCAAGCGCAAGGGAATCGCGCAAATGGTACGGACATTGGCAGTAATATTCTCCCCTGTTGTCCCATCGCCACGGGTCGCAGCCTGTACCAATTCCCCATTTTCATACAGCAAACTGACCGCCAAGCCATCGAGTTTTAGTTCGCAACAAAATACCAAGTCCTGACTGTCTTTCAGGCGATCACGCACACGCTTGTCAAAGGCAAGATAACTTTCTTCATCAAATACGTTATCCAGAGACAACATCGGGATCACATGGCGTACCTGTTCAAACGCCGTTAATGGTGCTGCACCCACACGTTGGGTAGGGGAATCAGCGGTAATTAGCACGGGATGTTGCTCTTCCAGTGCTTTTAATTCCCGCATCAAACGATCATATTCTGCATCAGGGATCTCTGGCGCATCCATAACATGATATAAATATTCATGATGACGTAATGTTGTTTTTAATTCGTTGATTTTTTGAATAATATTTTCCATGACTTCTCACCAGAAATAAAAAAACCCCCGACTGGCGGGGGCTGATACTAAAAAGAGGGGTTATTCACCGACGTTGAGCGTATTGCGGATACGCGCTTTATAGAGTTCGATCATCTGTGGTGTAAGCATTTTGCGTTCACCATCCAGAACTACGCCTCCTACATCAGCAGCGATACGCTGCGCTGCCTGCAACATCAGTTTAAAATTCTGATTGGAATCACCATATGAAGGCACAAGCATAAACATGGAGATCCCAGGAGTAGTGAAATCTGTCATTTGGTCTGGATCAAATGAGCCAGGTTTTACCATATTAGCTAAACTGAACAACACAGCACCACTACCTGATGGATTCAAGTAACGATGGAAGATATTCATGTCACCAAACCGGAAGCCTGCCTGCAAAATGCTTTGAAACAAGACTTCGCCATTCAGTTCCTGCCCATGATGAGCGGCAACATGCAATACCAACACTGTTTCTTTCTGGGGGTGTTCAGATTCAGAAAGCACTTTACTTTCTTCTGTTTTTAACTGCTCTGCCACAACTTCAGAGCCTGACTCCGCTATTCCAGCTTCTTTTGATTCAGCGGATTCAACCAGATCGAACAACCCAAGCTGCGGTTCTTCCTGTTGATCATCGACACCCTTCACTTTGGTTTCGGCTACATCAGATTGATGCTTTGCAAGTAAAGGATCCAAACCATCATCAGGCACTACTGATGACGATTCAGGCGCACGATGTTTGATAACTGGCTCAGCACAATGTTCAGTATGCGGTTTTGCCGACTCCTGAACATTCGATTTTGACGTATTATCAAACAACTCATCGCCATCATTATCCCCTGACTCTTCCTGACGCCCCTGTTTATGACGTTTAACTGGGCGATCACGAAAGAGTGATGAACGCTCTTTACGGCTGGTCCACAACCCATGTAATAGCAAAGCTATTATGGCTATCGCACCAACAACGATTAATATCAGACGCAAATCCTGCATCATTGCTATCTCTGTTGTTTAAATTAATTGCCACCACGGCGGAATATTCTTTAGATAAGAGTATTTGCCAAATAAGACAAGTGCAAGTCTCTACCTACTTTTCTTACCATAAAGTGATATTTCCTCTGTTTTTTCGGATATTTTTTGCCCACAAAACTGCTGGTCAGTAGAAAATCCTGCCTATATCATACCGTTTCAATCATCCAGGAGAGAATAAGAAAATATGACGAATTCGACAAAGTTGCCAAAACATCCAAATGGATTCCATTATATTATGCAAGGTTGGCAACTGATAACCCGCCCTGGTATTAAGCGATTCGTTTTATTACCGTTATTAGCCAATATCTTATTGCTAGGTGGTTCATTTTGGTGGCTATTCCATAAACTGGATGGCTGGATACAATGGACTCTCGATAAAATACCAGATTGGATGCAATGGTTAAGCTATTTAATTTGGCCGCTTGCGCTTATCTCCATTTTATTGGTTTTTACCTATTTTTTCAGCACACTCGCTAATTTTATCGCTTCACCATTTAATGGATTGCTGGCAGAAAAACTGGAAGCTGATCTGACAGGCATTCCAGCACCAGATACTGGCGTTATCGACTTACTCAAAGACACTCCCCGTATTCTGAAACGTGAAATGGTAAAAATTCTTTACTATATTCCTCGTGCATTTGTCTTATTGTTACTTTACTTCATTCCGGTAATAGGCCAAACCATTGCCCCTATCCTTTGGTTTATTTTCAGTGCCTGGATGCTGGCGATCCAATACTGTGATTATCCGTTTGATAACCATAAAGTCAGTTTCACCACAATGCGCAATACCTTGCGCCAAGACAAAATAGGTAACCTTCAATTCGGCGCAACAGTAAGTGTACTGACCATGATACCTATTGTGAATCTGTTTATTATGCCCGTTGCTGTTTGCGGGGCAACAGCGATGTGGGTTGATCGCTACCGTGCTCAGCATGCCCTGAATCACAGCTCATCAAGCTAATTTAGCTTCTGCCGACTAGTTTTTCTTCATCAGCTATTTCTATCAACTATTTTTATCAACTATTTCTATGAACTACAGCAAAGCCCCTGACAGACTATAAATATGTCAGGGGCTTTGCCTAAAAAGTTACAC
Organism: Xenorhabdus yunnanensis; assembly: GCF_028598805.1. Taxonomy (GTDB): domain Bacteria; phylum Pseudomonadota; class Gammaproteobacteria; order Enterobacterales; family Enterobacteriaceae; genus Xenorhabdus; species Xenorhabdus yunnanensis. The sequence goes on along the minus strand of NZ_JAQRFI010000019.1, from coordinate 54,609 downwards.
CAATAATTTTAAATACTCCAAATAATATAAAATAGCTATTAAATATTCTTTTATATAATAAGAATAGATTGAAACTTTATTTCCATAAATAAGATGTTAGCGTATGGTTGATCAGTATTTACGGTATTTTAGGGGCAATCGAACAATGAGCAAAATTTATGAAGATAATTCGTTGACTATTGGTCACACTCCGCTGGTACGTTTAAAGAATTTCGCAAATGGTCGCATCTTGGCAAAAATAGAATCCCGTAACCCCAGCTTCAGTGTAAAATGCCGCATTGGTGCCAATATGATTTGGGATGCTGAAAAACGAGGCATCCTGACCCAAGATAAAGAACTTATCGAGCCGACCAGTGGTAATACAGGGATTGCACTGGCCTATGTTGCAGCTGCCCGTGGTTATAAGCTGACATTAACCATGCCTGAAACGATGAGTATTGAGCGCCGTAAGCTACTGAAAGCTCTGGGCGCAAATTTGGTGTTGACCGAAGGCGCAAAAGGCATGAAAGGTGCTATTGATAAAGCTAATGAAATTCGTGACAGCGATCCTGACCGTTTTATCCTCCTGCAACAATTCAGCAATCCAGCCAACCCAGAAATTCATGAAAAAACCACTGGCCCTGAAATTTGGGAAGACACTGATGGCAATGTAGACGTTTTCGTTGCTGGCGTCGGAACTGGCGGTACAATCACCGGTGTTGCCCGTTACTTGAAAAATACATGTGGTAAACAAGTAACTATCGTTGCGGTAGAACCAGAAGACTCACCTGTTATCAGTCAAAAATTAGCAGGCGAGGAACTGAAACCAGGCCCGCATAAAATTCAGGGAATCGGCGCTGGCTTCATTCCTGATAACTTAGATTTAACATTAGTTGACCGTGTATTCAAAATCAGCAATGAAGAAGCAATTCAAATAGCACGCGAAGTTACTGAAAAAGAAGGAATTCTCTCTGGTATTTCTTCAGGTGCTGCTGTTGCGGCTGCCATCAAAATATCCCAAGAGGATGAATACAAAGACAAAAATATCGTGGTAATTCTACCTTCTTCGGCTGAACGTTATTTGAGTACAGCGTTATTTGCTGATCTAAATAGCGATTGAAAACTACTCTATAGAATTTTTCATTACATTGATAAATATTGACAAAAAAGCACCTCAAGGGTGCTTTTTTGTGCATCAGATCAAAGTTTAAAACTTTCCTAGATGATTTATTCAAGTAGCTTTAGTATTTAACCAGTAATTATTTTGATGCACGAAATTAATCGCCAAACAGACAGTAGAAAGGTTATTCAATCCGACCATTATTAGGATAGCGTGTATTAACACCAAATCAACAATTGAGTGCATCAAATATGTTAATTTTTTGATAATGATTATTATAGGCCCAATAAATTTCGAGTTACATTTAACAAAACAATAACTTGAAAGTCGAAGGGAATACGCTTTATATCATTATCATTTTAATGGTTGTACAAGTCGAAGCGAATTCAACTATCCCCAATGGATTTCGAGTTGCAGCGCGACGGCAAGGGAACGAATCCCCAAGAGCATAGCCAACTATGTAGCCACTAACTATGTGGCCGGGATGAGTGAGCGTAGCCAGCAAAGCTGCAATTTAAAAGACGAAGGGTATACACTAACTTTAGAATTCTCTTAGCTTATCAACGAACATTTAAGTTATTGAGGAAATACTATGTTCCAGCAAGAAGTTACCATTACTGCACCAAACGGCCTCCACACTCGCCCTGCTGCACAATTTGTCAAAGAAGCGAAAGGCTTTGCTTCTGACATCACATTAACTTCTGGAGGCAAGTCTGCCAGCGCAAAAAGCCTGTTTAAACTGCAAACGCTGGGATTGACTCAAGGTACAGTTGTAACGATTGCTGCTGAAGGCGAAGATGAGCAACATGCTGTTGAGCATTTAGTTAAATTGATGGGTGAATTGGAATAATCGCCTGCTCAATCAAACCAATCTATTTCATTCAGTTCATCCCCGGGTTTTATTGATCCGGGGATATTCAGAGCCTCCTCCCAAAAGGCTTAATGAAAGGTAATTACCCGCAGTAAGGCCATATAATATGATTTCAGGCATCTTAGTATCACCAGGAATTGCTTTCGGTAAAGCGCTATTACTGAAAGAAGATCCCATCATTATCAATCAGAAAAAAATTATTCCTGAACAAGTCGAACAAGAAATTTCCCGTTTTAAGCAAGGCCGCGATAAATCTTCCGCACAATTAGAAATAATTAGAAAAACAGCCGAAAAAAATCTAGGTGCAGAGAAGGCCGAAATCTTCGAAGGCCATATTATGTTGCTGGAAGATGAAGAGCTAGAACAAGAAATTATCACTCTTATTAAAAAAAATCTGGCAACAGCAGATGCAGCCGTTTATTCCGTAATTGAAGATCAGGCCAAAGCACTGGAAGAACTGGATGATGAATATTTGAAAGAGCGAGCTGCCGATGTCCGTGATATTGGCAAGCGCTTACTGAAAAATATTCTGGATATGCCAATTATCGACTTAGGCACCATTGACGAAGAAGCCATTTTGGTTGCCAATGATCTAACCCCCTCAGAAACCGCACAACTCAATCTGGACAAAGTCCTCGGTTTCATCACTGATCTTGGCGGCCGAACTTCCCACACCTCCATCATGGCTCGCTCTTTGGAATTACCCGCCATTGTTGGTACAACCAACGCGACCAAACAAATCAAAAACGGCAGTTATCTGATTCTGGATGCAGTCAATAACCACATTTATGTGAATCCATCCGATAGCGAAATCGAGAAACTAAAAACCGCGAAAAGTGAGTATCTGACAGAAAAATCCGAACTGGCGAAACTGAAAGACTTACCAGCCATCACATTGGATGGTCACCAAGTTGAAGTTTGCGCCAATATCGGTACGGTACGTGATGTCCTGGGTGCTGAACGCAATGGTGCTGAAGGTGTCGGTTTATACCGTACTGAATTCCTGTTTATGGATCGCGATTCCCTGCCAACTGAAGACGAACAATTTGAAGCCTACAAAGCAGTTGCGGAAGCCGTAGGTAATCAAGCCATCATTATCCGGACGATGGACATTGGTGGGGATAAAGATCTGCCTTACATGAACCTGCCAAAAGAAGAAAACCCATTCCTTGGCTGGCGTGCGATCCGTATTTGCCTTGACCGTAAAGAAATCTTACATTCTCAATTACGTGCTATCCTGAGAGCTTCTGCATTTGGTAAACTTCGCATCATGTTCCCAATGATTATTTCAGTTGAAGAAATACGGGAATTGAAAGCCGAGCTTGCGTTACTGAAAGAACAGCTATGCAATGAAAGCAAGGTATTTGATGAATCGATTGAAGTCGGCATCATGGTGGAAACACCTGCTGCTGCAACCATTGCTAAACATCTTGCAAAAGAAGTTGACTTTTTTAGTATTGGGACAAACGATCTAACTCAGTATACTCTTGCGGTAGACCGTGGTAATGAGCTGATTTCTCATCTTTACAACCCAATGTCACCAGCAGTGCTGAGCCTAATCAAGCAGGTTATTGATGCCTCACACGCGGAGGGTAAATGGACTGGCATGTGTGGAGAATTGGCCGGTGATGAACGCGCTACACTGTTGCTCTTGGGCATGGGGTTGGATGAGTTCAGCATGAGTGCAATATCAATTCCACGCATTAAGAAGATCATCCGTAATACGACTTACGATGATGCAAAAGCGCTGGCAGAACAAGCACTAACTCAGCCAACCGCACAGGAATTGATGGATTTGGTTGATACCTTTACCAGAGAAAAAACACTCTGCTAAAAAATTAGCCAGAATACGGTCCCATTAAAACAATTAGGAGAAGATTCATGGGTCTGCTTGATAAATTAAAATCTCTGGTTTCAGACGATAAAAAAAACAGCGGCAGTATTGAAATTATCGCCCCATTGTCAGGTGAGATAGTCAATATCGAAGATGTTCCGGATGTTGTTTTTGCCGAAAAAATCGTTGGGGATGGTATCGCCATCAAACCAACCGGTAACAAAATTGTCGCTCCTGTTGATGGCACCATTGGTAAAATCTTCGAAACTAACCATGCTTTTTCTATCGAATCAGATAGTGGCGTTGAGCTATTTGTCCATTTTGGTATTGATACCGTTGAACTGAAAGGTGAAGGCTTTAAACGCATTGCCGAAGAAGGTCAGCGGGTACAAAAAGGCGATTTGGTTTTAGAGTTTGATTTGGCATTTCTGGAAGAAAGAGCTAAATCAACCTTAACTCCTGTTGTTATTTCTAACATGGACGAAATTAAAGAGTTAACTAAAGTAAGCGGATCAGTTGTTGTAGGTGAATCAGTCATCATGCGAATTAAGAAATAACAGAAAAAATCATTGAGGGGATATTTCCCTCTTTTTTCTGTTAGACGATTCATTTTAATTGATGAGCTATTTGTGAATCGCCACTGTTTTATCAGGCTGGGCAGTCGAATGTCTGATAAAACAGGGCGGTTATTCATAGATAAATCAAATAACAACAAAATTTAATACGTATAAAAACCCTTACCTGTTTTCCGCCCTAAGTGCCCTGCATCGACCATTGTTCGCATCAACGGACAAACACGATATTTTGAATCCTGAAACATCTGGTAGAGCACATCAAGAGAATTAACGACAGTATCGATTCCAATCAAATCAGCCGTTTCCAGTGGTCCCATTTTATGACCAAAGCATTCCTTAAATATCGTGTCCACATCCACTGGCTGAGCTATGCCATCCTGCACAGTGAACGCCGCCTCATTCATAAATAAATGGGAAATTCGGTTGGAAACAAAACCAGGACCATCTTTCACTACGACAGCATTTTTACCCAGTATCACCAGAATCTCCAAACATCGCTTCTGAGTCTGTTCAGCAGTATTAAGGCCGATAATGACCTCAACCGTCGGTTTCAAATACACTGGGTTCATAAAATGTACGCCAATCACCTGAGACGGTTCATTATGAAACGAACCCAGTTTAGTGATGGGAATGCAGGAAGTATTTGCTGCCAATACAGTATGAGGAGCAATAAATGCCGCCATATTCGCATATAACGCTTGTTTCAGTGCAATATTCTCAGTGATGTTTTCTACTACAAACTCACAATCGGACACAGCCTGTAAATCCTGCGACCAAATGATATTTTGCAGGATCATTTCAGAAGTTTTTCCCTTGGCAAGCGGACTGAACAGTGGAGCATAACTGGCGGTTTCCACAATACTCTCTCTGCTCTGCTGGCAAGAAGGTGTATCTTTTTCGATAACAACTACATCATGCCCCCGCAGAGCGCAGTCGAAGGCAAGGCTGGAACCGATATTGCCGCCACCAACCACAGCTATTTTAAGTTTTGACATAGTGACTATTTTCTTATTGAGTTTAAAATTTGTTGATAAACAACGGATTTCAAGTTGCAGGCTTTATTTAGTACAAGACCGCTTAGTTATTCGAATCAGGGGAAACCAGCTCCCACTTGCCAAACAACACCATACCCGCTGCTTTTGCCAACGCCGAAGACGCAAGGTTATCGAGCTGGCATCGGTATTGAGGTTCATATCCTTGAGCACAGGCATATTTACTGATTGTTCGCACCACTTTTCTGGCATGGCCTTTGCCTCTAAAAGGCGCTAATGTCAGTACCCCCATATCCGCAATTTGTACATCATCCCACGGATACATACTGGCAGCACTAATCAGGTGGTTTTGCTCAAAAGAACCAAATACCGCCCAATGATCCAATTCTACATAAGCACTATCCAAATCCTGCTCAGAAGCGGAAGATTGGAACTCAGCGAAAATATCTTCATCTTCCGCTTCTGTTAACTGGCGCAACTCACCAGCCAGATTTTCTGCTGACAACTTTTCTTGCAACAACCTATTTTTTTCAGCTTCTGAAAAATAAAAAATATAATCTGCGCCATGCAAAGTAATATCTGCCTCATTCAATTTCTGGCGAAAGATTATTTCAGACATCTTTTCTTGGTGGTAAAGTCCCGCTTTTTCGGCAAGTTCAGGCGTCAAAACCGCCATGACCCGACCATCGGTGGTTTCCAGCACCATCAATCGATCATCTTCTTCCAGATTGGCATTAGTGGCGACAGTAAAAACATCATCACTATAAATAATATTTCCATTCAATAATGGCGCTTGCCAAAAGTCAGTTATCGTTTTTGAAAATAAAGGCATACTTCTTACTCGCTTTGGTTAGAATCAGCAAACGCCCACTGGCGCTCATTCAAATAACTGCCGGGTATATTTAAAAATTAAACTCTGAATCAATATCCTGATCGCTCGCTTGGGCGGACGATTCAGGCGCATACCCATAATTGAGGCTCTTGAGCAATTCTTGTATTTCCTCGTCAGGATTAGCGATAACTTCGTTTATCAAAACAAAGAAATAATCAAATACCGCTGTAACCGTAGCCTCACTGAACATTTGTTGGCGAAATTGTATCGTGCAATTAAAAGAGTCTCTGGTTTCGGATACATCCATCGCCAAATCGAACTTGACTGCCTCTAACGTCAATTCAAGCCGGGAAAAACCGCTTTCTTTATTAACTTCATTACTTTCATCTGCACCATTCAGGCTCAAGGGCAGATAACCGAACACCACATCAAACAACGGATGTTTACCCCGGCGTCCCTGAACATGGCGTTCAGCACTGAGATCTTCCAGCAATACACTCATTGGATAAGTTTGATAAGGGACACTTTCAGCCCATTGAGCATTAAGTTGCAGCAGATAATCCGCCATAGGCAGATCGGCCTCCGGCTCGATTTTCAATGCCAGCATGTTGACAAGATAACCAACCAACGCCAATTCTTCCGGCTGCATACGCCCTGTGACCGGAACGCCGAGCAAGAAGGAGTCAGCACGGGAAATTTTTGCCATCAAGACACCAAATACCCCAAGGAAGAAGGTAAATGCAGGCAAACCAAGCTCATCACACAACTGTCTGATTTCCAAGCTGGTTTGTGGAGAAAGATCTTTCTCCAGCATAATGCCTCGATCTCTTTCAGCATCGGTGTGCCAGTCATATCCTTCCACCACAGGCAACGACAACGGCGCAGGTAGCGGCAACAGATTGGCGAGCCAATAAGCTTTTTCCTTCCGTACCTTATCCTCATTTTCAGATTCCAGCCTGTAGCGCCTGTAGGCAGCAAAACTATACTCAGGCGCAGGCAACGGTAATCCTTGCAGTAAACGTTGAAAATCATCAGCAAGGATCCCCAAAGAAACGGCATCACATACGATGTGATGAACAACGATGAGCACTTGGTGGAATGGAAAAGCACCTGAGCCCGTAAGCATCATGGCCCGAATCGGCAGCTCAGTATGCAGATCAAAAGGCATATTGGCGAATTGCTCCAGACGAGCAAAATTTTCCTCCTGTCTCTCTCCCGCCTCGGATACCAACATCCCCACGTTAGTGTCACGCTGAGGCAGCATCATCAAATCAGCCCCCTGCCTTTCAAACAAACATTTCAACACCGGATACCTGTCAGCGACTTGCTCTATCGCCTCAGTAATGGAAGCTGCACTGATCGAACTGGGACACCGGAAAGCCATTGGCATGTTATAGCTGCTGTTGGCAAAAGTGATCTGATGTATATACAGTAAATCCTGATCTGAACTGGCGATAATAGGTTCGGATAAGTCAACGGAAGGCAAAACCGATGGGGAAACATCCTGCTCATCGTTAAGAAACTGTCGTTCAATCTCACGTATGGTTGGTTGTGCAAAGAAATCCTGAATGGCAACCCGCTTGCCTATTTTTTTATACACCTTCTCTGCCATTACAATGGTCTTTAAACTATCTCCCCCCAGCGCCATAAATTTGTCATCAATACCAATGCCGTCAATGCCAAGTATCTGGCTCCATATTGCGGTAATTTCCTTTTGCATCTCATTGGCTGGAGGCTGATAAACAGAATGCAGAGTTTCTGGTCTGGGCTTCAATTTGATGCCGCTGGTTGCTTGTGGCTTGCGATCACCATTGGCAATTCGTCTTCCCCCCCAAGCATAAAGCCGATCCATAAACTGACCAGCAGAGAAGATTTTCTGGTTTTCACGATCATATTCACGCAAGCTGCGTTCAAACAAGGCGGGGAATTCAAAGCCAGAAAAAGCCACTTCATTACGTCCCCAAACAAGCGCATCGTCTCGTTCTTCCTCTGCCAAATGAGGCTTTTCATCAAAATGAATCGTTTCCCAGTTCACCACAATCCAACGGGGATTTTGTGGTCGTCTGTTTTGTCTCTGTCCCCAACCATCCAGAAATAAATTCGCCATCGCATATGGCGCATGAGCAATGCCGCCAAAAAATACCGACATGGAAGACGTCACAAAGCAATATTCAACCGGAATGCTTTCAAATACTTTGGTAAGCACAGCCGCTACCTGAGCTTTAGGCTGGAGTTGCGCCTGATAATGCTCAGCATTAAGCCTGACCAACGGAGAAAAAGAGTCGCCATCCGTTACTCCCGCTGCATGAATCACTGCGTGGATATCTCCCAAGCGATGACGGATAGACTTAAACAGCGTTAACGCATCTTCTTCACTTTCCAGCGCATACGGAAAAATTTCCACCGCACCAGCACCAGCTTCCTGCAACTCCATCAGTAAACGTTGCATCGCCGCTGAGTCTGCGGATTGACGGCTAATTAGCGCCAATTTCCCCTGAAAACGCTGTGCAATGACTTTTGCCATCGCCTTAGCCATTCTGCCGCCAGCACCGGTGATAACATAGGTTTTTCCCATGAAATGAGATTCATCCACCACTTCATTTTCTTCCGCATCCGGACAGCGGAAATCTTCAACAAACAGCCCCTCATGATTCAGTTTCAAAGGGCCATGCAATGGCGTTTGCAGTAATCGAGTCAATGTGGAGGCTATCCCATCTGCATTGTACTTCTGTAAATACTTGAACTTCTGTAAATAATTGTGCTCTTGTAAATATAAGAACGCACATTCGATACCCGGTATCTCTTGTGGGATCACCAAAGCCAATGCCTTGAGCGCTGCCTCGGTTAAAACAGATGCAGCCGAATATCCACCATCACCTGTCATAGCTGGCATGACCAAATAAATATGTACAGAACCAAACGCAGAGAAGTCATTCTCTACCAACACCTTACCCAGATCAGATAGTGTTTGCAGGGAGTCAGGTGCAAAAGAAAATCCATCAGAAGGAAACACCAATGACAACACCAGAGATCGGTTCTTTTGCAAATCATGAGATAGCTCTGCCAGAGCATTTCGGACTTGATCCGAACACAACATATTCAAGCGAATCATCTCAATCTGGCTTTTATCTACCCAATCATTTGCTTGTGATGCCAGTGATTGATCACACAGCAGTACTGAATGGGGTATTTTTTCCTGTGCTTTTTCCTGTACTGATGCTTTCGGTAAACGGACTGGCTTCCAGAATGGCAACAATAAACCCGGCATATTTTTGGATAAGTTATTGTCACCGGTCGCGGCAATAACACTGGCAATTTGTCTCCAACGTTTGTCCGTAATATGCCCTGCACCATGTTCTTCACGCATGAAGGCATATCCGGGGATATCTATCAGCGGTTGTCCATTGAAGGGAGAGAAAAGAAACTTTGCCGGTTCTTTCGTCTGACCAGATATCCAATTGGTGAAGGCGACAAGCACCTCTGAACGCTCATCTGGTAGTACCGCGCCTTTTTCCAAGAATTGAGGAATTAAAGTTAATACATCTTCATCTTCTTCAAACTCCAGATAAGTTTTAATTTGCTGCATCAACACAAATTTTGAGTCTGCCGCAAACATGATCCGACACGGAAAACTGCGCCGTTTACCCAAGGTATGGGATAGAGCCTGAAGATCTAAATGGGATTGCTGCACCAGCCATTGGGATACTGACTCCAATTGCAGTGCCAAAGAAGCTCTGTTTTTCGCCGAGAATGGGAAAAAACAGAGCTTGGCGGTGTTTTCCCCAGCAGCAGAAATATATTGTTGCAGTACCATATGTGCATTGGTTCCACCAATGCCAAAGCTACTCACGCCACCGGTTCTCAATTTCCCTTGCTTTGATGACCACGGTTCGGCGCACGTGTTGATATAAAACGGAGATTGCTCAAACCCCAGTTGTGAATTAGGACGTTGGAAATGCAACGTCGGCGGGATCACACCATATCTGATAGCCATCACCATCTTGATAAAGCCTGCTATACCAGCCGCTGAATCCAAATGTCCAATATTGGTTTTCACTGACCCCAGAGCACATTGATTCAGATCGGCAGAAGGATGGTTTTCACTGAATAGTTTTTCATTGAAAACCTCACACAACGCCATAAATTCAATGCTGTCTCCCAACGAAGTTGCTGTGCCGTGACATTCAATAAAATCCAAATCCGCTGCATTCATCTCTGCCATCTGCAAAGCGGAACGAATCACATCCGATTGCCCCTTGACGCTGGGAGCTGTATAGCCGACTTTGCGGGCACCATCATTATTAATGGCTGAACCTTTAAGGATCGCCCAAATAGGATCATTATCCGCAATAGCATCTCCTGCCCGCCGTAATACCACTGCCCCCAAACCACTGCCGAACACGCTACCGGTCGCTTCTGCATCAAAGGCCCTGGTCTTGCCATCTTTTGAAAACAACATACCGTCTTGATAGGTATGCCCATTCTGTTGTGGCAACAACAGGCTGACGCCACCCGCAACCGCAACATCACACTCACCGCTCAACAAACTCTGTACAGCCTGATGCACGCTTACCAAACTGGTTGAACAAGCGGTCTGGAGGGTAAAACTGGGGCCTTCCAGCCCCAGTTTCCAAGAAATCAATGTACTCATGGCATCTTTGTTGGCTAATTGGGACGCGAGAAAACCACCAACATTTTCAACCTGTTCAGACAACATTGCCTGCATTGTCCACTGTACCGTACTGCGCGCGCCCAGAAACAGCCCGATATTGCGCCCCCGTTTATCTGGATCAATACCGGCGTTCTCCAACGCATGCCAGACGCACTGCATCATCAAACGTGTTTGTGGATCTAACAGTGCAGCCTCTGCCTGACTGTATCCAAAGAACTCTGCATCAAAATAATTTGCCCCTTCCAGCACACCGTTAACAGGGACAAAATCTTTATTGCGTATCTTTTGAATATCATGCCCTGCCTGAAGCAGCTCCTCCTCTGTAAAACGGGAGATGCCATCCACTCCCATCAATAGATTTCGCCAAAATTCAGTGCAATTTTCTGCTCCCGGGAACCGACCTGATAAACCAACAACAGCGATATCCAAATCTTCTCTTATTTCTGCACTCATGATCCCTTACCTTGTTCTGGGTATATGTTCTAGGCATATAAGCTCTGGGTATATAAAGTCATCAGGAGATAATCGTTTAATGAATTCAACGTGATTACCGCTTCGACGCTGAATAGAAGCTTGCCCTTGCAGTTGCTGCATAAGCTCTTTAATACTTTCGGTGTCTGCATCGTCAGAAAAGAACATCTCAACGGGAATAGACTTTGACGACAGCGCCAGAATGCGCTCATGGAATGTCTTGTTTTCGAGGAGTTGATGCTGTAATAGGTAATAGTGCCACTCCTGATGCAGTGCAGGGAATGCCTGCCGTAACGTCTCGACATCAATACCTGCATCAATTACAGCGCTTTCTCCGGCCTGATGGTTAACATCGCGGAAAAATTCAATAAACCTCGCATACAACGTATCTCCATCGAATGGTTCGGTTTTCAGGTTCGGGTCAAAAAACACTAGTTTGTCGATGTTTCGCAATAAATCATTATGCGGCAGAGACTCATGTTGCGACAATTCAGTCAATATCAACGCAGCCAATATTTCTGCACCGAGGGAATAACCTCCCAACCACAATGGCCGGGATTGATGGCTTGCCGGCATTTCAATATATGACTTCAGCGCGTTGAGCAAGGCTTTGTTAAATTCTGTCGCTGATAAATTTTCAACCATCTTCGGTTCTGTTGTTAAAACAGATATGGTCACCCGCCCTGCCAGATTGTTCGCCAGTTCCTGCAATTCCACCAATCCCCCCAACGCTGGTGGCAACAACATTAGTTTTGGAAGGTTCAAATCATCGGTGTTCAGGAACCGTTCCCTTAGCACGGTGTCAGGGTTTTCATCAGAATTTTGTCGTGATTTGATCAATGCCCACTGCCCGCCAATTGTGGCATTGCGGAACACATCAACGGGGCTGAACATAACACCAAACAGCGTTTCTAACTGACTGGCCAGACGTACGGCACTCAAAGATGAACCGGACACTAAGAAGAAATCGGAATTCATTGTCAGCGCCCCTTTGTAGCCCAGACATTTCCTCCAGCAATCAATCAGCTTTTGCAACTCCTCGTTGATTATCGGATCTTGTTCTTCTTGCATCTGTTGCTCGTGTTCGAGCCACTCCCTGAACAGTGCTACAATCCGCTTTCTGTCCATCTTGCCTATTTCAGTGCGAGGCAAACTTTCTATCGGAAATATTGCTGACGGCAGGTGAGAACGGGGATAATGCCGTGCCAAATACTGTTGCAGCCCTGCCTGAATATTTTCCTCTCCTATATTTGCCTCTCCTACAATCGCCAATACCAAACAGGCTTCCGGTGTTCCAGCGAATGCCACCGCAGCACCCGCTGCAATCACGCTCGGATACTGTCCGGCTCGGTTTTCCAGTTCACCCAGACCGATAAAATTGCCACGTACTTTACAGCTATCGTCCATACGTCCTTTGAGGTAAAACAGGCCGTCTTTATCCACCCTCGCCAAATCACCAGAACGGAAGAAGATCCCCCGCTCATCTTGACCAAATTTGCATACAGTCAGCTCTGGATCATTCAGGTAACAATGATGCTCAAAATCTCCATAGATCACCAACTCTCCCCACTGACCGGCTCGGAGTCGGGCACCATTTTGATCAACCACGGCAAAAGCGACATGTTCAAAGGGTTCGCCGATAGAGAGTGCCGTGCCTGATGCCAAACGTGCACAATTTACCATTGAAACGGAAATGCAGGTTTCTGTCGGGCCATAGCCGTTCCAAATTTGTGTGCGTTCGAGCAGATGATTGATATCCCCGACAGCCAGAAAATCGCCGCCGCTGATGCAAATCTTGGGCAAAGGTGCTAAATCCGGCATACGGTTCCAAGCGGCGAAAAGCGCAGGAGTAGCAGAAATAATGTCAGGGCGATAGCGGGTTAAAAACGCCTTCGCTTTGCGTTCATCCAGCAAGCTATAACGATCCGCCACAACACTCGTTCCTTGCAGCGCCCAAGACAACAAAACCTCTTTCAAATAACCATCAAAACTGGGCGATAGCTGTTGGATTATGCGTAACCCTTGCTGTTCTGTTATCGGCGTTGGTTTAAGCCCCAGTGTATTGACGAGCGAGTCTATATACTGTGCGACGGTACTCGCAGTGACGCAAATGCCTTTGGGTCGGCTGGTTGTACCAGAACTGTACAGTATCCATGCAATCGGGTTATCATCACGGGATTTCACACTGTGAAAATTGCGCCAATCCACCGTCACAGCACTGACTTCGGCATCCATATCCGAATTCACAATCAGATCTGGTGCTGCATGGTGAATAACCTCATTAATGCGCTCTTCCGGCGTTCCTACTTCCAATGCCAAATAAGCTGTGCGCGTCAGAAAACAAGCAGCCAGAAATGCTTGCATCTGACTTCCCGCATGCCCCAGAATCAGCGCCCGCCGGATTGTGCCATGATTTAACACTTGCACATAAGCAGCCGTTAATGCTGCAAACTCCCCCCAAGTAACAATACGTTCATCTTCTATGACGGCAGGACGAGCGCCTAATGTCTGAAATGCGGCCAGCAGCATGCTATCAATGGGAGTATAGGAAGTACGCCGTTGTATCGGCCGGAATGCTTTCTGTGTCTCTTCGTCGGACACAATCAATTCATTAATCGGTAAGGCGGCAGGATTATGATGCAGTATCTGTTGAAAAATCGCCTGATAACTGGTTACAAGAGCGGCTATTTGTGCATCAGTGAAGAGATCAAAGTGAGATTCCAGAACCAAGCGACAACCTTGTGCAGTATAGACGACAGAAAGATTAAGCGCCCCGTCTGCTTGCTTAGATAAATGATCCTCATCCGATGTTTCATTGATTTGTTTTCCATCGATTCCTTTTTCACCATCATCCGCTATATCAATATAGGCATAGGAAACATTCTGTAATGGATTACTGCCAAACATTCTCGGATCGCAGCTAAGCAACGCGAAAACGTCTTCAACAGGGAAAAAAAGATGATCTGCTGCCTGCCACTGCTCATCCGCCAGCTTCTTGATAAATTGGTCAAAAGTAACAACGGACTGATCAAAACGGAATGCACTGGGAGCCAATGAGACAAACATGCCTACGGTATCCAGCGCTTGCTTTGGACGCAACGCATTGGCGACGGAAATAGAAAACAGATTGCTGCGCCCCTCACGCGCCACAGTAAGTCCCCATACCGTCAGGAAGAACATAGCTGGAGTCACATTCAATGACTGACACAGCCGTTTCACTTCCGCTTCATGCTCAACCGACACCCTCCAAGACGTGTTCCTCATCTTGCTCCCCACCGCTACAGCGCCATGTCCGAATGGATCAAACTCCAATCCTTCCATGTGATTTTTCCAGAATGTTTCGGCCTGAGCCCAGATAGGGTGCTGACGGGCATCCATCTGTACCATAGCATAGCGCCTGTAACTCAACGCAACCGGAGCCAGCGGGGCATGAACCAATAACTGTTCAAACTCACTCTGGAGAATTTCCAGCGAAGGTTTGTCCATTAAGATATGGTGAATTTGTAGCTGCAAACAGGCCTGTTCCGTGTCCACATCCTGCATATAACCTCTCAACAGAGGCCCTTCCCCCAAATCGAAAGCCTGCATCTGCATTTGTAACCATTGGCTTTGATCATCGACCAGAATCTGGTCAACTAACAGCAACGGCAATGTCTCTGCATAGGGAATGCCTTCGCTGTTAATGCGGTATCGGGTACGCAAAATATCGTGACGATCCAGCAAAATCTGCAATGCCCTTTTCACTGCATCAGCAGAAATTTTATGTGGTAAAGGGATTTTCAGCGGCACAATACAAATGAGTGATTCAGGATGCAGACGATATTGGGCATAAAGTCGCGCTTCCTGCACAGATAGCGGCCCGCGTCCATCAGGCGAAAGCAGAGGGGGAGCTTCCAGCAAACTCAGGAAATCTTCTGTTGTCACTTTCTGATAATCTGTTATCAATTTCTGATCAAAAGTGTTCCGCGAATCAATGAATTTTGCCAACATTTCAATGGAGTCGTTTTGGAAAAACTCCTGCAAAGACACAATCTGACCAAACTTTTGCTGAATTTCTGCCAACACTCTCACTGCCCGCAACGAATGCCCACCCAGCGTGAAGAAACTTTTATCCACTGATAACGTATCGGTTTCCAACTCTAAATGGCGTCCCCAACAGACCACTAACCATTCTTGCGTCGCTCCAGTAGGACGGACATGATGATTGGCTGTCGTTTTTCCCATGAACTGTTTCAACGCTTGCCGATCCAGTTTACCTGTGCCCGTCAGTGGTAATTCAGGTATGAGAACAATCTGGCTGGGTACCATATAAACCGGTATTCGATTTAATAATGCTTCTCTGATATTTTGCTTTGTGATCTGGCTTCCATCTGACACAACAATAAACGCGCCTAAGCGGGCATGTCCTCGCTTATCTTCCAGACCAATCACCGCCACCTCGGATACCATTGGTAAATCCAGTACATGCTTTTCAATAGCATCCAGTTCAATACGGAACCCATTGACTTTTAGCTGACGGTCGCGTCTCCCCAGAATTTCAAGTTCCCCCTGAGTATCCCAGCAGCACAGATCTCCACTGCGATAATATCTTCCTGACAACCATTCCGTATTTAGGTTGATAAATGCCTTTTCAGTGAGATCCGGGCGATTAATGTACCCCTTGCCGACACCGATACCGCCTATCAATAACTCTCCCGGCACACCAATAGGGCAAGGCTCCAAAGTATCGGGAAATACTACGGCACATTGATATCCCCCAAAGGGTCTACCAATCGTGATTTTTTGGTCATTGCGCTCAATAGGTGAATAAGTGGTCATAACGCCTGTTTCACCGGGGCCATAGAGATTAAAGAGCTGATAATTATTCTTTTGAAACGTCCTCAGGCTTTCACCACCAAAATAAAATTGGCGCAGCGTGGGAATATCCCCTTGCTCCATGATGCCTTCGGCAAATACAGTCGTGGTGAACAGCAAATCAATCCGTTTTTCCTGCAAAAACTCGACGCATTTTTTCACATCTACGCGCGTCTCTTCCGGCGCTATGACTAATACAATGTCCTGCGTCAACGCCTGCACACACTCCAGAACGAAATAATCAAACGTGTGGTTGGACAAGGATGCAAAGCGAGAGACAGACGAACCATTCAAAATATGCGTTTCTGTACTAAGATTGAGTAATGCTTGGTGGGTATTGAGACAACCTTTAGGCTTTCCTTCACTGCCGGAGGTCATGACAACAAATAAAGTATCATCAGGACTGACAGCTTCTCCTTTAAGCAACAGTTCTGACAGTAACAGTTCTGCCGATGTCGATTGCACCAGAGAAGCCGGATGATAATCAGGCAAAATAACTACCTGACAACCATGCTGACGGAAAAAATCCGCCATCTGATCAGAATCCTCTTGCGCTGTCTTTTGTAACAATTCGGTCTTCTGTAACTCAGTCCTCTGTAACTCAGTCCTCTGTAACTCAGTCCTCTGTAACAACACGGTCTTAGTGTTATGCAGTTCGATGATATCCAATAACTGCTTTTCCGCTGCGCTATTGGATTGCAGACAAAATGGTTTACCAATGCGCATACACGCCATCGCAGCAAGTGTGGTTTCCACGCCCTTGGCGCCAACAATCAACACACAATCCCCCAGAGATTCCCACAGGGGGAACTGAGGGGCCGTCAGTAATCTCTCCGTATACTGCGCCAATTGGGTAAAGTTAACAGCCTGATCTCCCACCTCCAAAAATGATGCATCCGCCCTGTCGCGAATCGATGCCGTGATAGCCTGTGCCACATTTTGGTATTGCAATGGTTGTGCAGCCACTGGCGCTAATAAAGCGCGTACTCTCTCTTGCTCTTCCTCCGGTATCCAAGACATCGATGTCAGCGGTGCAATCGGTTCAAATACCATCGCGTTCAACAACAAAACCAAGCGTTCCATCAACAACGCAATCAGTTCTGGTTCCACCCTTTGTGGATCAAATCGCATATGCAACGAAGTTTTTTCCGGATGTGCTTGCAGCCAGATATTCAATGAATGGCTGTTCAATAAACGATAAGCTGTATCCTGTTCTTCAGAAGCCGAATACATAAAAGGAGGTAAGGTTTCTGAATAGCCCGCCAAAATTTCCGGTAACTGTGGCATAACCGACGATACTGTTTTTGGGTGTATGTCTGACATCAACGCCGCAACCTGCTTCCAACGGATAAGTTCTTCACCAAACAGGCGTTTTACCGGTTGCTCCAGCTCCTTTTCTGTCAGATGCCATTTAACCGGAACAAGATATCCGCCTTCCATTGACGAGGCATTGCCCACCAAATCACTTCCCCCAAGCGCCCATGTCAAGCTGCCTTCGGGTTCGTGGCAATGCAGAAATGCAAGATATTTGATACTGGCGGAAAATAACGATAAGCGATGCAATGGAGAAGCGGCGGCCATGGTGAAAATTCTGTCATTCAGTTTTTCCGGCAGGGCCAAAGAAGTGGTGACAAACTCCGTAGCCGTCTCCGGTACAGATTGCGCCATCACAAAAAAAGGGCATCCTTGATATTCTGCATCCAACTGTTGGCTAACATACTCTTTTATTGCTTGTTTTCTTGCGTTTAGCACAATAGGGTCATTAATGAACATTTCGTGGCTTCCTACATTATTATTCGTTTCACCCAAATTTTTCGTTTTACCCGACATTCAGCGCGTTTTGCAAAATCGAGTTAAACAACGCCTCCCATGTTTCCACACCTTTTGTTTCCACATTTTCTGTTTCCACATCATTTGCCGCCCTGTTTGCTGTCCTGAACGAGAGCGCTTCTAAATGCACATCAAAACCTGCTGCGTGTTCGGCAATTTCACATGTCAGATTCCAATGCAATTGCCCGCCTGAAATATCCGGTGTCTCTAACTGACGGCAAGGAATACCGGCAATACAGCCGTCAAATCCCTCTTTTTGGAAATAACCGAAAAAGGTCGTGGGCAATAACGCTTGCCTGGACAGAGTTGGATACAACATCGACAGCTCTTCAGCATCGAACAGGTAATGTCGGCAGGCTTCACGCACTACCGTGCTTACAATGGCAAAATCATTAAGGTTATTTTTTGCAAGGCCATCTATTGCAAGATCATTTGCCTCATTCTGCAATTTCACCCGAACAGGAAGCACCATCATCAAAGGGGCAATCACTGTCTGCTGCTCCAGTCGGTCACGGCCATGAAATATCGTAGAGATAAGCTGTTCTGTAAGCCGTTCTATAAATAACTCTGGGGAATTAAGTGAACTGCCGGAATATTCCAGACGGGCTTTAAACCGTAAAAATACCGTCATAAAGAATTCAGGCACACTGATCTTCAAGCGGGAAGTCAGAGTTTCAATCTGCTCTTTTTGTTTGGCATTCACCGCCACCAAGCAAGATCCGGTCATGGTTTGCCCGTCACCAATATAAGCAGGAGGCTGCCAATCCTGTAATTTTGCTCGCCAAAAATCGGTATGCTGTTGTCTCAGGGCCACAAATTCATCGCTGTAGAACAATGCCGAATAGGCCGCCAAACTGACACACGAATAAACTGTGTTATTTTCAGCCGCCAATTCATTGAGTATTTGCATCAAGCCTGAGCCATCAATACAGGCATGGGAAAAATCCAGCAACAACATGGGGTTTGGTTCAGCAACCAGCCATCGACCACGGACGTTCATACTATCCTCCAGCGAAAACGGGCGGATAAAGTCACGTAAATCTTCTTCCAGAGAACCAAGGCTTTGACGCTTTTCCAATCGGAATACGAAACGCTTGGCTGGCTGTAAATAAAGCTCGTTATCAACCAGCATAAATTGCGCACTCAAGCCAACATGACGAGAAAGCACCGATTGCAACAGGTTGCGCAGCATTTTTAGGTCAGGTTCAGCTTCGAACGATAGAGCAATAAAACTATTGTTGCTTAATTCTTTGTTGCTTAAGTCTTTGTTGCTCAAATCTTGGAAGTTCAGTTTGAGTGCCTTATAGACCGCTTTTTGTGTCGGTAACGCCCGAATCAATCCCATAGACTCCGGTTCCGTTGGCGGTGTTGTTGGCGGTATTGGCGATAGATTTTCTCTTGCGGTTTCGACACTGCCCAGCTCAGCATCAATAAGCATCGCTTGTGAAGCCAGATCCAGATGGCTGACTATCGAACTCAGAAGCAGCGAAACCCCGAATTCTTGCTGTATTCGCATCATAAGTGTGACGGCCAGCAAAGAATGTCCACCCGCTTCGAAAAAGTGGGATTGGCGACCCAAAGAGCGGATGTTTAATAACTCAGACCATAGCTGAGCCAATCTTGTTTCCGTTCCGGCACGGGGTGGCTCAATGTCTTCTGGCTGCATCACGGATGCATCAGAGGGGGATGGCAATGCTTTGCGGTCTAATTTACCGTTTGCCGTTAGCGGAAATGCCTCTAACCAAAGGATATGCGACGGAATCATAAACGTTGGCAGACACGCTTGCAGATGTACCTTCAAGGTTTGATTCAATGCGGTCGGATGATTGTCTATTAATGAAGAATCTGCACAGGTTATATAAGCGACCAGCCGGGCATCGCCGGGCGTATCTTCCCGAACCAGCACAACACATTCTTTCACACTGTCATGTGACAGCAGCGCTGTTTCGACTTCCCCTAATTCAATACGCAGGCCACGCAATTTGACCTGAAAATCATTCCGTCCCAAATATTCAATATCGCCATTGGGCAAATAGCGTGCCAGATCGCCGGTGCGATACATTCTATGACCAGAATTTCTATGGCCTGAATTTGGGCTAAAAGGATCTTTGATGAATTTTTCTGCGGTCAATTCAGGCTGATTCAGATATCCACGTGCCACACCGATGCCCGAAATATACAACTCCCCGACGACACCAATCGAGGTCGGCTGACCATAAGTATCAAGAATATAGAGCTGAATATTGTCAATCGGCTTGCCGATGGGAATAACACTTTTCTCAGTTAAATTGCCCACTTTTCCCAGACTGCAATCCCATGCAGTCACATCAATTGCAGCCTCGGTCGGCCCGTACAGGTTATGTAATTCAACATCAGCAAACCGTTCATGAAACCGCAATACACTGCGCGCCGATAATGCTTCGCCACTGCAAAACATCTGCCTGATAGAAGCTCCCACGTCTGGAGACGCATATTCCAGAAAAATAGACAGCATTGACGGAACAAAGTGAAGAGTTGTTATTTTCCGCTGACAAATCAGGGTAGTTAAATAGAGCGGATCTTTATGTCCTTCAGGCTTCGCCACCACCAAGCGCGCGCCATACATCAATGGCCAGAAAAATTCCCAAACGGAAACATCGAAACTGAAAGGCGTTTTTTGCAGAACCGCATCGTCTGCACTTAATGGATAAGCTTTCTGCATCCACACTAAGCGATTGACTACGCCACGATGTTCATTCATTACGCCTTTCGGTCGTCCGGTAGATCCAGAGGTATAGATCACATATGCCAGATGAGATGGCGTCAGACCAATATCCGCCGTGGACAAATCATCACCGCTTTGGGCAGACCACTTGACAGCATCTTCATTCAAATCGATAACACTGGCATCCGTATTTGTGGCGTAGTCAGCCAGCAACGCACATATTTCCGCCGAAATCCCGCTGTGTGATAACAATGCGCGGGGAGCGGCATCATGTAACATATAATCGAGTCTTTCTCTGGGATAGCCGGGATCGAGCGGTACATACGCTCCCCCTGCTTTCAATATCGCCAGCAATGCCACGACCATTTCAATGCTGCGCTCTACGCAAACACCCACCAGCGCATCCGGGCCAACGTTCAGCTCAGTCCGCAGATAGCGAGCCAGTTGGTTGGCTTTTTGATTCAGTTGCGCATAACTCAATGCCTGATCGGCAAATTCTACAGCGATGGCATCCGGTGTCCGCTGAACCTGTGCTTCAATCAGAGTCTGGAGGCAAGAATGGCACGGAAAATCCGATTCAGTCTGATTCCATTCACGTATCAGTTGGTCTTTTACTTGTGTAGGCAGGGTATTAATGCGGCCAATTTTCCGCTCAGGAGTCATTGCCAGCGCAGAGACAATCTCCAGCAATGCGGTTTGCAGATAATCACAGCTCAATTCAGGATCAAGCTCCTGTACAACCTGCGTATTGATTACAAATCCTTGGGTAACCTCGCCTTGGGCAAAATCATCAACGTTGACAGAAATAGGATAATTCGTCCGTTCCATAATGCCGGAGTAGCGAATACCTTCCACGGAGGATGGATTAAGTGCCTGAAATGGCTCTGCCGAAGGAACGTTGAGCACTTCGCTATGGCGATAATTCAGCAATGAAGTAAACAGTGGGGTTGTTCCCGCTGTTTGTACCGATTTCTGCGCCTGAGCCAACGATGCCTGTTCATACTTGACCAACTGCATCAAGATATCCTGCGTACCCCAAAGGCATTCAAGGACAGGCCGATTATTTAAACACATACGGATCGGCAGTGTATTGATAAACTGCCCCATTGCATTGACGGAAGCCTCACCAGCAAACAGCCGTCCCAGTAAAACTGTCCCGAAAACCACATCATCTTGTCCGGTCAGGCAAGCGATCACCTTCGCCCATGCCAGATGAAAAACCGCAGCAACACTGACACCATGAGTTTTAGCCTGTTGGCGTATTTGATCGCCCAACTGCGCTGGCAACGGTCGCCACGCTTCCACGATCATTTCTACAGCCGCCGCATCGCCTCCTAAATATTTATCGATACCAAAAGGGGCTGGCGCAGGTTCGTAATCCCGCAATAAATCGTCGAAGAAAGTCTTTTGCCCACCGACACGGGTTGCATTGAAGAGATCAATCATTGTCTGCCTGAATGACAGTGGAGAAACCTCAGTAAGCGGCGATGAAGTTAACTGTGCCTCTATCTCCTGCTGCATCTTTTCGACTGTCGTGTGATCCACCGTCATATGATGAAGCAAGTGCAACAATACCCATTCATCCTGTTTAGCATCATAAAAATAAAGGCAGCGCTGCAAGGGCGCTTTGGTCAGATCAAAATATTGCATTGCAGGATTGCAATACTGTTTCAATGCGGCCTGTAGATCTTCGCAATCTGCCGTTAAATTCAGCTTTTCCCCCACATCTTCCACCATCAATCCGGCTTCCCGCCAAACCACCTGCACAGGCTGGGAAAGACCTTCGTAATGGATACTGACGCGAAATGCATCATGGCGGGCAATAGTAGAGCGCAAGGCATCAAGATAGGCTTGCAGTAAATCTGCATTACAGAAACGGGTAATTTGCCAAAGTACATAAGGATCACCCGTCGTGTTGGTGAGAGAGTGGTAAACCATGCCTTGCTGTAATGGCCCCAAAGGATAAATATCTTTGATATTGCCCATACCACCGGGAATAGCGGCGGATAACATCTCAATTTCCACTTGGCTCAACAGTGTCCACGGAACAGGGTTTTCCGTTTTAGAACTTGCCATATCAGGCAAATTCTCTTGTCGCGTGCTCTCCTGCAATTGCGCCGCTAATTCCGACAATACCGGATATTGGTATAAAGCATGAGCATTCACCATAAACCCACGGCGACGCAACTCCAGCATCATTTTCATCGTCAGCAACGAGTGACCACCCAACTGCAAGAAATGTGAATTCCGCCCGATCTTTTTCATATCCAGCAACTCACGCCACACTTCTACCAGCATTTGCTCCACTGCATTTTTCGGTGGCTCCACTTCCTGTTGGATCAATTCATCAGAAGCAATAAAAGGAAATGCCTTGCGGTCAATTTTACCGCTGGCAGATAACGGAAAGCGTTCAACAATGACAAGCGCCGCTGGGCACATATAATCTGGCAGTGTATCTTTGATAAATTGCAGAATGTTCTCTTTCACGCCATTCTGCGTCTGGCGCTGCAAAGCCTGTTCAGAAGCAATGACAAAACCGACCAAACGTTTTTCTTCCGCGCTTTCTCCCTGAGCTACGACAACCGCATCCCGTACAGCGGAATGCGTCATTAATAGCGCCTCAATTTCCCCCAGTTCGACCCGATATCCACGTATTTTGATTTGAAAATCGATCCGACCAAGCACTTCCAGCAAACCATCCGGTCTCCATTGAGCCAAATCGCCTGTCCGGTATACACGTTTGGAGGTTTGTTCATAACGAATAATATCGACAAACTTAGCGGCAGTTTCCTCCGGGCGTTTGTGATAACCGTATGCCAATTGGATACTCTCAACACACAATTCCCCCGGCGAACCATCAACAACAATGCGGTTCTCATCATCCAGTAAATGGATTTTGACATTATCAATTGGTTGCCCGACAGCAGGCAGTGCCGGCCAATCATCCGCTTTTCCCTTTAAAGTGTGGGCGGTTACGACATGCGTTTCTGACGGGCCATAATGGTTGTGCAGACGGCAATGGGGCAGAGTTTTGAAAAATTGTCTGATCGCAATGGTGATAACTAGCTGCTCACCTGCCGTTACGACATCAATCAAACTTTCAGGATAATGATCTTCGGTCATTGCCGCCGATGCCAGACTGTTTAACGCGACATAAGGCAGAAATATCCGCTCAATTCGTTGTTCGGACAGAAATGATAACAATGCCAGTGGATCTAATCGCAATTGGTTAGGGATCAGCACCAGCTCTCCCCCACTGGACAAAGTGGAAAATATTTCCTGAAATGAAACATCAAAACTCAATGGAGAAAACTGCAATGTTTTTCTACTGACATAACCGCTGTCAATATCACCATCACCGGGCATTTCACCTTGATTTTTTATCTGCCAAACCAACAGATTCACCAATGCCTTATGCGGCATACAAACGCCTTTGGGTTTGCCGGTCGAGCCGGAGGTATAAATAAGGTAAGCGAGGCTGTCAGAAGTACAGGTTGCCGTTAAATTCTTATCAGGATGATTTTTTTCGGTACAATTTTCTTCGGTGCAATTTTCTCCAGTACAACCACTTTTATAAAAATCACTGGCATCACAGCGGGTCAAATCGTGTTGATCCAAATCGATACATTCAATCGTACCGGGAAGCGAGTGGATAAGATCACCACAGGTAATGACTACTGACACATTGGAATCATGCAAAATATAAGATTGGCGTTCAGCGGGATAATTGAGATCAACGGGCACATAGGCTGCTCCCGCTTTTAACACACCCAGAACGGCAATAACCATCTCTATACCGCGATCTAAATAAATCCCTACCGCAGAAATTTCACCGCCTGAAATATGGCTTAAATTGTGATCTAAATGATGATGGCGGAGATAATGCGCCAGTCTGTTCGCCCGACGATTTAGTTCGTTATAAGATAGCGTCAGCTCGCCAAATCGAATAGCTATGGCATCCGGCGTTTTCGTTACTTGCTGCTCAAACAATTCATGCACAACATATTTATGGCACTCAGATAATAACGACTTATTACACATAACTCGCTTCCTTTAACTCAATATTTGCCACTGGATTTCACTGCGCGGAAAAAGAACAGGTTGAGAACATTGGCAAAGAAAATCAGCCCCACCGCTGCAACAGGCAGGCTTAAAGGCCCCCAAACCAGCAAATTTGACCAACTCCACCCCAATAACCATGAAGGTGCAATTGCAAGCAGAGATATCAGCAGCGTGTTCAGGGCAGTGAAGGCAATGATGAAGGATTCGCCGATATTCTTTTTCCTTCGTTTATAAATGGTTGCCAGTAGAAACAGTGCGCCCCCTAACCAGAAAATGGTCGCGGCCACAGTGGAAATGCCATCATTCACATCGCCAGAAAAGCGTTCCGGCAGGATTTGCGGAGAAGCACCGCGCAAATATTCGAATATTGCCTGCCCCAATTCGATGATCTGAGGGCTGTTGCTATTCCCCAGTAAGGCAATCCCGACGCCTTTCTGTGGATCAAAAGCGATATAGGTAGCCGCATTGGGGTTTTGTCCCGGATGGCTCCAATAAGTGGTTTGATCGGTTATAACATCCCAGCCATAAGCGTATCCTTCATTGCCATCTCCCGCATAAGGGAGTTTCGCCTGTTCCAGTGCCGCATATAGTGTAGAAAGCGAGCGTCTATCGCCTTTTTTTAATAGCAATCCATTCAGTGGTAACCCATTCGATGGCAATTTATGTAATAAAAATTGCAACCAAATTGCCATATTCTGTGGGGTGCTGAGTACATAACCAGCAGGCGTATTTTGCAGGTAACGCGGCGCATCATAGGGTTGTGCGACAGTAAAGCTGATTTTATACCCCGGAATAAGTATATTTGCGGTATTGTTCGCAGAAATACTTCCTTCCACCATTGTGTTCATCATGCCTAAAGGGATAAAAATCTTTTCCCTCAATAACACCGAAAATGATTTACCGGTCGCCCGTTCAGCGATTAAACCCAGCAAACTGTAATTCAATGTGGCGTACTCTTCCTTAGTTCCAACGGCATAAGCCAAAGGCACTTCTTGTAGTAATGCCGGCAGTTGTGATAAAGCATCAGGGTTCGTGTTAGGTCGCAGAAGATCGATGGTGTTTTCTGCAATACCACTGCTATGGAACAACAAGTCTTGAATCTGAATGGTGGAATAACCCATTTGAGGGTACTCTGCCAACTCCGGAATCCACCTCGTAATCTCATCGTATCGGTTGAGCACCCCTTCCTGCTCAAGCAAGGCAATCAACAACCCCGTAAAGGCTTTAGTTGTGGAAGCCAGCTCAAACCATCCCTTTTCTGCTTTACCCAAGCGCAAAGCAAGAACTTGGTCGTCAACAACAATACTCAATCCGGCGGTAGGAACCTGTTCAATATCCCAACGACGGGATAATTCATTGACTATCTGCTCCAGCTTCACCTGTGTTTTCTGACTGGCCTGTTTTGAATTGATTACAGATGTACCCGTTATCGCGGGTGTTCCCATCATCAATGCAAACCCAATGATGGCAAAAAAAAATCCCTTGCGAACACGTTTAACGTTAATCATTGGTTTCGCTCTCTTGTCCTGCTGCTGTGCTGCGCAATTTACGACGAGCTTGCAATGAACGTCGCTTATCCCCCAACCCTGATTGTGGCGCTTGCAATTCTTCTGCAACGGATTGCGATGGGGCCAGCTCTTTGCTCAACTCTCGTAAAGACGCTGCCTTAAACAGCAATGCCACTGGAATATCCTGTTCCAAACGCTGTTCCAGTCTCTTGGCAAATTGAATCAGATCCAGAGAAGTTGCCCCTAAAGTGAAAAAACTGGCATCCACATCCAAACCTTCAATGCCCAAAAAACCTTCCAGCATGGAACGCATCGCCTGAAGCAGATCCTCTGTGTTTGCGCCTTTCAACGATGAATTGGCTGTATTATTGGCGGTATTCGACACATTCAGTGCTGAGCCGGCACTGAACAACATCTGTTGGGTATGCAGTTGTTTTTCCAGAACAGAACCAATGGGAAGTTTGGATACAGCAAAATAGGGCAACGAAGTTTGATGAACCAAAGTTGCCATTGCCATAGCTATTTGAGTGCCTTCGGTATTGGACAAACCTTCCGCCTGCAATTTTTCAACAAAACTGCGTGCCTTACTGCGTTCCTCCATGGCAATGACAATCTTGCCGATATGTTTTCCCTGAGCCATATACTGAAATGCCTCAGAAATTTCTTTGGCGGGATAAACTTTAGTTGGCAAAGGCTTAAGAATTTCCTGTGCGAACAGTGCCGTTACTTCGGCCCAAGCCTCTTGATAGGCAGGATGTTCTGCCCCTGCCTGCACGGCATGGAAGCTGCCGCCTTCGGCAAAAATCGAGAGTCCCAATTGCCAGTTTTGCAAAATATCCCGCAAACCCAGCTCCAGAAACCGGCCTTGTGGTGCCAACAGGGATATACTTTCTTCCAGCAACTCTCCCGCCAATGCGTTGAGGATGACATCGAAAGGCCGCTCTCCCAGTTCATGGCGGAAAACGTCCCCGAACTCCCGCGTTCTGGAATTCGCCGCACCTTGAGCCCCCATATTTATCAGTAATTGACGTTTCTCTTCACTGCCTGCCGTAACCCATACTTGCGCCCCCAGATACAGGGCAATCTGCATGGCTGCCATACCAACACCACCCGCAGCGGAATGAATCAGGATACGTTGCCCCTTTTTCAAATTGGCTGCGTGTTTCAAGGCGATCCAAGCGGTTGTAAAGGCAACGGGAATACCGGCCGCTTGTTGGAAACCCAGAGTCTGCGGAACGGATGCCACAACATGCCGTGGCATCACAACATGCTCAGCCAGACAACTGTGTCCGGCACACATCACCCGCTCACCCACACGAATATCCGTGACCTCTTGCCCAATGCGGGTCACGATGCCAGCGGCTTCTTGACCAAAAGTCATGGTGGGATCAACAGGTGCCGGCAGTACACCAAGTGCGATTAACACATCCTTAAAGTTAATTCCTGCCGCCTTAACCTGAATTTCGACATCCCTTGGGCCTAACTCTTTACGCGCCTCAAGCCGTGAAATAAAAGCAAAGTTTCCTCCGCCAGATTCGCCGTTATGCAGGCGCATAACATTGTGCAATTCTGCATCACTCTGCCCAATTTCAGCTTCTCCAGCTTCTTGCATTGTTTCTGTTTGGCTCGCCAATGCCGTGGCGGCATCGACCAGTAACAGGTCATCCATTGTTACCAGTAGATTGCCCGCTTCTGAGTAAATATTTACCTGCAATAATCTGCTGGTGCCGGTCTCCTGTATCTGAACATGGCTTTTCACCCGGTCACACATAGGCGCAAATTGAGTAAAACCGCCGATTGAAACAGGGGCAAATTGCACATCTTCATCTTTCGGGGAGGCAATCAGCGTCGCAGTGTCCAATAACGCAATATGCAGGCCGGAGGTTTCTGCTTCTCCCTGATAAGCGGCAGGAAGCTGCAACAGGTTCAGTACTTCATTGGGGGCAGTTTGATCGACAGAAATAACATTTTGCCAGCGAGGGCCAAAAGTCAAAGCCGCCTTTGGACTGACGCCAATGTTATTTGTAATGTTATCCGTGGCGCTGAACAGATTCTGAATGACTTGGGTAGGGAGAGATTTATCAAAAGGTATAACCTGATCGTTGCGAGGAACGACTTTACCGCTCGCATGTTTAATCCACGAGTCATGGGAAAATTCGCCATTACCCGAAAAAATCTCAAAGGAATTCCGTGTCTCCGCAAAAACCACAGCGATATCAAGATCAACCCCGTCAGCCACAACCAACGGTCTTTCAATGGTGATCCCCTGTAACGAAAAAGCACCCTGCGCTTCGGCATGCAACTCACTTACAGCACGATGAGCCAGAACAACCATGCCCATAGCAGGCATAACGGTGGTCGATTCATCGATCCGGTGTTCGTCGAGCCACCAATCATTTTTAGCACTCAAGCGCTGGCGCCATAAAGAAATATTGGTTAATGAAACTGCGGTTGTTTCAGTTTTCGATGGATATTTAATAGCTTGATCCAGTTGCTGCGCTGAACGTGTCGCCATGCCGGATTCCGCCCAATCATCCCACGCAATCGCCAACGCTTTGCCACCTTTATTGCGAACGTGTTCCGCATAGGATTCTAAACAGGCGTTAGCGGCAACGTAAGCAATCTGACCAACTTTCTCCTTCGGCAATAAATTACCCAGACTGGAAAACAATAGCAGTGCCGGATTTCCTAAGCGGTTCAAATTATCGCAGAGGAAACGGGTGCCAATGACTTTAGGAGCCAGCGTCGCAATGGATTCAGCCTCAGAACGCATTTGCAGCATAGCGCCCTCGCCCCGTCCGGCAGTATGGAATACGTAATCTATCCCAACGCCACGCGCAGCTAATTGAAATACGGGCGAAAATGCCTTTTCCAGCGATTGACTACTCCCCAAATCCGCATGTACAAACTCCACCCGGCTACCTTTGACTTCAAGATTCAAAGCCCATTGCAACAGTGAGGCATGGGGGCTGTTATTCTTAATCTCTGACTGCCAATCCCGCTTTTTCGGCAAAGTCTGGCGCACCAGCAATAACAGGTTGCAGTGATAAACACGCGCTAAGTATTCGGTAATTGCAGCTCCCATGCCGCCATTGGCTCCGGTGATCAATACCCAACTGTTACGGCTGATGTTCGGCAATGTGTGGGACAAAGCCCGTTTTTGCACACGTGAAGTTATCCGGCGATGCCAAAAGCTGTCTATTCTAAAATTGTCTTTTCCAAAACCGCCTTTTCCATACTCATCCTGACGGAAACAATAGAATTGACCACCTTGCCAATCTTGCTCTCTCCACGGCTGCAATCCACGGGCAACAGTTTCCGCATCTGAATGTTTAAAGTCGATGCAAAGCGTGGAGATATGGGGGTATTCTTCCGGCAGGATCAGCAATGGTCCCTGAAGTTGATTTTTTTCAGCATTCAGCACCTCCGTACTATCCCATGCCACCATTTGTCTGGCAGGGAAAAACAGTTTCATCTTCGGTGCGGGGTTTTGTGTTGCGCTCCATCTCGCCAGAGCCGTAGGCAGCCAGAATGCCCAGAACTGTGCCTGCTGTGCGTTCAAATCATCCAACAGCCCTGTGATAATCACATCTATCTCTGCCGGAGCTTTTATCTCTTGTCGTTCTAACCGATCTTGTTTTAACTGATCTTGTTTTAACTGATCTTGCTCTGTCCAACTTTGTGTCAGCCAGTCAGATAACGTCGTATAGATATTTGAAAAATCAGTATTGGATAAATTAGCAATTTCACTCAACTTCAATTCATCGCTATTTATTGCCAGCATCTTAACCAAACTCTGTTCTCTGGCTGTAACCTGCGGACAAATTATCCATGTTAGTGGCACGGTGTCCCGTTTATGCTCACTCGCCAATGCAGCAACATTGGCTTTTTCCCAATCGAACCCATAGTAATGTGAACCGAAAAACAGCGATGAGAGCGTTGATGTCGTGCTTGCTTTTGAAGCTGAATTCAATGGTGAAGAAGATTCTTGCGGCAGGCAGATATCTCGCTCAAACGCATGACCCGGTAGATGAATTTTCTTGTCAGTAGCGATTTTTTTATTAGTAATGTATGGCTGTGTGTGAATTTTTGCCCATTCAATATTGCCACCATGTGTCCAGACCTTGGCAATAAACTGTAATATCGATTTCACTTCGCGCTCTGCGCCTTGCATCCCTAACGTCGAGCTTATCCTTTCCACATTCAGTTGCAGCCATTTACGCGCGTGTTGCAACAAATCCATGCCCGTGCCAATTTGTGCAAAGAGTGACACCGGATGGTCCTGTTCCATTTGTTTTAATGCAGAACCAAATTGCACAGGGGATAACATTTGCTTGACCCAATATTGGGGATCGCACATCTCATCAGCCGAAATTTTCCTTCCCAATGCCGTTGAATAGATCGCGCACTGCGCAGGTTTGAGATGATAATTTTTCAGTAACTCGCCAAACGCTTTTGCGGCGGGTTCAACCATCGGTGTGTGAAAAGCATGGGATACTGCCACTCGCTTAAACGTGAAACCCTGCTGCGTTAACCAGTTTTCTGCTTCTGCGACTAACCCTTCCTCGGTTGCCACCGTCCACATTCTTGGGCTGAGTTCTGATATACACCACAATATGGATGGAAAACACAATATGGATGGAAAACACAATGTGGATGGAAAACGTCCATCAAATTCTTTTTTGCTGGCTCTCTGACTGACCGCAAAAACTGCCCCTTTTGGCATAGAATCCATCAGCCTTGCGCGGGCAATCACCAATTCCATCCCTTCATCAAGACTAAATACTTCCGCAATTGCCGCCGCAGCAAATTCCCCTAAACTAAACCCACATAAGGCGGTGGGGCGGCAACCAAGCCGCTGTAACCAAACGCCCAAGGCTGCCTGGGAAGCATATAAAATCGGCTGGAGGTGATAAGTTGACAGCTTTTCAGGTTGTTCAATCCATTCTATGATGGTTTTTCTGTCAATTGCGATACCATCCTCTGCGGACAATAAATTGGCAGCTTTATCCAGCAATCCCAAGTAGATATCTCCGAATTCTGGATAGGCGGTCGCAAGGTGCAATCCCATTTCTGGCGATTGCGAACCCTGCCCCGGAAATAACCAGACTTGCTCTTCCAGTGCTACATAAGCACCGTCCATCAATGACCAATGCTCAAGCTGTTGTTTCCAGTCATCGCTATTTGAAGTGACAAAAGCGGCTCGGCTTGGATATATGGCGCGATTTTCCTGCAATTGATGGGCGATGACTGCCAAATCAGACGATTTTATTTGAACGACACTGAGATGGTTCGAATACGCCGCCGTTAATTTTGCCAGAGCCAAAGGTGACTTAGCGGAAAGAGGCAATATCTGCACGGGTAAGCTGCTTTCTAATCCTCTGCTTTCTGAACCCCAGCTTCCCGCCATCTCTGCTTCTTCACAGGCCGTTTCCGGCGGCTGCTCAAGCAATATATGGACATTCGTTCCGCCAATACCAAATGAGCTAACGCCAGCACGCCGGATCATCTGTTGTTCTGGCCAGTTGGTGACTTGAGTTGGCACCCAGAAAGGAGTGCGATCCAGCTCCAGATGCGGGTTTGGTTGATTGAAATGCAGGGAAGGTGGAATCGCACCAAAACGGACACTTAAAGCCGCTTTGATCAGTCCGGCGATACCCGCTGCGGAATCCAAGTGCCCCATATTGGATTTGACACTCCCCACCGCACAACGGAATTGGCTAAATTCGTCGGGGGATAGCAGTTCTTGAGCAACTCTGTTTAATGCCTGAATTTCGATGGGATCGCCCAGTACTGTCGCGGTGCCATGCGCTTCAATCATACCCAGACTTGAAAACGGGATATCTGCCAACTGATAAACCTGCGAAATCACTTCTGCTTGTCCCTGAACACTGGGGGCTTCAAAGCTCACTTTCCTATCGCCGTCATTGTTCATGCCAGATTCGACGATCACCGCATGAATAGGATCGCCATCCGCTATTGCATCTTCCAGCAGTTTTAACAATACCACCGCGACCCCGTTACCATTCACAGTCCCCTGCCCATCTGCGGCAAAGGTTTTGCAATGCCCATCAGGAGACAAGATCATGCCATCCTGATACAAATAACCTCCCGCCACAGGATCAGTAATGCAGGCTCCTCCCGCCAAAGCCAGAGTACACTCTCCCGCCAGCAACGCCTTATAAGCCAAATGCACTGCGGATAATGAAGTTGAACAGGCGGTTTGCACATGTACTGCCGGCCCGTTCAATTTCATGCGATAAGCAATTTGCGCTGCAAACGAAGCCGGATCGTTATAATTACCGACATCGAACATTTCCGAAATATCCTGACTGGCTGCCGTGAATTGCCCCAATCGAGCTAAGTTCAATGTGGAACCGATAAACACTCCTGCATTTAACATTGAAGCACCAGGTGAAATACCCGCATCAAGAAAGGCATTAAAACTGACTTCATGCAGCAACCGAAGTTGCGGGTCCATTTTTCGCGCTTCCCGTTGCGAGTAACCGAAAAAGCCATAATCAAAGCATTCAACATCTTCAAGGGCGGCTTTGGCGGGTACATAATTGGGCTGATCAATTAGCTCAGGGGGAACACCTGTAGCCAAAAGCTCTTCCCGGGAAAAAAAAGACACCAATTCCCGCCCTGCCAGCAAGTTTTGCCAAAAACTTTGCCAATCAGGGCTGTGAGGAAATCGACAAGAAATGCCAATAATCGCGACTTCATTACCGCTATATTCACGCTTCATAATGCTGAACTTCCTTTTGCTTTACGCCGCCGATCCGCCAGTCGGTTTTTACCGGATCGGGCCAATGACAAAGTGGATTCTTGGGGTGATTGCTGGCTGGAATCAATGCGCATTGCCCCTGAATTTTCTGTATATTCGGGCGATAAGTGGTGCTGCTGTTTTATCCAGCCTGCAAAAGAGGCGATAGTCGGGTACTCAAATAAGACAGCGACACCAATGTCCTGATTGAATGCCTGCTGCATCCGGGATTGCAGTGCGATGATCTTGAGCGAGTTCCCACCCGCATCAAAGAAATTCACATCGGTAGCGACAATCTGGTTTTCCAGAACTTCATTCCAGATCGCTTGAACTTGGGCTTCGACCGGATCGGTCAACGGTGCATGGTGTTTTGTGACTTGTTTTTGTTGCCGCTCAACCGCAATGGCTTGAAGTCGTTTACGATCAATCTTTCCCGTAATCGTGCGTTCAAAACCGTCCACGACCACAATGAGCGCCGGACTCCAAGATTCTGGAAAATGTCGGCGGATATGTTCTCTTACACGGGTTTCCAGCATTGCCGGTGATTCTGCGCTATCAACAAAAAGATGCCATTGGCGCTTGCCTGCCTGCACCGCAGGTAACAAATAGCAGGCTTTTACCGGCTCCAGCATTTCGACAGTCAGTTCCAATTCTCGTGGTTCAATTCGTATGCCATTGACTTTCACTTGATCATCAATTCGTCCGAGATAACGAAAACCGGATTCACGAGAAAAAATGACCGCATCGCCTGTACGATAGAAATTTGCATGATAAGAATTTGCGTGAGAGAAATATTTAGCCAGATTCTGAGATTCAATAATGCCTTCGGCATGAACAAAATATTTGGTGGATTCAACCGGATTGGTGGTGTAACCATGAGCAACAGCCCGACCTCCCACCCACAATTCACCGCGAATACCTGCGGGCAGTGGTTTGCCAAATACATCCGCACAATAGGCAATCACATTTTGAATTGGCCAGCCAATGGAGATATCGGTAGTCAAAGATTGCCTGACTGTAAGGCAATCTACGGTTGTCTCGCTGGGGCCATAATGGTTTCTGACAGCATAGCCCTGCTGTAACAAATCATCCTTGAGGTGTTTCGGCAGCTCTTCACCACCAAATATCCATAATCGCATAGCAGGAAAGAAAGGTGCGTCCTGAATAAGCTGTGCGATGGCTCCCGGAATAAAGTCAATTAACGTGATAGACTCATTTTGCAATAGTTCAATAAATGCCTGCCTTTCCAGCAAAACATTGGGCACCGGATAGACCAGAGTGGCACCGACCACAAAGGTGGCAAACAGATCTTCTACGCTGGGGTCGAAATTCAGGTCAGTCAATCCAAGTACCCGATCGGCGGCTGTCAGGTTCGTTTCTTTCACAAACCAATCCAACAAATTCGCCACTGATTCGTTACGGATGGAGATTCCTTTGGGAGTACCGGTGGTTCCTGAGGTAAAGATGAAATAAAACTCACCGTCAGGTTGCCGGTTACGATACAGTGCGGGTGCTGCGGTTTTTATTGATACGGCACTTAACGATTCAATATCCAACAACAAATAGCGCTCGCTATCATTGCCGAATTCCCCGCTCAGAGCCATATTACTTAAATCTGTATTGCATAAATCTGTATTACATAAATCTGTATTACATAGAACAATGTCACAATCGGCCAAAGCCAGCAGGCTTTTTTTACGTTGCAACGGATCTTTTGGGTTGAGATAAAAATAACTCCCGCCGCTGAATAAAATTGCCAATATTGCCTGAGTGGACAACAGCCCTTTTTCGAGATGAACAGCCACTCGATCGCCCGGAATAAAACCCGCTTCCCGCAAATGCGCCTGTAAGACACCTACGCCTCGCAGCAATTCACCATTGCTAATGCTGTTCCGATTGTCAATCAGACTGACTTCTTGAGGAAATTCATC
The DNA here is from genome assembly GCF_028598805.1 of Xenorhabdus yunnanensis. Taxonomy (GTDB): domain Bacteria; phylum Pseudomonadota; class Gammaproteobacteria; order Enterobacterales; family Enterobacteriaceae; genus Xenorhabdus; species Xenorhabdus yunnanensis. The sequence goes on along the minus strand of NZ_JAQRFI010000019.1, from coordinate 19,608 downwards.
AAATCGGTGATAAATGCGAGATAAAAACTCGTTGATATCGGGATACTGTTCTTTTAGCTCTCCCACCACCAAAGAGGTTTCTTGAGCGGCATCCATCCCTTTTATTGCTTCTGGTATTGCTTCTGGATTGCCTGAACTGAGCGTGAATACCCGATCTTCAATCGGACTATTCGCGGCATGTTCCAGCAAGTCAGTCGCCAACGATTCAAATGCATTAAATGCCATTGTGACGGCAACAGGGTCTCCCTTGTAAGTTTCTCCCGCACTTAATTCAACATGCCATCGCTCCACGCCAGAAACGGTTAATGTCAAACCAAAATGCGTGCTCTCTTCACTGTGTAGATCCGTCAAATATGTACCGTGGCGGCTGTCCTGTAGCGTGACATCAATTGGATAATTATCGAAAACGACAATCGAGTCATACAGGTCTTCACGAATTCCCGTTTCTTCCCTGATGAGCAGGGGCGGTGTTTTTTCGTGTTGCTGCACTTGCTGCAAGGTTTGGAAAATGGCACGCAGTGCAGCTTCCAGACTCCATTTGCCATCAAGTACCAAAAACAATGGCACAGTATTGGTAAATAATCCCAGCGGTTGGCGGTCGCCATCTTGTGTTAATGCCGCGCCTCTGCCTGAAAATGTGCAGCCAAACGCAACGGTTTTCTGGAAAGTTAATCTGGATAATATCAACGCCCAGCATAGATAAATGAAACTTGCCGGAGTCACGCCAACCCGGCGGCATAGTGTCTCTATTGCCGCCTTGCGTTCCTCGTTCCACACCCGGTTTGCCGCTATTCTTTCACCTATTTCTTCATTGTCATTCGACTTGTCGGTAGGATGTCCAGAGGAGCGGAACAGAGGTTCAGCCAATAGTTTTGTTATTACTGAATCTTCTCCGTCGGGCAACTGTTGTAATGTTTTTTGCCAATATTGACGGCTGGATGCCTGTTCTTCCTTGCTTAATCCCCGCCAAAGTTGCTGTGCGTATAAATGCGCCGCCAAAGGCGCAATTTTTTGCTTACGCAATCCCTGCAACCATAAAGAAATCAGTAACGAGCTACTCCAACCATCCATCAAGATATGGTGAAAAGAGAACGCAATATTTAACGTTCCTGCGTGAATATCGTGGAAAACCACAATACGGAACACTTCTTTGTTCAGTGCAAATGGCGTTGCTTTCGATTGTGCCAGCCAGTCAAGTGATGGCTGTTTAATTGATCGATTTTTAATTGACGGTATAGCATTGATTGAATCAATGCAGATATATTCCAGCGGAATGCGCGGCGACGCATATATCATTTGATGAGGAACCCGAATACCTTGCCAAACAAATACGGATCGTAAAGCGGGCTGTGATACCTGTATTTGGTGCCATACGTTGAAAATATCTTCTTTTTCAACATCGGATTGCAGGCTGAATGCCACGCCGATATGGTAGGCGCTGTTTCCATCTTTTAAGGCATGAAACAATAAACCATTCGCTTGTGGCGTCGCCTGTAGCAACTCTTCAATAGGGTTATGTTTAATAAAATTGTGCTTAAAGTCCGCCATAATCAACGCCTCACCGCATCAAAGAGACTTTGTAGCTTTGCTTTCTCCACAAAATTTGTTTTCTCCGCAAAAAGAGAAAAACTTCTGTTTGTCTCAACAATCTCCAGCCATTGCCGTGTGAGTTGATAGAGAGAATCACATTCTTCAACGTTCAGACGTGATCCGTTGATCATTTGTTTGGCTTCTTCTCGAATGCGGTGCAATTGTTCCAGCGCGACAGGATCTGCAATATCAGGCAACCTCTGGCTGTAAAGATGGAAACAGCAATATCTGGCAAACTGTTCCTGTCGGTTCTCTCTGGTACTCAATTCCTGGGTGGCCGTGAACATTTTACCGGATTCCCACAGGGAACGCATAGGTAACCCGGAACGCTGAGTGAGGTAACTCAATACATTTTTAGGTGAAATTTCCAGATAACGGGTGACACCGTTTTGCGCAACATACTGTAAGCTCGGCAACCATTGCACCGGAGAAACGAGGTGTTGCAAAATCGACGACTTCAAGTTCTCCGCTGGTAGTTCCGTACCACTGACATTGCAAACCAAACGGGATAACAGAGGATTTTGCTGGCCTGATTCCGGCAGAAAATCCAGCAACTCGTCTATTTTTTCTTTCGCCTCCGCCATTAAAGGAGAATGGAAAGGCCCCCCAATTTTCAACGGATACACTAATCCCCCCAGTGCCTCCATGCGCGGTGCAAAACGTCGGATATCGACCATCTCACCGGAAATAGTTGCCTGATCAAACGCATCAATCGCGGAGACATATATGGCGATGCCATCATCAGTGCGGGCTTTATCGACCTCCCGTACCACGACTTCTGCGGGAATGTGCAAGACCCAACACATGTCCCCCTGCTGGTAATCGCGTGCGCAGATCTCTACCACTTCGGAACGAATATTGACCACTCGTGTCAATGTTGCTAAATCAAGGTAGCCGGCAGAACACAGTGCGGGATATTGCCCCAAGCTGTGCCCCATCATAAATTCGGGAACCCATCCACAATGCAGGCGCAATATATTAGCAATGGCAACAGTAGTCGCTGTAAGTGCCAATTGTGCAACTCGAACCTTCTTCAACGTGTCGCGGCGTTCGCCGTGGATAACATCAAATAGATCAATTTGTGACAGATCGGATACTTCGTCCAAACATGCCCGATACTCAGGATATGCTTTGAACTCAGCAAACATATCCGGTTGCTGCGCACCCACGCCGGGAAATAAAAAGACGGTTTTGGCTGAGTCGATAGCTGTTCTCATACTGAGGCTCCATGAATAATGAAATCGAGCTCCGATTGTGAGAGCTGACAAAGAGGAAAATCCGCGGGGACCAGTGATCGTTCCTGACAATGAACAGACTGCCCATCATGCAGTTCATCCAGACTGGCACGACACCATGCCGATAGCCTGTCATTTAATTGAGTTAGATAATTCAGGGCATCATCAGCATTGCCACCAGAAATCCCCAATCTCAATTCGACCAAAATAGAACCCGATTCTCGGCAATCGTGAATGAGTATGTCGAAATCAGCACTATTCTTTTCATCAGGATGACGAAAACCGCCTGAGAGAGATTGAACTAAATTAATGTGCTGCCACGTCTCGTTATTGCCCAAGCCGAAGCCAATATCATTGATGCAAATCAGAGGTCTTGTACTGGTGCTATTCAGCCCCAATTGTTTTTTCCATGCTGAGTTATCTTCATGCAGGTGTGTTTTCAATGTTTGCAAAAAGCTCAACGAATGATCGGAAGTCACATGAAGCTGCAATAATTGGAAACCCGTAAACCATCCCACAGCATTCGCCATTGCTGAATTCCAAGCAGCAGGCATTTGGGTTTCAGAGAATAAGCGCCCGTGATTTTCAAACAACACGCTGGGCCGTTGTAATTGTGATAACCGTGGTAACAAGCCGTTATCCTGTATCACCTCCAGCAATGCTGCTGCAATTAACGACGATCGACTGGCTTTTTTGTCTTGTTCCATCAACTTGAAGCCATCATTGGAAACTGACAGCGTTAATATGATAGGAGCCGTGGCTGGTTGATGATCGGTATCATCATCAAGTGAAGGTTCCACATCAGCCAGGTTTTCCTGTAGCTGGTTTTCCCGTGCTGTTTCTTCCTGTACTGTTTCCTGTAACAGTTTGTCCGCAAGCCATTTACCCCACAGGAACGCGCCCTGTTCTGCATCTCCTTCGGTAACGGTATTCGTTTTAATGGCAGATTTGCCCAGTGCTTGATCCAATTCATCCAATAAGAAAATCCATGAATGCACATCACAAATCAAGTGATGACAAACCCAAATCAAATAGTATTTATTTGCAACCGGATCGAGTACCACCTCATGCACACTAGGCCGTTCTGCCAGACAGACTTCGCCTTGCAAACGCTCAAGCCTGTTTTCAAGATGTTCGCCTGATGCCAATACTTTTCTGCGGCTTTGTGTCTCCCATTCGATATCCTTCAATTCCCGTGCGGAAGGCAAGAAATAAAACTCGCTCAGATCCTGATTGGCTCTCAAGGAAAATATTTTATGTTTGGCTTTGACTGCAACAACCGCTGCATTGATATGTCCGACAGGTAAGGAAGAGCTTAATTCAAGCACTACCCCTTGCTGCAACCGATCACTATGTTTAAAGCGATGATGTTGAAACCAGCGAACGCTGGGTAAATATTGTAACCAATCGGCGGTTAACTCTTCTAGCGTCTCTTCTAATGTTATGGAATCTGTTGCGGTATTTGCTGATTGTTCCACACAGGATTTTTCCAGTACTGCGCCCAACGCGGTCGGAGTCAGCAGGGCATTTACTCCGATCCTCACGTCTTTTTTCGCTAACAATGCAACAAGGCGAATGGCTTTGATCGAGTCTCCCCCTTGTTCAAGAAATGAAGCAGTCAGATCTACAGATTGAGGCCAAATCGGCCTGAGAAATTCCGCATCTAACCAGTCAGGGAGTAGGTAATTTTCTGGTTCTTCCTGAGTTTTTTTATCGGTTAAACAGCACTGTGCAGCATCAATCAATGCCTTTCGGTGCGCTTCAGCAGCAGCAATAAGTGGCGCTATATCAACCTTACCGTTGGCATTCATCGGCCAGGGCTGCACAGTGCAATACAAATTCGGTAACCAGGATTCAGCAATTTTTTCTTTTAATCTGTTTTGAAATTCATGGCTTTCATGAGGAACAGGCTGGTTGCTGCATAAGACAATCATTTCATGACCTGCCATGCCATCGACTTCATTAATGACCAGTTTCAATGCCTTCAACTGCCAACCGTGATCATTTGATTGTCCAAGCTGTATCAGCACATCTTCCACGGCTTTCTCAATTTCCACCGGATGAATTCGATGACCACGCACCTTAAACTCATCGTCGATACGTCCGAGGCAGTGGAATATGCCCTGTTCATCCTGCATTCCCAGGTCGCCCGTGCGATACCAACGATGTTGCTTATTGGCACTGCATACAAAATTTGCTTCTGTCTGGGCGCTGTTATTCAGATACCCATCCGCCAATATAGGCCCGCTGATCCAAATCTCGCCACTAAACCCACGGGGCATGATTTGTCCCCAGCTATCCCTGATCGATATTTTCGCTTTACCCAGCGCTGTGCCAATCGGTGTGATGGCTGTGATAGATCTGGCAGCGGTGATAAAAGAGGTAACCGGGGTAACAGAATTCTCTGCTTTTTCTCTTTCCTCAAATTTGCTTACATCATTGCTTATTGAATAAATACAGCATCCGACGGTTGCCTCTGTTGGCCCATATTCATTGATGATTTTGCTGCCCAACGGCAAACAATCGAGAGCCTTATTCACCAACGAAGCCGGCAAGTTTTCCCCACCCACAATAAAGGTCAGCGGATTCCGTCTCTTGGGATTAAGACCATGTTCAATCAATAAGGAAAGATGAGATGGCGTACATTTAGCACCCGTCAGCGATTCATCCGCGAGAAGGCTGCGTAATAATTCAGGATTATCACGAATGTCCTGTTCATGAGTCTGGATAAATCCCCCAGACAAAACCGGCACTAAAATAGCTGTCTGTGTCAGGTCAAATCCAAAGGAGGTAAATAGAGGCATACTAAATGGCGTTTTATCAGCATATTCCGCTTTGGCTGCCAGCGCGTAATTTGCCAATGCAAAGGGAGAAATGGCAACGCCTTTCGGTTCTCCAGTCGAACCTGAGGTATACAGAATATAAGCGGGATTACAAGATGTTAGCTGTGACTGAATCTCAGGAGACGATGCAACTTCAATGTTTTTCTGAGTAATGCCTTCCTGATCCAAAGAAACTCGCAACAGAGGCAAACCCAACGCCTCTGCCAGATTTTGGTCAGCCTCGGTGTAGATACATAGGGAAACACCCGAATTACGGATAATGGTTAATAATCTCTCCGTCGGTGTTGTCGTAGAGCAAACAGGAACAACAGTCACATTTTCAATAAGGCAGGCCAGATAAGCCAGCAGCGTTTCAGGGGTGCGCCTGCCTAAAATCAACACTGGTTTATGTTCAACACGCAACTCGTTTATGTCACGTAATTGCCCACGAAGTTGGCTAATCCACTGTAAGCCCTGACGGTAAGTCAAATCACAGGTTTTCACATTTGACTTAACTACATTTGACTTAACCTCATTTGACTTAAATAGTGCGCTATCGTCATGGCATTCAAACGCTTCAAGCAAGTGAACACCTATTGGTGCGGTTTGTTCTTCTTCTACCTGTTTCGCTTTACTCTGTTCTGTAATTACCGTTTCCTGCCCCATTACCTCAACAGCAGCGTCTATTGCATAATCAAGTGCGGCTTGCAAAAAGGCGTGACATTGTTCGGGTGACCATATTTTGCGGAAATCCGCTTCAAGCACGAAGCAGCCATTTTCAAAACGGTCATGAATGTGGATGGTGGCGAACAGAGATTCGACAGCCTGAATGTGATCAATGGTGATCTCTGCGCCCGCGACCGTTTTCTGAAATTCGCCTGTTTGATAGGAAACCCCAAAAGCCGGAATAATCCGTTTCCAGTCTGGTGATGCCAACTCTCCCCAACGGGTCGCAGGGGCATAACGGGAATGCACAATCGCTTTTTGTAGCTGTTTTTTCAGGATTCGATAACAATCCGCTACCATCTGCCCTGTTTGCCGGAACACAGGCATCAAAATAGGCGCTACGCCCATCGAGACAGATCGTTTCTCCGTCTCGCTCCAACGGCTTACAATCGGTGCCTGCAATAACGCACAATTTCCGTCTTCAATCACCATTTGTGTATATGCAACCGCAGTGAAAAATAACCGGAAAATGGAGCCACCACTGTTTTTAAATCGGCTCAATATCTTATTTTGCGATTCAGTCACAGTTGCTTTTATACGCAGGGATCGCGGTTCCAATCCACGATAATCACCTATCGGATAACGGCAGGCTATGTTTCGGGCATTTACCGATGCTGTTTCACCAAAAAGCGCCTGCCAGTACGCCGCATCTCTTTCGATACGCCGAGAATGCTCATAATTTTGTTCTTCCTCAGCACTGGCAGAAAATAAGGAGGGTTCTGTTTGTTCTATATCTGAACCTGATTCCTCTTGTTCCAATTCCTTGATCAAGTAATCCTGCAAGATCGCCAAGCTCATTCCATCCAGCGCGGCGTGATGAGCTTTCAAAAAACATCCTGATTGATCTTGCTGAAAACGCACTGCAAAAATTCGTAGTGGTGTGAATGATAAATCTTCTTCCATCAGTAGCTGACGTTTAGCCCAATGCTCAAACGCCGCCTTGGGATCGGGATATTTGCTGAAATCGACTTTCTCTACTTTTATCTGAGGGCTGTCATGTCGAATACCAAACCATTTCATTTCCGCGGATTCGGTTTCCAATAATGCATCTTCCGCCAGATCCCCGTGCAGTTCGTTATTAATAAAAACGTTATTAATAAAACCTATGCGAAAAACATCTTGGGTATTGAGGATCCGATCAGCGACACGAACAAGCCGCTCCAGAGAAATCATTCCTTTCAAGCGCATTACGCCGCCCAAATAGAATTGATGGCCAGACAGATTGAACAAACCCATTTTGAAAACGGCCTGTTGTGACCGAGTTAATCCAAAAATTGATTTATTATTCATGATGTAAGCCATCATTTTGATTGAAGAACAGATCACGCATATTTTGGGCAATCACTTTCCGATCCAGTTTTCCCGAACTGGATCTGGGCAGGTATGGAGCCTGCCAATAACGCGCAGGCAACATATAAGCCGGTATCTGTGCTGAAAGAAATTGCCTGATATCTTGCGGATTCAATTCTTCTTGCCCCGCCACGATAGCCGCGACTAACCATTGCTCTTGTTCATCATCTTCGACAACACAGGCAACTGCTTCGGTAATGGAGGCATAGTTGAGTAAATGATGTTCTATCTCCCCCAACTCGATCCGCAATCCACGTAGTTTGACTTGGGTATCTTTTCGTCCCTGACAGAAAAAGCCCGTTTCTTTTTCATACCAGCCAAGATCACCCGTCAGATAGATTCTTTCCTGAAGTTCTGGATGGAAAACAAACACCTTATCGGTCAAATCCTGTCGGTTGTAGTAACCCTCTGCCAGACATATCCCACCGATGGCGATTTCGCCTTTTTCCGAATCCGCTTTTAAGGCCAAATTATCCGGATCGACTATGTATAATTTGCATCCGGTGAGAACCTGCCCGATGGGAACGAGGTTCGATGAAGTTTCCATGCAATCATATTCCAGACAATCATATTTCAGGCAATCATAAAAACTGACATCGATAGCGGCTTCTGTCGGGCCATATAAATTGGTTAACACGCAATTGATCAAAAAACCGTTCGTCGATAAATCATGAGAATTGAACATGTTGTGAAATTGGGTAACTAAGCTGGCAAGTAGTGATTCCCCGCTCACATATACTCTGCGCAAGGCTGGCAATGGTGAAGTCAGATCCACATGATTCTCTTGAAGTTCTTGCAATACTGGCTTTAATAAACTGGGGACAAAGTGGACAACTGTAATTTTTTCACTTGCTAATGCCGCCACAATAGCTCTGGGAAAGGATTCCAGTCCTGATTGCAGCAGATAGTTGCTCGCACCATTCAAGGCAGGCAAAAAAAGTTCCCACAGTGATACGTCAAAAGTCAGTGCGGTTCTCTGTAGGATAATGTCTGAATCCGTCATCTCACTGTGTAGCTGATGCCATTCCAGCCGATTGATGAATGCGCCATGATTGACCAATACCCCTTTAGGTGTCCCCGTCGTGCCGGAAGTGAAGATTAAATATGCCGGATCAGTCGCTTGCAATTGAGGTGCATTTATCTGAGGCGTGCTGTGACACTCATTCTCTGAGCATGGCAACGTGGTGATCTCTTCCAGTTGCTCACGGCTGAGTAGCTCCAATTCAGTATGCGCCTGAGTAAACAGATTTTTCTGGTTTATATTGCAGAAGGCGATACGGCATTGAGCCGTTACAAGCATGGATGCCAAGCGGGCAACAGGGGTTTTCGGATCTACTGGAAAATAAACACCACCTGCCAGTAGAACCGCATATGCCGCCACCAGAAATTCCGGGCTACGTTCAAGCCCGATGACAACACATTCCCCCTGACGCAGACTACGCTCGTTGAGCAGGTAATGAGCTAATCTTTGTACTCTTACGTATAACTCTTCCCAAGATAAAGTGTTGCCGTGGCCCCAGCGTATCGCCGGGTTTTGGTTATTTCTCGCCGTGCTTTCGAAATAGTCAGTGATAAATCGACCTGTTTTCATGACGCCGAAGTCCTCAGCCAGACAAAGTGTCTTGCTTTTCAGGTAATAAAATTGGGAATCAGTTTATGGATGAGTCAGTGCAGTGTTGTAGCTGTACCGATTACAGACTTGCTTGCCAATCAGCATTTTTTGCAGTTCATTGCTTCCTTCAACAACTTGCAAAATCTTTGCATCCCGATAAAGTCGGCTGATGCCGTTTATTTCATCACAGCCATGACCGCCATGGATTTGAACCGCCTTTGCAGCCCCCACGCCAGCTTCCTGTGATGCGAAAAGTTTGGCTTGAAGGATTTGCTCAAGAGCATCTTCATCCTTGGCTTCTTTGGCTTTTGTCGCTGATAGGCAAATAAGTTGAGAGGCGAGCAGACTACTGGACATTTCTGCCAAATAACCACGAATAATGCCTTGGTCTGCAAGCAATGTACCGAAGGTAGCGCGAGAATTGGCCCTGTGTGCTGACGCCGACAATGCCGCTTGCTGTATTCCTACCGCCGCCCAAGCCACACTGATGCGTCCGTAGTCCAATGCACTGTTAGATATGAGGTTTTGTCCAAAACCGGGCTTCCCGACAATATTCGTCTTAGGAACCCGACAATCATTGAAATCCAATGTTGCCAGATAGGCACTCTTGAACCCCAACATATTTTTCTTGGCCGTTACTTTTAATCCGGGTGTGTTTTTAGGAACCAACACAGCGGTGTCCAAACCCTGGTATTTACCAAATACCAGAAACAGATCTGCGACTTGGGCGAAAGTAATCCAGCTTTTCTGCCCATTAATACTCAGTTCATCCCCGTGATCTTCAAACTGGGTTGATAGATTTTTAGAGTCACCACCTGCGGAAACTTCCGTTTGGGCAAAAGCACCAATAATTTCTCCCTTTACCAGCGGAGCCAAAAAGCGTTGTTTTTGATCTTGGGAACCCCAATCCTCAATGGTTTTTAACATCATTGAGTGCACATTCAGCAGGCCAGTGAGCGATCCGCTTCCGGCTCCGATGGCCATATTCAGCAATCCGAATGTGGTGGTGTCAAATCCCAGCCCGCCATTTTCCGTTTTTGCCAATCCCCCCAACCAACCGTTGCGCGCCAGTTGCTGCACTACGCTGACTGGTGTTGCTTCGGACAAATCCCATTCATCAGCATAAGGGGCAACTTCTGTTGCTGAAAATTGCTCAAATGCCTGTAGCCACTCTTGCTGTACAGGTGATAAAAAGCGATTAAACATTTGCCACCACCTTTTTATCTAAAAAATCGCAGACAGCTTGAATACTAGAAAAATTGGCATTGTCGAGATCATCAATTTCGACCTTAATTTTGAAGTTTTTTTCTAGAAAGGAAATGAGTTGGATTGCAGCCAGAGAGTTAACCAAGCCTGTTTCGAAAATATTAACGGTATCACCTAAATCCTGCTTACCAGAAAGTTTACCGAGATATTCAGACACTAATTTATTACGCTCAGATACATTCATCACGACTTCCCTCTACCGGCTTAATTTCATTGGTTTTTTGTTTGTAATATTTATCTGGACGATTTATACAATAGCTACCGCACAGGAGTGTTATCGCCAAAAAATAATAAAAATTTAAGATATACATCTAGTAAAATAAATAATTAAACGGAGATTAATAACAATCTATCTCTTTTTCCATAATATAAAATATTACTTAAATTATTCTTAGTAAGAAGATAGCTATTGAAGTTCAAGAAAACGTTTCGAAGAATAATATTCCTTTTACAATCGTTTTTTCCATTTTTTAGCTGGAGCCATAAATAAAATTCATATAATATATAAATAACTTTTTAATATAAAGACAAAATAAGGAATAATATTAAAAATCACTCTATTGAATAGTCAATCAATCAAGAAATATAATTAATGCAACACCTCCATTAAATCTTAAACAAACCTACATTAACTTATAATAAAACCGTCAATAAAATTATATGTTAGAAACATTACCTTATCGTGTAATCTCTTGGTCGCATTTTTAATTGAGCGTTTTTGAATAGAACAGTTTTTGAATAGAGCAGTTTTTTAATATATTGCTAATATACCCAATGGATTTCAAGCCATAGCTCCACCAACAAAACTACAGCTTGAAACATGAAAGGAGAGATAACAGGTGAGAAGGAGTCGAATTAATTAAATACACCAGTCGATAAGTACCTGTCACCACGATCACAAATAATCGCTACAATGACTGAACCCGGGTTTTCGGCTGCAGTGCGTAATGCGCCGGAAACGGCACCACCAGAACTGACACCGCAGAAAATGCCTTCCTTTTGCGCCAATAAACGCATTGTAGCTTCCGCTTCTGTCTGGGTAATATCCAGGATCTGATCCACCAGCTCTTTCTGATAAATACCGGGCATATAAGCCGGAGACCAACGGCGAATGCCGGGAATATGGCTATTTTCTGTAGGTTGTAATCCGATAACCTGCACTTTTTCTGACTGAGATTTCAGATAGCGGCTCACACCCGTCACTGTGCCTGTGGTTCCCATGCTGGAAACAAAATGTGTAATCCGCCCTTGTGTTTGCCGCCAGATTTCTGGACCAGTGCTCTTGAAGTGTGCCAGTGAATTATCTGTATTATTAAATTGATCCAGAACTTTTCCTTCTCCATTTTTCTCCATTTCTTGCGCCAGATCCCGAGCACCTTCCATTCCCAATTCTTTACTGACCAAAATTAATTCAGCGCCGTAAGCCTGCATTGATGCCTGTCTCTCAAGGCTCATATTTTCAGGCATCAATAATTTTAGGCGATATCCTTTTACCGACGCGATCATCGCCAGTGCAATACCGGTATTGCCACTCGTTGCTTCGATCAGAACATCGCCCGGAGCAATTTCTCCGCGCAATTCCGCTTGCTGGATCATTGAAAGTGCAGCCCTGTCTTTCACGGAACCCGCGGGGTTATTGCCTTCCAGCTTCACCCAAATTTCCGCATCAACACCTTCTGTAATTCGCTGTAATTTTACCAGCGGTGTATTACCTATAAATTCTTCCAAGCTTGCCACAGCATTACCTAATCTATATAAGAATGGATAATCAAATAATCATATTAAGGAAACTGTAGCAAGATATTAAGCAAAAAATCCCTGCTCCCTTGCCGCCGCAACGTCTCTTGAAATCCATTGGGTATAGATTAATTAAATCAGGCAGATTCAGCGAATTGCAAAACCTTTAATGACAACTCACCTGCATATAAGCGAGCACCTGTACCCCCAATAAAATAGCGATTTCCCCTGACTGGAATGGATGAATCCTCCTGCCAAATCACTGACAAGTATTCATCACCCCATCCTATCGGCTGAACGGATAATAGTGAAAAATGGCCGCGCGGATTGACTTCCACGATTTGCACTGGCAAAGGACAGGAAGCTGTTTGCTTGGTGCTCAATGTCATATCCCAAGGGCGGAAAAAGACATCAACATTGCCTTGATGCAGTGGGGTGATATCCAATGGAAAAATTTTCCCGCCTATCCAGAGTTGGGAACCTTTAATTTCACCATTCAGTTTGTTTATTTCACCCATAAATTCAAGGACGAAGCGGCTTTCCGGCTCATGCCATACTTGTTGAGGAGTGCCGACCTGTTCAATGCGCCCCTGATTCATCAGCACTACCCTGTCAGCCACTTCCATTGCTTCTTCCTGATCATGGGTGACAAATACACTGGTAAATTTCAATTCTTCATGAAGCTGACGCAGCCAACGACGCAATTCTGTGCGTACCTGTGCATCCAATGCGCCAAAAGGCTCATCCAATAAAAGGATCTGCGGCTCAACGGCCAATGCCCTTGCTAATGCCACACGCTGTTTTTGCCCACCAGAAAGCTGCGACGGATAACGTTCTGCCAAATGGGAAAGTTGCACCATCTCCAGTAATGTCATGACCTTGCGACGCAATACTTCAGCGACGGGACGCTGGCGACGGGGAAGTACTGACAGGCCAAAAGCCACGTTATCAAATACCGTCATATGACGAAATAAGGCATAGTGCTGGAACACAAACCCGACACGCCGATCTTTTGCATGTAATCGGCTGACATCCTGCCCGTGAAATTTCAATTGGCCTGTACTCTGCTGCTCAAGCCCCGCGATGATCCTCAACAATGTCGTCTTTCCTGAACCCGATGGGCCAAGCAGGGCTATCATCTCGCCGGATTCAATATCCAGTGAAATTTCATTCAGTATCTGAGATCGACCAAAAGATTTACTGATATTACTGATTTCAATACTCATACCTCACTCCTTAACTGCCCTTGTGGCGGCTTAAACGCCATTGCAATGCACTTTTGACAATCAGAGTAATAAGCGCCATCACCGCCAATAAGGCCGCGGCCGTAAATGCGCCAACCGTGTTGTAATCTTGATACAACAGATCAACCTGCAAAGGCAGCGTATAGGTTTCACCGCGAATTGCCCCCGACACCACAGACACAGCACCAAATTCCCCAATCGCCCGGGCATTGGTCAAAACAACTCCATATAACAATGCCCAGCGAATATTTGGTAATGTCACGCGCCAGAACATCTTCCAACCAGATGCTCCCAATAATATGGCGGCTTCATCTTCTTGGTTGCCTTGACTTAACATCACCGGCACCAATTCACGAACAACAAACGGACACGTTACAAATACCGTTACCAGCACCATGCCAGGCCATGAAAACATCAATTGAATGTCATAGCTCCCTAGCCAACTACCTAACCAACCCTTGTCACCATAAAACAGAAGATAAAGTAGTCCCGCCACAACTGGCGAAACCGCAAACGGAATATCAATTAATGTCAGCAATAATTGCCTGCCGGGGAATTGGAAACGTGTCACCAGCCATGCCGTCGTAACCCCGAAAACCAAATTGAGGGGAACAGTGATAAGTGCAATCATCACGGTCAACCAGATAGCATGCAGCATATCGGGATCGAAAAGGTTCTGGGCAACCATGTCGATTCCTTTGGAAAAGGCGGTCAAGAAAATCCATGCTATCGGTATGACCAACAGCAGAACCGAAAAAAGTACGCCAATGCCGATCAGTAACCATTTTCCCCAATTGATGGAGGGACGTTGTGCTACTGTATGTCCAAAAACCGGGTGTTCAGAAACAGAATGTTCGGAAAATCCAGTCATCAATGTCCTCCTATCCGTTTACCGAAGCGGCTTTGCAATATATTGACGCTAAATAACAATAATAACGACGCGGCAAGGATGACCGAAGCGATCGCGCTGGCAGCCGGATAATCAAATTCTTGCAGGCGGACAAAGATCATCAGAGAGGCGACTTCAGTTTGCCAGGCAATATTGCCCGCAATGAAAATCACCGCACCAAATTCCCCCAAACTACGCGTAAAAGAGAGTACGGTTCCGGCAACTAATGCAGGCGAAAGTTCAGGTAAAATGACCCGCTGAAAAGTTTGCCAACGACTTGCTCCCAATGTCTGTGCTGCTTCCTCATATTCGGGGCCTAATTCTTCAAGAACAGGCTGAACAGTGCGAACAACAAAAGGCAGGCTCGTAAATGCCATCGCAACTGCAATGCCCAGCCAAGTATTAGCAACTTTGATATCGAGGTTGCCAAGCCAGGCACCATACCATCCGGTCGCAGAAAAGAGTGTTGCCAGCGTTAAACCCGCAACGGCTGTCGGTAAAGCAAATGGCAAATCCATCAAACCATCAAGTAAACTGCGTCCCGGAAATTGATAGCGCGTTAATATCCAAGCCAGCAACATGCCAAAAACCATATTAAAAAAACTGGCAACTGCGGCGGCCAGCAATGTCACTTTGTAAGCAGCAACAACCTGCGGGTTGATGATAACCTGCCAATATTGCTCCCATGTCATATTGGAAAGCTGTACGACCAGAGCGCTTAATGGCAACAGCAGAATAAGGCAGACATAAAATAAGCTATAGCCCAGACTCAGCCCAAATCCGGGCAAAACACGTTTGCTGAATACCGACATTATTTACGCCCTTCTATCAACAACTGATCGAGCGTGCCACCAGTATTAAAGTGAGTTTTCATCACTTGAGGCCAACTACCAAATTGTTCTTCGAGGCGAAACAGTTTGGTTGCAGGAAAACGGGATTTCTGTTCTTTCATAACATTTTGATCAATCACACGATAATTAAAGCTGGCGATAATTTGCTGGGCAGCCGGACTATACAGATAATTTAAATACGCTTTGGCAGCCGCTTCAGTACCGTTTTTCTGGACATTTTTATCCACCCAAGCCACCGGGAACTCAGCCAGAATATTCACCGGAGGCACAATGATTTGGTAATTGTCTTCACCATACTGTTTGCGAATGTTGTTGACCTCAGATTCAAAGCTAATCAGCACATCCCCTATTTCCCGCTCGATAAAGGAAGTTGTTGCCCCGCGACCTCCGGTATCAAACACTTCCACATTCTGTAAAAAACTCAGCATCAGTTGGCGAACTTTAGCGGGATCATGCGGATTTTTTTGCTGAAAAGCGCCCCATGCAGCCAGATAGGTATAGCGTCCATTACCTGAGGTTTTGGGATTTGGGAAAATTAACTTCACATTATTTCGCACTAAATCTTCCCAAGTCTGGATGTGTTTGGGGTTACCTTTGCGTACCAGAAAAGCCATTGTCGAATAATAAGGGGAGCTATTATTCGGCAAACGCTGCTGCCAGTTGGCGGGAATGAGATTGCTGTGATCGTGCAAAACCTGAACATCAGTGACTTGGTTATAAGTAACAACATCAGCCCGCAATCCATGCAAAATGGCTAACGCTTGTTTAGATGAACCTCCATGTGATTGTTTGATGGTCAATTTATCCTGCGGGTTCTGCGCATTCCATTGTTTTTTGAATTCAGAATTCAAGCTAGAGAATAGTTCTCGCCCAATGTCGTAAGAACTATTCAACAGCTCGACAGCCAAGGCGCTGGCGCTATAAGCGTTGAGACTGGCAAAAAGCAATAAGGTAGCCACTCTGCCCAATAATTTATTTTTTATTGCCATTATTTTCATCCAACACCTTACTCATCACGCTATTTGACAACCCTTTCTTTACTGTATCCAGAATCTTTATAACAAGGTAGTTTACTATCCTATGTTTTATATACCGAATTTTTATGAGAAATGATGAAAAGCGATAAGGTGTAGAAAAAAACTTTTTTACTTGATATCAAACCATTTTTTAGAATTTTATCAGGATTTCCAAACAATACGCGAAATTTTCCAATTCTTCAAAACATCATCAGAAGGCATTAATCCTTCGGGGCCATCCCAAGTTCCGGTAAAAACATAGCTGATGTGCTGGCTTTGCGGAGCAGTACAAACGACGGTAGGCTGTGTAGTGACATCATAAGAGCGCTGGCATTCCCCAAATGCCTTTTTATACAGATCAGAGAAAGGGGTTCCTATTTTCGTCCCCCAAACTGTTTTAATCCCGTCATCCAATATGTCAATACGATTAACTTTACCATCGACCAGACCGTGAAATTCCAGTTTCACCTGACCATCTTCCATGCCCTGAACCACACTTACCATCTTCCATGCCCTGAACCACACTTACCAACTTACCATTCTGCATTTCCATGCCACTACGCAGACGGTATTTTTCCGCCAAACTTTGTTCGATCGCGGATTGAGTCATATCTGTTTGTTTATTGATTTGCCCCATTCCCTGCTCAGAAACACTCAAGGAACTGCCAAACCAGTTAAAAGGAGATAAGGCAGCGGGCCATGATGCTCTTAATGTTCCAGCGCAGGCCGTTAACAACAAGGAACAGCTTATTAAGCTAGCCGCTGCCATCATCCTTTTATATTTTAAATGCTTATGTTTTAAATAGTTATGCTTGGAACACTTAAATGCAAAAATTTTATTCATCACTATTTTCTTACCATTAGCTCTGTGGAACTACCATTTAATGTCTATCAGACCACATTTTCAAAAAAACATTCAATTGTGAATACACAACCGCTCATAAACAAACACACCATAATCACGTTTAAAAAATCTTATTTATTAAGCGTTGCGCATCTATTTACAAAATAAACGGTATGCTTAAAAGGCATTAAATTTCTATCTATTATTTGCCATCTATCTGCAACATTTTATTTTCACCACCAATTATTTTGGTATACAAATCAGGAGAAAAATCATGTTGGATTTTAATTATACAAAAAACATTGATTACCAGAATGAGTCTAACTGGATTGTATTGAAAAGCAATTCCAAACAGAAATATCAATGTTATTTGATATGTAAAAATAAGAAAGGGGATATTAAAGTGACTCCTCACACTAATCACATTAACAAGGGCAAGAAAAAAACTGTAACTTTAGAAAATCGCCTTGTTGTAAAAAACAGATACATGAGAAAACTGGTCAATTACATTAAGACCATAGCAAAAAAAACAATAGCCAAATAGCATATTACTATTCAGCCATCTCATGGTTTATATATTTAATAAGCAATTCAATCAATAATCAAGCGCTTGCTAAACATCATATTTTCTTGGCCTAAATAATCATATTCCATCTTTTCACACATACAGATTGTTGCATCATTCTCTTCTGGAACCAGAATTAAAATATTTGGACAACCTCTTGCCAATAATTTTTTTTCAAGGCGGGAAATCAGCGCATTAGCTATTCCGCGACCCCTGAATTCAGGATGAACTCCCAGATAATAGGCATGACCACGATGCCCATCATAGCCGCCCATCACTGTACCAACCACTTCCCCCGCAATTTCAGCAACCAGAAATAAATCAGCGTCATGGGTGAGTTTACGCTCAATATCTATTTCTGGATCATTACCAGAGTTAATCAAATCACAACGTTCCCAAAGTGTGATAACGGCTTCAAAGTCGTCTTGCCGAAATACCCGAATTTCCATAGTTAGTAAGCCTATTTAATAAGCAATTGAATCAACGTTAATTATCACTGATTTTATTTTGGAATCAATATGAAAATGCGTTTGTTGGTACTAACAGGTATACTGCTGGTCTTCATAACTAACCAAAATAAAAGCAGAAATGAATATACCTAATATATATTAGTTTCATGTTTCGGTGTTTGTCGATGTTTATTATTTTTATATAAAAATCAAATAATTAATAATCCAATTAACTGTATATTGTTCCAGTGCTTATTGACGTTTTCCTACTCTTGCAGCACATTACGTATAAACATTTGTATAAATATATTGGGTGATCATGGCTGCCGAACTAAACAAGCTCAGTGACAAAAAACTTAAAACCCTACACGGAAAGGAACAAGATTGAATTTTTTGCCGATGGTGCTGGATTAAGTGCAAAAGCATCTAAAGCTGGTGGTATTAGTTGGGTTTTTACCTACCGACTTGATGGTAAAAAGTTAAACCGCCTTACCATTGGGCGCTATCCTGATATGCCCCTCAAACAAGCTCGTGAAACACGGGACAAATGCCGTAACTGGTTGGCCTCTGGTAAAGATCCAAAGCTGCAATTTAATTTAACGATGCAGGAATCATTAAAACCAGTCACTGTAAAAGACGCTATCGAATATTGGATAGAACACTATGGCAGAGAAAACCGAGTAAATATTGATAGCCTCATTCGTCAATTAGGAAAGCATATTTATCCCCACATTGGGGAAATGGCATTATCTGACTGCGAAATAATATATTGGCTGCAATGCTTTGATAAAATGAAAAAAGAAGCTCCGGTGGCTTCTGGTGGCATACTTCAATTGTGCAAGCAAGCCCTGAATTTTTGCCGGGTAAGAAGGTATGCAATTAGCCATGTATTAGATGATTTAACAATTCAGGATATAGGAAAAAAACAAAATAAAGGCCAGCGGTATTTAGAAGATAATGAACTTGGTCAATTATGGAAATCCATCAATGAAGATATTTACCTACCTTATTATAATAATTTATTGAAAATTTTTTTTGTATTTGGTTGTCGAACACGAGAGATCAGGTTATCTAAATGTTCAGAATGGAAAGTAGCTCCACATATTGTAGATCAGCTTTTAGGCCATATTTTACCGGGCGTCATGGCGATATATAATAAGAGCCAATACCTACCAGAGAAGCTAGACGCCTTAAAAAAGTGGTGTGAGCGACTAGATGTATTGTCGGGTAATTATGAGAATGTCGTTGTATTAAAAATAGCTCAATAGTGGGAATTAATGAGTTCAATAATGAGTGTGATCATTGATGTGGTTCAATGATTTTGGTCACCGTTATAGAGGTGATATGCTCACTTCGATAATTCAACAGGTGACATGATGAAAAGAAGTTTCAGCCCCGAATTTAAATTGGAG
>NZ_JAQRFI010000018.1 GCF_028598805.1 Xenorhabdus yunnanensis | reverse complement strand
TCGTGGGCCGATAGAGTGAAATAAGGGAGCCAGACGGGCATGTAATGCCTGTAGCGCCTGTTCCCAGATTTTGGCAGGGGATGGCATGTGACACCGCCTTTTATTTAAGGAAGAAGAGCCCCATCATGGCACAATAGGGATTACGGCTGTAGTACTAAGCAGCAGCAACCTTCATTTGTTGACTGGTATCCGGAAAATAATGTCAAAATTTCGAAAGAAAATAATTCAATTATGAATGAAAAAATAAAAGACAATAAATCATACAGCTTTTAAAGCTAACGCAGCATCTAATATAAGAATTTAAAATCATGATAAAAACTGATATCGCTATTGTCGGTGGTGGTATTATTGGGATCGTTATAGCTCGTGAAATAATAAAAAACACACCCGATGCATCAATCTCTATTTTTGAAAAAAGAATTTCAGGTTCAGGTAGTTCATTTTATTCTGCAGGCGTTCATTTTCCTCGTGGCGTTAATCCCCGAGTCCAGAAAATGTCGCTTTATAGTCATAATTATTATCAAGGACTCATAGGAGGGAACACTCCTATATATCCTTTAACTATGGAATTGATTACCCATAGTGCCCATTTGGATAAAACACTAAGTAATTATCTGCCCTTGGCGGAGTTTAATCCTGTTATTACTTCATTAAATTCTGATATTGAACTTTCTGAACAAAAAGAATTGACGATCCTTCAGGGAAAAGGTGGGCATTATGCCGATGTTTTTAAGCTGGTTAATCTGTTTATGCACGAATTGCGTTTACAGGTCGATATCCATGAAGGCATTAGCGTTGATAGCTTGGAACGTCAGGACAATGGTTACCTGTTAGGTTTAAGTTCCAGTGAGCAGGTGAGCGCAAGCAAAGTCATTTTGGCGCCGGGACCTTGGCTTGTTGAACCAGCCTGGAGAGATCGAATAGCCGATCTGGGTGTACGCATAAAAAAAATCGTCGCGGTGCATATTGCACAAGTTCCTGCTGCGAATGCCCCACTGAGCATCTTCCATGACGACGATGCTTTCCTGCTGCCCTGCCATAGTCGTAATCACTGGCTGTTTAGCTACACCTGCCAGGAGTGGGATGTGAAACCTAAAGATATCACTGCCCTTCAGAGTCAGGACATTGAGACTGCTAAGAATGTCTTGAGCCGGTATTCCCAGGCTCTGGCCAAAAAGATTCATGATGGACGCGTTTTCTGCGATGCCTACAGCGCATCTCGTGAACCCGTTATCACCCAGTTGGATGAAGGATTGATTTACGCCGGTGGAGCAAGTGGTTCGGGTTATCGTCTCGCGCCCGCTATTGCTTCTGAAGTGGTTGCCTTACTTTCGCAAACCAACACCTAAGAGAACAATAAAATGATTATTCACAACTATGATGATGCGGAAATGTCGAAACAGTTCGATATTGATATTAGCAATATTGATGGATTGGATATTCCTGCTGGCTGGGGAAGAATTACACCAGGCAATCGCTCCAGCAGCCATCAACATGATGAGACAGAAATGTTTGTTATTGTCAGTGGTCAGGGGCAGCTGATTGTTGATAGTCATATTTATCCGGTTAAAGCCGGTACTGTTGCACAATTCTCACCATTCGAATCTCATGTGTTAGAAAACACTGGCGATCGAGATGTGATCTTTTTCCTGCAATATCGTCGAGATGCGGCCAGTGCCAAGCGAGCTGCAACTTCCAGAGAACGGCAAGATCCCAAGCGTCCGCAGTTTGTTTTCTCTACTCCACCAACTCCTAATGGTGATTTGCATTTGGGACATTTATCAGGACCTTATCTGGGTGCCGATGCTTATGTGCGCTATCAGCGGCTCATCGGTAATTCTGCTTGGCATATGACGGGGTCTGATGATTATCAAAGTTATGTCGTGGCATTGGCAGAACGAGAAGGCGTTACGCCAGCAGAGAGCGCGGCGCATTATTTACAAGAAATTCTACAAACGCTTAATATGATGGATATTGAGATAACTCAATATACGGTCACCAGCAATGCTTCGGAATATGCTGAAGGTTCTCGGGATTTCTTTAGCCACATGATTGGCTCCGGTAAAGTATCGTTTAGAGACTCGCCGGCTTTCTGTGACGCTGTCAGTGGTGAATATTTGTATGAGGTTGACGTTTCTGGCCTGTGCCCTGGCTGTGGCTCAGGAACGAGCGGCAATATCTGCGAAGAATGTGGTGAACCTAACGTAGTGGTTGATTTGACATCACCTACGTCGAAAATTAGCCAAACGGCACCTAAAGAAGCTCACGTTAGTCGCTATATGCTACCCCTGCACCAGTTCGAAGATATTGTAAAGCAACATCATAAGGTTGGTCGAGTACCAGCGAGAATGCGCGAACTGGCGAATAGGGTATTTTCTCGTCCTGCAGTCGACATTCCTGTCTCTCATCCCTCCCATTGGGGTATTGAACCTGCCGAATCAGAGGGGGCAGGGCAGGTCATATGGGTATGGCCAGAGATGAGCTACAGCTTTTTGTACGGTATTGAACAGCTTGGCAAACAGCTGAACCAGCCTTGGAAAGCAAACAATCCTGATAACAGCTGGAAAATTGTCCATTTCTTCGGTTATGACAACAGTTTCTATCACAGTATCCTGTATCCAGTACTTTACCATTTAGCCTATCCGAATTGGCAGCCTGATATTGACTATCACTATAATGAATTTTACCTGCTAGATAGTAAAAAATTCTCCACTAGCCGACGTCATGCAATATGGGGAAAAGAAATTCTTACCCCAGAAAGTGTAGATGCTGTTCGCTACTACCTATGCCTGACTCGTCCAGAACAGGAAAGAACCAATTTTCAGGTCGATGCCTATAAGACTGAACTGCGCCATACTCTAATTAATGAGTGGCAAAGCTGGCTACAGGATCTTGGGCAGCGTACAGCAAGTCACTTCATGGGTAATGTACCGGACGCAGGTATCTGGACCAAAGAACACGTGGCGTTTTGGGTCCGACTCAATGGCTATTTGCAAAATGTAACGAATGCGCTGAACGCAGATGGCTTCTCCCTGCGTAGCGCCGCCCAACAGCTCAAAATGTTAGTACGTGAAACGATTGAATTTTCTCGCAGCCAAGCATGCTTGTCCGGGCTTGAAAACTGGAAGGACGAATATCGTACCGCACTTGCATTGGAACTGGCTGCGGCGCAGTTGCTTTCTCGCATTGCCATCCCTTTGATGCCTCGTTTTGCTGCGCGGCTGGCAACGGCTCTGGGCAATGAGACGGCGAGTGTTTGGCCAGAACAGGCTGAATTAGTCGCCGTTGGCAATCGAATCACTTTACATGATATCTGCTTCTTTACCGATCCTGATGCTTTGACCGAAGTCCCTCACTGGGACTGGTTACAGGAAAAACTCAGTGTGCTGATGCCGGATACCCAATTCCATCCCGATCATGCTTTGGCAAATTTGGGGATGACATCATTGATGACCGTTACATTGCAATATCAATTGCTCCATGAACAACAAGTCGATATTCAACTCGAAATGTTACTTAACCAATCTTTACGTGACATTGCGGAACATATCACGAAGCGGCAGCTATCTGGTGTCGAGTTGGCAAAAGGAGTAATGGCATGACTGCTGTAAAACTATTGAAGGATATTGAAGCTGCTGGCCTAAAGATCAGCATTCTGGAAGGTAATTTGAAGTTAGAGGGAGCTACGCGTTCTATTTCTCCTCAACTGGTGGACGCTATCAGGGAACATAAGGCGATGTTGCTCGATTATCTACAGCGGCAAGCAACGCGTTTCCCTCTGACCTCTTTGCAGCAAGCCTACTATCGTGGCCGTTCGCCGCTGTTTGACGGCGGTGGGATAGCCAATCAGGTCTTTCATGAAATTGAAGGCGTATGGGATATCGAGCGTCTGCAGCAGTCCCTGCAACAGGTTATTTCTGAACACTCCGCATTGCGCCTGCGTATTATCAGTGATGGCGAACAGTATGAAAGCGATGATATTCCCAGCATCATACGGCATGATCTGCGCTCCCTGTCGACATCGGAGCAGGCGCAAGCTCGCGAGAATTTTCGTACCGAGAAATCCCATCTGATTTTGTCACCGAGCGAATCATTACTTCAGGTTGATGTCGCTATCTTGTCTGACAACAGTATGGTGCTCTACGTCAATCATGATGGTATGGTCGTTGATGGCATCAGTATGTTCTTATTTTTCCATCATTGGTATCAGCACTACCAGACGGTTTTAGAACCCGTCACCTATCTGCCTTTTTCCCAGCATATTAGCGTCAAAAAAAAGGAACGTGAGCACGCTGCTTATAAGCGTTCGCGCGATTATTGGCTACAACGTCTCCCTACACTACCAAAAGCTCCAGAGCTTCCATCAGCCAATAAGCCGCATAACGGAGCGACACGTTTTTGCCAGCACCTCGTAACGCTGGTCCCGCAACAGTGGCAGCAATTGCAGAAGTTGATGTTAGCGCATCAACTGACGCCGGCGGCGGCGTTGATGGCGGCTTACGCAGAAACGCTATACGTGTGGGGCGCAGGGGAACACTTTACCCTTAACGTCACAATCTCCGAACGCCGCCCGATACACCCTCAGGCATTCAGCACTATCGGACCTTTCTCCGATCCCATGCTTGCCGAAATTTCTTTAGACCATCAGAGTTCGTTCCTGGAACGCGCGAAACAGCTGCAGTCTCGTCTGCATCAAGATATCGATCACCGCTATTTTTCTGGTATTGACGTTATGCAGGAGCTGGCACGAAAGCGCGGGTTAAGTGCAGCGCGTATGCCCTATACCTTTAACTGTACGTTAGGGGCTGTCGGTGCTGTCAACGGCGATTCTCTGGAATATTTCGGCCGTGAAGTATTCACGATCAGCCAAACCCCCCAGGTTTTGTTAGACACTTTCATCTTCGAGCAGAAGGGGGCTTTGGTGATTCGTTTGGATGGGGTTGACACTTATTACCCTTCTGGATTCCTAACGGCATTAGTTAGCGGGTTCCAGCGCCTCTTGCATCTGCTCTGCGTACCGGAAAACTGGCAGAAATCGACATTCGAACTGCTACCTGACGAACAGCGCCACCAGCGTGTATTGGCAAACAATACCCAAATGCCATGTACCGAGGATATGTTAGGGAGCGCCTTTGTTGCTGTTGCCCTACGGCAGCCAGAAAGCATTGCCATCCATACGCTACAGCGTCAGATCAGCTATGGGGAATTGCTGAACCGGGCAGCAACCGCCGCACAGTGGTTAAAAGCACGGGGGGTAAAGCACAACGAATTGGTTGGTTTAATTGCAGAGCGTTCACCCGAGCATATCGTAGGCATATTAGCGATTGTACTTGCTGGAGCCGCATATTTACCGATTGACGCCGGGTTGCCAGCTGAGCGCCGTGATTTTATGCTGAAAGATGGTCAAGTTAATCTGGTCTTGACCAATGCCGACGTTGTTACTGAGCAACCGCAATTCGATCTGCGAGCTTGCCCGCAGACCCCTGCAGAATTACCGTCGAATCCGCTTGCGTGTCCAGATGATCTTGCCTATGTGCTTTATACTTCGGGTACGACAGGTACCCCTAAAGGGGTCATGGTTACCCATCGTAATGTTATCAACCTGATAGCTGACTGTCAGAGCCGCTTCGCAGTGACACCGGAAGACCGATTTTTTGCTATCAGCGCATTTAACTTCGACCTGTCGGTATGGGATCTGTTTGGGGCGTTATCTGCTGGCGCATCCTTAGTGATTCCCGAAGCCGATAAAGCTGCTGATGTTGAGTACTGGGCAACGCTATGCCGTGAAACCGGTGTGACTATCTGGAACTCAGTACCTGCCATAGTACGTATGATGTATGAGCATACACAAACCATGCCTTCCTCGCTACGTTTGATTATGATGAGTGGCGATCGCATTCCACCAGATTTGCCCGCCGCCATAATCTCGACGCAACCTCAGATTGACCTATGGTCATTGGGGGGGCCGACGGAAACGACCATTTGGAATATTTGTCACCCGATCTCCTCACACGATTGCGCGGGGGAATCGATCCCTTATGGTCGTCCAAACGCCAATAATCAATGCAGCATCCGCAATGAACAAGGATTCGAATGCCCTGATTGGGTACCAGGAGAGATCTATGCCACTGGCATGGGGATTACGCTGGGCTATTGGAGGGATGAAGCACGTACTTCTGAACGCTATCCCATTGACCCTAAGAGCGGAAAACGCTTTTTCCGGACTGGAGATCTCGGTCGTTATCTGCCCAATGGGGATGTGGATATTCTGGGCCGGGTTGATTTACAGATAAAAGTTAACGGCTATCGAATTGAAACGGGTGAGGTTGAAAGCAGCATTGCCAAATTTGCGGAAATTGGGCAAGTGGCGGTTGTTGCGTCAAAAAGTTCGCAAGGGGATGTGCTTGTCGCACACTTGGTTGCCAATGATGCCCCCCTCTCTTCTGCGGAAATTCGCCAGCGTCTTAGTCAACACCTACCCGATTATATGATCCCTGCACGTGTGGTATGGCACGATGCTTTGCCGTTAAACCGTAACCTGAAGATTGACAAAAAAGCGCTGGGTGAGCAGCCGCTTGATGAAGGGAGCACCGCGTCATCATTAGTCATCCAAGCCAATGGTAGGATCGAAAGCACTTTGCAGGGAATTTGGCAGGAGATCTTAGCCGCAGGTCCCATTGGTGTGGATGAAGATTTCTTTGACCGTGGTGGCAATTCGCTGAGGGCCCTGCGGATTTTAACTTCCGTACGCAAAACTTTCGGAATATCGATGCCACTAGAGTCTATTTATCAGCTAAATACAGTGAAGGCGATGGCTGCGAGAATCGCCAGCGAGGAAGCTCAACCATGAAACCATCAATCATTAACGATATCGTGAGCTATCCCCCGAAGACGGAGGGGAATTTGATAGTTGCGACACTGAGCGAGCGTAAAACGATACCTTTATCCACACTTTATGAGATGTCGGGATGTGTTGCTAATGGTTTGCTAGCTCACGGGATTAAACCGGGTGACACCATAGGTATCTTGTCCGATAACCGCTTGGAATGGGTATTACTCGACCTAGCTGCATTGAGAATAAAAGTACGCACTGCCGGCTTCGACCCTAGGAAATTTGAGGCAAGTGCAGCGTTGGTGCAAAGCTATCAGCTAAAATGTCTTTTCACTGATAAGCCGCACGACGCTTCTCACTCTAACTTGCATGATATTAAAGAGATAAATGCATTTATTGATGAATTCACTGAAATACTGCCTATGGTGCAATATGAGCAAAGTGATACTACGACGATTAAATTTACTTCAGGCTCAACTGGCATTCCTAAAGGGTTAACTGCCACAGTAGGCAGCATTGATTCCTCTCTGCGTAGCGTGCAGAACATTTTTAATCACGGTGATGGAGACCGCCTGCTGGTATTTCTGCCGTTGTCGTTATTGCAGCAGCGTTATTGGATCTATTCTGCATTGAAGTTTGGTCACGATACGATACTCACCAACTATCAGTCTGCATTTGTCGTCATGCCTCAGCTTAATCCGACGGTAGTGATGGGCGTACCTGCTTTCTTTGACTCAGCGCGTCGCCATATCGAATGCCAGAGTCGTGACCTAGCAGCGATGGTATCGCAGGCAAAAGTGCTGTTTGGCACAAGCATTCGCTATTTGTGGACGGGGTCGGCTCCAGCAGAAGTGGGAATGCTTCAGTTCTTCCATCAAGTGGGGCTGCCCATTTATGAAGGCTACGGCATGAATGAAACCTGCATTGTGACAAAAAATCACCCAGCAGCCTGCCGATTAGGCAGTGTTGGACAAGTCGTTGATGAGAAAAAAGTCATTATTGATAGGGATGGTAACGTTGTGGTTTACAGCGATTACCCAGTAAACACCCGTTATCTTTACGCGCAACCTGGCGCATCTGAAAAAATGTTTACCGCCGATGGCGGTGTACGGACTGGCGATATTGGCCACATTGATGAACAAGGATTCCTCTACATCAAAGGCCGCTCTGACAACGTGATAGTCTTAGACAACGGGAAAAAAATAGATGTGCAGCCCATCGAGGCGCGCATGCGTAATGAACCAGCCATTGCTGAGTGCGTAATTTTCAGCCCGAAACAGACCGAACTGGTTGCCATCATTTCACCGGCCAATAATACTGTCGAACACGCGTCTATTTTACAAGCTTTAGAGAATGTAAACGCCTCAGGTGAGAAAGACGAGCATATAGCCCGAATCATTATCGCTGACCCACCGTTCAGTATAGAAAATGGTTTGCTGTCCTCACAATTGAAACCGCTGCGAAAAATGATTTTTGAATCTTATCAAGAACAACTTCACGCCACAGATAAAGAGAGTCATTATGCAAACTGATGCCGTCATTACAAAATTGGAAACCATAGCACGACAAAAACTGGCAGCGTCTTTATCTACAAATATCGACGCAACCCAGCTAGATCTAAAAGAAAATATGAGTGATATCTATGGGTTGACATCGCTTAATAAAATCCTGTTTATCACATCTCTATGTAATGAAATGAATATTGATTTATCCAACTTTACCGAAGACGATTTGGGGAATATGAAAACTCTCGGGAATGTCATTAATATTTTAAATAATCATATAAATTAATTACCATTTTAAGGATATTAGTGATGAACTGGAAAGAGAATGCCTCCAAGGTATTAGAAAATGAATATGTCATGCTAAGACCTATGAAAGAAGAGGATCGGGAGGAGGTAAAAGCTTTATCTCGCGACTCACATATTTGGACATATTTCGTTTTTCGCGTCAGTAATGACATCGAATTTGAGCGTTTCTTTGATGCAATGTTAAATGATCAGATTGCCGGAAGTCGTGCAGTCTTCATGGTAATCGATAAACGTTCTGGTCAGATAGCAGGCAGTATGAGTTTTGGTAATATGCTTGAGCATGAAGCTCGATTGGAGATCGGTTGGTCTTGGCTGGGAGAGGCATTTCGAGGTAAGGGGATCAACCGATGGGCAAAATATTTACTGATGGAGCATGCTTTTGATACCTTGCAGGCATTGCGCGTTGAGTTTAAAACCGACATCCTCAACCTGCAGGCTCGAGCTGGCCTACGCAATATTGGTGCAGTGGAAGAAGGCACATTACGCAGTTTTAATTTTATGCCAGATGGTCGACGGCGTGACGCTATTTTCTACAGCATATTGAACACTGAATGGCCGAGGGTAAAACAAGGTTTACAGGACCACGAGAAAATACGACCTCATACGGAGCAGCGATGATCCCTAACGTTAATGTCGTGACACTGAACGGAGATGCCCTCGAGAGGGGCATCCAACACGGTCAGCAATGCCGGAAAGCGTTATGGAAATTTGCTGATGATGGTCTTTGCCGTTTAAATCATCTAGGACAATCAGCATTGTCTCTTAGCCAGCTTGGCAAGAATATCGAACGCTACCGTATTTGCGTAAAAACTTGGCTGCCTGATATTGCGCAAGAAATCGAAGGGTTATCGATCGGCGCCGAGATGCCGTTAGATTTGGCTTGGTTACTACAGTTAAGGCGAGAGGTACTGGGTTATAATCGCACTACAACGTCAGGAGACTGTACGACATTATCCTCTTTCAAAGGTCAACCCATTCTGGCGCAAACAGTGGATCTGAATGGTAACCTCGATGATTTCATTCATATTCTGAAATGCAAAGGAACACGCAATTCATCATTGATTTTAAGTTTTGCAGGGCTATTGGGTTATCTTGGGCTTAATCGTGCTGGATTGGCTATTGGGATTAACATGGTCCTAGGTGGAACGTGGGGAGTGGGTATTCCTCCGTATCTGGTGATTCGTCATTTGCTGGATAATTGCGACACAGTAGAGCAGGCGGTGGAAGCACTTCGTTGTCTCCCATTATCCAGTTCACGCTCCTTTACTTTATGTGATAAACAGCACCTTCTCTGTGTAGAAATGTTGAATAATCAACTGCGTATTGTGGAAACAGGCTATTCAACTGCACACACAAATCATTTTTTGCACCCTGATTTTGCTTCTCATGATGAAATCAATATTTTCGCTAAAAACTCTTCACGACAAAGGTTAGAAAAAACACGAGAACTATTACAGCAAGAACACATTGACAGTAATGATTGTTTTTCCTTGTTTACAATCCCGCCAGTTTGTGTTGCAGATAACGGTGATATACGCCGTGAACGTACTGTTGCGGCTGTCGTGATATTACCGGAAGAGGGGAAAATGTTATTACGCCCAGGTAATCCCGCATGTTCAACAACACAGTCTTTTTCTCTTTTTAATTAACTGTAATAAGGATGTAATTTATGGCTGATACACTACATCATTATGGAATTTCTTTATCTTGGACGGGTAACTTAGGTCAAGGGACTCCAGGTTATAGAGAGTATGCCCGTGAATATAATATTTCCGGGGA
The DNA here is from genome assembly GCF_028598805.1 of Xenorhabdus yunnanensis. GTDB lineage: Bacteria > Pseudomonadota > Gammaproteobacteria > Enterobacterales > Enterobacteriaceae > Xenorhabdus > Xenorhabdus yunnanensis. Next base: position 66,799 of record NZ_JAQRFI010000018.1, on the reverse strand, counting down.
GCATGGTAAGTTTTTAAAGGGTTCAGCAGATCCTAAATTTTTAGGTAAGAAAGAATGCTGGAACCCAGAAGAACTCTTGATTGCATCACTATCAGCTTGCCATCAACTTTGGTATTTGCATCTATGTGCAGAAGCTGGCGTCAGTGTGGTGCAATATCGAGATGATACAAAAGGTATAATGAATGAAAAAGAGGGAAAATTTACCGAGGTGACGTTACAACCTCATGTTACAATATCTAAAGAGTCAAATAAGGAAATAGCAATTAGTTTACATCGACTAGCTCATGATAAATGCTATATTGCAAACTCTGTGAATATTAAAATTGAAATCAATGCTAGTATTGAATTCACCAGTTGAAAAATGACACTCACTCCATGAAACTCAACAATCACTAACTAAAGTCGGCGACTGTTGAGTTTTTCGCTAGTCTAATAATTACTTCCCTTTTGATAACATTCGCTGCATCACCATCTGTCCGAACATCCCCGCGGACTGCCTGACCTGCCCTACGCCCTGGCTCATCATACCGGCCACATCGCCCATCCGAACCCCAGCCCAGCCAAATCATCGGCAGGACAATAAACAGCGTGCCCATCACCAGCCCCATGATTAAATCGTCCGAGGTGTTCTGAATACCGGCCAGATTAAACAGACTGTGGGTTTCTGAGCCGTATAGGGCTTCCAGTAAATGGCCGTCCAGCCAGCGCGCCAGTTCCCACCAGAACGTCAGGAAATTCAGCGCAAAAATCACAAACGTCAGCGTGAATACGGTCTTAAACTCATACGCGGCAAACAGCACAATCAGGGGTATCAGGATATACAAGGCCATCAGGATCACCGCCTGCATCATCGGCAGCGCCTGTCGCACCGCATCAAACATCGGCATACTGAGTAATCCGCCCAATAACGTCCCTGCGGAAGCCCCGATTCGGTTAGATCTATCCAACAAGGTAGGATCAGCATTGCCGCCATACACATACCCTTCCTGTGAAACGATCAGGTTCACCGGACTGACCAGACGGCGGATCACCGCTTCCTGATAAGCCTGCGTGTTTTTACCTAGCATTTTTAGGGTCGCTGACAAGCGCAGCCACAACCCCGGATCGGCTTGTGCCAGTACCCGGTCTTTCAGGCCGGTTTTGGTGGCTGACCACCAGGCTTTGCAGGCCGGATATCCGCCCTGTCCGGTATCAGGCCGCCCATTATCCCGGCTCGCCTGCCACGGAAAGTCGGCTCTGGGTGTACGGGATTGCAGTGTCTGGTAATCCCCGGCTAAAAACGTGCGGCTGCCCAGCCAGTCAATATCACTCAGGATAGCCGGATCGGTGGTTTTCCCCTGATCGCGTTGTTTCCACTGATAAAGTGCCAGCGCATAACAATCGTGAGTGAAATCCTGTAACTCCGCCGCCAGTGCCGGATTGCTGATACGGGTGTGCTACACTTCAAAGCGCAATTGTCGTAAATCCGGCCGGCAGGGAACGGAGGCCACTGCCGCCTGTGTCAGCCCCTTTGATAACCGATGCACTACCGCCCACCAGAGCGGCACCGCAGCCGTCTGATTATTCAGGCTGGAGATCACCGGCGCATAACCACTGTTATCCGGGGCTTTTGGTGTCCAGGTGCCACAGCTTTTGGCCCGGAACGGGTCGTACTGGAGGGTTGTCAGGCTGACATTGACCAGCGGCACACAACACACCATCATGACGAAAAAGGCGCTGTACAGGATGTTTTCAGTCTGGGCAAGCGACTGTAACCCACCCCTGCCTTCTTCTTCACCGCACTCCCGCACTTTCAGCCAAATGGCTATCACCTTTATCACTAAAGGCAGCGTAAACAGCTCCGTCGCAATCAGAATTTGCCACAGGCCATTGTTGATCACCCAACCGAGTAAGGTCAGAAAATATTCCAGATAGCTGTTGGTGGTCATAACATATCCTCAATATTCCCTGACAGGGCATATTCACCCAGCAGAATAAACAGCAGGCTGGCCACCATCATCCGTATCAGCGTTGCGCGGTGTTCCGCCTGATGTTTTGTCCTTTGCCAGATTTTCCGGCAGCCCCAGCCCAGTACGGCATACAGGCATAACCGCCAGATTAACCAGAATTTGCCGATTGCAGTTACCCAGCGGTGAAGCCGGGTGATGTTTTCTGCCTGATTCAATCCTGCCCAGCCTGATGCTACAGTGATAACCATCACCAAAGCGATAACCAGTGATAACGGTTCTGCTCAAGAAAAATCGGACACTTTTACGAAGGCCATTTCATATTCCACGGGCGTTAAATCATTATTGGCCGTGTGCAATCGTGTTAAATGGTAATAATGCAGATAATCCAATACATCTTTTTTCATCTCTGCCTGGTTTTCATGATGGGTTTTGAAGAGCCAATCATGTTTCAAACTGCCAAAGAAACGTTCGACAACAGCGTTATCCCTACACGCCCCGACATCCCCCTAGCTTGCTCTCATGTTATAACTGCTGAGTAAGTCCCGGTATTGCTGGCTTGTATATTGGCTCCCTCTGATGCCCTTCTAAGTGTCAAGTCATTATTTGTATGCTATTGATCTGACGATTGCGGTTACGCAATAGCGTAAAGACCTCCCTTGATATATAGCGTTTTAAGCAACGTATTGCCTCAAGTTTTGAATGACCTTCCCCGATCCGCTTGGCAACATATTCCTGCGTTTTGGTATCTGTACGTAACCGACCAATCGCTATGATGTGAAGCGCACTGTTTACTGCACGATCGCCACCACGATTGAGTCGGTGACGCTGATTTTTTCCTGAGGATACCGGTACCGGACTCACTCCGCATAACGCAGCAAAACCGGATTCTGAGTGTAGACGCTCTGGATTGTCTCCCGCCGTGATGAGAAGTTGGGAGGCACATTCATACCCCACTGCTTTGCATTTGAGCAGTTCCGGTGCAAGGTCATCAACGATAGCCGCTATCATGACGTCCAGCTCACCAATCTCATCCTGTAATTCCAGGTAGCGTCGGGCCAGTGATTTCAACGCAATACAGTAAGCCCCCTCAATATGACGATAGCGGGTCATATCCGGTTTTGATGCGGCCAGTGTGCGGATAAGCTGCATCCGGGTGAGTTTTCTGAGTTGATCCCGTAATTCTTCGGGGGCAGAGACGATTGTCATTTGGAGCATTTGTAGCGCTATGCGTCGTGCTGCCACGGCCGTTTTTCGGCATACCTTCAGGGTTCGAAGAGACTCAACCATGCCACTTCGTGTTTTAGGCGTGACTGTCCGGATGAGTGAAAATGCCGCATGAGCGGCACATTCAGCATCAATCGTAATTCGCTTTTTCCCCGTTTCCGGCGTTCCATTCTGTCGGGCGCTGTGACCTCCAGGACTTCAATCCCCGCAGCTTGGAGATATCGCAATAAACCCGCGCCGTAAGATCCTGTACATTCAATTCCCACCCTGATTAATGGCCCAAATGATTTCATCCAGGATAACATCTGGCGGTATCCTTGCCGGGTTGCTGGAAAAAATTCGTTCCCTACAACACAGTTATTGTGATCAACGACTGCCGCAACGTGTAGGTCTTGATGTGTATCAACACCACCAATGACGCCTGCTGATAAGTTTTGCTGCATTTTAGCCATGGGATGAATTCTCAGTCAGAAGATACCAATAGTTTCCCCTGACAGATATCCCGGACAGGACAGTAAAGAGACAAGCCGTCAGGCCCTTCTTGAGTCACGCATATCAGCGAGGAGAAACCTCTCATGGAATTTTTCCTGTTACCGACAGATCCAGGGGAGGACACAAGAGGGTCGATCACTGTGTGGGTCAGGAAACAGAAAAAACGCCATACATCAGAAGAATAGATTGAAAAGCCTTCTATCTATAGAATCTGACAAGGGTATTCTTACTGTCACTATGAAAAACACAGCCTTGTGACGGCTGACGTCAGTGATACGCTTTCATTAAGGCCTGGCTGATCAAGGTCGTATCTATTTCCGTTGCGATCTGCCATCCCACTATCCGACGTGAGTACAAATCCATCACAATAGCCAGATATAACCAACCTTCGGGCGTCTTCAAATAGGTGATATCTCCTGCCCAAACTTCATTCGGCGCCAACGGATTAAAGTTCCGGTTAAGTAGATTACAGGCTGTTGATATCGCTTTACCTTTGCGCGGAGCCCGGTAGCGCTGCCGCTGTCGGACGGATAATCCGAGCTGATTCATGAGCTTTCGGGTCCGATAGTTACTGATGGTAAAGCCTTCTTTGCGTAATTACAGCGGGAAAAGACCGAATGGCACCGGGTAGTGATCTTCGGCAAGTTAGCAGAAATTGCGGCGGAGTATCTGCAAAAAGGGACTCAGGTGTACATTGAAGGTCAGTTACAAACACGTAAGTGGCAGGATAATCAGGGACAGGATCGCTATTCAACGGAATTGGTGGTCAATGTCAATGGCACGATGCAGATGCTGGGCAGTCGTGGCGATACAAAACAGGTTCCTGTTCAACAGGCTAAGTCTAAGTCAGCGCAAAAACCACAACCTTCTCAACCGACTAAAAAGGAGAGAAAACCAACACAAATGGCGCAACTTTCGTCTTTACCGGAAGAGGAGAAAGAAGAACCAGATTGGTCTGATGAGATCCCATTTTGACGTGGTTTAACCTATTGCCCTGTGACACAGGGCTTATTGTTAATATTGGGTCAGTCAATCGATTCTAAATTCTACACCTGCATTTAAACGGTTATTAATATTTCAAGCCTGCATAGCCACTCATTGAATAACGGACATTTTTCTCTCATCTTAGGGATGCCTGTTTTTTCGGCAATCGCAATCCCTGTTGTCGTTTTGCCAAATGTTCCATTTGCTGACCATTTTTTCAACCGCTTTGAAGGCGCCGTTTGTGGGCTATTGTTAATCGATTCCGGTTCTCCACACTCTCGAAGTACCTGCTCTATCTCTTGTACATGGATATTTAACTCATTGGCAAGTATCTCTTTGTCACTAAAGAGTAAAGCTTCAAATTCATGCATAACGATGTAGGGAATAAAGCGTTCATCAGCTCTCTGTGCTAATAAGAATTGGTGAATTTCATTCTGTGTTGACAGATGCAGATGTTCAGCGATTTTCTTTGGTTCCCACTGTCTATTTAACGTTTCTAATCCCGGCCATTCATTGGTGCCGTAATAATCAATAAAGGTTGTGACATAGGTATCTGGACGTTGTTTCAGATGCATCTCAATGTCTTTCTTGACTCTTGAAAAACGCACATCTCCACCTTTTTGTCCGGGTTTAGAAACTTGTGTGGCAGAGATGAAAATCATTTTCTCAGCCAGATAAGGTTGAAGTATCTTTTCAATAAATATCTGTTCTGTCTTACCTTCAACGATGGCCATGACTTCAATGTAATTACTCATAAGTCGGCCCTCCGGCAATGACGTTTTTAGCCCATAATTCACCCAGAGAATAGTTTTCGAGCCATTGGGAAAAATCTTCTTCATTTAAACGCTCAAAACGTGAAGCTCCCTTTTTACGATTCACGATGACAATATCTTCAGCAGAGAATTGATCGATTAAAATAGGGGATTGAGTGGCGATAATGACTTGGGTACGCTGAGCCGCCTGTTGAATTAACTCGGCAAGGATAACAATGGCCACAGGGTGTAGCCCTAGTTCTGGTTCATCAATAATAATCGTCGATGGCGGATTGGGTTGTAATAATGCCGTTGCCAGACAAATAAAGCGTATTGAACCATCTGATAAATGATAAGGTTGCATAGGGTAGTCTGAGTCTTTTTGCATCCAGCTGATGTTAACTTCTTCTTTTAAACCACTTTGACGCGGTTCCAGAATGAAGTTATCAAAGAACGGGGTGACTAACCTGATGGCATTCACAATCGATTTATATTCGTTTGGTGCCTCGTTTTTGAGTTTTAATAAGAACGCACCAATGTTAGAGGCATCTGTGCGTAATGTTTTATTATCCTGAATAATTTCATACTTTCGCATTCCAGCCGTAGCACTGGTGTCGTGAAAATGATAAATCTGCCAGGAAGCGATGGCATCATAGATGGGCCTTGAATACGGTGCACCAGAGTACTTGTTCTCGACTTCAGCAACCATTCTGGATCTGCCATCGTCACTATCTCCTAATTCCCACCATCCGTTGCCAACACTCTTTATGTAATAGCGAGCTTCATCTTCAATCGCACAGCTATCTGCCGGTGTAGGAACTAATTTAAAGCGAAATCCTCTTTCCCCGAAGCGTGTATCAAACTCCATTTTCTGTGTGATCTTATTGCCATTAAAAAGTAAATCGCCAGCGCCACCATTATCGCGTACATAGCGATTTAATGTGCCGTCTATTAATGCCCGCAACATCTTAAAAAAGGAGATCAAATTACTTTTACCTGCGCCGTTAGCGCCAACAATCACGTTTAAGTTTTTAAGCTCAAATTCACTCAGCTCATGGATTGATTTAAACCCTTTAATCGTGAGCTTATCTAAAGATGTTGTCATATCTCCTCCTTTGAAATGCTTTACTTCAGTATCAGACAAGGGGGTAACTCTTGATTCAATCATGCATCAACACAGTTATCTTCAATGTTAACATAACCCGCTGATAGCTGACGCACTATTCTCTGAAGCGTACCTTTCGGTGGTTATACTTATTGTTAGAGATGATGCTGAACTAACGGGTAACTAATTACTTAATTTTACTGATTATACTTACACATTCGATTATTGAATTAGATAACTCAATCAGTTAAAGTAAAAAAGCTATCGGCAAAATCCGGTAGTGAGGAATCTCAGGCCTCAAAGTTATCCACTGGTAGGAAGTTTCTACCAGTGTGTCTGTTATCGCCCCTTCAATGGCGGTTCAGGCAGGGGAGGCTTTGCCTCATCGGCTGATAACTCCGGTACCTGAGAATCCCTGTTTTGAATCGCCACCAAAATAATCAACAGAAGGGGAAGCAGGTATGATTAACACTCAACAAGACTGGCACCCAGCCGAAATTATTTGTGCATTACGCAAGCGTGGTACCACACTCGCCGCTTTATCCTGTGAATCGGGACTCAGTTCTTCCACTCTGGCAAATACTTTATCCCGCTCATGGCCCAAAGGAGAACTCATCATCGCCACCCGTTTGGGAATGGAACCCGCTGAAATCTGGCCCAGCCGTTATTTCGACGATTACGGCAATTTTATTGAACGAAAAGTACGCCAACCAGTTGCAGACTGTCATTCAGCTGATGGAAGTCAGTTGGTCGATGAATATCAGCTAGCTGATGAATAATGCTCTGATATAAGCCATAAAGTTTAGGGCGATAATATTTATTCAGGGTTTATCCATTATCGCCTGTTTCAGTATTTTTATTTTCAGCAAACACAGTTGAGTTGTTCATTGAATACATCACAGGGTTCCTTGCATAGTCAGGATTATTTTACGACTGAGCAGGAACCTATTTGCCATGAAAATAAATGCGTTAGTTGGTCTGATAGCGATAACACTAACCGGATGCGTGGCTCCGGTAAAACAACCATTGTCTCCTCCCTCAAAAGAAATTTCCCCTTCCGTCACGCTGACACGAAACATCCAATCAGTTTCACCGGATATTTATGGACAAACGCCTGAAGTCGTTCGCTATGGACGTTATTTATTGGTGAGTACTAACCCAACAGCGGTCCAGCGTAGTCCACTTTCCCAGCTGCTGGATATTCATCTCTCCGCTTCCCAGCATGCCACTGTTGCCGATGCGATGCGTTATGCATTACGTCAGTCTGGCTACGCACTCTGTGCACCTGACAAGAAGAATGACATTTTATATCGTCAAACGCTGCCGTCAGTACATATGCAGTTAGGCCCCGTCAGGTTACGTACTGCTTTGCAGGTGATGGCAGGTCCGGCCTGGCAACTGGAAGTGGATGAGGTGCAGCGTGTCGTTTGCCACCATTTGCGACAGGGTTATCAACTCCCGGCTCCGGCTAAACAACCGCAGCAGGGAGGTGGACGTTGATGAAATCATACCGATCCGGTCTATTGATGTGGTTGTTGCTAAGCAATTCTGTCTGGGCAGCAACACCGACACCGTTAGCTTCACAGCAGACACAAACGACAGAAAGCCGGCAGCAATCCCTGAATAATCAGGCTGAACAGTGGCAGTTAAGTACCGATGAATATCAACGTTATCAGCACCTGATGAACGGGCCACGGGGTATTCAGTCGCCGGGGCTTGATCCGTTGACAACATTAGGCATTGAAGCTGAAAGCGATACCGAGCGCCGCCGTTATGCTGAACAGTGGGTTAAATCAGAGTTTGCCCGAACTGAAAAAGAGCTGCGTTTCCAGCGGGAAGTGGATGCAGCCTGGCAGCGACTGTTTCCGGATGTATTGCCGGTCAATATGGAAAAATTGCGTGGGACCAAAGGTCGGCTGGCGCTGTTTGTTAAAGCCAAAGATTGCTCGCAATGTGGAACCCGTTTGGCTGAAGTCCTAGTGGCAAAGCAGCCGGTGGATATCTATCTGGTCGACAGCCAACGTAATGATGACACCTTACGGCAGTGGGCCAAAGATCACAACATTCCTGTTGAACAGGTACGTAACCGACAAATCACTCTGAATCATGATGCGGGATACTGGTTTCGGTTTGGTAAAGGATTGATGCCGGTATTGTTGCGACAAGGAGAGCAAGGGTGGCAGATAACGTCATTATGAAAATAAATCGGCTGTGTATCTTACCTATTCTTAGCCTGTTATGGGTTAATACTTGTCAGGCTGAACTGAGCGTTATTGCAGATTTAGGCGGTAAAGATGCTTCGCCCTTTTATGAAAGCATTAATGCCCAGCCGAGTTATCGTTCTGCACAGCCACACCATTTCTTGCCAGAAGTGTCGGGTGAAGCGGCCATGTTGCCGGTCAACACACCGGAACTGACACCGGGAAGAGTAACAAGCCGATCACTGCAACTACCAGGCATTGGAGCATTATTTTTGATTGGCGATGATCCTGACTCACGTCAGTGGCTAAGCCAGCATTCAGCACGGCTTGCGCAATTGCACGCAGTGGGGCTGGTCGTTAATGTCAGTGAGGTGGCCGATTTACAGTCACTGCGGGCATTAGCACCCGATTTGCTGTTATCACCGGCTTCCGGCACGGAACTCGCTCGTCGTTTGCAATTACAACATTATCCGGTGCTGATCACTGAAAATGCACTCACACAGCAGCTATCACCATGAGTCGCCGTTATGTGGTTGAAGCCCTGTTACGCCCGGCTGTCGAGCTGAATACGGCAGTGGTTTCAGCGGTTGCCGCGTTTATTTGCATTCGGGCACCGTGGGCGATTGCACTGGCACCCTCAGTCAGCTATGTGATGGGCGGCGGTTTTGCCGTACTGGTGATAATACGCACGTGGCAGGGTATTCAGGTTATCCGTTATCGCCGAAATCTGAGCCGCTTACCGCGTTACCAGATGAGAACAAAACATATCCCGGTCAGTCATCAGTGTTTGTTTCTGGGCAGGGGCTTTCGCTGGCAGCAGAAGCATACCCAGCGTTTGCAGGATACGCGGAGACCCGAAGTCGAGCGATTTGTGCAGCCGTCCCGGTTCTATCAGCTTGCCCGGGCACTGGAACACCGAACCGAATACCGCTGGCCTGAGTTATCCGCGCTGTTACGCAAAGATTCCCCATTAAATCCGGTGCGGCCGTTACCGCCTGTTGGCGGTAATCCCATGATCCACGGTATTGAACCACAGGAAGCGGAAGTGTTTATGGATCTGCGCGAGCGAGTCGGGCATACCCTGGTGATGGGCACGACTCGCGTGGAAAAACCCGGCTAGCTGAATTGCTGATAACACAGGATATCCGGCGGGGCGAGGTGGTGATTGTCTTTGATCCCAAAGGGGATGCCGACCTGTTAAGGCGCATCTGGGCAGAAGCGCACCGGGCAGGACGTGGTAATGAACTTTCTCTCTTTCATCTGGGCTGGCCGGAAATTTCAGCACGTTATAATGCCGTCGGGCGGTTTGGACGGGTATCGGAAGCCGCTTCCCGTCTGGCGGGGCAATTGAGTGGTGAAGGGAACAGTGCTGCGTTTCGGGAATTTGCCTGGCGGTTTGTCAATATTGTCGCCCGTGCGTTAGTGGCACTGGGTCACCGGCCGGATTACACGCTTATCACGCGTTACGTCAATAATATCAGCGAACTGTATCAGCTCTATGCCACCAAAGTGATGGAAGACAGGCAGCCAGCACTGTTGGAACAAATCAACCATTACCTCGGCAAACTGAAAGAAAAAGATATCCCGCGCAATATGCAGGGGCAGTCGGATGCGCTCAGACTCTGGGCGATGGAAGTCACGCTGAGTTCAGAAGCGGGTAAGCAATTCTATGACCCGATTTTGGACGGATTACGTTCTGCCGTGCGTTATGACCGCACCTATTTTGATAAAATTGTCGCTTCTTTGCTGCCCCTGCTGGAAAAGCTGACCACGGGTAAAATTGCTGAGCTGTTATCACCGGATTATCTCAATATGGCAGATTTGCGCCCCATCTTCGACTGGGAACAGGTGATCCGCAAGAACGGGATTGTCTATATCGGGTTGGATGCGCTGTCTGACAGCGATGTGGCCTCGGCGGTGGGAAACAGCATGTTTGCCGATTTGGTCAGTGTAGCCGTGCAGATTTATAAATATGGCATGAATGCGGGCTTGCCGGTTCGCCATGACGGGAAGCTCGCGATTAACCTGCATTGTGACGAATTCAATGAACTGATGGGCGATGAATTTATCCCGCTGATTAATAAAGGCGGAGGTGCCGGCATGCAGGTCACGGCCTATACCCAGACCTCATCGGATATTGAAGCCCGCATCGGTAGCCCGGCTAAAACCGCGCAGGTGATCGGTAACTTCAATACCCTGGTTATGCTGCGGGTGCGGGATAACCGGACGGCAGAGCTGCTCACCAGCCAGTTGCCCGAAGTGGAAATTTACAGTAAGACCCTGGTCTCAGGACATGCCGATATCGCAGATGTTGAACAGGGGCAGGATTTCACCTCGTCCACGCAGGACAGGGTAGGCACAGTCAAAACGCCGCTGGTGACGCCTGCTGAGATGATTAACTTACCGAAAGGGCAGGCGTTTGCACTACTGGAGGGCGGGCAGCTGTGGAAAATTCGTATGCCTTTGCCAACCGGCGATAACGATGATGCCCTGATGCCGGCGAGTTTGCAGAAAATCGCCGAGCATATGCGACGGCACTACCGCACCCGTGAAAACTGGTGGGAAGAGTAGGGGTAATTTCACGTCATGGCACAGTCAGAAAATCAATCCCGCCCCGCTTCCCAACCACCTCGTAAGCATGGGCTGTTGTATCGCCTGTTATGGGAATGGCCGTGGCAACTCACTGGCTTTATTGTGATGTCGTGGCTATTCAGTTTGTTACTGGAATATCTTGGTATGACTTTTTTCTGGCCGGACGAGGGCTTTGCTCACAGCCAGACGATGATGAACACTGAACTGCAATTTTTATCGACGGAGTTTACCCAAAGCCTGTTGTTGTTAAACCCCTCACAAACAGTTTCTGACTGGCTGGCACAGGCGTATCAATGGATTTTTGTCGACAGTGGTTTTATGCACTGGATACAGGGGCAGCAGCTATATCAACTCAATAGCCGCAATGATTTTATGCGTGAATTCAATGCCATATTATATGGGGTATCGGGTTATTTGCGGGAATATGGACTGACCACAGTATTTATCACCATGGTGACGCTGATCCGAATAGCGATTTTGGTGTTATCCGTTCCGCTGTTTGTGATGGTGGTTTTAGTTGCACTGGTTGACGGGTTGGGACGACGGGATTTACGCCGTTACGGAGCGGGGTATGAATCGAGTTTTGTTTATCACCATGCCAAGCGGGGTATTAAACCGGCCTGCACTATTCCCTGTGTGCTGTATTTATCGTGGCCGGATGTGGTGTATCCCACGGTGATATTGCTGCCTGCGGCACTCTTGCTGGGTATGACGGTGGTGATAACAACGTCGATGTTTAAAAAATATTTATAGTGAATGACGCTGTACGATGGAATGCAAAACGTTTTTTTGTTTTGTATTCTATCGTCAGCAGACAAGCCGCATGGCGGCGCGTCAGTGATTATTATACGTACCTGAGACTTCTTTTTGTCAGTTTAACTTTATCCTGTGTTAGTTGAGTGATATTCTTACACTAATATATCCCGTTGATTAAATGGTTTTTACTATGAAAGAGTTAGAGTTAATTGCACAAAAACTAATTGCACAAAACGAAGAAGAACAATACCGGAAAAAGGAAGAAGACAAAGCTTTAATCAGTAAACTCGTTGAAATCTATGATCAAAAATATGTTGCTGAGGCACTTCGGGCTATTAGTCATAGCGATTGGACTCGTGAAACACTTAATCGCTGGTTAAATGGTAAAATGGTACAAAAGCAATTAACTGAGCTGGAAGTACAGATGCTCAATAGTTTGTTGCCATCACCGCCTGAACACCATCCGAATTACACTTTTCGTTTTATTGATCTGTTTGCCGGCATTGGTGGGATCAGAAAAGGATTTGAAGAGATTGGTGGGCAATGTGTGTTTACCAGCGAATGGAACAAAGATGCGGTTCGTACTTACAAAGCAAACTGGTATTGCGATCCTGAAGAGCATGTATTTAATTCTGATATCAGGGATATAACTCTGAGCCATGATATTTCTGCCAGTGATAAAGAAGCATACCAGAATATAGATCGTGAAATCCCCAATCATGATGTATTACTGGCCGGTTTCCCTTGTCAGCCTTTTTCTCTTGCAGGAGTATCAAAGAAAAACTCATTAGGCCGTGCTCATGGTTTTGAATGTGAAACGCAGGGAACATTGTTTTTTGATGTAGCCCGGATCATTGCTGCTAAAAAACCGGCCATTTTCTTGCTGGAAAATGTGAAAAACCTGAAAAGCCATGATAAAGGGAAAACTTTTCGGGTTATTGTGCAGGCTTTGGACGAACTGGGATATTCAGTTGCAGATGTTGAACATAACGGGAAAGATGATCCAAAGATTATTGATGGTCAAAATTTCCTGCCACAACACCGTGAACGTATTGTTTTGGTTGGATTTCGGCGTGATCTTAATATCCACCAGGGATTTACCCTCAGAAACATGAATCAACTTTTTCCTGCACAAAGACCGATACTTAAAGAATTACTGGACGGTAATGTTGATAAAAAATATATCCTTACTCCTGCGTTATGGAAATATTTATACAACTACGCGAAAAAACATCAGGCAAAAGGAAATGGTTTTGGTTTTGGTCTGGTTTTCCCTGATAACCCGAATAGCGTTGCCCGCACTTTGTCCGCCCGTTACCATAAAGATGGCTCTGAAATACTTATCGACCGGGGCTGGAACAGGGAGCTTGGAGAGAGAGATTTTGACAATGAAGAAAACCAGAAAAACAGACCAAGAAGGCTGACACCTCGCGAGTGTGCGCGTTTGATGGGATTTGAATCACCGGGTGGCACAACTTTTCGCATTCCCGTATCGGATACTCAGGCTTATCGGCAATTTGGCAACTCTGTGATTGTTCCTGCTTTTGCTGCTGTAGCTCAGTTATTGGCACCTTATATTGCCAAAGCAATTGCGTTAAAAAACAGCAAAAAAGTGGCATAAGGTTTGATTATGGCTGATGTTCACCCTTCTGCAATTCGTAGCAAAAATATGAAAGCGATACGAAATTGTAATACAGCCATTGAAATAAAGCTGGCAGCGATCCTTGAAGATGCTGGCTTTCAGTTTCGGACACAGGTAAAAGAATTACCGGGTAAGCCTGATTTTGTGATCGATGAGTATCGAAAAATCATTTTCACTCATGGGTGTTTCTGGCATTACCATGAGTGCTATCTGTTTAAAGTCCCGATGACCAGAACCGAATTTTGGATGAACAAACTTGGGAAGAATGTATTACGGGATAAAGCTATTAATGAGAAGCTTAGGAGTGATGGCTGGCACGTTATGGTTATCTGGGAATGTGCTGTAAAAGGCAGATTCAGATTACCCGTTCAGGAATTATCTGAAAGAATAGAAGAGTGGATTTGTGCAGGCAGTGATTCTGTAGAAATTGATACTAAAGGGATACATAATAAAAATGTTTGAGCCGTTATCTGATCATTTCGAAGTCGCAGTTGCAAAATATCTTTCGGCTGTTGATGTTGATCCTAAAAAATCAAATCAACATGAGATTGGTGGATTGGTCAAAGCAGGATTTTCAGGATATCTTCCCGTTCCCGAACGAGGGGAAAAAATATTTTTTAAGGCAACGCTGACTTATATTGCCGGAGAAGATAGCGAGCCGGTCATCTGTGAAGATCAATTAACGTGGTACGATACTCGTTATAACCAGCCAAACAGATCGGCTGAATATCGTATGTATTATAAAACGAATCCTGTTTCATCTTTGATGAATGAAGGTGATTTTTTTCTGATTATTAAACGTAATAATGGCGATTTGCTGCTTATTATAACTCCCCCGGGATCTTCAGTTGAATTACAGCTGAATACTTTATTTGGTCTGGGTAATATTGGTCATCATTTTTCCCAATCTTCGATTGAGGAAAAATCACTTATCCTTCCGGTCAGGATGTTATTTGAAGACCTGGGAATAGAACTTGAAGAACCTGAAAGTAAAAATGAAAATTTACTGGAAACATTATTAAGGCATTTTCCGGCTGGTTTTCCTAAGTCAAAAGAATTTTCTTTACTGGCAAGGGAAATGGCCTCAGGTGAACCAATAAATGAACCCGATAATACACTGATGCTATGGATGGAACAGGAAGAAAAATTATTTAAAACATATGAACGTTATGAGGTAGCGAAAAAATTATCGCAGGGATTTGGAGAAAACGGGAATGATGTTGATGAATTTATTCATTTCTCATTGAGTGTTCAGAACAGGCGAAAATCCCGTGCCGGTTTTGCCTTTGAAAATCACCAGGATCATCTTTTCTCATTGCATAATCTGCGATTTCAACAGGGTTCTGCCAAAAATATAACAGAGAATAAGTCTAAACCCGATTTTCTTTTTCCATGTTTTTCTGCTTATCACGATAAATCTTTTCCTCAGGAAAAGTTGCGATTGCTTGGCGCAAAAACGACATGTAAAGATCGCTGGAGACAAGTATTGGCTGAAGGAGACCGGGTGGCACGTAAGCATCTGATAACGATGCAGCCAGGGATAAGTGAACAACAGCTGGCAGAAATGAAGAGTAAATCGCTACAGTTAGTGGTACCTGAATCTGTTAAGTCATTCTATCCAACATCCTATGCCAATGATTTACAGAATATTATGGAGTTCATTACTGAGATCAAGGAAATCCAAAGATTAACTCAATGACTTTGCAAACAGAAACTGTACTGCATTTATGTAATACCTTTTCTCTGAGGTGACCATTCAGGTGGTCACCATGCTCCGCACCTGTCATTCCACAAGGTGCTATAGTCATATTTTTCTTTTGCCACTCATTCTGCAGCTTATTGAAGATACTTTGATGGCACATTCACCACCTGTGTCATCCATTCAAACCAGTCACACGCTTTACAGATACGGTTATCCTGCTTCGGATCAAAATGGTAGTGATGATGTGAAATGTCTTCACAATAGCCGACAAAAGGTTGATCAATACGGTGAAGCTGAATAGCCGCCGCTTGCTCTTTAGAGGTTGGGAAAATGCCCCACCGACTTCCGCAAACAGGTCGGTATCATCCTGCTGTGCGTCACAGTGTTCGCAATGGTTTATCCAGTGCTGCCTGCGCAGCCGTTGGCTGACCGCTTTGCGCAGCGTGTGATGAAAACCGGGCAACACGCTACGCACAATAGTGGGAATATCGGCGATATAAAACAGAAACGCCGGGCTGTCTTGCTCTGAGTAGTCTACTTCCGTGCCGGGTTCATCGCCGTTATCCGCTTCCAGTAGCTGGTGTCCGGCAGGCAGCATAAACGCCGTGACCGTCGTGTGTTGATGGCAGTGCGGGCATTGCGTCCGGGTTTGGGCCAGATACCAGCATTCAGCATGGACATTGTAGAACGGTAACCAGTTCATAAACGGGGTCGGGTCAAAACTGTTGTCGATATACCAGATTTGGGCGGCCGCATCCCAGTACGCGCCCAGCTTCCGTACCTGCTCATATTCATCGTCGGGGACGTTTAAATCAATCCGCAGCATAGTCTTCCTTTATTATTAAACCGTTAATCAAATAAATTAGTCAGACTATTTAGCTAATTTTCACCAAAGCATAAAGAGTTTATTGCTGATCGCCGCTAAAAAACGCCGCATCCTTGGCATTTTGGAACCCATCATAAGGTGAGTGTTTATGCGCGGTGGCTTTTCAATATCCTGTTCTGTCTGCCTGCTGGGGCTGGCTGTGTGGTGTATGCCACGGGTACAAGCTGCCGAAAAAGACGAACTGGCGAGTGCAATGCGTCTGATTGAGCAGGTGCAAATGGCACTGGAACGCGCCAGCATCGCAGAAAATCAGTCTGATACTTTAAAACACCCTCGTTATGACTTTGCTTATCAGCGCATCCAGGCTGATCTCAGCATCATCAAAGCCGGTATCGATCACTATCTCACGCCTTCCCGCGACCAGCCCCGTGATCCCGTGCCCATCTCCGGCCATTACCGTCAGGAAAACCCGCAATGACTGACGCACAACGCAATGCCTTTGAAGTGGCCTCCGGGCACTTTGATATCACTTTTCTGTATCTGGTGTGCGTCGGGTTTTTCTTAGCCACCTTATTTTTCTGGGCGACCTGGGCGGCGGTGGATGTCTGGAACGGCTGGGCAAATGAAAAAGTGCGTAATCAGACCCTCAGCCAGTTTGCCCTTCGAACTGCGGTATTGCTGGTCGTGGCTGTCTGGATGTTTGCAAGCTGAGGCAATGAACACAATGAAAAGGAACAGAGTCACTATGAAACACATTTTTACCGTCTGCCGGCGTATCGGTACCAGAATAAATGCCTTTCTTTTATTGTGCTGCCTGTCCTGTGAATCCGCCCGGGCCGATTTACCGGCTATCGAACCGCCCAAAAGTGGGGGTGGGGGCGGATTGCTGGGACAGGCGAAAGGGTACGCGCAGGATGGCATTGTGATTGGCGGACTGATTTTATCAGCGGTGGCGTTCTTTAAGGTTGCTTCGGCTGCCGTCGAAACCTTTTCCGAAGTGCGGGATGGCAAATCGACCTGGACCCAGTTTGGCGCCATCGTCGTGGTCGGTGTGGTGCTGTTGGTTGCCGTGATTTGGCTGCTGTCGAAATCGGCCAGCATTATCTTTTAAGGCCGTCACCATGCAGACGATCGCTTTCTTACCTGACCGTTTAAACGCCGAACCGGTGGTGTTTCGCGGGTTCACCACCCCTGAGATGGGACTGGCCGCACTGGCCGGGATCGCGCTCGGGCTGGCCGTCAGTCTTCCCCTGCTCCCATTAGTCGGTTGGGTCATGATACCGACCGGCATGTTGGTGATGCCCTTGTTACTGATTAGCTTTGGCGGGCGTTGGCTTGCGCATGTTAAACGTGGCAAGCCGGAGAATTATCTCTGGCTAAAACTGGAAGAGAAAAAACGCCGGCTGGGTCTCGGTGATCCGGCATGGATTATTGCCGCCCGGGGCTGGTCATTGCGCCGCAGCAGGAGAGCGCGATGAGCTGGTTTCGTCATGCGGTGAAGAACCGGGATCAGCATATTCTGACCCTGCGAGTGGTGTGCGGCATTCTGGTGTTGGTATTGCTGCTGAGCCTGACGGGCTGGATGGCGTCACCGCGCCATCTTACCATCCATAATCCACCAGATTTACGCACCGGCAGCACACGTCCGTGGTGGGAAATCCCCGCCCCCAGTGTCTACAGCTTTGCTTTTTATATTTTCCAGCAACTGAATGCCTGGCCGAAAAACGGGGCACAGGACTATCCGGCCAAAATTGATGCACTTTCTCCTTATCTGACGCCGGCCTGTCAGGATTTTCTGCGGGAAGATGCCAAAACCCGGGCCGACAGTGGTGAACTGCTCGACCGGGTGCGCGTGGTGTATGAGATTCCCGGCCGCGGCTATGGGACGCGCCGTGTGACGGTGCGTGACCGGGATAACTGGGTAGTCCGGCTGGATTTGGTGGCCGATGAATATTATCACGCGGAACCGGTTAAACGGGCACTGGTGCGTTATCCGCTGAAAGTGGTGCGCTGGGCAGGCGATGCCGAACGTAATCCCTTCGGGCTGGCACTGGATTGTTACGACGGAATGCCCCAGCGGCTGGAAGCGATGCCACAACCACAGGAAGAGAAAAAGGGCGTATTTCAATGAACAGAGTGTCATTTTGCCGCTGGCTGGGACGGGTCAGTTTGTTATTGTTCAGCGTCGGCACACAGGCTGATGAACTGCTGAAATGGGAACGTATTCCGTTATCGGTGACGCTTAAAGTCGGTCAGGAGCGGATTATTTTTGCTGACCGGAATATGCGTATCGGTTTGCCGCCGTCACTCAGTGATAAATTGCGGGTACAAAGTGCCGGCGGAGCGGTATACCTGAAAGCCCACAATGCCTTCCCGCCAACCCGTTTGCAATTGCAGGACAGCGAAAACGGCGAAATCATTTTACTGGATATCACCGCGAGTAAAACGGGCACAACGGAACCCGTGCGTATTGTTTACCCGGATGAAAAACAATCCCTTCCGACTGGAAAATCACAATCGCAAAGCAACGCCAAATTATTGGCACCCGTTCCGGTCGCCTTAACCCGTTATGCCGCGCAGCAACTGTATGCCCCGTTACGTACCGTCGAGCCAGTGGCCGGCATCCAGCCAGTGAATCTGCATCTGACCCCATCCATCACCACCCTCTACCCGTCAGAGCCGATAGCCATCTCTCCGCTGGCAGGCTGGCGATTACACCCTCACACGGTCATCGCGCTGAAACTGCGCAATACGGCTAAACGCACTCTCACCCTCGACCCGCGAGCCTTACAGGGGAAATTTGTCGCGGCTACGTTCCAGCATCGTTGGCTGGGTGAAACGGGGTCGCCGGAGGATACGACGGTATTGTACCTCGTCACAAAAGGGCGGCCGGAGAACGCCTTTATCCCTGAGCCGGTATCGGTGAAACCGGGAGGCCGCGATGCAGATTAAATCCAACAGTCTTGTGAAAATACTGGTGCCGACAGTGCTGGTTATTGGTGGATTTATCGGTATCAAAAGTTGCAGCTCACCGGAAGGTGCCGTGCCCAACACGACGTCGAATCATGTGCTGGCCACGCTGTCACCGGAGGAGTTACAGGCGCTGGGTGTCGGGGGCGATACGCCGGAAGATACCCTGCGTACCCTGATAGGGGCTCTGAATAAAGTGCGGGCAGAGCAGAAACGTTTAAGTCAGCAGAATACCGATATCCTGAAAGAAAATGACCAGTTAAAGCACCAGCGCCTTGATGTTGCCGGCCAGATAGATGCAGCGGTTGCCGCCATCCGTCAGGACGATGAACAGCGTCAGCGTACGTTGCAGGATGAGCAACAAAGTTTGCTGGCACAGATTGATTTACTGACAGAACGATTAAATTCAGCACCGTTGCCTTCTCAGGATAGTTCAATACCCCTTGGGTTGGGACTGGCAGGGAATCAGTATGCGTCCAATCCAGTCAGGGGGCAGGATGAACTCATTTGGGTGACGCCTGCCGATGAAAAACCGGTTGAGAACCAAAACGTGGCTTACGGCCAACCGGCCGCGAAATTTCCGACTTCTTTTTTAAGTGAACAACCGGCAACGGAGCAAAATACCTCACCGAATGCCTCGCTGAAGGAAGAAAACGAAAAACCGGTCTATACCTTGCCGGAAAATGCCACTTTGGTGGGCAGTCAGGCGATGACCGCGTTATTAGGCCGGGTGCCTGTCAATGGCACAGTCACTGACCCTTACCCGTTCAAGATTCTGATTGGCAAAGACAACCTGACCGCCAACGGCATCGAACTGCCGGAAGTGGAAGGCGCCGTGGTTTCCGGCTCGGCCAGTGGTGACTGGACCCTCTCCTGTGTACGCGGGCAGGTCAATTCCATCACCTTTGTGTTTCAGGATGGCACCGTGCGTACCCTGCCGGGCAAAGGGCAAAATCAGCAGGGTATCGGCTGGCTGTCCGATGAAAACGGCATTCCCTGTATCAGCGGCGAACGTAAATCCAATGCCAGCACCTATCTGCCGACGCTGTTTGCCCTTTCAGCCATGAATTCAGCCGGGGACGCTTTGAACGAAAGTCAGCGAACCGCCCAAACCAACGGCGCGGGCGGCATCACTTCTGCTTTAACGGGTAACGCCGGACAGGCGGCATTAGGAAAAGCCCTGGCCGGTGGCATGAATGACATCACCGAATGGCTCAAACAACGTTACAGCCAGACGTTTGATGCAGTCTACGTCCCGCCCGGTGCCGGTGTTGTGGTACATATCACCCAAAGTCTGGCGATGGATTACGAAACGAAAGGCCGTAAAGTGCGCTACGACTTTAGTGAACCTACTCAACATGATATTCAGGAAGATTTAGATTAATGGAACACACGCCTTCTCACTGGCTGTTTTGCACCAGCCAGCCTTACTGTCTGCAAATCAATATGACGCCCTGTGTTGAACAGGCACCGATTCAGCTTGACTGGCGACCCTCTCATGAAAAAGACAGCCGATTATATCTCACCATTGGCAATAGATGCCGGCTACTGAGTGACGGTGATTTTACCGTCTTTCGTCTGACAGAAATCCAGTGGCAAGCGGTTATTGCAGGCAAAATCAGGGCTAAGTCTGAACAGTGGGAACGTCTGCCGTTTACGGTATCGGAACTGGCCGTCCATCCTGAGTTTGCCACCTTTACTGCCATTGACACTACGGAGGTTCAGCTATGCGAAAAATAAACGCGGTTGTCGTGTTGTGTCTGTCAGGGCTGATGGCCGGTTGTTCAACCTCGAAAGACACGTTGCTGCCTGCCGGAAAGCAGACGGTGCTGGCGATGTGACAGGGCAATAAAGCCGGTCACACTGCCGTGCAGGCAAGAACCGCATTGCGCAGAACGTTGACTGGGACCGAACGGAAACGAGCGCTGGAAGCGCCTGACCCTTACCGCCGTTCGGCTGAGCATGAGATCAGTCAGCAATTTCCCCGTCTCCTCAACCCCGATATGGTGATGTATGTCTTCCCGCATCTGGCCGCCGGCAATACGCCGATACCGGGCTACAGCACCGTGTTCCCGTTTTATCAGCAGGTGCAGTACGCCCTGCCGGGTGAACGTACGGAGGCGCTGTGATGGAAATCCCCAAACCGCTGCACCGCCCCGGCCAGCTGCGTGAAGCCGATGAAGCCGCGATTTACCGGGCCAACCCTTCCATTATCGATTATCTTCCCTGGGTGGAATATCTGGAAGACGGGCAATGCCTGTTGCTGGATGATGGTGTCTCTGTCGGGGCGGTCTACCGCATCGAGCCTGTTGCCACCGAAGGGCGTCCAATGGAGAGACTGATTGAAATTCGGGATCAGCTGGAAGATGCGATCCAGGACAGTCTGGAAGAGGACGATATCTCACCGTGGGTGGTGCAATTTTTTTGTCAGGACGAAGATGATCCTGCGGCCTATCTCAATACATTACGGGATTACGTCAAACCCTGGGCGCAAGGTACGGCTTTTACGGAGGCCTTTCTGGCCGAGTCCGAACGCCATCTGAACAGCATTGCCCGGCCTGAGGGGATATTTCAGGATAGCCTGATCACAGGGCAACCGTGGCGCGGACAACAACGACAGACGCGTATGGTAGTCTATCGCTGGCTGCCTGCTCACAAATCACAGGCAAACCACTCAACGTTATCTTCAGTGGCCGCACTCAATCAGGTCTGCGAGCGTCTGGTGTCGTCACTGGCGGCGGCGGGAATTGTGGCTGTCCGGCAGCATGGCGCGCAGATCCATCGTTGGTTGTTACGTCATTTTAATCCATCCCCGGACTGGGGTATGGCAAAAGCCGATTTTTATCGCACGGTGAGTGATGAAACGCCCCTGCAGCTCGATCTCCCGATCCATAATGACTTTGCCGAAAGCCTGTGGTTTACCCCGCCGGTGTCTGATCCTGACAATGGCATCTGGTGGTTTGATGGTCTGCCACATAAAGCGGTGCCGGTTGAACGTCTGCGCCGTCCGCCAGAACCGGGCACGCTGACGGGGGAAGTGAAACGGGGGGATAATATCAATGCCCTGATGGATATGATGCCGGAAGGCACCGTGGTTTCTTTGACCATCGTGGCGCAGGCACAGGATACGTTGGAAGCGGATTTTACCCGGCTGGCAAAAAATGCCGTGGGGGAAAATACCGAATCGGTGCGTGTCCGGCAGGATGTGCAGGAAGTCAAAGCCTTACTGGGACGACGCCATAAACTGTACCGCAGCGCGCTGATCTTTCTGGTGCGGGGCAACGATATCACTGACCTGAACCAGAGGGCGCATCAGTTATCATCAACCCTGCTGAGTGCCGGATTACAGCCGGTGCGACCGGAATTCAGTGTGTCCCCGTTGAATGCCTATCTGCGCGCCCTGCCAATGTGTTTTAACCCACAGAAGGACAGGAAACACTGGTACAGCCGTCTGACCTGGGTACAGCATCTGGCTGGGTTATTGCCGGTTACCGGGCGTTCAACCGGCACCGGGCATCCGGGATTCAGCTTTTTTAATCGCGGTGGTGCGCCGCTGACCTTCGATCCGATGAACAAACAGGATCGCACCCAGAATGCGCACTTATTGCTGTTTGGTCCGACCGGGGCAGGCAAATCCGCCACCCTGTGTGCTTCTCTGGTTCAACTGATGGCTATCCACCGACCGCGCCTGTTTATTGTCGAAGCGGGGAACAGTTTTGGTTTACTCGCCGATTACTACGCCAGTCTGGGGCTGACGGTCAATAAAATCGGTATCAAACCGGGCTGTGGCGTCAGTCTGGCGCTGTTTGCCGATGCCCATCAACTGCTGCAACTCAGCCCCAATCAATGGCAGGACATTCCTGATGAATCACAGGAAGACGACAATAATGATGAACAGCGCGATATTCTGGGCGAGATGGAAATTGCTGCCCGGCTGATGATCACCGGCGGCGAGAAAAAAGAGGAAGAGCGCCTGACCCGCTCAGATCGCGGTTTGATCCGCGAAGCCATTATGATGGCGGCTCACACCAGTCATGAAGAACAACGCCAGATGATCGCCTCAGATTTACAGAATGCGCTGTATGCCATCGCCCGCAATCATCAACAGGATGAACACGGCCAGCCGTTAATCACGGCACATCGTCGGGCACGCGCGGATGAAATGGCCGGTGCCATGTCGATGTTTACCCAGGGTTTTGAAGGGGAACTGTTTAACCGTCCCGGCACGCCCTGGCCGGAAGTGGATGTCACCCTGATTGATTTGGGTACGCTGGCGCGTGAAAACTATTCGGCACAAATGGCGCTGGCGATGGTTTCACTCATCAATACCGTGAATAACCTGGCTGAACGCGATCAGTATCAGGACAGAGAACTGCAACTGGTGATTGATGAAGGGCATATCACCACCACCAACCCATTGCTCTCCCCCTATATGACCAAGGTCGTCAAGATGTGGCGTAAACTGGGCGCCTGGCTGTGGCTCGCCACACAAAACCTCGCTGACTACCCGGATACGGCTGAAAAAATGCTGAATATGGCGGAATGGTGGCTGTGCCTGACTATGCCACCGGATGAAGTCGAGCAAATCGCCCGTTTCAAAAAACTGAATGAAGAGCAGAAAGCCGTGTTGCTCTCTGCCAGTAAACTTCCCCGTTGTTATACCGAAGGCGTAGTGTTGGCGAAAAAAATCGACGCGTTGTTTCGGGTTGTGCCGCCGAGCCTGTATCTGGCGCTGGGGATGACGGAAAAAGAAGAAAAGGCCGAACGGCGGGCGTTAATGTGCGAGCATCAGTGCAGTGAACTGGAAGCGGCGGTGTTGGTGGCTGAAAAAATGGATATTGTACGTGGATTACAAATTAAATCCGCCATGAATGTGTTCTGATTTTTGTGAATGACTACTCTAACAATCCAAATATGGTGGCTGGTTCACTTTTCTCCCACCAGTGTGGACTGACTTATCAGTATCGTCAGTACAAAAAGATTGTGGAAAAATAAATGGAAATATGTCATAGCATTACTCCCCAATCAGTGTAGATATACTCACCAACAAGATGACTAAAAAGAGAGACGATTACAGCAAGTAACTATTTATCGTGTTTTGGAAATTTTTAAGTGAAATGAATGCGCTATTGTCAGAATGAAGTTGGCTTGCTCTGGAATAGATATCACCAAGAAGCTAAGTTACAAAGAAGGCTATAATGCAGGCACAGTGCTAACAGCTTCATAAAAGCGCGTACATAAATTGGATGTTTTTTGATTCACTATTAGCATTGTTAATTCCAAAGTTGAACTATTTTCATATCATTTACTACAAATACGGTTACCAGCGTTAAAAGGCCTCATCATGTAACCGCATGTTCTTTATTTAATAATGATTATCGAAATAGTTTTAGTATCCCATGTTTGAATGACTCAGCCAAAACAGTTTCAGTTTTTAGGCTAAATTCTCTTCTTATATATCCTGAGACTGGAGTTAAGCTATGAAAAGGTGGCCTAAAGTGGCCTGAGTGATTCACTAAAGAAATTTTATTGCCTGACTTAAACAGATATCCGGCACTAATGACACTCAATCCGTCAGCCTCCTTGGCTAATACGGGATGAGAAAGCATTTTAGGGTCAACTTTCTTACTGATACTTCCTATGGCTAATGTACCTTTTTCATTAAAAATAAACTTATGCGATCTTGATGTATCAGATAGGACATCAAGATCTTCAGCATTTCTGACAATAGTGACTACCGCGTTTTTATTGCGTATTGCCTCTTCGGCTAAATTCTTCTCAACATCATAGAATTTAAGTTTGGTATTCTCTAAGATACCTTTACCTACACCAGTATTATTAACAGATTCAGCCAGCTCATTCCCATTTTGTGCCATCCTTTTAGCAGCATTAACAGCGCTTTTGCCACCCAGTCCTTCTCGTTGTATCGTGGCGACTCGCTCTGATAGTGCATCAAGCTTCCCAACCGCTTTTACGCCTGCTTTGGCCACTGACACACCAAGACCTATCACACCCGTTCCCAGTGAAACCCAACCCAAGATAGATGAAGCCTGTGGAGAAGCTTCTTCCAACGCCCCACTCACAATGGCTGTCACATCTGATGCTACCCCGAGCGCGCCCACTGCCAGTGAGGTAACCGATGCTGCACTGATCGCCGCCATAACGCCTCCCGCTGCTGCTATCGCTATGCCACCAGTGATGATTGCTACTCCCAGCCCCAAAATACCCAGACCAATACCTAGCCATGCCTGCCAACTCAAGTGCCCTGATGGGTCGGCCAGATTAATGGGGTCTCCCAGACAGTAAGCATAGGCATTTATTCCTCCTGCACCAAATGGACTCAGACTATCAGGTGAGGTGAATCTTCTGAGCGAAGGACTGTAGGCTCGATAGCCATTACCCAGTTGGTAGGCATTGAGCACAGTATCTTTACGTTCGCCATTAAAACCCAGCACACTAACACCACGCGCAGTAGACAGAGATTCTCCATAAGCTGCATAAGCGTAGTTCTCTTTATCACCATTATTTTCGACAGTAATAACTGAGTTCATGCTGTCTGTACCGGTGAGCCAGACACCGGCTTTTTTACCCGTTTTGTACTGCGCACAACAGCCTGTATCAGTATTGAGCAGACGGGTACTGTTATCGCTTTCAATAATGTTGATCAGCTGATTACCCCGATAATATAAAGATGTTGTGCCTTGTCCTTTGAGCCGGTTAAGTGGGTCATAAGTATAATTGGTTTTTGTTCCATTACTGTCTTTCACACTGAACAGACGCCCAAGTTGGTCATAACTCAAGTTTCTATTTTGCTCATCTTGCGTCAACTGGCCTGAGGTATCATATTTCAGCAATCCTGAGGGATAACGCGGGTGCGTATGTTTGACGCTGGTTAACTGACATGGATCTTTTATATTCCCATACACGTAGGTTGTTACATTTGTTGAATTATCAGCGAAATTTGATGTACATGTTTGGATATTACCGTAGACATCATAAGAAAAAGTTTGATTACGAATAACATTGCCATAATTATCAGTCGGCGCTTGTGTTCCTGTACAGCTATAGGTTGTCAATCGGTTACGGTTATCGTAGGCGTAAGTTTCGTTGCGGACAGAGACGCTATTGAGGAGAGTCTCTTTATTATTAATTTGATGATTTTTATTCCAATATTGATTTATAGACCAATCTTCTTCTCCTTTTATATTCCGACTTATTTCTCTGCCGAAATCATCAAATTTAACCGTAGTGCTTAAGGTCTTCTTGCTCTTTAGATCTATACCTTGCCAATAATATAAACGTCCCAAGTCATCATATTTTACAGTGACCTGCATATCTTTATCTGCGATTGCAGTTATTCTTCCAAACGTATCCGGGGTTATGGTCTGTACGGCACCATCAACGTGTGTATAAGTTTTCAATCTGTTAGCTGTTGTATAAGCGTAATTTGTAGGTTTACCATCCAGGTTTTCATTGCTCAGCCGACCTGATGGATAATATTGATATGACAGGACGTTATTTCCAGTATTAGCGTTCTTTTCTGAAGTAGAATTAACAGAACCGTTGCTGTTGTATTGGAAATTCTGACTAATTTCGCTTGTAGAAACCGATGCAAGCGCGTTCTCCAATGCAGCAATATAGAGACGTTGACGTTTTTGCCCCAACGGAGTTATTTCCGTTGTTGGATAGATATCTGTGCTTAGGTCATAGCTATATTGCCAAGTGCGGCCACCGGATGAAGTTGTTAACAAACGGCCCAATCCGTCAAAACTTTGTGTCCCCAAAACAACGTTATTGACTGCGATTTCAACTGGCAGGTTTTCGGGGGAATAATCACAATATTTTTTGGTGATAACCGCATTATCAGGCAAAGTAGTTTTGGTTACCCGTCCCCAGTTGTCATATTCGTAAGTCGTCACACGGCCTAATTCATCAGTTTGTTTGCGTAACTGATGCCACCCATCCCATTCCATAGCGCTTTGGCTGTATAAAACGTTATTTTTGTCATACAGTGCAATCGTAATCGGTTGATGATCTGAATTATAAGTAGTCACAGTTTTACCTGTCCGATTGTCATTTTTACCACTGTTGAACGTGGTGACTGTCAAGGCAACCGGGTCTGTAAAATTGTACTGTTGTGTGCCGTCAGTGGACGATACAATATTGTTCTGCCCCCAATCATCATAAGAATTTGTCTGTGACACTTGTGTTACCGCACGTTCTATGTTGGATTGCGTAAGCTCATTATAGTCAAGCCACATTGCCGTAAGCTCACGCCCCAATTCATCATAATTTTGCTTGTGGAGTGTTTGCCAAACACTCTTTTGTGCGTTTAATTTTGTGTCTAGTTTAATTTTCCTTCCCGCTCCATCTAACCCATAGCGAAGCTGGTTTTGATTGCTGTCGGTGATGGTGACAAGAAAAGGAGTCGCACCGTTTTGATATTGTTCATATTGATAAGTTCGGGTATTTTCATAGTTCGTGCCTTGGCTGATAGTTGAACGAATGACCCGGCCTAACTTGTCATAGGCAGCAGTTGAAGTCACATTTTGTGCGTTAGTTGATGACCATAACCGCCCGGTAAAACGTGAACGGGCTTCGCGTCGCGTTAACTGTAATTTATCGGAACTGGTAATAGTATGGGTTTGTATTAACTGATTTCCTTCAACTCTAAAATTAAAATCATGTTGTTCTGTATAAGCAGAGTACATTGCTCCATTTGGATAATGCGTATTGCTTACTGTTTTCAATCGCCCAAATTCATTCCTATCTTTATTATCGACATATTCATAACTATTTTGACCAATTAACTGGTTACCCAGGTAATGAGATTCACTTGTTTTTAAGACAGAGGCAATTATCGTACTACTGGGCGGATTATTATATTGTCTGTAACGATATATCGTTTTTTGTAGCGGACTTGTATAATTTGAAGGGGCTGGAGTTGTTATCATTGTTTTCATAAAACGGGTAAAACCGTTAGGATCCGGAGGGCAATCATTACCGCTGCCGGTCGCTGGATAGTATTCCCATTCTATTTTTTCTCTAATTTGCGCCTGTGTTTTACCACTCAAAGTAATATTACTGACAGGATTCCCTGAATCATCAAATACAGTATGGGTTATTTCACTACGTGAGCCGGTTTTATCTTCCCAGATTGTTGTACTGGTTTTCGGTAATTGAAACTGGGGGGGTTGGCGATCAAAGTTCTGACCAACGACTGCATAATATTCTATCGTAGTTTTATGAGTGCAACTATTTTGGGATGTCTTTTCTTCTACTTGCAAGTGGTAATTATTATAAGTGCGTTTACAGATTTTTGTTTGACCATTGCAAGTACTGCTTTCTTCAGACCAATACGAATAATCAGTTAAAATTGCATATAAATTATCCTGTTGACTATCCCAGTCCACACCAGAATAACCACCAATAAAGTTATTGTCTGAGTAGGTATAGGTTGTTTTTATCTCTGGCTGTCCTCCCCCCGGAGTTTGAGTAAACAAAGTTACGAACGGCAGTGGTGGTAAATGGGCTGAATCCGGGAAATGATGCCCTTGCCCATCATTACGGTAACGAACAGTCTGACTCATGCCACCAGGAGCCGTCATTCTGGTCAGCCATAAACCCCATTCACCATTATATCCCATAGTGTCATAATTAAACTGCCACACTAAAGGGGAGCCCTCCAAACTGAAGTTATGAATACTGCCCAGTAAGCCATTCTGAAACCAGAGTTCAGTGTCGTACCCTTCTTTCTGGCCAGGTAACAGCTGTACTGTGGTTTTGGTATCGCCATCGTACTTTACAGAGAGCAAGGTGTCATACGCATCCTGAATAGAGCTCAGACGTGGCTGTTGTCCCCGACTATAATCCCAACCCAATATCAGCGCATATCCGGCAGGTGCCAGTAATTTCACTGGTACCTTGAGGCTGTATGCGTTATTGGGGCCAGTCAGAATTTCTACCTCACCGGATTTATGGATAATCCGGTAGCAATCATTTTTTATATCTTTTTCAAAACGGATATTTTTAAGTTTTTGTTGTTGCAAAAAAACACCGTTGTTATTCTCCAGCACTTTATATTGCTCTCCGGTAGATAAAACCAGCAAATGGCTGTCAGAATCATAGATTGATAAACCCAGAGAGAAACCTTTACCGAAGCCAATATCAACAGTGGTAAGTGGAGAATAGCTCAGAGTCAATGGCAGGGAAGGACCATGATTATAGTTACCTATCAGGTAACCTAAGGTAACATGAGCATTAAATAAGCCAGTACGGGGATCAACACCACTAGAAACAGCACTCGTGAAATTGGTGGCCTGAGTAAAGAAATTTGCAGTATTACTCATTGAGTATACTCCTATTATAAAAATATAAAGAAATAGATATTAGAATCTAAAGTTGAATTTAGAAAAAAACATTAATGAAAAATGGGATACGTATTTAAAGTAAATGTTATTAACTTTATTGTGTTGTGACAATTACTGTTGGCAATGTTATAAATTTGGTTATAAAAACTTAAGTAAACAACCAAGTTCAATATATAAATTATATGAAAATAAATTTAAAAAAACATACGGACATCACAGTATTATATGGAAACTCACATGTTTAAAAAATATAAAATGATAATTATATAACGAAAATTAAAAAATAAATATTGTTTGTGTTCAGTAATGAAATGTGCAAGATTATTATAATGCATATTCATGGTTAGATTGTCAGTGAAAAAGAAAACATCATTTGTATCACTCAGTATCCATATGTATTTGTGATGAAAACAACTTCATCATAAGAAATAATTATCTTATAGGTAAGGAAATAGTTATGAATAAAGATAATTCCGGCCTTTTATTCCCTAAATTTAACATAGCAACGGATACCTCAGATCCTATATTGTTCAACAATGGTAATAACCAAATCAGGGTGTATGTTACTTATAAGTTAATAGCTAACGGCACCCTTATTCCTCCTGATATTGCAAAAAAAGCGTCAATTACATTATTGAATTACATTTCAGAAAATCCCATTACTAATGAAGGGTGGAATGTAGCTGATAGCCCTAACGACTTTGTTACTCAAGGAACGCCTCCGGGAGGATTAGAAAGTGGTGATGTGCAGAAAGTATTCTATATATCCACCCAAAACATAAGCTCGATGAGAATTGGTTTTAAAATAGATTTTAATGTTCCTGGTTATCCTTCTGGAACAATGACTTCATCACTTAACTCTGACGCACACAAATCTATCGAACCCAGATTACAGGCATCTTTTATTTACACCATTAAAGATATTAACTGGGATAAATATAAAGCCACTACATATAGTGGAGATGCATCGGTTGTTTACAACTATTATTTGTCTTGCAATAAGGATAGCTATCGATTTATAAAATTTGATGTAAATGGTTATCTTTCTCAAAGTGGGTATTATGGATTATGTGGCTGGTGTCTCGCAGATGGGTATAAAAACTTTTATGGGGCTTACATCTGGCCCGATACCCCCCACCAGAGACAACAGAAAACTATAATCAATTTCCCTGGTGATTACAGTTCTGTCGTGAC
Source organism: Xenorhabdus yunnanensis (assembly GCF_028598805.1). Lineage (GTDB taxonomy): Bacteria > Pseudomonadota > Gammaproteobacteria > Enterobacterales > Enterobacteriaceae > Xenorhabdus > Xenorhabdus yunnanensis. Next base: position 36,040 of record NZ_JAQRFI010000018.1, on the reverse strand, counting down.
TATTTATGATCAATATTCTGAACAGGGAAATCGTGAGCATCTTTGTTGCACATGGGCCTATAACCATCATGGTGGCTCAGGAAAATGGAATTTGGGAGGGCCAATAAGTTATTGGTGGCAGTATCTTGAAACAACGATAAAAGTATATGATCAGTATGGAAATAGTGGATATTTTTGGTTAGATACTAAAAATATCAACCCTAGCTACTCAGAATCCAATAATTATGTTCTTGATTCAAGACTACATAATCTATACAACGTTGACGCTAATGATAATATCTCAATAACCCAAAATGCTAGCACCCCAAATCCAAAACTGAATATATATGATCACAAGCCTCCCTTTTAATAAGGTTAGTGTTGTAACCATAAAGCACAGAGAATTGTTTTCTTTCTGAAAAGAAAGATTTCTAAAAAACAACATGATTTTAAAATCTACGAATATGAAAACTAAGTGCCTGAGGTATTCTCAGAATGCTTTGTAAAAACTCAGTTTATGAAAATACCTAGGCATGATTAATTTAGAAAATTTATTATAAAGTTATAACTTCACAAATAAACATATTAAAAATGTTGTGTCATTCCAAAAAAACAACAGATACTACATATGGTAGGTACATTTACCCGTGAAAAACTACTCAGTAAATTGGAAGTAGCCATTTTGGTGGATAAAAAATGGATATTACATGGAAAATTCCAGTTGAATCCAATGTGTGATTATCAATTAATTTTCATTTTCGAAAAAAGAATTAAGCGCGGTACTTAAGCTGTTTTTTCGGCATGTTACCCCTTTCAGCATTAATGAAAAGGGTAACAACTCGTGGTGCAAAAAATCCAATCCCGTCGCTTCAGCAGGGCGAAATCTTCGATTGTCGGCCTGTTAAGCCTGTCACTCAGTTTTCCCGGTCAGGCTATGCCAGAAGAACAAACCCAAGACCCGCAGGTACAAAAACTGGCCGAAATCACCACCCAATGGGGGCAACTTACCCAATCGCAATCGCCCGGTGAGGCAGCAAAAACACTGGCTGCCCAGCAATTATCGTCTGCGGTCACATCAGCACTGACACCGTGGTTGAATCAATACGGCAATGCCCGCCTTACACTCCCTTTCGACAGCCATTTTGCGTTAAAAGACATTGCATTGGATGGGTTGCTGCCTTTTTATCACTCGGTTTCGGGTACCGCATTCAGCCAGTCAGGGGTAAAAACCCATCACGGTCAGACAACAACCACACTTGGATTCGGCTATCGCTATTTAGCCGATGACTGGCTCTGGGGTGCCAATGTCTTCTGGGATGCGTTGTGGCCGGAGCAGCATCACCGTTACAGCATCGGGCTGGAAGCCTGGCATGATAACGTCAAACTGTCCGCCAATCTTTACCGGCGCTTATCTCACTGGAAACCCGCCCGGCTCACGGATTTTGACGCAAGACCGGCCAATGGCTGGGATATTCAGGCCGAAGCGTATTTGCCGGCTTTTCCTCACTGGGGCGGGCAGTTGACGTATGAACACTATGACGGGCAGCAGGTTGCCTTATTGGGTAAATCAGAACGCCAGAAAAATCCGTACAGCGTCACCGCCGGGCTGACTTACACGCCAGTCCCCTTAGTCTCATTGGGTGCCGATTTTCGGCAGGGTAAACAAGGGACCAGTGAGAACCGTTTTACCCTGAACCTCAATTATCGGTTGGGTGTCCCGTTCAGCCATCAGCTTGACCCGAACGCAGTCGCACCCCTGCACAGCCTGAGATCCAGTCAGTGGGATTTTGTGAACCGGCGCAGTGATATGGTACTGGATTATCAGAAGCAAACGCTGCTGACGCTGACCTTTCCGACTTCGGTTAAAGGCTATGAAGGCAAGGAAGTGACCTTTGTGCCGGTTATCCAATCCCAATATCCCCTGGCACGTTTAGAGCTGGATACCAGTGAATTACAGCAGGCAGGCGGAAAAATACTTGATCAGCAACTAGGTAAAGTGACATTACGGTTGCCGAAAACTACGGAAAAACCCGTCCGGCTTTCGGGGGTTGCCGTTGATAATCGGGGTAATCGCTCCAGCCGGGCAGAAATCATGATGGTGAGTCTGCCGACCGAAAAGCGATGGCAGGTGACAGCGAATAAAAAGCAGGCCAAAGCCGATGGTCATGACAGTGTGCTCTATACCGTCCTTGTCACCGATCAGGAAGGCACTCCTGTCCCTCATCAGGCTGTTATCTGGTCAAGTGATAAAGGCGAATTATCCCAAACCCGGCAGAACACAGATGTGCAGGGGCAGGCATTGGTCGTGCTGCACAGTCGTCAGCAGGGGCTGCACACAGTACGTGTTTCCGTGGATGAAGAGGTTGCTGTTGCACCTTCAGTCCAGTTTGATGCGGTGCTGATACCCGAAATCACCATTGATAAGCACAGCGTTAAGGCGGATGGGCAATCGAGGGCGACCTTGACGGTCACGGTTAAAAACGCCGATGGTCAACCTGTGCCCAATCAGACTGTTGGCTGGCAGACCCCGCTCGGCCAGTTCTCCTCATTTTCATTGATGACTGATGCGAAAGGGCAGGCCACCGCCTATTTAACCAGCAAAGTATCAGGAAGTGCAGAAGTAGCAGTGGCGGTTGGCAGTGAAACGGTGATGGCTTCTCCGATCCGCTTTATTGCCTCGCTAACGCATACGCTTCAGGTGGTCAAACAAACCGCGATTGCCGATGGTCAGGACAGCATTCTTTATACGGTGAACGTGCGCGATGCAGCGGATCACCCCGTTGCTCACAGCAAAGTGCAATGGTCTGCGAATAACGGGCAACTGCTGGACAGGCAGGAACAGACAAACAGTCAGGGAGAAGCGACAGCCCGGTTAATCAGCTGCATCGCAGGGAGGGCAACGGTGAAAGCCGAGGTGGCGGGAAAAATCCTTGATGCTGCTCCGGTGATGTTTGAACGCCGGCAGAAACCCGCTATCACGGTGGACAAAGTCAGGGCTAAAGGTGATGGGCAGGATACGATTGTGTTAACGGCTATAGTGCAAGATTCATTGGGATCACCTGTGGCAAATCAGCCGGTGAGTTGGCAAGCAGATCACGGTGTGTTGTCTTCAGGACGCACACAAACTGACCATCAGGGACAAACGCAAGTTCGATTGAACAGCACGTTTGCTGGGCTGCATCAGGTGCAAATCCAGGTTGAAGATCATAAAGTGGCCGCCCCCATGATGGCGTTTGATGAAGTGCTGTTATCCACCATCAGGGTCAATAAAACCCGCGCCGCGGCGGATGGCGAAGATCGGGTGACTTTTACTGTCACCGTCACCGATATTTATGGGCAGGGGCTTGCGGATAAAGCGGTTGATTGGTCTGGCAACCTTGGCGATATGATTTTTGCAGAAGACAGGACAGACCGTCAGGGAAATGCAACGGCAACCCTTGTCAGTCGTCATACTGGGCTGGCCTCTGTCACCGCTAACATTGATGATCAGCAAGTCGTATCCTCTGTGGAATTTATCCTGCCGTTACGCCTGGTTGATACCGTTGCCATTGACAGCCAGGGCGGCAATGCCAATCACAAATCGTTTGGTCTCCGGGGGCCTTCCGTACTCTGGCGTGGCGCAAAATTTCGCCTTATCACGGCCGGCAATACAGGCTGGGTAAGCTGGCAGAGTGATTCACCCTCGGTGACGGTATCGGGGGATGGGGTGACGGTGCAACAAAATCCTGACGGAGTCAGGCTCACCGGCACTGATGAGACTGGGCAACAGGTCGCACTGACCTTGACGGTTCACACCTGGTTTGAGCGCTCCGGCCTGACAAAAGACTTTTATTCTCATGCGAAACAGCTTTGCCAATCACTCGGCAGCCGGATTGCCTCCAAATATGTCCTGGAACGGCTCTATGAGGAATGGGGGAACTTTTATCTCTACGATGGCTGGGCGCGGGAATTTTATGTGACTGCCACGGATTACCTGGCGGCCAGCTCAGGTTCAGCAGAGCATCAGGCGAAATGGGCGTTTTGGGCAGAAACAGATCGGTGGATGCGAAATGGCTGGCCGATGACAGGATTTGCATGCAGTCGTTAATGAATAACAGGGCGGTTTTGCTTTGCTCTTCAGTCCCTTTTTTCATTTTTCGGAAAACTAATTAATGGCTGATTTTTACAATATATTTCTTCAGGCTATCCCGGTGTTTGATAAAACGGGAAGTGGACTATGTGGAAGTCGGCTTTATTGTTTTTGGGGGGGGTGCTGGCCTCATTATCGGCTAATGCGAAAGTGGTTATCTATACCGACAGTCAGCATCCTCCCGTCAATCTTTCCCCGGAGACACAAATTGTCTGGCTGGATGTGGCTGAACAACAGCGGCAGAAAATCTTCGCTCACCTTTCTGCCGATCCGCAGCAAGCCGCTATTCAAGCACAAGCTATTCTGCAATTACCCCAATGGCATCAGCAGGAACAGCAACTGATTCAGTCTTATCGTGCTGTTGTTAAAGCCTGGCAATCAGGCGTGCGTAAATATCCAGCGGTGGTATTTGATGACCGTGATGTGGTGTATGGCACGGTGGATGTGGCAAAAGCGAGCGCCCTCAGGGAGCAGCGTACCCCATGAAGACACCACGCCTTGCTTTTCCTGTTGTCATCACGCTGATAGCGGCGTTTGCTCCCTTTGCGCAGGCCTCCCTCAACACCGCCCAGATTGTGGTCAGCAGTCTCTCGCCATCCTGTATCCAGTGGCGGGTCAGCGGTATTTGTTACTGGCTGTTTTGTTCCTGGCATGGCTGTACGGTAAAAACGTCGGTTAAAGTCACTCACTACCTCCCCGAAGTGGTGGTGTCCACCTATCACGCCCCCGGCGGCAATCCGTGGGCAGAAATGGCACAGGTCAGCCGGTTATCCGGCGGACTGGAAAATGCTGTCACCGGTGCGTTATCCCACCTGACTGCGGGCGGTGGCCACCATAATAGCCAGATGGCAGGCCAGCGCCGGACCAGTCTGCGTTTTAAATATGCCGATGCCATCGGGCATCCCGCCACCCGCCTGATAGGCGGGCAAATCCCCGGGTATTCCTGCCGCAGTGCTGCCACCCCGTTGGTGCCTTATTTTCTCAGCACGCTGGATACGATGGCATGGCGTACCGGTTTACCGGAATCGTTCTACCCGGAAGCGCTTATTCCCGGCCAGCGGGAGCTGGGCAGCCAAATGGCCGCCAATCTGTGGGGTCATATTTACCCGCGCTCAGGCTTTGTCAATCAGACCGATGATGACAAGGCGTCTGCCGTGGTGGCGCAGCGGGTGGCGGATATTATCACCCGCGTTGGGCAACCCCATGTTTATCAGGCCCTGAAGGGACAGCGTACGGATGGCTACTGACCGCCCGGGCCGGTGACAGAAAATACCGGCACCCAGAACCATCAATGGCAGCGATTATCACCCCGGTTAAGTCCGTCCTGTGCGGTGTTTCCTGACGGGGAACATTCGGCTGCAAACAGCGGCAATCAGGCCTATGCCCTGTGGCAACCCTACAGTTGTTGCCAGCGTCGCGGGCAGCGTTTTCTTGGCAGTACCGATATCTGAAATAAGGGATGAATGATGACGAAAATAAACGGGTTATTGCTGGTATTGAGTGGGCTGGCAACCGCTTCTGTGCAGGGTAATACACCGGTTGTATCCCTCTCATTACCGCAGGTAAATAACAGTGTGCTGGGTTATGGTGCCGATGTCTCCGGTGCGGTCTCCGATACGCTGTTTTATACCTTAGGGGGCGGCTCAGTGATTTCACAGCCGGCCACCCGCCGTTCCCTGACCCTGCTGGGCGGACTGGAGCTGGGCTGGAGTTCCGATTTGATGTGCGGCAATTTTGACTTAAAAACTACCGTCGGTAATCAGTTAAACGGCATTACGGCGGGGTTTAAGAACCTGATGAGTGAAGTTATCCAGGGGGCCACCGGCGCTGTCGCCAGCTTACCCGCCATGGTCATTCAGCGTGCCAACCCGGGGCTGTATGACATGCTGACCAATGGGGTCTTGCAGGCCAATGTGGCGTACGACAAGGCCCAGTTTAATTGCCAGAACATGGCCCGACGGATGATGGATTTTGCACAAAACAGTAAATGGACGCAATCGGCTGCCCTACAGGAATATAAGACACAGGTGAACAGCGGGGATGCAGATGCGGTAAGAGTCAATAATGCCGGCAGCAAAGCCACAGGCACCAGCGGGCATCCGTGGATTGGCGGGAAGAAGCAGGGGGGCAAGGGACAAAATGCCATCCGGCCCACCCGTGATTTAGCCAGCGCGGGATTTAATATGATGAATCACCTGCCGGTACTGAGCCAGGCTTCCGTCAGCCATCAACAGTGTGATGGCGGTGCCTGTATCCAATTCCAGAATGCCCCCGAAGCGGCGGAGGCGGTGGTAAAAGTGCTGGGCGACAGAGCTATCCGTACCTGTGCCAATGCCGCAGAATGCACCAGCGGTGGGGAAATGCAGCAGCCGGGCGTGACGGTGGCCGGCACCGGCTTTTCGCCGATGCTGGAAGAGGGCACCAAAGCCAATACTGAACAGCTGGTGAAACTGGTCAATGGCACGGAAAAACCCACCGCTGCCAATCTGACCAGACTGAAAACCGGTAGCCTGGCCGTCACCAAAGGTGTGATCCAGGCATTGCAGCGAGACCCGGACAGTGCCGCGTTGACCGCGCGTCTGGCGGGCGAGCTGGCGATGGCTGAGACCACAGAGACCGCATTGCTGATGCGGCGTATGCTGATTACCGGCATGTCGGAACCCAATGCGGCCGCCCAGCCGGAAGCACTGGCCGAAGGGGAACGGCGGATTGAGGCACTGGATCGGGAAATCAATGCGCTGAAAAATGAAATGATGCTGAAACGGGAACTGTCCCGTAACGCCATCCTGACCATTATTGAGCGGGACACGCACCGTATTCAGGCTCATCCGCAAAAGCAGGTGCCGGACAATAGCGATGCGCGGTTTTATCAGCTGGAAATGCCCAGCAGTGAACGGCGGTAAGGTGGCACATGACAAAGTTAGTGAGAAAAAGCATCCGGGTAAGCCTCATTATCACCTTGGTCATCATTATCACATCAGTGACAGGCTGGTTGGGCTTGACTCATCCCGAAAAAGCCGCTGCCCTGCATCACTGGATGGAAAAAACCGGCGAAGCCTGGTTAATCTGGCGGTGGTGCCTGTATGCCGTACTGGCCTGGGGTAGCTGGAAAATCTGGCAACGGACAACATATCAGAAGACACACCGCGCCGCGTTAATACGGATGATGGTGGTCAGCCTGTTGTTTATTCTGCTGGGGGAATATGCCCTGTCAGGCGCGATTGAGGTAATGCAATGACCACCAACAGCTATCTGGAATATTTTCTGACCCTGCTTGGCTGGGTGGTCAATAACGGGTTATGGCACATTCTGATAGCGACCGGGCTGTTTACACTGCCTTTAGTGATCAAGGTGATCGCTATCTGGCTGCAAGTCAGGGAAAACAGTGAAGAGGACGGCCATCGCGGCCTGCAATCACTGGCCCGGATTGAAAACACCCTGTACTGCGCTTTTTTCGTGATGGTGGTCTGTTGTGTGCCGCTGGTCAATGTCAGCCTCAGTACCCTCCAGTACGACGTGTCCCGCGCTAAAAGTTGTGGCACCTGGACACCGAAAGCCCCGGATAACCGAGGTTATGCGCCGGTGCTCTCCAGCCTGAACAATCAGACGGCGGCGGTGCCCCTTTGGTGGGCGGTAGTGCATCGGCTGTCAAAGGGGCTGACGCAGGCCGCGGTGGCCGCCATTCCCTGCCGGCCGGATCTGCGGCAAGTGCGCTTTGAGGTGCAGCATACCCGCATCAGCAATCCGGCACTGGCGGCGGAGTTACAGGATTTCACCCACGATTGCTATGCGTTGGCACTGTATCAGTGGAAACAACGGGATCAGGGGCAAACCCCCGATCCGGCTACCCTGAATGATATCGACTGGCTGGGCAGCCGCACGTTTTTAGCCGGGGATTACCAAACCCTGCAATCGCGCACGCCCAGAGCTGACTTTCTGTGGCAGGCGAGCCGGGACAATGGGCGGCCTTATACCGGGCAGGGCGGATATCCGACCTGCAAAGCCTGGTGGTCAGCCGCCAAAACGGGCTTGAAAGACCGGGTACTGGCTCAGGCCGATCCGGGATTATGGCTGCGTTTGTCGGCGGCACTGAAAATGCTCGGTAAAAACACGCAGGAATACCAGGAAGCGGTGATCCGCCGTCTGATCAGTCCGGTCAATCTGGCGGTTTCTCAGGAAGGCTATGTGTATGCGGGCTATGGGGGCAATGCTGATCCCACCCTGTTGGATGCCGGCAACCGGATAGGTGCCTCGGCCGGCACGTTATTGGGCGGGTTACTCGGGATGCCGGTGTTCGATGCGGTACGTCAGGCACTGCCGATGATACAGGCGGTGATCCTGATGGCCCTATATATCCTGATACCGCTGATCCTGTTATTTGCGGCCTATGAATTTAAGACCGTATTGACGCTGACGTTTGCGGTGTTTGCCCTGAATTTCCTGACCTTCTGGTGGGAAACCGCCCGCTGGCTGGACAGCCATTTGCTGGAAGCCCTGTACGGCTCAGAGACCCACAGCCTGTTCAATCTCGCCGGCATTCAGAATACCTCGGATGATTTAATCATGGGGCTGGTGATGGGTACGCTGTTTATTGTGCTGCCGATGGTCTGGCTGGGTGCACTGGCCTGGGCCGGTGTACGGATGGGGGATATGGCCGGCATGATGAGTCAGGGCGTGGGGCAGGTCAGGCAATCTGCGGGCATGTTCGGGCAGATGGTGATGCAGAAAATCCTATCCGGCGGTAAGCGCTAAAGCGTTCAACGGGGTGATTACCTTAGGAATACTCTGAATATAACCTATTCATCATCTTTTCTCGTCATATTCGTTTAATTTCTGTTTTGGCTAAATTTAAGACCCGAATTAATCTGCTTAATGTTGCACATAATGTGTTGTTATTCTGTTGACTCATTGCCATTTTGTTGCATTTTTAGAGTGAAACAGTCTGAATTCACGCCTTTGTGATGAATATGTCACCTGTTGGCTTGATAATTAAGCTCCGCCGACCATAATACTTTATCTTAAAATCCCCTTATTACTGTTTAATAATAATTACGTATCCGATGGATTTACTATGGCAACGGTAACTTCCCGCAACATGATAGCCGGGCTGGCCGGATGGACTGTACTCGCATTTTCCCCTGTTCAGGCCGATGACCCGCCTTTTATTCAGCAAAAACAGCAATCACAGGTAGCAGAACAACGTGCAGTCACGCTGGATGCTCAGGAGCAACTCCGGCAGCAGGAAAGGCAGCACGCGCTACAGCAGCAACAGACACCGGATAGCGATATCCGGCTTACGCGCCCCGGCGTGCGCCTGTCTGATTATCCGGCGGATGAACATCCTTGTTTTACGATCAATACCTTACGTTTGGAAGGCGATTCCGCTCGCCGTTTTCAGTGGGCACTGGACGCGGCAGGGGATGCCAAAGGGCGTTGCCTGGGCGGGCAGGGGATTTTGCTGGTTAATAACAAGGTGCAAAATGCCATTCTGACCAAAGGTTATGTCACCACCCGTGTCATGGTGCAGGAGCAGGATCTGACCGGGGGTGTGCTGACGCTGACGCTCCAGCCCGGCCGTATTGCTAATATCCGCTTTGATGAGCCGGTGTCCTGGCGTGGGCGGTTGTGGAATGCCATGCCCGCTACCGCCGGGGATATCCTGAATTTGCGCGATATCGAGCAGGCGCTGGAAAATTTCAAACGGGTGCCCAGTGTTGAGGCCGATATTAAAATCGAACCCGGTCAGCAGGAGGCAACCAGTGACCTGCGGATCAGCTGGAAAGAGGGGCGCCTGTTCCGGCTCAGTCTGGGACTCGATGACAGCGGAGCCCAAAGCACTGGCCGCTATCTGGGGTCGGTGACGCTGGCGATTGATGCGCCTTTTGCCCAGAACGATCTGTTCTATGCCAACATCGGTAAGGATTTGTTTGAGCCCGGCCCCTTTGGTAACCGCGCCCGTACCGTTAACTACGTCTTCCCGCTCGGTTACTGGGCGTTTTCTGCCAACTACAACGACTACACCTATCACCAGAATATCGCCAACGCGAACGAAATCCTGACCTACAGTGGCAAAAGCGAGAATGCCCAATTCACTGTGTCCCGACTGTTATTTCGCAATCAGTCGCATAAGACCACGCTCAATCTGCGGGTTTTTCGCCGCCATTCCACCAATGCTGTGGGGAATATCGAAATAGCACAACAACACCGCCGTACTGCGGGTTGGGAGTTAGGCTTAAGCCAGCGCAGTTACTTCGGCGACATCACGCTGGATGCAGGCATCAACTGGCGGCGGGGAACCGGCGCCTTCGGTGCGCTGCCGGCACCGGAAGAAGCCTATCACGGAGGCAGTGCCCGCACGGGAATGGCTCTGGGGGATATCGGCCTGAATGTGCCTTTTAAATGGGGCACACAGCCCTGGCGTTATCACACCAAAGTGCGCTGGCAATGGAGTGCAAACCCGCTGACACCGCAGGACAGGCTGGCGATTGCCGGGCGTTATACCGTGCGCGGGTTTGACGGCGAGCAGATGCTGTCCGGTGAAAGAGGGCTGCTCTGGCGTAATGAGCTGGCCTGGAATGTGCTGTCGCGCGGTCACGAGCTTTACTGGGCGGTGGATTATGGCCGTGTGGATGGACCGGGCACCCGTCATCTCGTCGGGCATCAATTGGCGGGCGGTGCCCTGGGTGTGCGCGGCACGCTGTGGCACCGGCTCAGTTATGATCTGTTTGCCGGGGTGCCATTTTACCAGCCCGCCGGTTTTCACACCCCGGGTGTGAGCGGCGGTTTCAGCCTCAATCTGGAAATCTGATAACCACACTCACCCTTAATCACAAACAAATATTGCGTTTATTTATTTGATCTGGACGGACTGATTTATGAACAAACAGTGTTATTGCCTTATCTATAGCCGCACGCACGGTGAATTGCAGGTGGTATCGGAACTGGCCCGCAGTTGCAGCACCGCACCCGGGCAGCGTCGTGGTATCGGTGCATCGCGCTTGTGGGTGACGGTACGCCGTGCGGTATGGCTGCTGGGGGCAGCACTGTTTGCCGGACAGGCGTTGGCGGACGGTATTATCGCTGACAGGCAGGTAGCCCCTGTTCAGCGTCCGGAAGTGATAACAACCCAGAATGGCCTGCCGCAGGTCAATATCAATGCGCCCAATCAGGCCGGCGTATCACATAACCCCTATCAGCAGTTCGATGTCGACCAGCGAGGCGCTATCCTTAATAACTCGTCGTTGATGACTTCTACCCAACTGGCCGGAATAATACAGGGTAATCCCCGCCTCGATCCGAACGCGGTGCCGGCCCGGTTTATTATTAATGAGGTCAACAGCGATAAGCCCAGCCAGCTGCGGGGATTTCTGGAAGTGGCCGGCGGCCGGGCGCAGGTGATTGTGGCCAACCCGTCGGGGATTGTGTGCAACGGTTGTGGCACCATCAATGCCGGACGGATGACCCTGACCACCGGGAAGCCGCAGTTGAACGCCGACGGCAGTCTGGCGGGGTATCAAGTCGAGCGGGGTGTGGTGAGCATTGAGGGCGGCGGGCTCAATGGTGACCCGCGCCACGATGCCGGGTATGTTGATATTCTGGCGCGGGCCGTGAAGCTGAATGCCGGCGTCTGGGCCAAAGAAGAGATCGCCGTGGTGGCAGGGCGTAATCGCATCAGTGTGGACAGCAAAACAGTGACGCCGCTGGCTGCGGAGGGCAAAAAGCCCGAATTGGCGATAGATATGGGGCAGATGGGCGGCATGTACAGCGGTTATATCCGCATGATAGGCACGGAAGCCGGTGTCGGGGTGCGTAATCAGGGCGGACATTTGCAGGCGGGGAAAACGCTGACTGTCAGCAGCGAAGGCCGGCTGAGCTGGCAATCGGGGGAGCAGGAAGCTATCACTCAGGCGGGAGGGGATATCACCCTGACCGCCGGGAATGGGCTTGAACATCACGGTAAACTGCACAGCGGCGGGCAGCTTGCGGTACAGAGCCGCGACGGTGATATTCAGCAGTCCGGCACCCTGGCGGCCGTGGGTGATATCCGGCTGACGTCGGCTCGGGGCATTCAGAGCCGCGGATATTTGCTGGCCGGCAGCGATATTAACAGTACGCTGAAACATAAAGCGAATCTGACACTGAACAGTCAGGAGAATACTCAGGCCAACGGCCATTTGCTCAGTCTGGGTAATATCAAAGTGACTGGCCAGCGGGTGGATATCAGCCAAAGCCAACTGGCGGCCAGCAGTGCTGAGATTGCCGCACAAGCCGGTGGCGTTGCCCTGCAACAGGCAAAAATTGACAGTCAGCAGTTGACCGTAAAAACGCCGGGCGATATTGACGCGCAACAGGCACGGGTAGCTGTTGGTCGCTGGGAGATTGATGCCAATAATCTGTTCAACCAGAAGGCGGTCTGGTCTCAGACAGGAGTCGGGGAAAGCCGTTTTGCGCTGGCCGGGGCGCTGGATAACACCGGCGGCCGCATTGAAGCGCCACAACTCAGCCTGAATGCCGGTTCCCTGAACAACCAGCAGGGGCATTTGGTGGCGTTTGAAAAGACGGTGCAACACTGGCGGGTGACCGGATTGCTGAACAACACCGACGGTCTGTTGGGTAACAACGGCAACCTGCGGCTTGATATCGGCAGCCTGAATAACCAGCGCGGCACGTTAAAGAGTCAATCGGCATTGGACATTACGTCGGGCGCTGATATCAATAACACCAAAGGTCAGTTGTTGTCTGAACAACCGCTGACGGTGAAGGCTTCCGGCAGCATCAATAATCTGTCCGGAGAGATACGGGGTGAACACCTGTTGTTGACGGCACAGAACCTGACAAATACGGAAGGTAAGGTCGTCAGCAAGGGACGCCTGAAGCTTGACATCCTGCAGACAATTGATAATCAGCGCGGGCTGCTCGATGCGGCTGATGCGCTGGATATTCGTACCCAGAGCCACTGGGATAACCGCGGCGGCACCGCCCAAGGCAGCAAGCAGGTTGATGTCTCCGCTCACCATATCAATAACAGTGACGGCACCCTGTTGACCGGACAAACGCTGACCGTGAACACGACGGGTAATATCGATAACCAGCGCGGCACACTGCAGAGTCAGTCAGTAATCAACATCACATCAGGGGCCGATATCCAAAACGGCCAAGGCAAACTGCTGGCCGATCAAGCACTGACCCTGAAAGCGGCCGGCAGCATCGATAACCGGTCCGGCAACATTCGGGGTAAAGAACTGGTGCTGACGGCACAGAACCTGACGAATACGGAAGGTAAGGTCGTCAGCAAGGGACAGCTGAAGCTTGATACCCAGCAGGCAATTAATAATCAGCACGGACTTTTCGATGCGGCTGACGACCTGGATATTCGCACCCGGGGTCACTGGGATAACCGCAGCGGGATCGCCCAAAGTGGTAAACAGGTGGATGTCACTGCGCACAGCATCGATAACAGCGACGGCACACTGTTGGCCGAACAAGCTCTGACCGTGAACACGACGGGCACTGTTGATAACCAGCGCGGCACATTGCAGGGGCTGTCCGCATTGAACGTGACGTCAGGGGGCGATATTCAAAACGGCCAGGGCAAATTGTTGTCCGATCAGGCGCTGACGTTGAAAGCGGCCGGCAGCGTCGATAACCAGTCTGGCAATATCCAGGGCAAAGCGCTGGAACTGACAGCACAGATGCTGACGAATACGAAAGGCAAGATCGTCAGTCAGGGGCATCTGCAGCTTGAGATCAATCAGGATATTGATAATCAATACGGACTTATTCAGGCCGATGATGCACTGAAAATCCACACCGATGGTCACTGGGATAACCGCGGCGGCACCGCTCAGGGCAACGAACAGGTTGACGTCTCCGCCCGTAGCATTGATAACAGTGGCGGCACACTGTCGGCCGAACAAAAGCTGACCCTGAATGCTGCCGATAACATCAATAACCAGTCCGGCGACATCCGGGGCGAAGTGCTGCAATTGACGGCGCAGCACCTGAATAATGCACAGGGTAAGATCGTCAGTAAAGGCCATTTTCTGCTTGATAGTCATCAGTCGATTGATAACCAGCACGGATTACTCGATGCGGCTGATGCTTTGGATATTCGCACCCAGGGCGTCTGGGATAACCGCAGCGGAACCGCACAAAGCGGCAGGCAGGTGGATGTTTCCGCGCAGCGCATCAATAACAGCGACGGCAAACTGTTGGCGGATCAAGCGCTGACCATAACCACGGGCAACAGCATTGATAACCAGCGCGGCACGTTGCAGGGGCTGTCCGCATTGAACGTGACATCGGGGGGCGATATCCAAAACGACCAGGGCAATCTGTTGTCCGGCCAGGCGCTGACCGTGAAGGCGACCGGCAGTGTCGATAACCAGTCCGGCAATATCCAGGGCGAAGCGCTGGAGCTGACAGCACAGAAGCTGACGAATACGAAAGGCAAAATTGTCAGTAAGGGGTATCTGCAGCTTGAGATCAATCAGGACATTGATAATCAGCACGGACTTATTAAGACTGATGAGGCTCTGAAGATCCACACTGACGGCCACTGGAATAACCACGGCGGTACCCTACAAGGTGGCAAACAGGTTGACGTCTCCGCCCGTAGCATTGATAACAGTGGCGGCAAACTGTCGGCCAAACAAAAGCTGACTCTGAACGTCGCCGACAACATCAATAACCAGTCCGGCGACATCCGGGGCGAAGTGCTGCAATTGATGGCGCAGCACCTGAACAATGCACAGGGTAAGATCGTCAGTAAAGGCCATTTTCTGCTTGATAGTCATCAGTCGATTGATAACCAGCACGGACTGCTCGATGCGGCTGATGCCCTGGATATTCGCACCCAGGGCCTCTGGGATAACCGCAGCGGAACCGTACAAGGTGGCAAACAGGTAGATGTCTCCGCGCAGCGCATCGATAACAGCGACGGCAAACTGTTGGCTGAACAAACGCTGACCGTGAACACGACGGGCAATATCGATAACCAGCGTGGCACGTTGCAGGGGCTGTCCGCATTGAGCGTGACGTCGGGAGGTGATATCCAAAACGGCGAGGGCAAACTGTTGTCCGATCAGGCGCTAACGTTGAAAGCGGCCGGCAGCGTCGATAACCAGTCCGGCAATATCCAGGGCGAAGCGCTGGAACTGACAGCACAGACGCTGACGAACACGAAAGGCAAGATTGTCAGTCAGGGGCATCTGCAGCTTGAGATCAATCAGGACATTGATAATCAGCACGGACTTATTCAGGCCGATGATACTCTGGATATCCATGCTGACGGTCACTGGAATAACCACGGCGGCAGCCTGCAAGGCGGCAAACAGGTTGATGTCTCCGCCCGTAGCATTGATAACAGCGGCGGCACACTGTCGGCCGCTCAGGCACTGACCCTGAACGCTGACGAGAATATCGATAACCAGTCTGGGGACATTCAGGGTGAACACCTGCAACTGACGGCATCACGCCTGGATAATACGAAGGGCAAGGTCATCAGCAAGGGACGCCTGAAGCTTGACATCCGGCAAGCGATTGATAACCGGCACGGGCTTTTCGAAGCGACTGACGCCTTGGATATTCGCACTCAGGGCAATTGGGATAACCGCAACGGGATAGCCCAGGGCGGCAGACAGGTGGATATCTCTGCCCTCCATATCAATAACAGTGACGGCAAACTGTTAGCGGATCAAGCGCTGACCGTGAACACGACGGGCACTATCGATAACCAGCGCGGCATGTTGCAGGGGCTGTCCGCATTGCATGTGACGTCGGGGGGGGATCTCCAAAACGGCGAGGGCAAGCTATTTTCTGAGCAACAGCTGACCGTGAAAGCGGCCGGTAGCATCGACAACCAGTCCGGGTACATGCAGGGCAACTATTTGCAACTGACGGCACAGCACCTGAAGAATACATTGGGTAATCTGGTCAGCCTGGGAAACCTGCAGTTTGATATCCAACAGTCTATAAATAACCAACAGGGATTTATCGAGGCCGGTGACACGCTGGATATCCACACGGATGGCCACTGGGACAACCGCGGTGGCACCGCCCAGGGCGGCAAACAGGTGACCGTCTCCACCCACAGCATGGACAACACCGGCGGTAAACTGCAATCGGTCGGTGATCTGACGCTCAATAGTACCGGCGATATTATTAATCAGGCGGGTAAACTGTCGGCACAACAACATCTGCACTGGCAGGGCGGCACGGACAGTTTACTGAACAATGACGCGGGGACGTTATTTAGCGAAGGCAGGATGTCACTGTGGGGCGGACAGCTGACCAACCGCGAGAAAGGCGAGATCCGAGGCAAACAGGGAGTGAAGTTGGATCTGACGGGCCGCTGGGATAACCAGGGGGGAAAACTGACCAGCAGCGGGTACAGCACGGTGAATGCGCTGAGCCTCCTTAATGCACAGGGAAAAATTGAGGTGCTGGACGCGCTGGATATGCGGTTCACCCAGACACTGGATAACAGCAAGGGCCATATATTCAGCAAGCTGGCACAATCCCTGCGTGCGGAAAATATCCTGAATACCCAGGGATGGACAGGCACCCAGAGGGGCTGGTCCGCCACGGCTGAGCGGTTTGACAACCAGGAGGGCAGCGTGTCGAGCCTGCAGGATGCCACACTGGCGGTCAGCACACTGGACAATCAGAAAGGCACACTGGTATCAGCGGGGGCGCTGATGCTGCGCTCGGCACAGGTGATTAATAATCAGGGCGGTAAAATCAGTGCCCTGAAGCGGCTGGATGTGCAGGGGGCAACCGAGGGATCGGCGGCTGGTCGTGTGCTGAATGCGGGCGGGAAACTGCTTTCGGACGGCACCCTCTCGGTGACGGCGCTGAGTCTGGACAACATCAACGGCCTGATTGACAGCCAGCAGCCGGTGCGGTTGCACTTAAGCGGCAGACTGGATAACCGTGGCGGGAAACTGCAAAGCAATGGGGCGATGCAGCTGGATGCCCGGTCGTTGCTGAATGCCGCCGGGTCGATAAACAGCAAACAGCAGCTTGGGCTACGCATTCTGGAACTCCTGGATAATACTGGCGGAACGCTGAAAAGCAACGGCAACCAGCAGATCTCGGCCGAGCAGGTCGACAACCGGCAGGGGGTGTTCAACAGCCTGGGCGCGTTTGAAGTGACCGCCGGTCAGCTGGATAACCCGGACGGGACGCTGATCAGCGGGGGGAACGGCATTTACCGCATTAATGTGATCAATAACCAGCAGGGAAAAATCCACGGCGGCGGCACCCTGACCTTTAAGGGTGAAACGATAAACAATCAGGCCGGGCAGTTGATCGCCACCGGGGCAATGCGGATCGACAGTCAGACACTCAATAACCACGGGCAGGGAAAAATCACCAGCCAGGACACGCTGGCCGTGCACAGTGACCGGGTGAACAATTATGACGGTGGCCTGTTGCTGGGGACAACGCACACCGAGGTGACAGCCCGTGAGCTGAACAACACAGCAGGCCGCCTGCAAAGTACCCGCACGCTGACCTTGTCAAACCTCGATAAGCTGAACAACCGGCAGGGGATGATCCGCGCCAACGGCACACTTAATCTCAATGCGGGTATCCCGTCTGTGCTGGCGCTGTTCAATCAGGGCGGCCTTGTCCAGAGCGGAGAGCAGCTGACGGTCAATACCCGCGCCCTGGATAATACCGGCGGAACCTTGCTCAGTCAGCAAGGCCTGACGTTGGCCGTGCAGCAGGATTACACCCACCGGGCTGGCGATACGATCAGCAGTAACGGTGCGCTGACCTTCTCGGTGGGCGGGCTGCTGACCAACCTGGCCGACTGGTGGTTGCCCGGCAGCCTGACCATTAACAGTGCCCACTTCACCAACCAGGGGACGCTGGCCGGGAAAATACTGCGGCTGACGACCGGCACCCTGCGCAACGAAAAGCGTCTGGAAGCCGACAGCATGACCCTCACCAGCGACACGCTGGATAACACGGACACGGTGATGGGGGATACGGTCACGGTGCGCAGCCGGGTTATCGACAACCACGGGCAGAACGCGGTGATAGCCGCAACGGAACGCCTGGATTTGCAGACCCGTGAGCGCATGAACAACCGGGACGGCAGCCTGATTTACAGTGCCGGCACCCTGCATCTGACCAGTGATGACCTGATTGAGAACAAAGCGAGCGGCATAGAGGCCGACGGGGATGTGTCGATTGAAGCCAACCGATTGAATAACCTGCGCGAAGGGCTGGAGATCGTGCGCGGGGCGGAAAAGGGGGAGACCCAATGGCACCGTTACAATTATTACTGGCGTTCTTACGCGTCGGGGGTCAATCGCGACAAAAATACCATGGCACCCACCACCCAGCGCCTGATGTTCCGCGATGACACCGCGGTGGAAAACAACCGTTATGGCACCCTGCTGGCCATTGATGCGGCCGGTAAACGGGCTCAGGTGCGGGTCAAGGATCACCTCGGGCAACCCTATGAGCTGTGGATCCATTATCTGGCACTGAAGCCGGGTCGCGACGGCAGTTATGATATGACGTTCTATGAGACGCGCGGTCATCGTCAGAATACAGTACCAACGCCTTATCACAATACAGTCTGGCGTGAGCACAACCGGGGACGGCTTGAGCAGTGGGATCCGGAGAAACATCTCGACATTGCCAATGTGCCCTTTGTGGATGATTACAACAACTTCCGTGAACGCTCGGCCACCGGCACGGTGACGCGGGATAAACTGGTGTCTGAAGGCATCGGTGCCCATATTCTGGCAGGGGGAAATATGACGCTGCGGATCACGGGGAAATTGCTCAATGACGCCAGTACCGTCAGTGCCAACGGTGACCTGGTGACGACAGGCGACGGCGAGATCACCAACCGGGCTTATTCCGTGAATGAACGGCGCGAGGAATTCCTGGTCGACCATTACGATCGGGATACCCGGCACTGGTATCCGGAACACCACAGTGATGAAACCGTCGCGCTGGCGACCATTGACGCGATTATGACCGGGCACGGTGATGTCGCCATCCACGGCGCGAAACTGGAAAATACCACGGTCAACCCGGCACAAATCAGCGTGGTGGAGGCGGCTCAAAAGGCGGCGGAAGCCGAGCGGGCGGAATGGGCACGCAATCCGCTGGCGGTGACGGTAGAAGGGGTCGAGTGGCAGGCGCAGGACAGTCAACTGGTGTTGGCCAACCGACTGCTGACGCCGCTCAAGCGGAGACTCACGTCGGTCGATCTCCCCCACTTATCGGATGACCAGCTGCTCACGCTGCTGAAGCGGGAACTGACGCCGATCGATCAGCCCCGACTATCGGACGACCAGTTGCTTACGCTGCTTAAGCGGGAACTGACGCCGGCCGATCAACCCCTTATCTCGGATGAGCAATTGCTCACGCTGCTCAAGCGGGAACTGACACCGGCTGACCCACCCCTCAGGCCGATCGAGCACCCCCTGACGCCGGCTGAACTGGCCCTGACCAGCCAGCAAAAACTGGACCGGGTCGCCACCTTTGTACCCAATAACGGTCTGTTTCGTCAGCATCCGGCAGAAGGCAGCCCTTATCTGGTGGTAACAGACGAACGCTTTACCAGCCGGACCCGGTTTATCAGCAGCGATTACCTGTTGCAGCGGGTGGGGTATGATCCGGCGCAGGTACATAAACGGCTGGGGGACGGTTTCTATGAGCAACGTCTGGTGCGTGAGCAGATACTCAAACTGACCGGCCGCCCTTCTGTGCGCGGTGAAGATGCGATGGCGCAGTACCAGACCCTGATGAACAACGGGACGAAGGTGGCCAATGACTTCCGGCTGGTGCCGGGCGTGGCGCTGACACCGGCCCAGATTGCGGCGTTGCAGCAGGATATCGTCTGGCTGGTGAGCGAGACGGTTGAGACCGCCGGTGGCCCGCAGACGGTATGGGTTCCCAAGGTCTATCTGGCCAACACCACACTGCGGCTGACCGGCCAGGGTGCCCTGATTGGCGGGGGCAACCTGCAACTGTCCGCCAACAGCCTCACTAACGCCGGTAACTTGTTTGCCGAGCGGGCACTGAACATTGACACAGCCCAGTTCCTGCATCAGGGCGGGGATATCCGCGCAGAGCGCATTGATGTGCAGGCGGAGAGCCTGACCTTAAGCACCAATTTGCAGGATGCCCTGCGCCAGGCCTCGATGAGCGCCCAGGAGCTCAGCCTGCGCGGCGGGGATATCCAGCTGCGCGGGGCGAAACTGGAAGCCACCCGTCACCTCAACCTGAGTGCGCGCGATAATCTGGATATTACTGCCGCCAGAAGCACGACGACGGGGAACATTGCGGTCATTGCCGGGGCGATGGGCAACCGTACCAGCGACGGCATGGAAGAGGCCGGGCAGCGGATGGCGACCGTCAGCGGCGAGTGGCAACAGGCGCAGGGCAGTACGCTGAATGCCGGGGGCAACCTCAGCCTGCGCGCCGGCCAGAACATCACGTTGCAGGGGAGCCAGGCCAAAGCCGGGGGAACGGTTCAGGTGCAGGCCGGCGGCAATGTGAACCTGTTAGCGGAAACCACCACCCATAGCACGCAGCTGGAAGCCAACAGCCGGACCTCGTCGGTGAGTAACCGGCGTGAGGAAGACCGGCTGCATCTCAGTACCCTGAGCGGTGACCGGGGGGTGACCCTTCAGGCGGGGGAAAACCTGACGGCCGAAGGGGCGCAGGTTGACAGCCGGTCAGGCCATATTGGCCTGGATGCCCAAACGGTGATTATCAAGGAGGTGCGTCAGCGTGTGGCAGACCAGGACAGTGAGCGCAAGCGCGAGGGCAGTACGAACAGCCGGCGGGAGATGGAGAGCGTCAGCGAGCACAGTGTGGGCAGTACTTTCAGCGGGCGTGACGGCGTGTCGGTGATGGCCCGGGAAGGGGATATTACGGTCACCGGCAGCACGCTGCACAGTGAGCAGGGGGCGCTTGAATTGCAGGCGAAACAGGATATTACGCTGAACAGCGCCAGCGAAAGTGACTATCAATTCTCAGCATCCAGTGCGAATAAAAAAGGCGTGCTGTCAAAAAGCAGCAGCCATACAGTACAGGAAGACCGCGTGACTCGTGAGCAAGGCACCCTGCTCAGCGGCGATAGTATCAGTATCACAGCGGGTAACGACCTGAGCGTGAGCGGTTCGGCGGTCGCCGGGGATAAGGACGTGACCCTGCAGGCAGGCAATAACGTGGCGATTACCGCGGCCACAGAAACCGAGTCCCATTATTTACTGGAAGAGAAGAAGAAGAGCGGGCTGCTCAGCAGCGGGGGCATGGGTTTCACCGTGGGCAGTCAGTCCACCCGCCATCAGGTTAATGAAGACGGCATCACCCAGAGCCAGAGTGTCAGCACGGTGGGCAGCAGTCAGGGCAATGTGAATATCACGGCAGGTAACCGGGTGCAGGTCGGCGGTGCCGATTTGGTGGCCGGGCAGGATATCAGTATTACCGGCGACAGCGTGCAGATTGACCCGGGGCAGGACAAACGCCGCCGGGAAGAGACATTTGAGTCGAAACAGTCCGGCCTGACACTGGCGCTGTCCGGCACGGTGGGCAGTGCGCTCAATACCGCAGTCAGTACGGCCCAGCAGGCCAGAACCGAAGGAGACGGGCGGCTGAAAGCGCTGAAAGGCACCCAGTCGGTGCTGTCCGGGGCGCAGGGTTATCAGGCCTGGCAGCTCAGTCAGGCGGGATCCGCCAAAGCAGATGCGATTAATCAGGCGGGCGGCAACGCGGAAAAACCGACAGACACTACCGGTATCCAGCTTTCCTATGGCAGCCAGTCGGCGAAATCCGAAACCCGCACAGAGCAGACACAGTCACAGGACAGTCAGCTTAATGCCGGGCGGGATATCCGTATTACCGCAAAAGGCGACAACGCTCAGGCAGACAGCGGCAATATTCAGATTGCAGGCAGCAGTCTGAAAGCAGGGCGGGATGTGACCCTGGACGCGAAACGGGATATCGTCCTGCAATCCGCAGAAAATACCCAGACCACGCGGGGTGAAAACAGCAGCCAGGGCGGCAGTGTCGGCGTGGGGCTGACGGCCGGTCAGGGCGGTTACGGCATCAAATTCTCTGCCAGTGTCAATAAGGGCAAGGGGCATGAAACCGACGACGGCGTCACCCATAGCGAAACACTGATTGATGCGGGCAATCAGGTCAGCCTGAAATCCGGTCAGGACACCACGCTCAAAGGGGCGCAGGTCAGTGGCGAGAAAGTCACAGCCGATATTGGCCGTAATCTGCATTTGCAGAGCGAGCAGGATAAAGACAATTATGATGCCAAACAGGAAAACGCCAGCGCCGGCGCCAGCTTTACTTACGGCTCAATGAGCGGTTCGGCCAGTGTCAATGCCAGCCGTGACAAAATCCACAGCCAGTTCGAGTCCGTCAATGAGCAGACAGGGGTTTTTGCCGGCAAGGGCGGCTTTGATATCAAGGTCGGCGAACATACCCAGCTTGATGGCGCGGTGATTGCAAGCCACGCTGATAAGGACAAAAACCGGCTGGAAACGGGGACACTGGGCTTCAGTGATATTGAGAACAAGGCGGAATACAAGAGCGAACACCAAAGTGTCGGTATCAGTACCGGCGGCGCGGTGGGCAGCCAGCTGGTGTCCAATATGGCCTCGAATATGCTGGCCGGCACCAACAAGAGTGACAGCAAATCGTCAACGACACATGCGGCGGTGAGTGACGGCACGATTATTGTGCGTGATGCGGATAAGCAAAAACAGGCTGTCTCAGACCTGAGCCGCGATACCGATAATGCCGCCAACAGCCTGACGCCGATTTTTGATAAGGAGAAAGAGCAGCGGCGGCTGGCACAGGCGCAGGCCATTGCCCAAATCGGCACGCAGGTACTGGATATTTACAGTACGCACGAAGCGATTAAAGCGACAAAAACCGCCACGGAAAAACTGAAAGACCCGCAAACGCAGCAGGCCCTGAAACAGCAAGCCGAAGCGCAGCTGAGGCAGGAGAACGGGGAAATCACAGCGGAATCCATTGCCGACCGGGCGCATAAAATCGCTTACGACGCGGCACTCAAAGCACAGGGTGCGGAAGTTGGCGGCGGTCAGCGTCAGGCCGTGACGGCTGTCGTGACTGTCCTGCAAGGACTGGCCGGCGGGGATATTAAAGCCGCCATCGCTGGCGGCGCGGCGCCTTATCTGGCCAATGCGGTCAAGGAGTTGACCTACGGCGGTAAGCCGTATGAGCAACTGACGGCAGAAGAAAAAGCGACCAATCTGGTGGCCCATGCGATTTTGGGCGGCGTGATTGCTGAGATGAAAGGTGGTTCAGCGTCCGCCGGCGCAGTGGGTGCGGCCAACGGGGAACTGGCGGCCTCCGCAATTGCCGGTGTACTCTATGCCGGCAAAACAATGGATGAACTTTCACCGGATGAGCAGGAAAAAGTCAGCAACCTGTCTACAATTGCAGGAGGACTGGCGGCAGGGCTGGCGACGGATTCCACAGCAGGCGGGATCAGTGGAGCGCAGACAGCAAAAAATGCGATTGAGAATAACTTTTTGCACGAAGACGAAAGCCGCCGTTTTGATAAAGAGTTGGCCGAGTGTAAGGCCAAAGGAGGGGACTGCGGTGCTGTCATTCAGAAGTATTTGGACATCAGCAATAAGAATAGTGCCGAATTAGAGGAAAAATGCAAAGGAGGCGGTATTACCTGCGTGACTTATGAAGAAATTATTCAAGCAAATACGAATGTGGCGCTTGATGAGGGATCGTTACAAATTCGATTGTCAGAGAAACTAAAAGATCCCGATGCCATCAAGATAGTGCAGTATTTGAATGGTAAGGATTTACAGTTTTTGAAGGATAATATTACTACTTCTAACAGAGTTGCCGCTGTCGCTTTAGATCCAACTTCATGGCCTGTCATGGTCTTTGGTGCAAAGGCGATGATTCAGGGGGCAAAAGGTAAAGAACAGCTACTTGCAGCAGGCGTCACCAGCAGTGTAAATGCAGCTATTCAATATGGCACAACAGGAGAAGTGAAGTTATCTGATGTAATTGGCGCAGGTGTTGTCGGCGCTATCACAGCAGGGAAAAGTTATAACCCAACCGTTACTTGGAATGCAGTAGGTGGCTATTACACAGCAGAAATCAAAGGAGATGATCCTTTCTTGAATGCAATAATAAGTAAAGGCGGAGCCAGTGCAGGATATGCCGTAGGTAATGTTATTAAAGTACCCATGGAGAAAGTACTTAATCCAATATCGAAACAACTTGAATGGGAACCAATCGGGATTTGGACGATTACAAGACCTGTGAAACAAAGTTCAGTTCCATCTATAGCTGGTAACGTCGGCGATTCAGTAACATCAAGTATATTTAACGACAGTATGGGACAAGCTATAAAAGACAAGGAGCAGAAAAATGAAAAAAAATAAATCGATAATAATTTTGCTGTATTTATCTTGCTCTTTTTTTCTATTCATATTTCTTATGTGTATGATAGCAGCAGCACTTGGCTATTGGGTTGGAGGCGGAAAAGAAATTTTTCACTTTATTGGCGATAATATTGGAACATATCTAAAAGTTAGTACGTCAGGATTCTTTGTAGGCTTTGTTCTTTGGTTATTTGATATTCGTTAGTTACCCGATAAGAACGATCCCAGCTGTTAAGCTGGGATTTTGTTGTTGAGAATAACTATTTGTACGAAGACGAAAGCCGCCGTTTTGATAAAGAGTTGGCCGAGTGTAAGGCCAAAGGAGGGGACTGCGGTGCTGTCATTCAGAAGTATTTGGACATCAGCAATAAGAATAGTGCCGAATTAGAGGAAAAATGCAAAGGAGGCGGTATTACCTGCGTGACTTATGAAGAAATTATTCAAGCAAATACGAATGTGGCGCTTGATGAGGGATCGTTACAAATTCGATTGTCAGAGAAACTAAAAGATCCCGATGCCATCAAGATAGTGCAGTATTTGAATGGTAAGGATTTACAGTTTTTGAAGGATAATATTACCACTTCTAACAGAGTTGCCGCTGTTGCCTTAGATCCAACTTCATGGCCTGTGATGATCTTTGGTGGCAAGGCCATTATTAATGGAACTGGAGCAAAAGAGCAACTATTGGCTGCGGGAGTTTCTAGCGGAATGAACGCAGCAATTCAGTATGGTACTTCAGGAAATGTAACATTATCAGACGTGGTTGGAGCCGGAGCTGTTGGTTTAATTACCGGAGGAAAAGGATATACCCCAACCGTTAATTGGAACGCAGTAGGTGGTTATTATACGGCAGAAATTAAAGGTGATGATCCTTTCCTTGGAGCACTTATGGCAAAAGCTGGAGCAAGCATAGGTTATACAGGAACAGCGGTAATAAAAGTACCTATGGATAAGGTGTTAAACCCTATATCTAAACAGTATGAATGGGTGCCGACAGGTGTTTGGACAATTACGAAACCAGTAAAACAAAACCCAATACCAAATATAATAGGGAATACTGTAGGTAGTGCAACTACTGAATCAACGGTAAATAGTCTTTCTAAAAAAGAGGTTACAGGTGAAAAATAGGAAAAAAACGTGTATTCATCTAGTTATTTTATGTTGTTACTCATGTGTTTCTATTTTTCTTGCTCTTTTTATTGTTTTTTCTTTTATGAGTTGGTTGAGTCCAGCTTCCTCTAATAATTGGGATGATATAAAAAGTTATTTGAATAGAAATCTGTTTTTGTCAATTAAATTAGGATTAATGGGAGTACCCTTAGGAATAATATTGTGGATATCATATTATTATAAGAAATAAGCCACATTATCGCTATTGTGTATGAAGAAGTGATCCCGACCATATGGTCGGGATCACTTCTTGGTAAACCGTCAGCAACTTGTCCACACTGGCAGGCGGGATTGCCGCAGGACTGGCCACCAACTCTACCACAGGCGGAGTTGCCGGGGCACAGACAGCGAAGAATGCGATTGAGAATAACTATTTGCACGAAGACGAAAGCCGCCGTTTTGATAAAGAGTTGGTCGAGTGTAAGGCCAAAGGAGGGGACTGCGGTGCTGTCATTCAGAAGTATTTGGACATCAGCAATAAGAATAGTGCCGAATTAGAGGAAAAATGCAAAGGAGGCGGTATTACCTGCGTGACTTATGAAGAAATTATTCAAGCAAATACGAATGTGGCGCTTGATGAGGGATCGTTACAAATTCGATTGTCAGAGAAACTAAAAGATCCTGACGCCATCAAGATAGTGCAGTATTTGAATGGTAAGGATTTACAGTTTTTGAAGGATAATATTACCACTTCTAACAGAGTTGCCGCTGTTGCCTTAGATCCAACTTCATGGCCTGTGATGGTCTTTGGTGCAAAGGCGATGATTCAGGGGGCGAAAGGGAAAGAACAGCTACTTGCAGCAGGCGTCACCAGTGGTGTAAATGCAGCTATTCAATATGGCACAACAGGAGAAGTGAAGTTATCTGATGTAATTGGCGCAGGTGTTGTCGGCGCTATCACAGCTGGGAAAGGTTATAACCCAACCGTTACTTGGAATGCAGTAGGCGGCTATTACACAGCAGAAATCAAAGGAGATGATCCTTTCTTGAATGCAATAATAAGTAAAGGCGGAGCCAGTGTAGGATATGCGATCGGTAATACTATCAAGGTTCCATTCAATAAAATTTTTAACCCTGTGTCAAAAGAATATGAATGGCAACCTATAGGTATTTGGACGATTACAAGGCCTGCATCAAAAAGTTCCATTCCTTCTACCATGGGTAATTTAGGAGATTCAGCTGCATCAGGTTTATTTAATAGTGGTGTCGGAAGCGCTATAGAAAATAAGGAGAAACAAGGTGAAAAGAAATAAAACTAAATCGATCATGGTCATGTTGTATTTATCTTGTTCTTTTTTTCTGGCAGTGTTTCTAATGTGTATAATGTTTCACGTACTTGGTTATTGGGTTGGTGGTGGAAAAGAAATTTTTCATTTCATTAGCGATAATATTGGAATGTATCTAAAAATCAGTACGTCAGGATTTCTGGCAGGTTTTGTGTTTTGGTTGTTTGGTATTCGTTAGTTAGAGGGGATCAAATCTTATTACCACGTGATTATCACTTCGCTATGACGGTGCTATCAGTGTAGTGGTATAAGGACTCGGGCATCTCACAAGCCTGTCTAAGTTATAAACAGAGGAAAATACCATTGTTTATCATGAAAATAATGATATTTTCCCCACAATTCATCATCAAACAAAAATTTGACCCCGCTCAACCTAATCGATAAGGTATTAACTGTTACTAATGATCCATTGCCTGTAAGGATCAGCGTTAAGCGGCGAAGTAAAAACTCCCGTAGCCTGAAAGGGAGTGCATGCAATGCGGTACATCTGCGCACTTTTGGAAGCAGATATCATCAGACCAATAACCCACGGTTGGTGATGAAAGTTTACCGGTGTTATTCGCCACCGGCTACCCACACAACAGGGCAGAACATTCTCTGTCTCAGGCTGAACGTTACCATTTTAACCGGTACAACATTCACCCACATTTTGCATTTATCACGATAAACGTCCCGAATATTGCGCGGCGTCACTTGTGTTAAAGCGCAGCGTTTACCAAGTGACGCCGCAAAGCGGCAAACGTCCATAGCCCATCCGGTCTGGCTTTATGACCGATTTGAATCCCACATTACTCAGTGAAACCACGTAAAACAGACTATTAACCACCCTGTTGTCTGATGGATAAACGATTGTCCTATCGGATTTTCAACCCACTGCCTGATTGCAGGCTGATGCAGTAAAAATTAAGGAGAAATGAATCACGTCAAGATAATGAGGCGTTTATCCTGAACTGATCAGGCCCTGAACGGGGAGCATGTCATCGCTGTGCTGAGCACGTCGCGAGCTCCTGCAATAACTCAACACAATCCCGCCCTGCTACACATTGTCTGACGCACCACGGAACGGTGAATCTGAACCGACACGCAGGGAATTGTTTTAAAAACGACTAAAAATGAAAAAGTAGCAAGAGAGGCGGGAATGGCGCAGGGATCGACACGTTCAAAGGTTGAGCAGTTCAGAAAAGCCTTTATCACGCATGCCCGACAGGCGGGCGGAAGTTTTGTTACGGTGGCGGATCGTGAGCGTATGGCCCGGCAGTTCCTTGATTATTTGAAAAACAATGGCATCAAACTCCGGCAAATGGACAGTCTGAAGGTGAAATATATTGAGCGCTATATGGCTGAGCGCAAAGTCAACAATATCAGTCACCGGACACTGCAAAATGAAATGTCGGTGCTGCGAGCCATTTTAACGCAGGCCGGAAAGCACAAGCTGGCTGATCCCGAGAATGACCGTCTGAGTAACCGGGCATTGGGTATCGCTGAGACGAGCCGCAAGGGAACAAAAATTGCGCTGACACCGGCTGCATTCCGGGACATTTTTCAGCAGGTGGAGCAAAAAGACCGGAGCGTGGCAGCGGTGATGCAACTGGCTTATGTGCTGGGGCTGCGCACCAAAGAAGCGGTCGAAGCCTACAAATCGTTAGCGACCTGGAAGAAAGCGCTGGAAAACGGGCATCCCTCCGTGTGGGTGGTGTTTGGCACCAAAGGCGGGCGACCGAGGCAGACGGTCATACTGGATCGGGAAGCCCTGCAACATGCCATTGCCTACGCCGAGCGGGAGCAGGCAGGGCATAGCGGCAAACTGATTGATAAACCGACTATTACTCAGGCTATCGACCGTTACCGCTATATTGTCAGAAGTGCGGGACTGCACGGCAATAAAGCGCCACACAGTATGCGTTATCATTTTGCTCAGCAATCCGGGGAGCATTATATAGCGCAAGGATTCAGCGAGCGGGAAGCGCTGGCGCTGGTGTCGATGGATTTAGGGCATGGTGACGGGCGCGGACGTTATATTAAGCAGGTGTATTACCAGAATATTGAGGGCGAATAAGTTGTATTGGAGCACACACGGTCTGCTGCTCTGGTCATTGGAATATGAGCAAAGCAACCTTGAATCTTAGGCGATTATTCATATGTTACCGCTAACTCACTTCTGGACATAAATGAGTTACAGAGCTTACCCTTGTTTGGTTAGTTCTAATGAGAAAAAGTAAGTCAAAGCTCAGATGGTAAAAGGCAAGACATGATGCTATTGTCCTGAAAATCAACAATAGCATCATGAAACTCTCAATAACTTGGATATATAGATAGCCTCAGTAGTAAAATTGTAACAAGTAGGTCTGGCAACTTGCCAGCCCACCTAAATCGAATAGATTACGAACTACATATAGGATAGTGCTTTCTTAACAAACCCTAACTCATACTCCGATAAGTATGGATATGATTTTTCATCTGACGCAATCAAAAAGTCAATTACTGAGTCTATGCTATCTATATCGGCAATTTTGTTTTTATTATTCTCGACAAACTTCTTAGCCACTTGATTTGGTATCCCAAACTCTTCCAACGAGTTTATTGCTGCTGGATAATAGAAGTTCTCAAGTGAGGCCGCAAAAGGTTTATAGTCACCAAAAGGATATTCAAACCTCTTAAATATCACCTCCTGAACATCACTTATAGCATATATTATTTTAGGAAGATTATAGTTGACTAGATTTTTCTTGAAATTAAATACTGCTTGAACAGAATCATCGACACTATAAGATTTATCCCGTCCATTCCAATAACTATAATTCTGCAGAATTAAATCTTTATCATCAACTTTGTTTATTATATCTAATAATTTCCTATGCAATTGACTCGCAGAGCGAACCGTACCGCCACCCATAGAGGATATATTGAAATGCTTGAACAAAATATTAGACAAATGCCGTAGCTCCACGGATGTTGGATAAATACTATCCCAACACATCAAGCTATTCCAAGCATTACATTTTTCTATTAGCTCTTCCGCTAACTTTATCAATTGGTTAGGGTCAATACCTTGGTGCTTAAGCAGTAATGGCATTGGAAGAACTTTTTGATCATAGAACTTCTTAACTCTGCCTTTATTCTCTTCATTAACATCTGCGCCTAGGTGAAGTAACAAAGACTCTGATGCATTTTCACTTTGAGTTACAACGGGCATATCAATAAACGGAAGCTCCACTTGCGGTTTATCGCCAAATATATATACATTTCCAACAAAGTGCTCAAACATTCTACCCGAACGTCCAGATATGTTGTTAAAAGTAAACATATCTAGCTTTGTTTTCTTTGTGATGCAGTCATCATATATAACAATATTCTTAGCGTTAGTATTCACACCCTCTATCAGCGTGGAAGTGCAAACAAGAATATTGATTTTTGATTCATTAAATAGATCGACTATTAAAGCACCTACTGCTCTTGGAAGCTGAGCATGATGATATGCGATACCATGTTTCACTCCATCAACCAAAGACCAATCACTGTGGAAGTTCTCAGCCAACCAAGTAGCAAGGTTGTCATTTGTATCATCTGCCGTCAGCAGGCCTGCGCTCAAAAGACGATACATCAATGAACTAACTCGTTTGGGTGACTTACAGTAAATTACCGTTTGTTCTTTTCTACCTATTGAAGTCAATATGGAATTCAATATCCCATCTCTCTCTTCATCGACTAGAACATCTTTCCCCGTCGTTTTGAGAGGATAGTAAAATTCATTGGTTGCAACCGTAGCGTACGAATCGAATTTAAGGAACGTACATCTTAGTTCATCTTCAATACCAGAAACCAAGCCGTTAATCTTAGGACCCAGCATGTAGAATCGCTTGCATTTCGCATATAACGCTCTAAATGCTAGGTTTAAACGGTCACACCTTTCATCATCTTTACTTACTGGAGCAAGTTTGTAGAACTCATCAATGATAAAGAAATCGACCGAATCCAAATCACCATATTCCAAAACCCGTTCTTGAGTAAGAATGAATACATTCCTTTCGCTAGGTTTCTGCGATACCTGAGTAACTATTTTGTATTGTTCCCTATACTTAAATAGTTTTTTCTTCAACTCATCAATTAGAGCAATCGTTGGCACAACTATTACGATATTGTTGAATTCATTGCTAGCAACAAGCGCTTCAATTATGAGGCTTTTACCAAAGCTAGTCGGAGCACTAAGAATAACATTCTCACCACTCATTATTCTATGGAATACTTCAGCTTGGCGGATATGAAAAGTTTTCTCTTCATCTTGAGGAGTAGTGAAGATGCTACGTCTAAACTTATCTTTTGATGTGTTACTTTCTTTATCAACGTATGGATATAGACCTAACTCACCCAAAATATGATCCAAAATAAAGCCACAAGGCATTTCATCTTTTCTTTCCAACGCCCTAATAACAATATCTTGAACCAATGATTCATTGGAATGTTCATTGTATTTATTTATCAATGATATCAAAAAGTTATCCCATTCAGTGAATGATGGATCATTTAGTTTATTCTTTGAATCTTGATACCAAGCACTCATGAGTTTAGCTCCTCAAGTAATGCACCATTTACTTCATTGACATCTGACACTGGAAAATAAAATACTCTTAAGTCGAGCAAATCAATTACGCCTTCATCAAACCCTGCTTGCAACAGCCCTCTACAATTTGCAACTTTCTCGTTGAACAAGTTCAAGAAATTACTTTTATCATAATTTTTAATCAGTTCACTATCATGCATAATGAATATAGGAATGATAATTTTGTCAAACCTTTCATCTAATTCCAGACTTGAGTTTGCTAGCCTTTGTAGCTTCTCTTTACGAGGCCATGATTCATCTATTTCAGAGGTGAGAGTGAACAGTCTGTTTTTAAGTGATTTTATATCCATAATATATTCAACACGTTCAATAGCTGACTGAACGGCTTCTTCAATGTTAGTTGTGACGGCGGAGGCTCCAATCCATAGCTCAATACTGTCAAAATTAAGTACGGCGTGAGTACATGAAAAAGTCTTATTATTTACATCAAAAACCTTGTTCATCACAGGAATTGTCGAGTAAGACTCACGGATCGCGATATGCAAACAGAGATCACCTAGTGCATTTAAGTCATCTGTTGGATAGTGAGACCTCGCGTACTTGAATAGGCTTCTGCTTCCTCCAGTAAAATTGGCTTTTTGCTTATGTGATAAACAGTAATCGATAATCCAATCGTAAACAGTCTCCGTAAAGTCACTGATATTCCACCACTCCATCGTAAAGCCGATATCAATACCTTTAATGTTGGGAAGGCCTACATTACAGTTAATACAGTACTTAAATGGAGATGCAGGAAAGTCAGGAGCTTTATAACCGATGCCCTCTTGAACCGTTATCTCTACACCATGATTATAAACGATTTTCTTTAGTGACGCGTCTCCTAGAAAGTCTTTCGCAGATACCGCATACAGAGTATTACCGCCCTGCTGAACCAACAAAATGCCTAAACAACGGCCATCATGTATCACTGGAGAGCCAGACATACCGCTGTACTTACTAACCGTGTCAGATTGTGAAACCTCAAAGCTGTATTCACGGCTCGTCATGTGCTCAAACGTGTTCGTCACTTTGACTTTGATTGGAGCGGGATAATGTTCTTTTTCTACTGGGTAACCGCAAGATTTCACATCACTATCCAAGTTCACGCTCGTCGCATACAAGCCCAAAGAACTTGTTGTAGTTCCATCTGGTAATTTCAGGACTGCAACGTCGAGATCTACATTGCTGTAGATGCATTCAGCTTCAATATGCTGTCCCTCTGCAAAAGAGTCACTCGTTAAAAATACTTTTACTGAAGTTGCATCCTTTACGACATGATTCGCCGTTAGTAGCAAATCCTGTTCGATAGAAAAACACGTCCCGCGCTTTGTTCCACCACCAGTAAATGAAGTCTGGAGGATATATATAGAATCGAGCTTAAACTCTTCCAATGCCCCTACTGTCATAGTTCAACCTCGCAAGAGTTCATTAGTAACTTTATTGATGGATAACTTGCATTCAGCTCGGTCACAAACCAATCAGGTATCGTTTCTAGCTCGTAGTTGAGGAAAATTTCAGTCTCGAAGTCGGCATTCACGAGAGCAATTCTGGCTAGTGTTTCTAAGTTTGGATGACCGTGGGATTTACCATTTGTACTAATCAAGTACTTGTTACATTCAATGAGTCTTAACAACTCTAAGCTGGTGTTGTTTTGACTCCCGTGGTGCGAGATTTTTACAACATCAACTTTGATTTTCTCTAGTTCTTGCTGGTCTAGCCAAGATGTAACTACTTCAGAGTGACAATCACCCAAGTAGAGAATCCGTTTACCATCCGATTCAATTAAGAATGAAAAACTGCTTCTGTTTGTTGGTGAATCATCATCGTCAAAAGGTGTGTTAGCTAACGTCTGAATACTGCTTTGTTCTGTGGATGAAATTTCGTGATTGTTAGGGACTGGCTCTCTAACATTGCTCGCGTACTGCTCAAATGCATCATAGTAAGACTTGCTTATAATCCGAGGTCTGATGTTCCGCTCTTCCAGCTTGTCTTCCCAGATTCTCTTTAGTTCACTTAGAGAGCTGTGCACGGGACCAATGAGAGTGAATTTTAAAGAGCCAATGTCAAAGCCCTCACATTTCTCTCTGTATAGAGCTTCACCATCAACTACGTCATTGCACTTGATCCCATTGCTAGAAATCACATACGACAACGACGTGCCCTCAGAGTACCCAATTGGTTCCTTATCGCCTACATCAGAGCATTCTTCCGATAAGGCCTGTAGCTTAACGTCTGCACGCTGATCAACTTGACCATCTTCTGCAAGTTGACCAAATAGTTGCTCTGCACCATTAAAGTAAACCTGTTCGATACTTGGACACTCAGGATGAATCAACAACTTGATAATTCCATTTACATGGTCGTTATCGATGTGAGTGACAATTAGCGAGTCAATCTTATCAACCTGTCCAACAATCTGTTTTTTCCAGTTATCAAAGGATTGTGCAGTGCCACCGTCAATTAAGATGAATTCAGACTCCGTTTCAATAGAAACACAGTCACCGTTATCAGCTTTGTGCATTCGTATTTTGAGCATTATCTCGTTCTATCACCTAGATAAACTAATAACATATTACCAGTTTTATGCTGTAAGTGAATGATGTTTAATAATTATTCAACAAACAACTTCTATCTGTGTGACTTCGGTAATATTGGTGTATCAAAGCTATGAACACTCAGTATCTGTAGGCAATAGACCTCCCGCTAGAGTCAAGTTTTGTATCTTGAGCATCCATTAGTTCAGGTATAACGAAATCACTCCCAAGTAACTTGCTCTTATATAGGACTAACAAATTTTGGTGCAAAAGCGAGTTAGTTGTACCAATGTGATTACCAAATAAGACTCGATCTGACACTATTGATGATCTGAGCTAGACCTAATCTGATGAGATGGACGCCCCGTATGGCATCAAATGTACCAAAATGAAATAAATATATTGTGAGATCTCTGACTTCGACTGACAGATCATTTTTAGCTATTTAAATTGAACGCTTAAAGGTGTTTACTGTTCCATTGTTCCCAAAATCCCTATGAACTGTATATTTTGTCTCCCGTTATTAAATGAAAAGGATTCAGTTATGGATATTCGAACTACTCTCCGGGCTGCGAGTCTTTCTCTCGCTCTTGTAAGTACGGTTACTGTTGCCAATGAAGCCCTGGTGTTTCAGACAGATTTCGGCCTAAAAGATGGGGCAGTATCGGTTATGAAAGGGATATCTTTCAAGGTGAATCCTAGCCAGCCTATTTATGATCTAACACATGAAATTCCACCTTATAATATTTGGGAAGCTTCATATCGCCTTTACCAGACTTTACCATACTGGCCCAAAGGGACTGTCTTTGTAAGCGTGGTGGATCCGGGAGTGGGCACTGACAGGCGCTCAGTGGTTCTCAAGACACAGAGTGGTCATTACATAGTCTCACCGGATAATGGAACATTGACCTTGGTAGCTGAACACTTTGGTATTGAATCTGTACGTCAGATTGACGAGAAGTTCAACCGTGTACCTGGCTCTGAAAAATCATATACTTTTCATGGACGTGATGTATACGCATATACTGGGGCACGACTTGCTTCAGGTATTATTAGCTATGAACAGGTGGGGCCGCTGTTACCAAATAAAGTAGTAAAGATCCCTTATCAGACTGGTGTAGCTGAAAGGGATGGAACTCTTAAGGGTACTATTCCAGTTCTAGATGTACGGTTTGGTAACGTCTGGAGTAATATCAATGACAGCCAGGTCAGTAAGGTAGGTATTCACAAAGGGGATAAGGTCTGCATTAAAATAAGTGAAGGGGATAAGATCCGGTATGAAGGCAAAGCCCCATATGTCAGCAGCTTTGGTGAAGTTCCTGAAGGTCAACCTTTGGTGTATCTCAACAGCCTGCTACAGGTATCGGTAGCACTCAATATGGATAACTTCGCTGCCAGATACCAAGTGCAGTCTGGTGATAACTGGCGCATCAGCCTAAAAAAGTGCTCAGATTAAAGGGAACTGGCAACTACACAAAATGCTAATTAAGGTCTGGGTTTTCCACTATATTTACATGCACCTTTGATTACTTAACCCATTACTGGTCTGGCGCAGCAGGTATTCCCGTGGCGAACGGTCAGTACACTGTGCAGATGCTGCCCGCTCAAAGAATCTCGGGCAGTTTTGAGCGAATAGCCGACTTAACTTAACACATTACTATGGTGCAAACTTACGTTGTGTTTCGGTTATGCACCATAAAGCCAATTAGTTGAGTCTTTCTTATTAACTCTTTTAATTAGTCATTAGATTTTCTAGGTGACCCCATCCAGTTTAACTTTTTTAACAGGAGTAGTGTGCAACACATTTTGGGGCATAAATGATTTAGACAAACGACCAGAACGGGTCACCTCGTATTGACAGCCTCTCCCTGACTCCCCCAAAATCCCGTCGTGCTCCTGACATTATTTTTTGTCCT
>NZ_JAQRFI010000017.1 GCF_028598805.1 Xenorhabdus yunnanensis | reverse complement strand
ACTCCAATTTAAATTCGGGGCTGAAACTTCTTTTCATCATGTCACCTGTTGAATTATCGAAGTGAGCATATCACCTCTATAACGGTGACCAAAATCATTGAACCACATCAGGTTCTCACTGGCATAGGGATAATTTTTATCCATTATTTGCAGCGATTGCAGGGTGGTATTGCAAAAATAGCGATAACGCGCAGTCCAATACCCGTAAGGGATGCTCACGGACAGGGCCAGATTACGGTTGTGGTGTTCTGGCCTGAAATCCGTATCCTGCGTCCAGGAAAGTGACCACTGCTCCCCAAAACCCAACGGGGTATCTAATGTCAATTCGGCGCTGGCCTGATACTCCCCCGATCCCCTTTTGTCCGCTGTTGGCCAGATTTAAGCGCACCTTGCCCGGAAAAAAGCCGGCCTGTTGCCGAATATGCACAATGGAATAGCCCGGTTGGGTGCCGGGCTGGATATCAATGGTAAAGCGGGAAGAATTCAGGCGGTTAAGTTGTTCTAATCCCTGCTCAATATCCCGCAGGTTTAAGATGTGTCCCACCCTGTCAGGAAACAGCATCTTTGCCGTACGGGGCGGTTTACCCTCAATTTCAATGGCTTCAACCCCGCCTTCTATCACCGCAATGCGAAGTTGCCCCGCCGTCAAATCCTGCTCCGGCAGGTACGCTTGCGAGGTGATATAACCCTCGGCGATATAAGCATTGCTCACCGTCCGCACCAGTTGCTTAAGCCCCGCGAGCGTAACGCAATGATGTAAATAGGGCTGTGCCAGAGTGCGCTGTGCAGATTCAGATAAAGCGCCTGCCCCCTGAAACGTAATGTTGTTAATCGTGACGCACCGGGTGTCATCTGCCGGGACACGCTCAGTCGGCGGTATGGGCAATGACCGGAATTTTTGTAAATCCTCACGTTGTTGATGAGCCTCCTCAAGCAAGGCTTTTTGCTGTTGCCGCTGACTGTCCAGTACCGCAGAAGGCGGTTCCGGTTCCTGTTGCTGTATTGGGGGCACAAAGGGGGCGGTATCTGCCTGTACAGGTAAAATAACGAATACAGCCCATCCCAAGAGTCCAGCTCTTATTTTGTTAGCGATTATTTTTGCCATAGTTAAATCAATTAATTTGTTAATTATTAATAGGTGTTCATAAAAAAGGAGACAGGCTATCTTTGATGTTTATTGTCAAATTTACAATATACCTTGCATCACAAATCAATATTTTTTAGTTATTAAACCAATCAATAGGAAAAAACAAATCTATTTATTTTCATTTAAACCCATTAAGTAGTTAAACAAGCGAATTAATCTCCCCTTTCTGCGGGCGTTATAATGATTAAATTTATTTTTGGCGAAAAAAGCCATTGCCAACAGGGTATTTAAAAAGGACTTAACGGTGTTTTATCAGATTTTTCTTAAAAGTTAACTTATAGGATAAGAGTCACACTTGTGAATAAAAACGAACGATGACTAACAAAATATTTAGCGTTAAATCATGATTGAAAACTGATAATATTTTATTATCAGTTTTCTGCCTGAAATTAGAACTTAATCCGTACAGTTCAGATACCCTCTGAATTAATGCATTTTCAATTTAAATTATATTAATTTAGACAGGGGGATTATGATAAGAAAATACAAAAAACAAAATGCATAAAAGCCCCCCTGAAAACAGGGAGTGAATTCACATTAAATTGCAGGCATAGAGTTATTATAGTAGCTATTGATGCTTATTATTCGAGATGACTGACGGGTATTGTTACAAATGTGGTTGTTTTAGTTTAAATGAAGAATAACCTCTTCATACAAAAAACAAAACCAAGCCACCTGAAAATAAAAAAGAAGGGGGGGTAATTATATTGGGATACATACCATGCCCTTGTTTTTTTACATTACCTCCCCTTTTTCTTCAAGGCTATTTTGGACATTGACTAAAATAAATTCCATAAAATATTTCCCTCTCTGTTTTAATTTTATTTTCTATGATATTTTTCATAAACATGGTGTTAGGTTTATATTATTCCCATTAAAAAAGGGTTCATTCTATATAAAATGAACCCTTTGACCCATATAATCCCTTAAATTTAAGATAGTAACGAGAGTCATAATCGCAATAACGACTGGGCCAAATGTCAAGGGGTTCTAAACCCAAATAACTGGCTATGATCCATTCCCCTTTAGGCCAGGGCTCTGAAAGCGCAAAATATAAACGTCCTTTATGCCCGTTAAACCACCGTTGAGATAATTCTTGGATTGTAGTGCCTTGCTTTATCAATATATGCCTAACCTGATCTGGTGACCAATCGAGTTCTTTTGCCGCTATTATTTTTTCAGCCAAAATTTTTCTATTTTCGGCCAGAAATCTGAGATCAGGAAATAGGGCTTTGGGGTCTGAATTATTGTTGACATTATTTTTATTTTTCATTTTTATATTATATCCCTGATGTTGACATGTCACCATACATTGAAAAACAGCCTGGTGACTCGCTGTATTAAACACGCATTTATGAATTCGGAGACTTATTCATGTTAATAGCGCCGGATTGAATAATATTTTTAGCAACCCTCTCAGGTTCATCCAGAAAATTAGTCATCAGAGCACCGACAAAATAAAGGGTGGCAACGATACAAGTCACACCGCTTGCCCCAAGGCTATTTATAAATAAACCAACAATTGCCGGCCCGATAACCACAGATAAACCCGTCCCTAAGTTGAGTACGGACATGACGGCCCCTTTGTCTTTTTCCACCATATTAGCGGACATCGCATCCAACGGAATATAGCCGGCGACACCCGCTCCCCAGCCAATCCCACACATAAGTACTATGGCGTAATTTGCGCCAACAAATTGGGGTGCAAAAAACAGAAGTAATGAGGCAACGCCGGTCAGCACCCCGCCACACCAAATAATGGTTCTTTTATACCCTATTCTGTCTCCAACTATACCCCAGACCAAATTAAACAGGATATTACTCGTAAAGGCAGCCCCCCAGATGCTTAACCACTGAGTCGTAGTAAAACCCTGATAAATCATATAGATCGGCAAATAAACAGGAAAAGCATACTGAGAAAGTGAATTGATGATCCTGAGAAGGCAAGAGATAAATAACTTTGGATGTTCTTTAAGAATGGTTATTCCTTTTAAAACCTCCCTGATATTTTCAATGGCATTATGATTACCTTGCGGCTTAATATTATCGCGATTGAGAACCAAGGCAAAAAAAGCGCCAATAATAATAAATATCAGTGTCGTCCATAGGGTCTGGATATGGCCTAATTTTTCCACCGCCCAACTCGCATAAAAAGTGGCCAATACTTGCATTCCGCCTGAAAACACGAAATAAAACCATCCGTATGCTGTACTGAGTTTGACAGCCGGGCTTCGATAGGCAATCCACACGGAAAATGAATAGGCAAACAGGGGATACCCAAACCCTTTGATAGCCTGTGTCATCAACAAGATAGGATAAGACATCTCTTTTAAACCCAGGCTGACGAAACCGACTGTACCAACAACACAAAAAATTGTGCCTAACAGCATGGTTCGTTTAGCGCCAACCGTCTCAAAAAATACGCCAGCAAACCAAGAGGATATAGCGACAGACACACCATAGACACTAAATAACACGGAGACATCTTGAATACTTAACCCATTATCCACCAAATACGGACTTAGCCAGCCTATTTCAATTCCATTGCCAACCATAAAGGCTAAAATACCCAAATATCCCCATGATAAGGTGCTGGGTATACCAACTCGTTCTAGAAAACGCGCACTCGCTCTCTGCTTCATTTTAAATCCTACAATTCATTATTTTTTCAGCATTCAAACT
The DNA here is from genome assembly GCF_028598805.1 of Xenorhabdus yunnanensis. Classification (GTDB taxonomy): domain Bacteria; phylum Pseudomonadota; class Gammaproteobacteria; order Enterobacterales; family Enterobacteriaceae; genus Xenorhabdus; species Xenorhabdus yunnanensis. The sequence goes on along the minus strand of NZ_JAQRFI010000017.1, from coordinate 83,650 downwards.
TTCTTAAATACTCACATTAGTTTTATGTCATTATCATTTAATTTTTTGTAGTCTATTTTATCTTGTGATAAATGCGTTGAGTCAAAACCACTCGTTGACATTAAACACAGGTGTAACCTCCATCAATGCGAAAATCCGCCCCTGTTGTATAAGAACTCATGTCGCCAGCAAGATAAACAGCAATGGCTGCGAGATCTTCCGTTTTTCCCAGTCTGCATACCGGAATCAATTTTTCCCACTGACTGATTAAAGGTGCCAATTTTGGATCATTCAGTGTCATCTCTGTCGCTATATATCCCGGACTGATTGTATTGACACGCACATTTCTGCCCGCCCATTCAACAGCCATATTTCTTGACATGGCTATCACACCCGCTTTCGATGCCGCATACGAACACTCTTTCTGAGGAATATTTGTAATATGAGCGGACATTGAGGCAATGTTGATAATTGAGCCTCCCCCTTGTTTTATCATCAATTTTCCGGCAGCCTGCGCAGTCAAAAAAGCACCATTTAAATTCACATTGACAACATGACTCCAATTTTTCAACGTATCATCCTCTACCGCGATGACGTGTCCGATCCCTGCATTACAGAACGCCACATCCAGTCGGCCGAATTCTTTCAGAATGGTGTCAATCATCGCGTTAATTTCATCGGGCTGGGTAATATCGGTTTTAATGGCCATCGTTTTTTTATTTGTTGTCCGGGCAATTTCTTTTGCGGTTTTTTGTGCGGCTTCTAAATCAACATCAACAATAGCAACATCTGCTCCTGCTTCAGAAAGGGAGGCGGCCAATTGTTTTCCGATCCCTCTGGCACCGCCTGTGATCAATATTTTTTTCCCATCCAGGCTCATTTTTTCTAAAATACCCATTTTATTTTTCTTCTCTTATTAGCATTTCAGCTTATTCGCCAATAACCAGTCCACGCACCCTGCGGTTACGCGCTCTCGTCTGATCCATATCTGAAAAATAAATCCGGCCGAATTCACCTAACGTCATATCACCTTCAAGCAGAGGGATCGTCTCAGACCGGCCCAGTAAAACTGAACGTAAATGTCCGTCCGTATTCAGCATCCATTCTGATTTTTCACCTCTTAATTCCGCTGCATTTTTTGTGTGAACCGGTCCCGGATGCAGATATTGCCCCTCGTGCTGACATGTCGGAATGATCTTTTCCAATATGTTCAGCGTGTCTTGAAGGATCAGGGGGATTTTCCAATACGTTACATCCTCTGAATCCTCCTGAATAAATACGCTGCAGCTGGTGTGCTGTGAAAAAACATTGACAAGCCCGTTTTTAACCCCTGATTTTTGACACATCCCTGTACCCATTCAGTAATGTCGTCAAAACTCACTCTAACGCCTGTTTCGATACTCAATTCGTCATGAACAACGGTCATGATCAATCCCCCTCTGTTTTTCTTACATTTCAGGCAGCCACAACGGATGCAATCATTTTTTCCATCATTTCAAACGGTTTTTCTGCCTTTATAATCCCGCTGGTTGACCCCGTGGCATCTGCGCCATGCAAAATCAGCACATTAGGGTTCACCCGGTGTATGGCACGATTAATTTTTTCAATCTCTTCCATGTCCTGCGAGCCACGTGTTCCCTGTCCGATTAACGCCGGTGATTCAGCTAAAATCATATTCGGGTTCAGGCAAGCTATTGTGGCGGCTTCCGGCACAGACTAATGTGGCCAGACCCACTTCATCCGCTCTTTTTATACTTTGGGCCAGCGTTTCTCGTGTTAATGGTTTTTCGGTATGGTTTAAAAGAACGCCCACTGCCCCGGCGGCCTTTATTGCTTCAGGCAAAACCGCGCCGACTCCCCTTCCCGGATAAATAGGATCAATGTGTTGTGCAAATACTTTTATATATTTGGTCGCACTTGAAATTGGCGCGATGTCCGTGTACTGAGCAGAAAAAATAATATCAACTCCATACTTTTCACAGAGTTTGTCAGCCCCTATTGCCAGTGCTATTGCGTCTTTTCCGAACAAATAAACTTTGGGACCAATTTCAAAAAATGGCTTATTGATTTCAAAATCACTCGTCACAAGATCCCCTACTTCAACATTTTCTTTAAAAACAGTGCAGTTTCAGGCAATGTTTTAGAGGGATCTCCGCAGGTGCTACATTCCAAATTGAGAAACCCAGTGTATCCAATCTCTTTCAACGCATTAAAACCCGCCCTTCAGTCAATGGCTCCACAGCCGGGAAGCAGGCGGTTATTGTCACCCAAATGAACGTGCTTAATCGCGTCTCCGGCATATTTAATGCTTTCTACGATGTTTGACTCTTCGATTGACATGTGGAAAAAATCAGCTAAAACTCCAGTATTTTCCATGCCTAACGTATCAATAATATCCCTACATGCTTTGATGCTGTTTAAATAAGGACTTTCATAGCGATTAATCCCTTCTAACAGCATCTTGCCTGACGTGCCCATGAGAGGCACAGTAACCTCTTTGTACATGTCCAGAAACCCCTGTTTTTCAGTTTCTGTCATGTTCTTATGGGGATGAAACAACGGCAGCGGATTCTGTGCACCGTATGCAAATTCCAGCTCAGTGACGGCGCCGATTTCACCGCTGATTTCAGCGGCCCGTTTATTCATTTCCCGGCTCTTTTTTCTGAGATCGATATTGTCACTCATTAATTGCCCGTAAATCTCATCAGCAAAGGCAAACTCACACGGGATGATGCCCGTGTTTTCTCTTAAATTAAGGACTTCCTCATGTAACTCTTCGTTCCATTCGCAATAGTTCATAAATAGCGCAATGCCATCGTAGCCCCATTTGTACAATTGGGTGGCCTGCTCAGTTAAGTTATTCCCCGGCAGCATTAGATTCGAACACGATATTTTCATCATATAAAGCCATTTCAAACGTTGTAATTTTCAAGTTAAAAAAAAGACATGCCCCTGTTTTTAACAATGTTAATTGACTAGTTGTTCGCGTGTAGTGTCCATATTTGATCCGGTTGATTAGCTATTATGTCGGAAATTTATCCAGGTTGTGAAAGTCAGTTTCCGATTCAGCGCTGAAAATTTGTTGTGATAAAATAAATTTCAAACGTTGTAATCATAGATTTAAATAAAGATCAGCATTAGTCAAGCGAGTAATTTACAATTTGATAACAAAATCTGTTTTTTGTGATAGGGTTCTGTTTTTGGCAGGATTAATAACAAACAGAGTGTTGTAACTAAATGCTTTTTTATTTTTCTTACTTTTCATCAACAATATACTGATATTGTTCAAGCTACACGCCGCTATTTACCAGAGAGATTTATAGGCCATTGAGTGCAGGTGGATTCGGCGTGTTGGCTGAATCGTGAAATTGACAACGTTGTAAATCTATTTTACCCTCGAATCAATCAACACATACCTGTACACACCCGTGTTATTCCGCCTCGTTAGAGGAAAAGGACATGCCAGTAATGACATCTGAAAGCAACAAACGTGTTACGATTAAATCCATTGCCAAAGAAGTAGGCGTCTCATTCTCAACCGTTTCTAAGGCACTGAATAACGACCCGGCTATCAAAAAGTCAACCCGGCTGTTGATTTTAAATAAAGCCAATGAGATGGGCTATACACCTAACTCACTGGCCAAAGGCCTTCGCAGCCATTCGACCAAAACCGTTGCAATTATTTTTAGCGATATCGAAAACCCGGTACTGACCTACATCTTCTGTAAGATCCTGACCAAGATGGCGGAGCATGGATATACCACGATGATTTTTGATTCGCAGTTCAATGAAAATACAGAGCGTGCCAATATACTGACGGTGCTTTCCAGACAGGCGGATTTTATTATTCTCGAACCGACGTCCATGAACCCCGATAATTTACGTTTGTTATCAAAGACGCCCAACCGCCTCACCCTTCAGGGCATTCGTTATGAAACGATGAATTGTCATCATGTTCATGTTGATTATGCACATGGTGGCTATCTTGCTGCGTGTGAAATGCTGTCAAACGGACATAAAAACTGTTTAGTTATCACCGAAGCCCTGTCATTTCCTACAAGCAGGGAGTTTGTATTCGGGATCGAACGGGCTTACAACGAATATGGCGTTCCGTTCAACAGAGATATGGTCAAAACAACACATTCATCCATCACAAACGGATTTCAGGTCATTCAACAATTATGGGATCACGACAAAAACGCATTCAGTGTCCCGATAACCGGCGTGTTAACGTTTGATGATATTTTGGCCTACGGAGTATACAAGGCGGCTCTGCAATACAATTTTAAAATCCCGGACGATATCAGTGTGATTGGCTTCGACGATAATCCCATTTCCGCTTTTTCCATGCCGCCTCTGACAACCATACACCTGCCCAAAGATAAAATGGCAGAAAATCACATCAATATTTTGCAATCAACATTATTGAGCGGGCGCACTGAAACATGTTTTTTTTCTGCTGATCCCACGCTGGTTGTCAGAGGTTCTGTACGCAATTTATTAGAAAAAAAGAGAAATTAGGCTGATGAATATCATATCTGTGGATTTAGTACTACAGCCGTAATCGCTCTGTAATCATAAGGTTATCCCGGCGACGATAATGGCATTGTTGTGCATGGTATTGATGTCGCCGCCGCCAGGATGACCAATGCGTGCCTTTTTTGATAAATCCGGTTTCATCCACAATGAGCCCCCCGTGTTCATCGCCCACATGCTCTGTCACATAGTCACGCAAAATATCGCGGGCGACGTCGACATCCCAGCAAGCGCGCTCCAGCAGATGTTGAATCCCATCAGGCGTGCGTTCGCCTATCCATTCCGCCAGTTGCCAGCCATTTTTACGCTCAACGTCACTGAGCAGTCCCCGGAGATAGGCCAGGCTGCGTTGTTGTGGGCCGGGGTGGTGAAACAAGGGAGCTCATCGGGTATGCAGTGAGCGCAGTTCCTGTTCCCAAGCGTTAGTAGGTAAGTGCATTGAACACCGCCCCCTCTTTTCAGGAAAAAATGTCAGGGGTTATCATGCCACAATGGGGCGTACGGCTGTAGTACTAGGCGAGTATCCATGACTATCACTGACAATCAGAGATAAAAAATAACTTAACTACCACCGACTAAAGTCGGTGGGTTAGCGCAGTCAGGACTGACGACTGCAAGTCGTCAGTCCTGACTAAACGCGCATACGTCAAAATATTTACGTTCAAGGTCACCGTCTAAAGACGGTGGTTTTAACCTTTTATTTGGAAGAATAAATGCACTTCAAATTGGAAAGCAGTGATTCAGAGTAATAGTTCATTAAGAAAGTAACTAATTTGTAAATTAAAGGGGTATATCTTTTGATTGTCCCTTTTTTATTCTGTTTTGAATAGCGAGACGCGGATTCACATAACCATTATGGAATTTAATATTTATTATCTTCCTGTGATAATAAAACCGAGTTTTGCTGATGAATTCAGGGGGATGTTTTGCATCCCCTGAATTTAGAAAGAAGCATTTTGGTAGATTAGGATTGTGAAATACCCGTAACTTTAAACTCAATAGTCGCCACGTATCCAGTAGCAGGCATTTTTTCATAACGCCATTTTCTCATGGCATTTTTCACTTCACGTTCAAAGACATTTCTGGGGGTTGCAGAAATAATCTCGATATTCTTAACTCGACCATTTTCATCAATATCAAATTTTACCTTTACCGTCCCCTCTGTACCCAATTGCTGAGCTCTGGATGGATAACCGGGATTTGGCCTATTCAATGCCTTTGGCCCTCTTTGTACATCCCCTTTTTCACTAATAGCATGATGATCCGTCTTTTGATCGCTCAAATTCTTTGCCATCTGAGGATTCTGATCAGAAATAGGCTTCAGCGGTTGTTCTGAAGTTTTTTCTGTCTTTTTCTGTATTGGCTTAAATTCTTTTTTGACAATTTTTTTCACTTCCGGTTTTTTTTCAGGTTTAGGTTTCGGCAGAGCAATTTTCGCAATAGGTTCTGGCTCAGGTTCGAGTGGTTCAGGAAGTGATTCAGGCATGGCAGGTTCAGAGACTGGTGCCTCTTCAGCAGCCAACTGGATCATGGCAACAGACATAGGTGCAGCTTCTGGCTGTTTTTCAGGTGTAATAGCTTGAAAAATCGCCGCAGCAATAGAAATATGTAAACAAACGGAAAGTAGTATCGGCCAATGTATCCAACGCATAAGAGAATTCTTACTTAGCAGCATGATAGTCAGTTTTCAGATAGCCATTAGTTTAAATGCAAATGACTATCATATTCAATAAAGATTCAAAACATCTATATCCATCATCTTTCAAGTTGCTGCTTTGTTAGCTGAGCTGCATTGACTGTGCTGCAACCTGAAATTTGGGATCAAACACCTAGGTATGTATCATGCGGAACATCATATTAAACCCATTCTGCGTTATGGATGAATAGAATCGATCTGCGACGCTTATAAGCACCTAGCTTGCGCGCTGTATAGATACGAAAATTACGTCGCGTTTGCCCTTCCAACCAGCGACGGCGACGACAGATACTTTGACGGAGCATTCTCCAACGCCCTACTTCTCTTCTACTGTGTTTCATAAGATATTCCCGGCTCATTCTCTCATTGGGTGAATAACATTATTCTTAATCGTCACTATTAGAGATGTCAACCAATTGCCAATTTTGTCCACGAACCTGACACAAATAGTGTATTGTTCGAAAGTGTATTGCTCGAAATCATAAATTTAATAACTATTATAAATAATTCATGATTTATTCGTATCAAATTGTATACAGTTCATGAAGCTAACGTAAGCTATTAACTAGTTAAGTAGTAATGATATTCAACATAGTTAGTACCTCTTTTGTTAAAATTACTCTCTATTTAATTAATGATATTAAGTTGATCGTTTGCCCGAATTTCTAGAAACTTACGGTAATGACTGCATGAAATACTTAAATAAGCAGTACTTAAATAAACAGGATTGATTGCTACGTATGACAACTTTCTACTCTGTACTAAGCTGGCTGGCGATTTTCTTATACTGGTTAATTATTGCGGGTATCACCATCCGAGTTTTGATAAAACGTCGCCCTGTGACATCAGCAATGACTTGGGTACTTATTATTTACATCATCCCTTTAGTCGGTATCGTTGCTTATTTGTCATTCGGCGAATTGTATCTTGGCAAGCGTAGGGTTGAACAGGCCAAACAAATGCGCTCATCTGTAGCTAAATGGCTAGCAGAGTTAAGAAAATCCCCTCAAATTTTTGCCGATGAAAACAGTGAAGTTGCTACTCCACTGTTTCAACTGTGCGAACGTCGCCAAAAGCTCAAAGGTGTCAGAGGCAATAAAATGCAGTTAATGACATCTTATGATAACTCACTGAAAGCGATTGTTCATGATATCGAAAATGCCAAATACAATATCGAGATGGTGTTTTATATATGGCAATCCGGAGGGTTGGTTGATCAGGTTACTGATGCCCTGATGCGCGCAGCAAAACGCGGTGTGAAATGTCGAATTATGGTGGACTCAGCAGGAAGCTGGCAATTTTTCCGTAGCCCTTATCCTGATATTATGCGGAAGGCAGGTATTGCATTTGTCGAATCGCTAAAAGTCAACATATTCCGTTTATTCTTGCGTCGCATGGATTTACGTCAGCATAGAAAAATTATTCTGATCGATAATCATATTTCATACACTGGCAGCATGAATATGGTCGACCCACGTTTTTTTAAACAAGATGCCGGTGTCGGTCAATGGATCGATATTATGGTGAGAATGGAAGGCCCGGTTACAACAACATTGGGGATCATTTACGCCTTTGACTGGGAGATGGAAACAGGTCAGCGTCACCTTCCTTCCCCGCCAGACAGTATCATCATGCCCTTCGAGCAAACCAGTGGTCATACAGCTCAAGTTATTGCTTCCGGGCCAGGATTCCCTGATGAGTTGATCCAACAGTCCTTAATGACTGCTATTTTTTCTGCCCGCAAACAGCTTATTCTTACTACCCCATATTTTGTTCCCAGTGATGATTTAATGCATGCAATTTGTACTGCGGCTATGCGTGGTGTGGATGTCAACATCATTGTGCCAAGCCAGAACAACTCATTTCTTGTTCGCTGGGCCAGCCGTGCGTTTTTTTCAGAATTACTGGAAGCTGGCGTGAAAATTTATCAATTTGAAGATGGTTTGTTACATACCAAGAGTGTTTTGGTCGATGGACAACTCAGTATGGTCGGTTCTGTCAATTTAGATATGCGCAGCCTGTGGTTAAATTTTGAAATTACGGTTGTAATTGACGATGAACACTTTGGCAGTGATTTAACACGGGTTCAACAAGACTATATTATGCGTTCAACATTGCTTGCAAACAACAAATGGGAAAAACGTCCAGTGTGGCATCGTATTCTTGAACGTATTTGCTACTTTTTCAGCCCGCTTTTATAACTTCTGACAAATATAGCTCATGGCAAAAAACAGAAAGAAAGCAAATTAGTCAGTAATTCTTTCAACACGAATAAAAGTATTCATTCAATATAGAACATGTTTTAATTTCATTTTGTTATTAATCTCGGACATTGCCATTATGGAACATCAATCGACACATTCTATGCAATTGGATTTAAACAACCGAATGACTGAAGATGAAGCGCTTGAAAAAGCTTACGATATCTTTTTAGAACAAGCACTTTCTAATCTCGATCCGGCTGATAGTCTATTGTTTAATCTGCAATTTGAAGAACGGGGTGGCGCTGAATTATTGGGTCCTTCACGAGTCTGGCTTGAGCATGTTGATTTTGATTTGGATCCGGACTTTTTTTCAGAAGTTATTATTGGATTGGCGGAATCAGATGATGCCGAAATTGATGATATCTTTGCCCGGATCTTGATTTGTCGGGAAAAATCTCACTCTATCTGCCATATTCTGTGGAAAAAATAATAATTCTGTCTTTTTTAATATGTCTCCCTGACCGATAAAAATGCCCTCCAGTATGAGGGCATTGAATTTAAATTAGTGACAATGTCACGCAGATATATTTGCATAAAACTGACTAGAGAGGGTCAACCTTTAAGCAAGACACCGCATGTTTAAAGCTTCCCTCAAGCAATGGTCGGGTTTTGGCGCATTCAGCATCTGCCATTGGACAACGGGTGCGAAATACACATCCGGATGGGGGATTAATCGGTGAAGGGAGTTCTCCCTCCAACAATTCAATATGTTTGTTGCGTTCTTTGTCTGGATCGGGGATTGGCACTGCCGACATCAGAGCTCGGGTATATGGATGCAACGGATTATGATAAACCTCATCGTAAGTGCCTAACTCTACGGCATTCCCCAAATACATTACCAATACGCGGTCTGATATGTGTTTTACTATCGATAAGTCATGGGCAATAAATATCAGGGAAAGTCCCATTTCCCGCTGTAATTCCTGCAACAAGTTAACAACTTGTGCCTGAATGGAAACATCAAGTGCCGAAACAGGTTCGTCACAGATAACTAATTTAGGCTCCAGAATCAAAGCGCGAGCAATTCCAATACGCTGGCACTGCCCTCCAGAGAATTCATGAGGATAACGGTTTATCAGGTTAGGCAACAACCCTACCCGCATCATCATCTTTTTGACTTTTTCTTTTACCTCCCTATATTTCATTTTGGGGTGATAAGTTCTTAATGGTTCTGCAATAATATCACCAATGGTCATACGCGGATTCAACGATGCCAGAGGGTCTTGGAAAATCATCTGGATATCATTGCGGATATCCCGCCATTGCTTGTTATTCATATCCAGCAAGCTCTGACCAAGCCATGAAACTGCACCACCCGACGCTTTCACTAGCCCAATCACTGCCCTGGCAAGTGTTGATTTTCCGCAGCCAGATTCCCCCACAACTCCCAGTGTTTCACCTTCATACAACCTTAAGGTAACGCCATCTACCGCTTTTAAGGTTTTTGCCGATTGCCAAAGCCACTGTTTTCCATCTTTAATATCAAAATAAACTTTGAGATCGTCAACTTCCAATAAGACGCGTTTTTCAGCTATTGTGCTCATACCAATTCCTCCCGGAGTTTAAAGCAGGCACGCAAGCGCCCCATGCCAAATTTTTCCAACTGTGGCTCTTCACAAGCACAACGCTCAGTAGCAAATTGGCAACGTGGCTGGAATGGGCATCCCTTTGGCAAACGCAATAAGTTAGGAGGATTGCCTTGAATTGTTTCCAGCGCTTCTTCATTGCCATCCAGACGAGGAACAGCATTCAATAACCCGATAGAGTATGGATGTGTAGGATGGTAAAATACATCACGCGCCGTGCCATATTCCATTGTTCTCCCCGCATACATGACTAATACTTTGTCACAAATGCCGGCAACCACGCCCAAGTCATGGGTAATCATAATGATGGCAGTGTTAAACTCTTTTTTCAGCTCGTTGAGCAACGTCATGATCTGTGCCTGAACTGTTACGTCCAATGCAGTTGTTGGTTCATCGGCAATCAACAGCTTAGGTTGACACAATAGTGCCATTGCAATCATGACTCGTTGGCGCATACCACCAGAAAACTCATGCGGGTACATCTTCATGCGTTTACGCGCTTCCGGCATCTTAACGGCATCCAGCATGCGGATGGATTCTTCAAAAGCCTCGCTTTTACCCATATTTTTATGCAGCATCAATACTTCTGTTAATTGATCGCCCACACGCATATAAGGGTTAAGGGAAGTCATGGGATCTTGAAATATCATCGAGATCTCTTCTGCCCTCATCTGGTTCAACTCTTTTTCTTTCAGATTGAGAATTTCTCGTCCATTAAAGGTGGTCGAACCACTGACAGAACCGTTACTGGCCAATAACCCCATTAACGCAAACGCCGTCTGTGATTTACCTGAGCCAGATTCCCCCACGATCCCCAGTGTTTCCCCGGCCTGTAAGTCAAAATTCAATTTGTTCACGGCAGTCACATTGCCGTCAGGAGTGCTGAATACTACATTCAGGTCTTTTACTGATAAAAGTAATTCAGCATTTTTCGAAGTTTCTACGTTATTCATAGGCTCTCCTTAACGGTCTTTCGGGTCGAGGGCATCTCGCAGGCCGTCACCAATAAAGTTAAAACAAAACAGAGTCATTACCAGAAAGCCTGCCGGAAATAACAGTAACCACGGGGCCACTTCCATTGAGTTGGCACCATCACTTAACAAAGCTCCCCAACTACTGAGTGGTTCCTGAGTTCCCAAGCCAAGGAAGCTCAAAAACGATTCAAACAAGATCATACTGGGGACGAGCAATGAGGCATAAACCACTACAACACCCAATACGTTTGGCACGATATGACGCAAAACGATATGGCGGGTAGAAACCCCACCAACCAACGCGGCTTCAATGAATTCCTTGCGTTTTAAACTCAATGTCTGACCACGGACGATACGCGCCATATCCAGCCACGACACCATGCCTATCGCAACGAAAATTAACAGGATGTTTTGACCGAAGAAAGTAACCAGAAGGATAACGAAGAACATGAATGGGAAAGAATTGAGGATCTCTAACAAACGCATCATGACCATGTCAATTTTGCCGCCGAGATAACCTGACGTTGCACCATATAGGGTGCCAAATAACACGGCAATCAAAGCTGCGGCAATTCCGACCATCAATGAAATACGTCCGCCAATAGCTACACGAACCAACAAATCACGTCCCGATGAGTCAGTGCCAAAATAGTGTTTGGATTCAAAATCCGGCGGCATCGTCATCATATTCCAATCAGTGTCATCGTAAGCAAATTGGGACAGCATCGGGGCTAAGATTACAAATAATGTGATTAGAAATAGAATACATAAACTCGTAATCGCTGCTTTGTTGTGTATAAAACGACGACGTGCATCCTGCCATAAACTACGACCTTCAATTTCCAGTTGCTCAGAAAAATTTTCCAGAGCTTCGCTATTTTTTTTGTTCAGTAACATTGCGTGCTCCAGTCTTAGTAACGAATTTTCGGATCAATGACGGCATACAGCACATCAACAATGGCATTAAACATAATGGTCAAGCCCCCCACCAAAATCGTCAAACTAAGTACCAGTGAGTAATCACGGTTTAATGCGCCATTAACAAACAATTGCCCCAGCCCCGGTAAACCGAAAATAGTTTCGATAACCATGGAACCTGTAATGATGCCGACGAATGCTGGACCCATATAAGAAATAACTGGCAATAAAGCGGGTTTTAGTGCATGACGGAAAATAATCTTCCGCAATGGCAAGCCCTTAGCTCGTGCTGTACGAATAAAGTTGGAGTGTAAGATTTCGATCATAGAACCACGGGTAATACGGGAGATACTGGCAATATAGGAGAGGGAAAGTGCGACCATCGGCAAGAGCATATATTTAGGTGCTCCACCATTCCAGCCTCCCCCCGGTAACCATTTTAATGTAATGGCGAATATCAAAACTAATAAGGGAGCAACCACGAAACTGGGTATCACAACCCCTGTCATGGCAAACCCCATCACCGTGTAGTCCCATTTTGTATTCTGGTTCAATGCGGCAATAACCCCTGCACTGACACCGAATATTACTGCCATAACAAAGGCTGCCAATCCCAATTTAGCAGAAACAGGCAAAGCTTCTGCAACCAGATCATTTACACTGTAGTCTTTATATTTGAATGAAGGACCAAAATCCCCTTTGGAAAGCTGGATTAAGTAATTGAAATATTGTTTATAGATAGGGTCATTCAGATGATATTTCGCTTCAATATTTGCCATAACTTCTGGCGGTAGCTTCCTTTCCCCTGTAAATGGGCTACCCGGTGCAAGCCGCATCATAAAAAACGAAATAGTAATAAGTATAAAAAGTGTCGGGATCGCCTCTAAGCAGCGGCGCAAAATAAATTTTAGCATTGCCCGTTCCTATTGTTTAGCCAAACCATGGCTTTTAATTATCTGACAAGCGGATGACCCAAGCGGATCATCCACTAATTCCTAATGTTTTATTATGTATAGATCTTTGGTATGGAAATTATCTAATGGATCCTTTCCGGTATAACCACCAATATAAGGTTTTAGTAAACGAGTATTTGTATAGTAATAGATTGGAACAATCGCAGAATCTTTATCCAATTGAGCATTAGCTTTGGCATAAACTTCAGCTCGTTCTTCATCAGTTTTTACTTGGAGTGATTGTTTCATTAATGCATCAAATTCTTTGCTCTTATAGTGAGAAGTATTGTTACTACTATCGGATAACATGGGATTTAGGAAGGTAGAGGCTTCGTTATAATCAGCACACCATCCAGCACGGGCAATGTCATAATTACCCTGATGACGGGAATCAAGGAAAGTTTTCCATTCCTGATTTTCGAGGGAAACATCAATACCGATATTCTTTTTCCAAATGGAAGCTGCGGCAATGGCTAATTTTTTATGCAGATCGGAAGTGTTGTACAGTAGTTTAATTTTCAGGGGATTATCTTTAGTAAATCCAGCCTCAGCTAAAAGTTTTTTCGCTTCTTCATTACGCTGCTGCTGATTCAATTTAGCATACCAGTCTGGTTTTTCATCTTTAAAATCGGCGATATAGGGTGGTGTATATCCATAAGCTGGTATATCCCCCTGATTTTTCACCTTATTAGTCATAAGATCCCTATCCATACCCAGCTTCAGTGCTGTACGTACTCGTGGGTCGTTAAATGGTGGCCTTTCATTATTAATTTCGTAGTAGTAAGTGCACAATTTCGGGTTAATACGTAATTGTTCAGGGATCTCTTTTTTCAATTTTTGGAATAATTCAATCGGTAAGTTGTCATAGCTCATCTCAATTTCGCCAGCCCGATAGCGGTTAACGTCAGTGACTTCAGAGGAAATAGGCAGCACAGTAACTTGATTAATGATTGTATTTTTATTATCCCAATAAGTCGGACTACGTTCGAAGATAAGGCGTTCATTGATTACCCAACTCTTCAATTTATAAGCGCCATTGCCAACAAAATTTTGTGGTTGTGTCCATCTCTCACCGTATTTTTCTACGGTTCCACGATGGACTGGTGATGTACTTGTATGAACAAGCAATCTGACTAGATAAGGCACAGGTTCGCTGAGTGTTAATTCTAACGTATGATCATCCAATGCTTTGACACCCAATGTTTCCGGCTTTTGTTTACCTCTGATGATATCGTCAACATTAAGAATATGAGCATATTGAAGAAAACTTGCATAAGGGGATGCGGTATTTGGATCTGTTACACGACGCCAGCTGTAAACAAAATCCTGTGCAGTGACAGGGTCACCATTAGACCATTTTGCATCTTTACGCAGATGGAACGTCCAAACCTTAAAATCCTTATTTTCCCAACTTTCTGCAACTCCCGGTATAATTTTACCGTCAGGGTCATTGATCACCAGAGTTTCAAACAAATCACGTGCGATGTTAGATTCAGGCACACCTTCAATTTTATGCGGATCCAATGATTGGGGTTCAGAGCCATTATTACGAACCAACACCTGTTTTGCAGCGTCAGCAAGTTGCACGCCAGTGGGCACTTGCGCTGCAAAGGACTGCCCCATCATCATGCCCAGAGCTACCGTAATGCCAATAGCAAGTTTTTTCTTTGTTGTGTTTATCATCTTCTTACTCCACTTGAAATCATCTGACCCATTAAAGTCATATCCACACATTGGGATGGTTATTATCCGTGTGCAAAAATAACCATTTCGTTTACAGCAAGACAATACTTTGTAATGACAATCAATTATTCACCTTTTTAATGTATAAATTTTTTAAGTCGACATAATCCAGTGGATCTTTTCCTGTTATTCCCCCAACCGTCGGACGAATGAGGCGCACACTGACACGGTAATAAACCGGTATTAATCCTGAATCTTTATCAAGCTGAGCTTCAGCCAACTGATAAAGCTCCTTACGTGTAGCGTCGTCTTTAGCAGTAAGTGCCTGATTAAGATAATTATCGAAAGCGGTGCTTTGATAGAACGTGGTATTGTTGCTGCTACTCGACGACAACATATTCAAGAAAGAAGAGGGTTCATTATAATCGCCACACCATGTCGCTCTCGCGACATCATAATTTCCTTGATGGCGGTTCTGGAGAGAGGTTTTCCACTCCTGATTTTGCAAAGTGACCTTCGCACCAATATTTTTTTGCCACATAGAAGCCGCAGCGATGGCTTGTTGTTTATTTTGTTCTGATGTGTTGTACAACAAAGCGAATGTAAGAGGATTACTGGCATCAAAACCAGCTTCTCTCAACAATTCCCTTGCCCGTTGATTACGCTGTTCTTGTGTCCAACCTGCCCATTTTGGATTGAGGGTCAAACCGCCACCAATATAAGTTGGAGTAAATCCATACGCGGGGATTTGCCCCTGCCCCATAATTCTTTCCGTGATAATATCCCGATCAAGACTCAGTTTTATGGCTTCACGTACCCGCTTATCTTTAAACAGCGGTTTCTGGTTATTGATTTCGTAGTAGAACGTGCACAGATAAGATGAAATTTTTAATTGATCAGGAATATCCCGTTTCATTTTTTTGTGCAGCTCAGGAGGAATGGCACTGTCAGTAATATCAACTTCCCCGCTACGATAACGGTTAACATCACTAACTCCTGAGACAATAGGCAGGAAAGTGCCTTTTTCAATGATGGTTTCTTTATTATTCCAGTACTGAGAATTACGCGTTAGAATAATTCGCTCATTGACCACCCAATCTTTCAATACATAAGCTCCATTACCAATATAATTTTCTGGCAATGTCCACTTATTATCCCATTTTTCAACAACATCCTGTCTGACGGGTTTTACTGCTGTATGGCTCAACATATCAACCAGATAAGGAACCGGCTGACTAAGTGTGATTTGAAAACGGCGCTTATCCAGTGCTTTAACGCCCAGTTGTTCTGGTGACTTGATGCCTTTCAGAATATCGTCAACATTCTGAACATAGGCATATTGTAAATAACTGGTATAGGGCGACCCTGTGCTTGGATCGGAGAGACGACGCCAACTGTAGACAAAATCCTGCGCAGTAACAGGCTTACCATCATTCCATTTGGCATCGTCACGCAAATAGAATGTCCATACTTTATAACCTTCATTTTCCCATCTTTCTGCCACACCAGGTACAGTTTCGCCATTTGGCCCGGTAGTTACCAACCCTTCCAACAAATTGCGGATAATGGCAGTTTCTGGATGACCTTCAACTTTATGCGGATCCAATGAAGTGACTTCAACCCCATTGTTAACGGTGATTTCTTGTTTTTCGGCGAGTGTCACTCCTGCGGGAATAGTCGCAGCAATGCCTTGTACAGCAGGAAAAGATAATAAAACGATACTCGAAATCAACTGACCCAACTTTGATGTTTTTTTTCTCATTTTTCTTTTTCGCTCCAAATTATAAATCTACTAACTCCAATAATTTACTTATCACGTTAACAAATGGTAATTAACATCACTAAAAAACTATGACCACATAATAATTGTTATATAGTTTTTATAATAAATTTATTAAAACATTAAGATAATTCATTACCCTTGTATATAATCCATTCATATAATTAATGTAAGGTGGTGATAGCAATAGATTTTATTCTGTTATCTCAAGGTGAGATTCATAAAATCCCATTGAAATAGAAAATAAACATTATTTTAACAAAATGCAATCACTGCAGAGTGAAACTTCGCCTTCATCACAAAACAGTGAAACAAGCCACCAACCAGATAAGATTATGAAAAGCAAAATAGTGTGAAAAATCACAGTATTATTTTGAGAAAAATACAGACTAAAAAGGAATAAAATATAAACAATGATTTCAAGGAAACAAGGCAATTACGCAGAAATGATGTTATTGACCAATCACACTTTAATTGGTTATTTATTAGTTAAAATTTGTTTAATACACTCTCATCTTGAGTATAAAATTTCATCTCATTACATTAATGGGTTAAATAAATACATAAGTTATCTTTGCTATATCACAGTAATCGTGGCTCTAACCATACCCAAACACATAAAGGATCAAATCACCAACCAATAATGAAAGGCATAAGATGATGGCAACAGATAAATTTGCCATAAGATTGGTTTTATGACGCCCTTGTATTGTTTGGTAATTCGTCATACTAATGAAAACAGGTAAGACACCGACCGAATTTACTAAAGCAAACAACCCCAAAAATTTAATATATCCAGAAAGCCCCAGTAATGATTCACCCACAATTAGCCCCTTTCATGCAAATAAAAAATGTGGAGCAACACCTAAAAAATACAGTACATCAAGGCTATTTCGTTACGTTAAATCAATTAATCCGATAATTCCTGCCAAGGAATAACAATTTGCCTATAATAAGACAAAGTTAACAAAGTGTATCTTTAGAGTTAAGGAAACATTTAAAACCACCCAAATATCAACTCAATTCAGTGTTCCAAACACAACAGCTGAATTGAGTCAGCTTAATGTTTTCATGATCTAAATCACAATACAAAAGTCTATAAATGGTAAGCTGGATTCAACCTAAAATTTCAAGGAAAAAACTATTCCTATATCAATTATTTTGTTAAGCAATTTTTTAAGGTAATTAGCGGTATTCACGATTAAATCCAAACGATTAATCTCATAATATTATTTGATAATTTAATCATCTTGCAGCTAATTACCTTAAAAAATTTAACATTTATCAGGAGTAATTTTTATGGCTGTAACTCAGATCTCAGAACTCAATGAATTAGTTGCTCGCGTAAAAAAAGCCCAACATGAATTTGCTAATTTTTCTCAAGAGCAAGTTGACCGAATTTTCCGAGCTGCTGCTCTTGCTGCTGCTGATGCCCGTATTCCATTGGCTAAATTAGCTGTATCTGAATCTGGCATGGGAATTGTGGAAGACAAGGTGATTAAAAACCACTTTGCTTCTGAATATATCTATAACGCTTATAAAGACGATAAAACTTGCGGTATCTTATCTGAAGATAATACTTTCGGTACCATTACTATTGCTGAACCTATTGGCTTAATTTGCGGTATTGTTCCAACAACAAACCCAACATCTACTGCAATTTTCAAAGCGCTTATCAGCCTGAAAACCCGTAATGGTATTATTTTCTCTCCTCATCCACGCGCCAAAAAAGCAACTAATAAAGCAGCTGAAATCGTCTTAAACGCAGCGATTGAAGCAGGCGCACCAAAGGATATCATTGGTTGGATAGATGAACCTTCCGTTGAGCTTTCAAATGCCCTAATGCACCACCCTGATATTAATCTCATTTTGGCAACAGGTGGCCCAGGCATGGTAAAAGCTGCCTATAGCTCAGGCAAACCCGCGATTGGTGTTGGTGCTGGTAATACCCCTGTCGTGATTGACGAATCAGCAGATATCAAACGCGCCGTCGCATCCATCCTGATGTCTAAAACGTTTGATAATGGCGTGATTTGTGCTTCAGAACAATCAGTCATCGTCGTTGATTCGGTGTATGAGCAAGTCCGTGAACGATTTTCAACTCACGGTGGATATCTTCTCCAGGGCAAAGAGCTAAAAGCCGTTCAAGACGTTATTTTGAAAAATGGCAACTTAAATGCAGCAATTGTTGGTCAGCCAGCAACAAAAATTGCTGAAATGGCCGATATCGATGTACCTGAAAATACTAAAATTCTTATCGGTGAAGTTATTCTGGTAGATGTAGCAGAACCCTTTGCCCATGAAAAATTATCACCACTGCTTGCCATGTACCGAGGAAAGAACTTTGAAGATGCTGTTGAAAAAGCCGAGAAACTGGTTGAGATGGGAGGTATTGGGCACACTGCATGCCTCTATACCGAACAAGATAATCAGGAGGAACGCATTAAATATTTTGGCGACAAAATGAAAACAGCACGTATTTTGATCAACACGCCTGCATCTCAAGGCGGTATTGGCGACTTGTATAACTTTAAGCTGTCCCCTTCTCTGACACTGGGTTGTGGTTCTTGGGGGGGGAATTCTATTTCTGAAAACGTTGGACCAAAACACCTGATCAATACGAAAACCGTCGCCAAAAGAGCCGAAAATATGTTGTGGCACAAACTTCCAAAATCAATCTATTTCCGACGCGGTTCTTTGCCTATCGCATTGGAAGAAGTCGCTACCGATGGTACTAAACGCGCCTTTATTGTAACCGACCGTTTTTTATTCAATAACGGCTATGCCGATCAGGTTATTAATGTCTTGAAACCTTATGGCATTGAAACCGAAGTGTTCTTTGAAGTCGAAGCAGATCCAACATTGAGCATCGTCCGCAAAGGCGCTGAACAAATGCATCTGTTTAAACCTGATGTCATCATTGCCCTTGGTGGTGGTTCCCCCATGGATGCTGCCAAAATTATGTGGGTGATGTATGAGCATCCCGAAACACATTTTGAGGAACTGGCTTTGCGATTTATGGATATCCGCAAACGTATCTATAAATTCCCGAAAATGGGTGTGAAAGCTAAAATGGTTGCCATTACCACCACATCAGGTACAGGTTCAGAAGTAACACCTTTTGCGGTTGTAACCGATGACATAACCGGACAGAAATATCCTTTGGCAGACTACGCACTGACCCCCGATATGGCGATTGTCGACGCAAACCTGGTTATGAATATGCCAAAATCTCTAAGTGCCTTTGGTGGTCTGGATGCAGTGACCCACGCACTGGAAGCCTATGTTTCTGTTTTAGCCAATGAGTATTCTGATGGTCAGGCATTGCAAGCATTAAAGCTACTGAAAGATTTTCTACCTGCCAGTTATCACGAAGGCGCAAAGAATCCCGTTGCCCGCGAACGTGTTCATAATGCAGCCACCATAGCTGGTATTGCCTTTGCCAATGCATTCTTAGGAGTATGTCACTCCATGGCCCATAAACTGGGCTCTGAGTTTCATATCCCACATGGTTTAGCTAATGCGCTATTAATCTGTAACGTGATTCGCTACAACGCTAACGATAACCCGACAAAACAAACTGCATTCAGCCAATATGACCGCCCACAAGCGCGACGTCGCTATGCAGAAATTGCAGACCATTTGGGGTTAACCGCATCAAGTGATCGTACCGCTGTCAAAATTGAAAAACTATTGGCTTGGCTAGAAGAAATGAAATCTCAACTAGACATCCCAGCTTCAATTCGTGAGACAGGTGTGCAAGAAGCTGACTTCCTGGCTAAAATCGATAAACTCGCAGAAGATGCATTTGATGATCAATGCACCGGTGCTAACCCACGTTATCCATTAATTTCTGAACTGAAACAACTGTTGTTAGATTCTTTTTATGGCTGTGAATTCACAGAACAGGTCAGATCTAAGGAAGCAGCAAAAGCAAATAGAAAAAATAATAAGAAATTATAGGCTGATTGATAAAACTTAAAAGGCGTTGGAGCAATCCAACGCCTTTTATTATTTTATTTTCTAACCTATTATTTCTTAGCCTATTTCTTAGCGTAATAATTTTATACCACTCGATTACAATTGGTGGCGTATTAGATCTTTTTTGCCTTAGCTTCATGAATAACGTCAGTATAGTGCCTACGACACACAGATATGTATTTTTCATTACCGCCGATATCTACCTGAGCCCCATCGTAAACAACACCACCATCGCTGCCAAAACGGAGCACACGGCTAGCTTTTCTCCCACAATGACAAATTGTTTTCAGCTCCACCAATTTATCTGACCACGCGAGAAGATATTCACTTCCACTAAATAACTCACCTTGAAAATCGGTCCTCAAACCATAACAAAGAACAGGGATATCATCATAATCTACAATTTCACAAAGTTGTTCGACATGTTCTTTCGTCAAGAATTGGCATTCATCAATCAAAACGCAATGAACTTTTTCTGCCTCATTTTCACTTCTGATAAGCTCAGCAATATTTGTTTTTGGTGAAAACAACAAAGCTTCAGCGGATAAGCCAATACGGGAACTGACCTTTCCTTTACCGAATCGAGTATCGATTTCCGCTGTAAAGATCAGCGTTCTCATTCCTCTTTCGTTATAGTTATAGGAAGATTGTAATAAGGAAGTTGATTTCCCTGCGTTCATGGCAGAATAATAAAAATAAAGCTGAGCCATTGGCCCGTCCATCCTCTTGTCAAATTTAATCAGGTGATATATCAGCGTTAGTTTATCACAAACTCTGAACGAGATTATCCTTGTTATTGTCAAATATGGAGTAGCAGAAACGAATTAGAATGAATAAGAAGAGATTATTTTCATGAGAATTATCACATTTGCGTATATAAAATCAACACTATAAGTATTTACTGCGTGCCAAATGAACAAAGTCAACATCAAAAGTAAATCGTTATTTCATTCCCATCATTTGAATATTAATAATCATGGTGGTTTACTTTTGTTCAATTCACACACCTTAATCATAACCAATGGATTATACATAAAAAAACTTCCTTCCCACTCTTGCTCTTCAGCTTATTCATAGCAAAACAATTAACATTACTTACGAATTGACTATAAATTAGTTTTATACCTCATGATTTCTCCCTTACTAAACTTTACAGTAATCCTTCTTCATACTTATTGAAAAATGGTAAGCTCAATAGCAGAATTAAAACACAATATATCGATTATCAAAAAAATTGCATTTTAAAATGACATGTTTTAGTCTGAGAAAGTAAATTCACTATTGCAGAAAATAAAATAGCATTCTATTATTATCCCTACATCAGCCATCATCATTATAATTTGAGACCAGGACAATGAGCGAGAATTTAAAATCTTTAAATAACATCCGTACCTTGCGCGCGCAAGCTAGAGAATGTGAACTTAGTACTTTAGAAGAAATGCTGGAAAAACTTACAACTGTTGTTGAAGAACGTCGCGATGAAGACAGTCAGGCTCGTGCACAAATAGAAGAGCGTACACGTAAACTTCAAGAATACCGTGAAATGCTGGAGAAAGACGGTATTGAATTAAGCGATTTAGTAGATGCTTTAAGTGGTAAAGCTACTGGTAAATCTAAACGTGCTGCACGTCCAGCTAAATATTCATACGTTGATGAAGGTGAAATTAAAACCTGGACTGGCCAAGGCCGTACACCAGCTGTAATCAAAAAAGCAATTGATGAAGAAGGCAAAAAACTGGAAGATTTCTTAATCTAATCAGTTGTTTTGTGAACTTAATGACAAAAATACCCTATCAAGGGTATTTTTGTTTTATGATAAATATAACTAACTAGGTTAATTACGGGCTGATGTAGGAACGCGAAGAGTTATATTAATGACTAAGCCGTCTTAATATTCTCGATGTGATAAAAAAATTTAACACTAACTTAGTTTTTTATTAACATAATCTTATAAAAAAGGAGCTAATTGCTCCTTTTTCTATTTTCACTGTACCTGCTTCTGATAAAAGCCCAAATACCAATCTACAAACCGTTTCACCCCTTCCTTTACCGGAGTATTAGGCGAAAAGCCAATCTTATTGAAAAGTGCGCTTGAATCTGCACACGTTGATAATACATCGCCATCTTGAATTTCCATAAAATTTTTCTTTGCCTCAATCCCTAATGAGACCTCAATAGCTTCAATAAAATCACCCAGTTTTGTCGGCTGACCATTACCGATATTGTAAACTCGATATGGCGCAGAGCTGGCAGATATCTGCCCATCTTCAACTAACCAATCTTTATTTGAAGTAGGAATGATATCCTGCAATCTGATTATAGATTCAACAATGTCATCAATATATGTGAAATCTCTCACCATATTGCCATGATTATAAACATCAATCGACTTACCTTCTAACATAGTTTTAGTGAATTTAAATAAAGCCATATCAGGGCGTCCCCATGGACCATATACGGTAAAAAATCTCAATCCTGTTGTGGGCAGTTGATAAAGGTGTGAATAGCTGTGAGACATTAACTCATCAGCTTTTTTCGTTGCTGCATATAAAGAAACAGGATGATCAACAGAGTCATCTGTAGAAAAAGGTTGCTTTTTATTTAAGCCATATACTGAACTGGAAGAGGCATATAATAGATGTTCTACACAATGATGGCGGCAACCTTCAAGAATATTGATATGACCGATGATATTGGCATCTATATATGCCATTGGGTTTTCTATTGAATAACGTACACCTGGCTGAGCGCCTAAATGGATCACCCGCTGAAATTGATGTTTAGCAAACAATTCAGGTATTGCAACTCTGTCAGCCAGATCTAATTTCTCAAATTTAAAATTTGAATGAGGGAGTAATAAATTTAATCTCGCCCGTTTCAAATTAACGTCATAATAATCATTGAGGTTATCAATACCGACAACTTCATGCCCCATATTCAATAACCGCTGACTAACATGAAAACCAATAAAACCAGCAGAACCTGTAACTAAAAATTTCATATATTGACTCAAATGACTGGATTGATTGAGGCGCCACGGCCAATGCCATAGTATATAAAACCACGTGATTGCAGGCGTTCTGGATCATAAAGATTGCGTCCATCAAAAATTACAGGAGTTTTTAATGAATCCTTAATCACATCAAAATCAGGTGCTCTGAAATTTTGCCATTCTGTACAGATAATCAAAGCATCAGCACCTTTTAGTGCCGCTTCTTTTGTTCCCATTAAAGAGAGATTATCACGCTGCCCATAAATACGCTGAGCCTCCTGCATAGCTTCAGGATCATACGCCTGAACTTTGGCACCACATTCCCATAACGTTTCCATCAATACACAGCTTGATGCCTCACGCATATCATCTGTATTAGGCTTAAATGACAGTCCCCAAATAGCAAATGTTTTGCTTGATAAATCATTACCAAAATGGCGTTTTACAAAAGTAGGTAATTTGCTTTTCTGTTTCTCGTTAACCTGTTCCACTGCCTGAAGAATTTTTGGCGTATATCCAATTTGTTCAGAAGTCTGGATCAATGCCTGAACATCTTTAGGAAAACATGAGCCGCCGTATCCACATCCAGGGTAAATAAAGTGATATCCGATTCGTGAATCGGAACCAATTCCCTGACGTACATTTTCAATGTCCGCTCCCAGCATTTCTGCCAAGTTAGCAATTTCATTCATGAAACTGATTTTTGTCGCCAACATGCAGTTGGCAGCATATTTAGTCAGCTCCGCACTGCGAATATCCATGACGATCATACGATCATGATTGCGGTTAAATGGCTCATACAGTTCACGCATTACATCAACTACATCGTCATTATCACAGCCAATAATAATGCGCTCAGGACGCATACAATCAGCAACAGCGGCTCCTTCCTTCAAAAACTCAGGATTAGAGACAACATCAAACGGAAGCTCTATATTACGCCCGGCCAATGTTGCTTGCATCACTGCTCTGACTTTATCAGCCGTACCTACTGGCACAGTTGATTTGTCGACAATGACTTTATAACCATCCATATTTTCCGCAATGGTTCTGGCTACAGCAGTGACATACTTAAGATCAGCAGAGCCATCTTCATCAGGAGGTGTTCCTACTGCAATAAACTGTAATTTGCCATGAGCAATACCGGCTTTGGCATCCGTTGTAAAATTCAGCCGTCCTTCAGCATGATTTTTCTTTACTAAGGGCGTCAAACCCGGCTCAAAAATAGGAATTTGACCATTTTTCAGGTTTTCGACTTTTTTTGCATCAACATCAACACAAAGTACGTCATGTCCAACTTCAGCAAATACGGTTGCTTGCACTAATCCTACGTAGCCAATACCAAATACAGTAACTTTCATATCACACCTTAAAGTACTAGTAGATTATTTTTCAATCTGATCTTGCAAGGCCATGATCCAATCTGTGAAAGATTTGCCCAATTCATTATGTTTCATGCCATATTCAACAAATGCCTGCATGTAGCCCAATTTATTGCCACAATCATGGCTACGGCCCTGTAAGTGATAAGCCTCAACAGGCTCTTTTTCCATCAGCATGGCAATGGCATCTGTCAGTTGTATTTCATCTCCTGCTCCTGGCGCAGTTTTCGCCAATAATGGCCAGATTTTTTCGGATAATACATAACGACCAACAATGGAGAGATTCGATGGCGCTTCTTCTGGTTTTGGTTTTTCAACAACACGGACAATAGGTTTACTATCACCAGGCTGTAAATCCTCACCCAAGCAATCAACAATGCCATAATCCGAAACACTTTCCACAGGAACAGGTTCAACGAGGAGCTGGCTTGCGCCAGTACTGTTAAAGCGTGACAACATTTCGCTTAAATTATATTTTGATAGGTCAGTACTGTACTCATCCAGAATGACATCAGGCAGAATAACAGCAAACGGCTCATCACCAATAAGTGGTTTAGCACATAGCACGGCATGTCCCAATCCTTTTGCAATTCCTTGACGGATTTGCATGATTGTCACATGATTTGGACAGATAGACTGTATTTCGTCCAATAATTGGCGCTTAACTCTTTTCTCAAGAATCGCTTCCAACTCAAAACTAGTATCAAAATGGTTTTCTATCGAGTTTTTGGATGAATGTGTGACCAGAATGATCTCATTAATGCCAGCCTTGATACATTCATTGACGACATATTGAATCAGTGGTTTATCTACCAAGGGAAGCATTTCTTTCGGAATGGCTTTGGTTGCTGGCAACATCCGGGTCCCCAAACCAGCAACGGGTATAACAGCTTTTTTTACTTTTTTATTTATTACTGACATTACATCGTCTCCTACTACTATGTTTTCACTGAAAAACTCCTTTACAGCTTAAACAATAGCATTAACTCTCAGAAAAATTGTATGTGTGAAGAAAATCGCACCCGCACAAAATAATGCGCACAAGTATACCAGTTAATTCGACCAGATATACAGTGCGCTAGCTTCTAATCACATTTCAATGATTAGACATCAGGCATTACCATAAAATAAGGCTTAAAAGTGATAAATTTATTGAAGGAATTATCTTCAATATGTTAAAGGGAATTTTTCTATCCCAATGAATTCAAATAGCCAGTTAGTGAAGAGCAAAAAACTGGCTTATCTTCTACAATTAATATTCTCTTTCCTCGCAATTCTTTTTCATAACGTCAGCCTTTACCAAACATTGCAGCTCTTGCCCATATTCGAGTATCATCGATCGATGATAACCTAATAGATCTGTACTATTTATACTCTTTTATACTCTTCATATCTTTGCAAGATCACTGGTACTAACAGCAATCACTTTAAATAACTGGAGTTATTTTGACAAAAATGTGTCCCTGCGGCAGTGGCTCATCTTTCGCCCTTTGCTGTAGCTCCTATCTTGGAAACCATCATCCTGCCCCAAATGCTGAATCCTTAATGCGTTCCAGATATAGTGCTTACGTCACACAAAATGCAGATTATCTCATCGCTACCTGGCACCCAGATTGCGAGGCTGAACACTGGCGTACAGAAATAGAACAAAGTTTTGCTGGTGTACAATGGCTGGGATTAAATATCCTCGAAACTAATCAAGGAGAACATAATAACGAAGCCTATGTCGAATTTTCAGCTTGCTTTATTGAACAAGGAAAGCAAGATAGACAATTGATTCATGAGCGCTCACGTTTTTTGCGCATTGACCAATGTTGGTTTTATATAGATGGCATTCGTCCTCAAGTAGGCCGAAACAGCCCTTGCCCATGTGGTTCAGGCAAAAAATACAAGAAGTGCTGTGGTTAAATCAGTATCTAAATATTAAACATAACAATTCACACACAGTGAAAAATATTTAAGGATCTTGTAATCCATGCAAAACACAAACATGCAAAGAAAAATCTTGCGTACAATTTGTCCTGATTCCAAAGGATTAATCGCAAAAATCACAAATATTTGTTACAAACATCAATTAAACATCGTTCAAAATAATGAATTTGTTGATCATTGTACTGGACGATTTTTTATGCGTACCGAGCTAGAAGGTATTTTTAATGATGAAACCCTTCTGGCCGATTTGGATGACGCCCTGCCAACGGGTTCAAGCCGTGAATTAAATAAAGCAGGTCGACGCCGTATCGTTATCATGGTGACAAAAGAAGCACATTGCATTGGCGATATCTTAGTCAAAAGTGTCTATGGCGGGCTGGATGTCGAAATTGCAGCTGTTATCGGCAATCATACTACCTTGCAACAGCTGGTTGAACAGTTTGATATTCCATTCCATTACATCAGTCATGAGGGATTAACCCGCGAACAACATGATGAATCATTGATGGCTCAGATTGATCAATATAAACCTGACTATGTTGTGCTTGCTAAATATATGCGAGTCTTAACACCAACATTTGTTCAGCATTACCCGAATCAAATAATCAATATTCATCACTCATTCTTACCTGCATTCATCGGTGCACGCCCCTATCATCAGGCTTATGAGCGTGGTGTGAAAATTATTGGCGCAACGGCTCATTATGTAAATGACAATTTGGATGAAGGGCCAATCATCACTCAAGATGTAATAAATGTGGATCATACTTATACAGCTGAAGAGATGATGCGTGCAGGACTAGATGTTGAGAAAAATGTGTTGAGCCAAGCATTACACTGGGTATTTTCTCAGCGTGTCTTTGTATATGGTAACCGTACCGTTATTCTTTGATAAGATATGAAATAATAAAGTATTGCATCTATACCTGATAGGAGAAAATGTAACCTATAATAGATGGGTTCCTATTGATAGCATTACCCAATAGGTTACAATCCGATCACAGAGCTCACAAAACAAGCGCTCGATACTTTATTTTCAATTACCTACTTTACAGCGGCGGCTTATTTGATATTATGCCGTCCGCTGACAACGACAGCATACAATTCAAAAATCTGGTGGGGTTCCCGAGCGGCCAAAGGGAGCAGACTGTAAATCTGCCGTCACAGACTTCGAAGGTTCGAATCCTTCCCCCACCACCATCAAAGATTTACATTCCATTACATCCAAATCAAAAGAAAATTCTTTTAATGGTTTATAAACAGTAAGTTATAACGTAACAACGTGTAGAATGTATCGATTTGGAAAGTGCTAATGCGTTCAGCATAACTGTGGGCGGGGTGTAAAACTTTGTGCAGAGAAATGACGAGACGTGCAATATCTACATAAACCAACATCTGCATAAATCAATACCTACATAAACCGAAGGTGAGGAACGAAATGACGAACTCCCCTTCCTCACCACTATCAAGAATCTATTCCAAGCTCTCAATGCATTACAAAATCAACAAATGGCTACTTCATTGCTTACATTAATCGTCGAAGCTCATCGCTATTTGTTTAAAAAATCTGTTTAAAAAACCTGTTCAAAATAGACATGTTTGAAATAAAACAGATCAACAAAGCACTTCAGATTAACGACCAAATCAATGTTTTCAAAATTAATGCATTTGTTGGGCAAGTACCAATAGCGGAGCAAGGGATCTGATAGTTCGCTCCGCTTATGCAATCGGTTATTCCATATCGCTGACAGAGTCGATAAAACGATTTAACACGCTTGAATGAGATTTTGATTTGTAGACATAACACTGATTAAGTGCATCAGGCCGTGATATTGGAATGAAGCCTAGGCTTTCTCCCTCTTCCAACGCACCGGAGTGGGAATCTGTAATAAAAATATAATCACTTGACTGAATAAAATTGAGACAACATTCTATATTATCCATCTGACGAATATTAACTTTTTCTCCATTTTTTACCATTTCCTCTTCCAAACTCTTTATCAAATTGCCTTTATAGAGTACTGGGTCACATAACCATGTTCTCTTTTTCAACAATTGAGTAAAGTCCCCATTTACTTCATCCAATAACTCTCTACGGCAGCAGATCCCCAAATTTGGTCCATTAATTTTCCGCACAAGACTGAATCGATCACTAAGTACTTTTTCTGAACTTAAAATTATTGTATTGCCCTCATAGTCAACTATTTCATCAATGTTATCATAACTGAAGCGTAATATATTAACTTGAGCATTATTTCTGTCCGCTGCTTTATAAAGCGAAATCAGATGCTTTTTCTTACCCCAATCATGGTATATATTTACAACATTACAAATACTCCCGCTGATGTGTTTCTTTGTAATTTCTTTCTCTTTCAAATAGAGCTCTTTCAGGTCATTATATAACTCCACTCCGTCTTTGGTCAGAATCATCCCAAACTTCTCCCTTTTAAATAAGCGCTTTCCTAACGTCGCTTCAAAGTCTTTAATTGATTTAGCGACTGGGGGAGTCGTACGGTTCATCACTCTTGCCGCCTTGCTTAAAGAACCCATTTCCACCACCGCCATGAATGCTTCTAATTTACGAGAAAAAAACATAATTCACCGTTCCTATGTAACTTGTGGCTAAAATAATTTCCTTGAAATGGCCTTCTCATCAGGTAACCGCTAAATCAAACTTGATATTATGAAGGTATAATTTTGTACAATAAAAACAGATATTTTTCAAATGACATTTATATAAAATGCCAGTCCCTGATGCAATAATGCGGTTTAGGTGAACTATATTATTCACCCATATCATGATGAATATTCCATCGTGATTATAAGCCATTAATAAATATAACCATGGCCTACAAGTTCAAATTTCTATCAGAGATTGATTAACTCTTCTACTTTTTCATTAATTAATTTTTGTAACGCATGCCATAAAATAAATTTCAAGGACAAAAATCCTCACAGAAATTATAATATCAGGCATTAAATATAACACGCTATAACTAGTGGATTATAATATATACATTAATTTACCACTTGTTAATTCTGTATTTTTTTATTATTTAAAAAACGATTCGACACTCTAAATTTTGGCTAACGAGAGTATTATACTCAATATAGTATTATATATAGGAGTAAAATAGCGAGTTATAAAGATAGTCTGGTAAAATTTATTATTTAATAAATAGTTACATATTTATTTATATCTGCTAACATAAAAAACAAGAATATTCTATAGGTGATTATAACTATATGAAATTTATATCATTCAATATTAATGGGCTAAGAGCACGCCCTCATCAACTTGCTGCTATTGTTGAACAGCACCAACCTGATGTTATCGGATTACAAGAAATAAAAGTCCATGATGAAATGTTTCCTCTGGAAGAAGTGAGTAAATTAGGTTATCACGTCTTTTATCATGGTCAAAAATCACACTACGGTGTCGCCCTGCTGATCCGTCAACAGCCAGTAAATATCCGTAAAGGTTTTCCTACTGATGACAATGATGCACAACGCCGCATTATTATGGCCGATATCGAGACACCTCTTGGTTTATTAACTGTAATCAATGGCTATTTTCCTCAAGGGGAAAGCCGTGATCATCCGATTAAATTTCCTGCAAAAGAAAAATTTTATCAGGATCTACAGTCCTATCTAAACACTCACCATTCTCCTGAATCGCATATTCTGATTATGGGAGACATGAATATCAGTCCAACTGATCTTGATATTGGCATCGGAGAAAATAATCAAAAACGCTGGTTGAAAACTGGAAAGTGTTCTTTCTTACCCGAAGAAAGAGACTGGATGGAACGCCTGAAAAATTGGGGATTCATTGATACATTCCGAGCACAACATCCCGAAGTCAATGACCAATTTTCTTGGTTCGACTATCGTTCAAAAGGATTTGATGATAATCGTGGACTCCGCATTGATTTACTGCTTGCCAGCCAACCATTAGAAGAAAAATGCATCTCTTCTGGTATTGATTACGCTATTCGAAGCATGGAAAAACCGTCCGATCATGCCCCTGTTTGGACAGAGTTTAAAATATAAGCAGCGATCGTGAAACACAGCACCATTTATTATGGTGCTGTGTCATCATTTGGGTATGTACTTGACTGTACTAATCTTTCTTTGCCCTACTTTTACTGGATTTTGCCTGCTTTCCTTTCCTTTTTTTGGTACTAGCGGGAACAGGAGGCAGATCCCTAAAAGCTTTCAAATTACGATACTGTTTTGCCTGCCAGATTAATTGCTGCAATGTTTCCTGAAGCGGTAACATAAAATCCTGATAACGAAATTGCTTTTCGCTGATTTGCGTCAACCGAGATTCCCAGTGTGCAGTCATATCCGGTAATACCGCCATATCCGGCAATACATGGATCAAAGCCCTACCAGCCGGAGTAGCGTGAATATGGCGCCCTTTTTTGTACAGGAACTCTCGTTTGAAGAGCAGTTCGATTATCCCTGCTCTAGTCGCTTCAGTACCCAACCCATCGGTTGCACGCAACACCTTTTTCAAGGCCTTGTCCTGCACAAATCGAGCTATGCCAGTCATTGCAGACAATAATGTTGCATCAGTGAAAGGTCTTGGTGGTTGTGTCTGCCTTTCCACCACTTCCCCCTTTTCACACAACAATTCATCTCCTTTAGTAACAACGGGTAATGGAGTACCTTCATTCTCCTCATCCCGTTCCTTGTTGCCAAGCAAAGTTCTCCAACCCGCTTCTGCCAGAAAACGCGCCTTAGCGATAAATTTTCCGCCTGCAATATCAAGTTCAATCGTACATTTTCGGAAAACTGCATCAGGAAAAAACTGCATCAGGTACTGGCGGGCAATCAAGCTATAAATATGCCTTTCATTTTCTGTTAAATTGACTTGGCTACTGCGCGCAGTGGGAACAATTGCATGGTGGGCATCAACCTTCTTATCATCCCAACAGCGATTCTTTTTCTCTACATCCAATGCGTCCTGTGGGAGCAAATGTGCGGCATGAACCGAAATAGCATTCAAGACCGCATGACGCCCCACAAAATGTTCTTCCGGCAGGTAACGACTATCAGAACGTGGATAGGTGATCAACTTATGGGTTTCATAAAGCCGCTGACAAATATCAAGTACGTCCTGAGCACTCAAACCAAAACGTTTGGCCGCTTCAATCTGCAAAGATGAAAGGGAAAACGGTAATGGCGCAGTTTCTGATTCACGTTTGTCCTGATAAGCGGAAACATAGGCTGGTTGCCCTGTAATACGCGCCACGACATGCTCAGCCAATGGCCGGTGAATAATTCTCCCTTCTTCGTCCTGAAAATCAATGCAAGACTCACTTGGTTGCCATAAAGCTGTAAATCGCTCTTCATTTGGTGTAACAACATGAGCTTTGACTTCAAAGAAGTCTTTCGGCACAAAATGTTCTATCTCTTCATCACGACGCACAACCAACCCTAAAATGGGTGTTTGGACACGACCAACCGATAATACACCCTGATAACCCGCATTTTTGCCCAATAATGTATAAGCACGGGTCATATTGATGCCATAAAGCCAGTCTGCCCTGGCTCTGGCGAGTGCAGAAACACACAAGGGGATAAATTCCCGATTGCTCCTCAGCCGCTCAACGGCTTTTGTGACTGCCTGAGGATTCAGGTCATTAATCAGACACCGCTGGACATTCTGTTTTTTCTCAGTGTCCAGATCTAAAAAATCCAGTACTTCATCCACCAGCAATTGCCCTTCACGATCAGGGTCACCTGCATGGACTATTTCGTTCGCCCTTTCCAACAGGGATTTAATGGTGTTGAGCTGTTTAGCCACGGCTGCCCGTGGCTTCAACTGCCATTTTTCAGGAATGATCGGTAAATCACCCAATACCCAGCGAGCATAACGGCTATCGTAGGCACCTGGTTCAGCCTGCTCCAATAGGTGACCAACACACCAAGTCACAAACTGGTTATTACCGCATTCAATGAACCCATCCCCACGTCGATGTGGCTTTGGTAAAATATCTGCTATGGCTCTTGCGAGGCTGGGCTTTTCTGCAATAAAAAGACGCATGGAATTATTCAAGAACTTCAATTAATGCCCTGTCTGAGCACTGCTCAGTCAGTTCACCAATAGCAATAAAATCAATGTTGTGGTTTCGTGCAACGGCTTTCGCCTCTTCCACGGCATCCGGCAAAATCGCCAGCAATAAACCACCCGAAGTTTGTGGGTCACACAAGAGATAACGTTGAAGAGTTGTCATCTTTCCAACTAAGTGTCCATAACTGTCAAAGTTGCGTCCTGTGCCACCAGGTACGCAACCTTTTTCGATATAAACATCAACATTTGGCAATCTCGGAACTTGTGAAAATTTGACTGTCGCTTGAACGCCCGAACCTTCACAAATTTCGCTCAAATGCCCTAACAAGCCAAAGCCTGTTACATCCGTCATAGCTGTAACACCGTCAATTCCTGCAAAATCTGTCCCCGCGTTATTCAGCAGGCACATAATTTCTTTCGCAATACCTTGATGTTCAGGCTGTAGCAAGCCTTTCTTTTCAGCCGTAGTCAATACACCAACGCCTAAAGGTTTAGTCAGAAACAGGAGACTTCCCGCTTTTGCCTGATTATTACGCTTCACACGCTCAATATTGATGATACCAGTCACTGCCAAGCCAAATATCGGCTCAGGTGCATCAATCGAATGCCCTCCCGCCAGGGAAATACCCGCATCCTTGCAAACAGCCCTGCCTCCCTCAATGACATTTTGAGCAATTTCCGGAGCCAGCTTATTAATTGGCCATCCCAAAATCGCAATCGCCATTATTGGCTTTCCACCCATCGCGTAAATATCGCTGATGGCATTAGTGGCAGCAATACGACCAAAGTCAAAAGGATCATCAACAATAGGCATAAAAAAATCGGTAGTACTAATGATGCCTGTACCATTACCAATGTCATACACAGCAGCATCATCACGGGTTTCATTGCCTACCAGAAGATTAGGATCGAAAAATTTTGCCTGTTTACTGTGCAAAATAGTTTCCAGCACTTTGGGCGAAATTTTGCAACCACATCCGGCACCATGGCTGTATTGAGTCAGACGGATTTTAGTTGATATTAGTCTCTCCAGTTAGAAATAACTGACAAAGTTGGTCAAATCTGGTGTTGCGACTTTTGCAGGCGCCTTGAGTTCTGGAGTTCCTAAATAAAGAAATCCAACAATTTTGTCATTCTCCCCACATCCCAAACCGGCTCTGACAGTTGGATCTTCTGTCCACGAGCCTGAACGCCATATACCACCAAAACCTTGAGCAACTGCGGCCATCTGCATGGCATGAACAGCACACCCCGCAGCAACGACTTGCTCCCATGCAGGAACTTTCACATGCTCAACGACCTTGGCAATAACTGTAATAATCATTGGTGCTCGGAAAGGAGCATTTTTCGCTTTTTCTTCAACCTCTTTTCCTAATTCACCCTCAATTGCTGCTTTTTCGAGGAGTTTACTGAATTTATTAATACCTTCTCCCTGCATCACAACAAAATGCCAAGGACGTAAAGCTCCATGATCAGGTGCCCTCATCCCTGCTGCTAAAATATGCTGCAATTCATTTCCCTCTGGGGCGGGGATTGTTAAACGTGAAACTGAACGACGATTTAACAAAAGTTCCAAAGCACTCATTATTTTCTCCTGAATAAGATAATCTGTCATAAACTAACATTCTCTGTTTATTCACGAATGAATGAAAGTACATAAACTATTTTTTCAACCAACAACATTATTTTCAGCTGACATTTCTAGACGAGCTGTTTAGGATAACCCTATTTGATACCATAATTGGAGACGATATGCGTACTTTATGGCACTTCATAGCTGCATTACTGAAATGGAGTTGGAGACTTCTAAATTTTACTCGTCAGCTTACTTTCAATCTTATTTTTATCCTACTGACTGCTATTGTGGTTTTTGGGTACATCACTTATCAAAAATCATCCAAGATTGAAAATAACTATCAAGGGGCATTGTATGTCAACCTGTCCGGTATTGTTCGTGATCGCGTAACTGTTCGCGATCCATTTGAACAATACGGAAAAAGTCTTTTTGATCTATCCAATAGCAATTATAAAGAAACTTCCTTATTTGACGTCGTTGACAGCATTCGTCGAGCAAAAGACGATAAAAAAATTACAGGAATGGTATTAAAGCTGAGTGATTTTATCGGCGCAGATCCAACTTCCATGAGATATATTGGCAAGGCCATAAATGAATTTAAAGCAACAAACAAACCTGTTTATGCGATTGATGATAGTTACAGCCAATCACAATACTATTTAGCCAGCTATGCTAATAAAATACATTTATCTCCATTAGGTGCCGTTGATATCCACGGTTTCACCACCAACCACTTATATTACAAATCATTGTTGGATACGTTGAAAGTGTCCACCCATATTTTCCGTGTGGGAACGTATAAATCAGCAGTTGAACCCATGCTGCGTGACAATATGTCAAAAGAATCTCGTGAAGCTGACAGCCTCTGGCTCAACGAACTTTGGGACAGTTATTTAAACACTGTTGCAGTTAACAGGCATATCCCTGCCGAACAAGTCTTCCCCGGAACAACGAAATTTATCGAGAAATTCCGTAAAGCTGGCGGAGATAATTCACTGTATGCATATCAAAACAAGCTGGTAGATTATATTGAGCCACGCAGTGTCGTTGAAAAAAAAATGCAGGATGTATTCGGTTTAGATAAAGAAAAAAAACATTTCAATTACATCAGTATTTATGACTACATTGCTCAAGAACCAGTACAATATGGTGATAATGAGGGCAACATTGCCGTTATTATTGCTGACGGCGCCATTACAGAAGGTAAGCACTCATCAGGTATCGTTGGAAGCGACTCTATTGCTGAACAACTACGTGAAGCACACCATGACTCCAACATAAAAGCGATCGTATTACGAGTAAACAGCCCAGGTGGCAGTGTCAATGCATCTGAAATTATTCGTAATGAGTTGGTAGCTATCCGGGATGACAAGACAGGAAATGCGAAACCCATCGTTGTTTCAATGGGTGGAGTAGCTGCCTCCGGCGGTTACTGGATCTCCACTCCCGCTAACTACATTATTGCTGATCCCAGCACATTAACAGGCTCCATTGGTATTTTTGGTGTCTTTCAGACCCTTGAGAAGAGCCTCAATTATATTGGCGTGAATGCTGATGGTGTTTCAACAACCCCGTTCGCCGATATTTCTACAATCAAAGGTATCAATCAGGCGTTCTCAGATGTAATACAGCTATCTATTGAGAATGGTTACAATAAGTTTATCGGACTAGTAGCAAGTGCCCGCAATAAATCTCCGGACGAAATCAATAACGTCGCTCAGGGACGTGTTTGGAGTGGCCTTGATGCCAAAAAACACGGATTAGTCGATCAATTGGGTGATTTTGATGATGCCGTTAAAAAAGCTGCTGAATTGGCAGGCATCAAAAAAGTATCACTGAACTGGATGCAACCTGAATTATCATTCTCTGAAAAAATCATGCAAGGGCTAACTTCATCAGCACAAGTGCTATTGCCAAATACCTTGCAATCAATGTTGCCAGCGCCATTCGCCGAAGTTGCCCGAGATATGAAAAAACAAGCCGCATTTTATAGCAATATGAATGATCCACAGAATATCTACACGTACTGCCTGAATTGTGTCGATATCCATTAACAACTTCTGACAGAATTTTTAATAAATTTAAAGCCTGATTTCACCATCAGGCTTTTTTTATTTCTGATACTCCCTATAATCCAGCTAATTATTTTTATTGAGACGTTACCATGCAGAAGAAGTCTATCTATGTTGTTTACACTGGTGGTACTATTGGGATGCAACATTCTCCCAATGGATATATTCCCGTTTCCGGTCATTTACAACAGCAACTCTCAAAAATGCCCGAATTTCACCGCCCTGAAATGCCAACATTCACTATCCGTGAACATCATCCCCTGATCGATTCTTCTGACATGAGCCCTGATGACTGGAGCATTATCGCAAATGATATCTATCAGAATTATCATGACTATGATGGCTTCGTGATTCTACACGGTACGGATACCATGGCTTTCACGGCATCAGCACTTTCTTTCATGTTTGAAAACCTCAATAAGCCAATTATTGTGACAGGGTCACAAATCCCTCTGGAAGCATTGCGTTCCGATGGGCAAACCAATCTCCTTAATGCACTGTATCTCGCAGCAAATTATCCTATTAACGAAGTCAGTCTGTTCTTCAACAATAAATTATTTCGTGGAAATAGAACGATTAAAGCCCATGCTGATGGCTTTGATGCCTTCTCATCACCAAACTGCTCACCACTAATGGAAGCTGGTATAAATATCCGTACCTTCAAAACAAATCCCATACCTGTCAGTCACGGCAAGTTTGTTGTGAATCCGATTACATCACAACCGATTGGTGTTGTGACTATCTATCCCGGATTATCCAGTCAGGTGGTAGAAAATATACTGATGCAACCAGTCAAGGCTTTGATTTTACGATCATACGGTGTCGGTAATGCCCCTCAACGTGCTGACTTACTGAAAACGTTACAGGAAGCAACCGAGCGAGGCATAATTGTGATCAATTTAACACAATGTATTTCTGGTCGAGTCAATATGGGAGGCTATGCTACTGGTCATTCTCTGGCAGCATCAGGGGTTATCAGTGGCTATGACATGACTTTCGAGGCAACTTTAACGAAATTGCACTATTTATTGAGTCAGCCTTATACACCTGAAGATATCCGCCACCTGATGCAACAAAATCTGCGTGGAGAATTGAGTTATACCGATGAATAATAAATAGGTAAATCGAGAAATATGATGAAAACAGCATTATTACTTGTCGATCTGCAAAATGACTTTTGCACTGGAGGTGCACTGGCTGTCAAAGATAGTGATACGGTGATTGAGGTAGCAAATAACGTAATTGCACTATGCCAGAAAAACAACATCACTGTCATCGCAAGTCAGGATTGGCATCCGGCGAACCACATGAGCTTTGCAGAAAACGCCGGACAAAAGGTAGGGGAATTAGGAGAACTCAATGGCATTCCCCAAGTATGGTGGCCGAACCATTGTGTACAAGGACAATTTGGTGCAGAGTTCCATCCTTCATTAAACCAATCCGCTATTCAAGAAGTTTTCCGAAAAGGTGAAAACTCCCAAATAGATAGCTACAGCGCGTTTTTTGATAATGACCATAAAAGCGAAACCCGTCTGCACGATTGGCTAACCAAACAGAACATTCAACGTCTGTTTGTGCTGGGTATCGCCACTGATTACTGTGTAAAATTTACTGTGCTTGATGCTTTAGCACTAGGCTATGAAACCTATGTCATTACTGATGGTTGCCGTGGTGTCAATATTCAGGCAAATGACAGTCAGCAAGCATTTGAGGAAATGGCAGCGAAAGGTGCTAAATTAATTCCACAAAGCGAAATCATAGCCATTTCGTGACACGATCAAATTTATAACGCAATCAAAGCCAAAATATAACCTCGTCCTATTTCTGCAAGGACGAGGTTGTCAATTCATCCTATTTCAATCTTCCGATTGGGGTTTCAATTTTGCAACCATTTCGGACTGAAATATAGCCTTTAACTCTTGTTTGCTTTTTATGGCAATTTGACCATTTGTACCAATCGTCATATGTTCAGGATCATGATTATGTTTTGCTTGCCAAAGCATTACCACCTGTAAGCTGTATTCTTTCTGTTCCGGTGTGAGTGGTACACCATCCTGCCACTTCCCGAGTTCAACAGCCTGAGCTAGCCGCTGATAAATTTCAGGCGTCATGGCGGAGAGTAAATCATCCAACTTCATTGATATTTCCTTTGTACTTTATCAAAAACCAAGCTGAATCGTTTTTTTTCAGCTTATTAATTCAATATTTCATTTATACCCAATGAATTTCAAAGGTGCGTCGCGGCGGCCAGAGAGCGAATCCCCGGGAGCATAGATCACTATGTGACCGGGGTGGTGAATGCAGCCAACAAAGAGGCAACTTGAAAAACGAAGAGTATAGGTTCAGAGTATTCAGTCATAACATTAACCTGCTGTTTCTTCGCCTGTTTCTTTATCAACAAAACGCAGTGCTGCTGAATTAATACAGAAACGTTCTCCTGTCGGCTTGGGACCGTCGGGAAAAACATGCCCCAAATGTGCCTGACAGTGGCTACAACGCACTTCTATCCGGTGCATATTATAAGAATAATCATCAACATATGTGATAGAACCTTCACTAATTGGTTGGTAAAAACTCGGCCATCCACATCCCGAATCAAATTTCGTATCAGAAACGAATAATGGCTGGCGGCAACACAGACAATGATAAATGCCACTTTTTTTGTTGTGCAGTAGTTTTCCTGAAAATGACGGCTCAGTGCCTGCTTCTTGCGTAACATGGCGCTGTATTTCACTAAGCTGCTCTATGGAAAAGAAAATGTTTTGACTTTTAGTCATAATGACCACCTTTTAAGGTCAAAATTTTCAATAAAAAATCATCGAAAACAACAAAAAATTAACAACAAAATGTCAAAACGCATTCTAACCCATTCAACATAGCAATTTGCCTTACTAATTGTGATAAGTCTCACATATCTAACCGATGGTAACTTTAAATATCTCCTTATGCCCCGATAATGATGTGCGTAGAGCTTGTACCAGCTGTATAGCAAGCGTCCAGATAGTGATTACTATTGATATTTTTCAATTGTTGACACGATTCCGCTTGACGGCTGACAAGATTTTGGTAACTTTAGAAACAACTTTTAATTCACTAAAAAAAATAGCTGGTGGAATACTATGACTATCAAAGTAGGTATTAACGGTTTTGGTCGTATCGGCCGTATTGTTTTCCGTGCTGCTCAAGAGCGTTCAGACATTGAAATCGTTGCGATCAATGATCTGTTGGATGCAGAATACATGGCTTACATGCTGAAATACGATTCAACCCACGGCCGCTTCAACGGTACTGTTGAAGTTAAAAACGGTCAGTTGGTTGTTAACGGCAAAACCATCCGCGTTACATCTGAAAGAGACCCAGCTAACCTGAAATGGAACGAAGTGGGTGTTGATGTTGTTGCAGAAGCAACAGGTATCTTCCTGACTGACGAAACCGCACGCAAACACATTGCTGCTGGCGCGAAAAAAGTTGTTCTGACTGGCCCATCCAAAGACAATACTCCAATGTTCGTTATGGGTGTCAACCACAATGCCTATGCAGATCAGGAGATCGTTTCCAACGCATCTTGCACCACGAACTGTCTGGCTCCACTGGCTAAAGTTATCAATGACAAATTCGGCATCGTTGAAGGTTTGATGACTACAGTTCACGCAACAACTGCAACCCAGAAAACAGTTGACGGTCCTTCAGCGAAAGACTGGCGCGGTGGCCGCGGTGCGGCACAGAACATCATCCCATCTTCCACTGGCGCAGCAAAAGCAGTAGGTAAAGTTATCCCAGAACTGAACGGCAAACTGACTGGTATGTCTTTCCGTGTTCCTACTCCTAACGTATCTGTTGTTGACCTGACTGTACGTCTGGCTAAACCAGCAACTTACGCAGAAATTTGTGACGCAATCAAAGAAGCCGCAGAAGGCGAGCTGAAAGGCATTCTGGGCTATACTGAAGATGACGTGGTTTCCACCGATTTCAACGGCGAAAAACTGACTTCTGTATTTGATGCAAAAGCAGGTATCGCGCTGAACGACAAATTTGTAAAATTGGTTTCTTGGTATGACAACGAAACCGGTTATTCCAACAAAGTTCTGGATCTGATTGCTCATATCTCTAAATAATCGAGTTTTCTATCCACGTTCAAAAGCCACCTGTTTATAGGTGGCTTTTATATTTATGTATCTAAAATATTGAGCTATCATTCTCCTTTGGTTCAACCACCAATTTAAGTTTACATAAGGTCATGACAGATGCTTGATAAAATTTTTTCATTACCGATTGTAGAACAAATCTCCCCTTATATCAGCCAGCGAAACATTGATGGTTTTCCGTTAGTTGTTGTTTCTCATCCCAAAGTCCGCGGGGCAATCAGTATTCAAGGTGCACACCTGATTACATGGCAGCCCAGTAATGAAAAACCTATATTATGGCTAAGCGATAAAGCCATTTTTAGTGCAGGCACTGCCATTCGTGGTGGTATTCCCATCTGTTGGCCTTGGTTTGGTTCGTCTGCGGCTCCCAGCCATGGATTTGCACGAACATTGCCTTGGGAACTCAAAGCCCATAATGAGCATGAAAATGGCGTTATTTTGACGTTTACATTACAGGACAACGCATATACCCATAAGTTATGGCCACATGAGTTCACGCTGATTGCCCGCTTTAAATTAGGGGAAACCTGCGAAATAGAATTCGAATCCCACGGTGAATATCAAGCCACTGGTGCCCTTCATTCTTATTTCAATGTCAGTGACATCAATCAAATTCAGGTCAGTGGGCTTGGTTCTCATTTTATTGATACCCTTACCGATAGAGAGCAATACATCAAAGGAGACTTAGTCTTCCGCGGAAGAACCGATCGCATTTATACAGAGCCAGATAATTTTAGCCTGCTCAGAGATCCTGTCTGGAAACGAACGATTGAAATACACCACTATCACCATAGCGATATCGTATGTTGGAACCCTGGTGCTGCTCTTTCCAGTAGCATGAAAGACATGAGCAAAGATGGTTATAAGAATATGGCTTGTATTGAAACTGCACGTATCAATAACCCATTAAGACCTAAAAATGGCAATCCTGACAGGCTTTCTGTTGTTATCCGCTGTCGTAAACTTTCAGTCAATAGTCAATTAAGTGGAAGTCATGAGAAAAATAGCGGCGGGGAAAAATAGCAAAGAAAATTCAAAAGAGATGGTATATAAAACAGGCATTTATTCCAAAACCAAGGATAGAAATGCCTGAAAATGTCTGAATATAGAAAGGATTAACCCACCGTAACAGGAACGCGCTTCGCTAAAGCACACAAAAGCTCATAACCAATAGTTCCCGCCGATTCTGCAACTACATCTACTGGTAGATTTTCTCCCCATAACTCAACAGTACTACCTATATTGGCCAGAGGGCATTGAGTTAAATCAACCGTCATCATATCCATTGAAATAGCGCCCAATAATTGGGTTCGGACACCATCAACCATGACAGGGGTTCCCGTTGGAGCATGCCTCGGATATCCATCCGCGTAGCCACAGGCGACTGTGCCTACGCGAATGGGCATCTGGGTCGTGTAACGACTGCCATAGCCAATTTTTTCTCTCTTGGGAAGTTCATGCACCGCAATAATTTCACTCTGCAATGTCATGGCTGATTTCAGCCCAATATCGGCAATATCACGCCATTTCCCACTCGGAGATGCGCCATAAAGAATAATACCCGGCCGTATCCAATCCCTATGTGTTTTCGGATGCCACAAAACAGCGCCAGAATTCGCCAAACATTGAGGAAGTGAGTTCATTTGCAAACGTTCTATAACCGCAAACTGTCCATCAATACCAACTTCATTATCCGAGTTGGCAAAATGACTCATCAAAGTTACGGAATTTATATTTTTAATCCCTTTCGCCATTGAAACTATCTGTGGATACTCTTCTGAGATAAATCCCAACCGATTCATGCCACTATTAAGTTTCAAATAGATATCAATGGGATTGTCCAATTTAGCTTTTTCTATTTCATCTAACTGCCAATGGCTGTGTACTGCGGTCGTCAGATGGTACTTATTGATAATCTGTAAATCCGCTGGTTTAAAAAAACCTTCCAATAGCAAGATTGGCCCTTGCCATCCCTGCTCCCTTAAATAAATAGCTTCATTCATGTCAAGCAGTGCAAATCCATCTGTCTGCATGAGTGATTGCCATATTCTGTCCAATCCATGCCCATACGCATTCGCTTTGACTACCGACCAGACTTTACTGTTATTCGCTCTTTGGCGAATAATCGACAGATTATGACGGAATGCATTGAGATGGATCGTTGCCAAAATAGGACGTGGCATGACGACCCCTTATTATAGTTTATGCAGTATGTAAATGAGGCTTCATTGGAAACACTTTTATACTGAATCCATTGATATATCTGAATACAGAGAGATCATCTGCTGCAATATCAGGCTCTTTGCCAGAAATTAAATCAGCCAGTAACTTCCCTGAACCACAGGCCATTGTCCAACCTAATGTTCCATGTCCGGTATTTAAATAGAGATTCGCATATTTGGTTGGCCCCACAATAGGAGTACCATCCGGAGTCATAGGACGCAAGCCTGTCCAGAATGAGGCCTCCGCGATATTGCCACCGTTGCGGTATAGATCCTGTACAACCATTTTTAACGTTTCACAACGATTTTGTGGGACATTCAAATTAAACCCGACCACTTCCGCCATGCCACCAACACGAATACGATTGTCAAAACGCGTAATGGCAATCTTGTAAGTTTCATCCAGTACGGTTGAGGTAGGTGCTTTTGATTCATCCATAATCGGCATCGTCAGTGAATAACCTTTCAGCGGATAAACCGGAATTTTCACCAAATCTTTCAATATCTCAGTAGAATAAGATCCCATCGCCACCACATAGTGATCCGCCGTCATGATGCCATCATCGCATTGAATACCCATGACTTTATTCCCGTCTACCAAAATTTGTTTAACTTGCTTGTTGAATATAAACTTAACACCAGAATCTTCTGCCATTTTAGCCAATGCTTTGGTAAAAACCTGACAATCACCAGTTTCATCATTCGGTAATTGCAAACCACCTGTTAGTTTATGAGAAGTATGGGCCAGTGCCGGCTCTACTGTAGCGAGTTGCTCGGAAGTTAATAGGCGATAAGGGACTCCTTCCTGCTCTAAGACTTCAATATCATTGGCTGCATTATCAAATTGCTTGGCAGTTCTAAACAATTGCAAAGTTCCCTCCTGACGCCCTTCATATTGGATCCCCGTATCTTTCCTTAATTGCTTAATACAATCCCGACTATATTCTGCCAGACGTACCATTCTGCTTTTATTCATTGCGTAATGGCTTGCATCGCAATTGCGCAGCATTTGCCACATCCAGCGCAATTG
This sequence comes from Xenorhabdus yunnanensis, assembly GCF_028598805.1. Taxonomy (GTDB): domain Bacteria; phylum Pseudomonadota; class Gammaproteobacteria; order Enterobacterales; family Enterobacteriaceae; genus Xenorhabdus; species Xenorhabdus yunnanensis. The sequence goes on along the minus strand of NZ_JAQRFI010000017.1, from coordinate 39,867 downwards.
AAACAGTGAACCATCAGGGCGAATAGCCAAAGGCGCATGACGTTGAAACATCCACTTGATTGCTTTTAGTGGGATCCCTGGTGCTCCCCAAGGGGTCGCGTACCCTGGTGAAATTTGACCGGCATTACCGGCACTTGCTTCTTCCGCAGCACTATTCTGGCGATCAATGACGATAACTTCATGGCCTGTCTGTGCAAGATACCATGCGCTGGTTACGCCAATAACACCACTGCCTAAAATAAGAACCTTCATTCCACCCCCTACTGGCAAGCAATATCTTCAAGCATAATATGCTAAACATAAAAAACCAACATAGAATAATAGACTGGAGCATGATTAATTGATTTTTAGGATTTAAATCACATTTTCATTACAAAATGCAACTAATCCATTTATTTAAAAAACGAATAATTTTGACTTAAATACAGTTAAATCAAATTAATAAAGCAGATTAAAATGCTACCCACCCCCTTTATTTTCTACCTGTCAAAGTGATTTTTATGGCAAAAAAGAAACATTTCATTCACAAAATGAAAATCACAGTTAAACCAAACAAAGTGAAATTCACAGGATTTAACTCTGATTTTATATTAATTAAATAGAATAATAATTTAAAAAATTGAAATACGCACTACTTAAAATACCTCTTAAGTACCTTCTATATACCCAATGGATTTCAAGTTGCGTCGCGGCGGCAAGGGAGCGAATCCTCGGGAGCATAGATCACTATGTGACCGGGATGAGTGAGTGCAACCAACAAAGAGGTAACTTGAAAGACGAAGGGTATAAATAGTACGCATATATTAAGCAGTGATTAGAGAAATGCCCCAGCAGTATAGATAATTTCGCATCATATTATTATGACGTTATATGATCGAACCATTATATAACCATACAACTGGGGTAAATAAACGCAATCAAGAGCGAGGCAATCAAAAAACGAAGAGTTTAACCAACCAAGACATACTTCTGTTAATGCATTGATCCTTCAGCTAATTCATTAAGCATAATGCTCTGCATACCATGCCATATAATGCCACTTTCTTTACCATAATTACGTACACAATCCATGATTTTGTCATAGGATTTATCCTGACAAAGTAAACGTAATTGCTGGTAGAAATTCAATGCGAGTTTACGCGCTTCAGGACTGGAGAAATAATAACGACCCACGCGGGTATACAGCCCTTTCAGCCCATTAATAATCAAGCCATAAATTGGGTTTCCTGAAGCAAAAGCCAAGCCACGGAAAATATCATAGTCCACAGCACTGAAAGACTCCGCAGTATCTTCCACATTTTCTTTTTCCGCCAGAATTTCCAGTGATTTTTCAGGATTGAGCCTGAATGCGGTACGGATAAAGATGGCTGCGATATTAGTCCGCACTGCCAATAAGTTATCAATCAACTGAGGAACGCGATCATGATCAAGACGCGCCAACGTTTCCAGAATATTAAGACCGGATGTTTCCCAGAAGTTATTAACCTTAGTTGGCTTTCCATGCTGAATAGTCAACCAACCATCACGGGCAAGTCGCTGCAACACTTCACGCAAAGTCGTACGGGTGACACCAATCAATTCAGATAATTCACGTTCTGCTGGCAGTATGGAACCTGGTGGAAAGCGGTTATTCCATATACTTTCAATAAGATACTCTTCCGCAAAATTAGCAGGGCTTTGAGCCTTAATTACCATAATTTTAATTATTCCAAAGCAGTTTTCTTGGCTAATAATAGCCGTCGATCATACCAGAATGTGTTTGTTCGACATAGCTACCTGCTAAATAAACCGTGAAAGAGTGAAAGGGCTCATAAAAAATGCAATCATTCGCGGATTAATTATGTGCTAATGCCCTTAAATTGCTATCGTTTTGAGCGTACTATACCAATATATTTCTATATGGCTGTTTAGATTTGCCCACGTGTCCACAAAGAGGAATGTTAATAATAATGGAAATCAGTATTCAACGTGCAGTGGTGAAAAACTTTCTCGGCAATTCGCCGGATTGGTACAAATTAGCTATCATTGTTTTTCTTATCATCAATCCACTGATTTATTTCTTTGTCAGTCCCTTTTTTGCTGGCTGGATGCTTGTTGTTGAATTTATATTCACATTAGCAATGGCATTAAAATGCTATCCTCTGCAACCCGGTGGGTTACTCGCCATTGAAGCCGTCATCATCGGAATGACTTCTCCAAAACAGATAGGCCATGAAATTTCCAATAATCTGGAAGTCATTTTATTGCTGATTTTCATGGTTGCGGGCATTTACTTCGTGAAACAATTACTGCTGTTTGTTTTTACGAAGCTGCTGTTAAATATCCGCTCAAAAAAAATGCTGGCACTGGCATTCTCTCTGGCCAGTGCTTTCTTATCCGCTTTTCTTGATGCCCTGACTGTAATTGCAGTCGTCATCAGTGTGTCAGTCGGGTTTTACTCTATCTATCACCAATTCCTTTCCCGCAATAGCAGCTCTGAACTGAATAATGATAATGTTATTGATAGTGAAGATAAAAAACAGACATTGGGGCAATTCCGGGCGTTTCTGCGTAGCCTGATGATGCATGCAGGGGTTGGTACGGCACTGGGCGGCGTAATGACGATGGTTGGTGAACCACAAAACCTGATTATTGCCAAACATGTTGGCTGGAATTTTGTTACCTTCTTCATCCGTATGTCACCCGTCACCATTCCTGTGTTTATTTGTGGCTTACTGGTCTGTTTGCTGGTCGAACATTTTAAATTGTTTGGTTACGGTGCTGAATTGCCTGAGCAAGTTCGCTCTGTCTTAGAAGATTATGATCAAAAAGCCAGTGAAAAACGTACCCGCCAAGAAAAAGTTCAGCTTGCCGTTCAGGCATTGATCGGCATTTGGCTGATAGTGGCACTGGCTTTTCATTTAGCTGAGGTGGGTTTAATTGGTCTGTCAGTCATTATTTTAGCGACCGCATTCTGTGGTATTACCGAAGAACACGCATTAGGTAAAGCGTTTGAAGAAGCCTTGCCATTTACTGCTTTGTTAACCGTGTTTTTCTCTGTAGTTGCCGTGATTGTTGACCAACAATTGTTTACGCCATTTATTCAATTTGTCTTGCAATCGTCACCTGCTTCGCAGCTTTCCTTATTCTATTTGTTCAATGGGTTACTCTCTGCGGTTTCTGATAACGTCTTTGTCGGCACGGTTTACATTAATGAAGCCCTGACGGCCCTGAAAAACGGTTTTATTTCACAACAACAGTATGAGTACTTAGCTGTTGCCATCAACACGGGAACTAATTTACCATCCGTGGCAACCCCAAATGGGCAGGCGGCTTTTCTATTCCTGTTGACTTCCGCCTTGTCTCCGCTGATTCGTCTCTCTTATGGGCGCATGGTCATGATGGCACTGCCTTATACCATTGTGATGACACTAGTAGGTCTATTGTGTGTTGAATTTTGGTTGGTACCTGCCACTGAATATCTCGTCAAACTCGGTTTGATCAGTCCACTATAATCATTAATCGAATTTATTGTTGTATCCTGCCGGATAATATGTAAAACCATATCATCCGGTTTTTTTATTAATCATTTTCCTGAAAAAATGATTCTGTTGATTGTAATTTTATTTTTTTATAGCAGCTGAAACGGCAAAATAACCCAATGATTATTTATATTGAAAAAATAGAGGGGAAAAAGTAAATGTTTCAATTTTTGAAAGTGAGCTCCCAAGGGCGAGGCTCATGGTTATTAATGGCACTGACCGCTCTGATCCTAGAAACAACAGCACTCTACTTTCAGCATGTGATGCAGTTACAACCTTGTGTAATGTGTATTTATGAGCGTGTTGCGCTGTTTGGTGTTTTTGGGGCGGCGTTGTTGGGGGTAATTGCACCTAAGACTCCTTTACGCTGGCTGGCGATCTTAGTGTGGATTTACAGCGCATGGCAAGGATTGAGACTGGCATGGGATCACACCATGATGCAGTTACACCCTTCTCCATTTAATATCTGTGAGTTCTTTGTTCAATTTCCATCTTGGTTACCGTTAAATGATTGGTTGCCTTCTGTATTCCAGGCCTATGGTGATTGTTCAATTAGGCAATGGGAATTTTTAACACTGGAAATGCCCCAATGGTTGATTGGCATTTTTGCTGTTTATTTGTTGATAGGCGTGTTGGTGCTGGTAAGCCAAGTTTTTCGGGGTCAGAAATAGATATTCAAAGATAAATATTTAGAGATATACCCAATGGATTTCAAGCTGCGTCGCGGCGGCAACGGAGCGAATCCCCGGGAGCATAGATCACTATGTGACCGGGGTGAGTGAGCGCAGCCAACAAAGAGGCAACTTGAAAGACGAAGGGTATAGATATTTAGAATAAAAATCCCCCTGCTATGCAGGAGGCATCAATTTAATCATAAAAAACACAATGTAACCGCCAAATTTATGACGCATTGTATTAATACCAATTAACAAATAGATCTCACATTCAAAACTTCTACTGATTTTCTGCTGTAATATGTTCTGCCCTAAATATATGACTCACGGCATATTTCGCCTGCCATGCTTTGGGGTTGATCAAATAATGTTGCCGGAAACGTTTAGAAAAGTGGCTTGGACTGGAATAACCCACTGCGGCAGCAACCTCAATAACACTCATCCCTTTTTTCAATAGATCTTCCGCTGTAGTCATACGTACATTTTCCAGATATTGATGGAAAGTACGAAAAACAACTGCACGGAATCCCTCTTTTAATTTCCGCTCATTCAAACCTACTGCTCTTGAGAGCGATTTTATTGTCCAAGGGTAATAATAATCACTGTTAATTATTTTTATTGCATTATAAACAGCGCGCCGCTGCAAGCCGTTAATAGCATTATATTGGCAGTCATAAATTTGAGCAGTCACGCAGGCGAGTATTTCTAACGCTTTTGCCTTTAAATAAACCTTTCTGACACTACCATTTAATTGACATTCTTCTATTTGATTAACTATCTGCATAAATGGTGGATAGATAGGACGAGCCATCATCAAAACATCACTATAACTAGCGTTTTTTTCAAAACCAGTCGTTAATTTGGTAAAAGATGGTAACTCCTGAGCTTCAATTTCGTTCAAAGAAAAACGGATATCAAGGATATGCCAGGTTCCACAACCAAAGAAATTCATACCACGCGTCATCTTAGGCGAATAGAAAAAAATCATTGTTCCCGGATTAATATCTAAATCATCGCCGTTCTCAATCGCCATTTTTCCTTTTCCACTTAAAATAAAAGCAATTGATACCGTCGGCGGCCCTTCACAATATTCCGTAAAATCCTTATTCAGCTCAAGACGAATCCGGTTTATGTGAATTCCATCAGATAATTTCTCCGTTAACAACGAGGGGTTTATATTATTTTCCTCCACCTGTGAATGTATGTAAGTGCAATGGCCAGCAGTGAAAACTCCCAATTTCTCGCTATAGATCGTCTTCATGAGATCCCCTGTAAAATTAGCATCAGATTCCATTTCAAAAGCTATTTACGTAATAAAAACAGCATGTTGTGTGTGTTTAGGGCATTATGCTTTTATTTTATATATATTACATAATGTAAATATCACGCAATTTATCATTAATGATAATCATTATCAATAGTACGTATTGCGCTACTTTTGTCCCTATCCCGTTAGCTCTATTTTTCTACTCTCGTTAGTCTCCCCGAAATGTTTTTTTTGTTTTACCACACTTGGTTTTTGTAAAAAATGATTTGGAACGGTATAAAGAGTAACCATATGAAAAAAAAATGTGTTAAGGCATCTGTCTTATGTTGCCTGATCTCACCTGTCGCCTGGGCGGAAAATGCGCCTGAAGCTAAAGAAGATGTTTTGATCGTGACGGCGAATAAACGAGAAGAAGCATTAAATAAAGTTGACGGCAGCATTTTGGTTAAAACTGGCGAAGAACTTGAGCAAGCGGGTATCACCCAAGTGCAGGATCTTGAGCGGGCTTTCCCCGGCTTACAAATCCGCTCTCGCGGTAACCGTACCTATTCGGCAACCACAATTCGGGGTATCAGCTCACCCGATTACTATTCACCTTCCATTCGAATTTATGTTGACGGCGTTCCTCAGGATCACCAATTTCTAACACAAGAATTAATCAATGTAGAATGTGTCGAATTATTACGTGGTCCTCAGGGCACTTTGTATGGCGGAAATGCCCAAGCGGGTGTTATCAATATTATCACTCGCTCTCCAAAAGAAGGCCCTTGGCTTAACCTTTCCGGTAATTATTCCAGATTGAAACAAGGCGGCTCTTTCAGCGGTTCAACTTCTTTGATCGAAGGCATTCTTTATGGCAGTACCAGCCTACGTTGGGTAAAAGAACCGGGGCAAATTGATGCGCCAAATCGGGGTGATAAAAATATTGACTCCAGTAAAACCTGGCTAGGTAAAGGGCAACTGACATTTGCGCCAGATGATTCCCCTTTTAGTGCTGAACTTAGCTTTGCTCATGAAGATCTTAATTCGCACGAAGAACTTTATTTAACCGGCGAACAATTCCGTCGGAAAGAGTACGATGGCTCTACCCCTGATTTAAAACGGCGGGTTAATAGTTATGCACTGAAAGCTGAATATGATTTTGTCAACAGCACATTAACCAGTGTCACATCCTATCAGGATCGCGATATCTTCCGTGATTTCATCGGAGGTAAATGGAAAGAGAAACACCATGCCACAACCCAAGAATTGCGTTTAAATTCCAACTACTCAAATGGAATAACCAGTATTCTCGGCGGTTGGTTCTCAGATGAAAATAGTAAACATCTGGTTAGTGCTTATCCTGATTACTATAGTGATTCTCTTAACACAATTAAAACAAAATCACTGGCGCTGTTTGGTGAAATTAAATTACCGCTTGCTTCTCAATGGGATCTGACCCTTGGTGGGCGTTTGTCACATGAAAAATCGCAGATAGCTTATGCAGGCCGTTCTGGCAAGATGGCGATCGCCGCGTTTGATAATCAAGTTTCCACCAACGAGTTTACACCTAAAGCAGCTTTGGGCTGGCAATTCACGCCTGATACCCGTTTCTATGTTTCCTCTACTAGAGGTTACAAACCCGGCGGATTCAACAATATTATTTCCTCTGCCGAGGATAGAAAACCTTACGATACCGAAACCTCAGATAATTATGAATTCGGTTGGCATACATCGTTCTTTAACAATGCGATGACGTTAAACAGCGCGGTTTATTATATCCGTTCAAAAGATAAGCAAATCTATGTTGGGCCTATTGGCATGCAGTCCTTTCGCAACGCCGGAAAAGCGGAAAGTAAAGGTATAGAACTGAGCAGCCAGATTAAACCAATGCAAGGACTCAGAGTTTCACTGGGTGGCAATGTAGGTAAATCAAACTTCACTCAAGCAACCAATACAGCAACGGGGGCCAGTTACAACGGCAAACGTCTGCCATATGCGCCAGATGTCATGCTCAATGCCAGTGTCGACTATCTTATTGATCAAACATTATTACCAGGTAACCTCTATGTAAATGCCGGTGCCCGCCACTATTCAAAAAGCTACTTTGATGAAGCGAATACCCTTGAGCAAGGGGCATATACTCTTTATGACGCCTCATTAAGTTTAGAAATGGCTCATGGTGTCAACATCAAACTTTATGGCGAAAATCTGGGCAACAAAAAGTACCGAGTCTCTAGTTTCCAGCAAGGCCCCAGTACGCTCAGTATGATAAGTAAGGGCTTGAATGTTGGGCTGGACGTGAGCGTTGCACTATGACGCAAACGCACAATATTTCAAATTCCCGTCACGTCTCGTTACTGCTTCTGACTTTGGCTGGTGTTTACACCATCCAAAGTACCATTGGCATGTTAACGTTACAAAGCATGCCCGCATTTTTGCGCAGCCACGGTGTAACGCCGGATAAGATAGGGTTACTTTACCTGTTGATGTTACCCTGGGCATGCAAATTCCTTTGGGCGCCGATTGTAGAGCGCTATCGCAAATCAGGTTCGGGGGATACCCACCCCCGCCGCCTCATGCTCTGTGGCAATCTGCTGATTACACTGCTTTTCTGTGCAATGTCATTGGCAAACCCCACCGAACATATGCCGCTGATTATTGCGGCGCTGTTTCTGATAACACTTTGCCTGACCGTCGTAGATACCACCACAGATGGTCATGCTATCGACCGGTTATCACCACAACAGCGTCCCTGGAGCAATGTCATGCAGGTCGGCGGCGGTTATCTGGGAGCCATTATCGGCAGCGGCCTGTTTTTATATCTGACTTCACTGTATGGCTGGCACATTGGTGCAGGTGCATTAACCATTGTGATTCTCTTGATGTCACTACCTATTTTGTTCATCCAAAAAACTCAGGGAAAGCAACAACCGGATGTCTCCAAGGCTGTGCCAACGCCCTCCCTGAAGAGTGCATTACGCCGCACTCCGGTTAAAAAGGCACTGGTTTTAATACTGTTATGCATGATTGGTACACGCCTGTCACTCGGTATGCTCTCTCCATTTTTAGTCGATCGTGGAGTGGATTTAACCCAACTTGGCATCATTGCGGCCAGTGGTGGTGCATTAGCCGGATTATCCGGTGTCCTGTTTGGCGGCATCATTGTACGTAAATTAGGGGCCATTCAAACATTATTAGGCCTTATGCTACTTGAATGTATGGTGTTAGCAGGAATTTTCTGGCTTGCCCAACAACCAGAATCTTCCATATCCCTACTTTCAGCTGCATACGTCCTCATCACGTTAATCACCGCTGCCAAATTTGTTGCCTTATATACCCAAATGATGTCTCTGGCGGCAGGTACACAATCTGGGGTGGATTTTGCGTTGATGCAATCCGCAGATATGAGCATTGCGATCATCTGTTCAATACTGGGTGGACTGATTGTGACCAAAGCAAGCTATGCTTCCCTTTTTGCTCTTGCATCACTCTTCACCCTCGCAGGTCTGTTCTGGACATTACGCAAACGCCGCGATTTCCAAAAGGAAAACACCTATGCTCAGTCATGATTCTTCTGTGCAGAACTCGCCAGAGCAACGCGCCGCGGATGCCGGAGTCATTAAGGCATTGTGGAATATGATGCGCCCATACCGTACTCTCAGTTACGTTGCCATTGCGCTTGCCATCGTTTCTGCGGGTCTGCAAATATTACCGGCAGCAATTGCCGGGTTGATTACCCAATCTATCTATGACGGGCAATATCATACGTTACTGAGTTACGGCATCATGTTATTAAGCGCCACCTTTGCTGCAATGCTGACTTTCAGTGGCTCGACATTTGTTTCTCATTTGATCGCCGCCGATGTTCAGGCTGATGTCCGTCGTAACATCAGTAGCAAGTTGAAGTCTGTTCCCCTTGGTTTCTTCATGCAGACCGACAGTAGCGAAATCAAGAAAATAATGCTGGATGACGTCGAACAGCTTGAAGATGGTATTGCCCATATTATCCCAGAGATGTCCGCAACCTTGTTCGGCCCACTGATCGCATTAAGTGTTATGTTGACCATTGATTGGCGGTTAGCATTAGCGGCATTCGCCCCGACTTTGGGCGCTTGTCTCTTATTCATCTATATTCAGATGAAAGTTCAAACCACAACTCAGCGCTTTTACGCGGCCCAAAATCGTATCGCTTCAACCATGGGTGAAGTTATTAATGCAATCCCTGTGGTAAAAACCTATTCAGGTGGCAATATTGCGCTACAGCGAGCGGAAGAAGCATTTACCGCCCTGACACGTATTATTGATGTTTGGGTTGAGAAAGTGCAGGTCAAATCCAGCCGATTTTTTGTGTTATCCAGCGCTAACTTGTTGTTTGTCCTCCCGTTAGCAGTCTGGCTATTTAGCCGTCAAGAAATTTCTGTATTTGAATTCACTTTCTTTATTCTGGCTGCTATGGCATTCGGCAATATTGCCTCATCCATGTTCGCTGTGATGACACGTTTGCAACAGCAAGAGGCATTAATCACACGTTATCACTGGATAATGAATCAACCTGAATTAACGCCATGTACTCAGAGCCAAACATCTGTCGATCAGGCCCCTGTCGATCAAATACCTATTGATCATAACGTGACCTTACATAATGTCAGTTTCTCCTATCAAGATGGGCAGGATAATGCATTAAATAACATCTCATTTTCCGTACCTGCCGGAAGTTCACTGGCTCTGGTCGGAGCCAGTGGTTCTGGTAAATCCACGGTAGCCAGTTTGATTGCTCGTCTTTGGGACCCGCAGCAAGGCAAAATTACTGTTGGGGGGATTGATATCCGCAATATGGATGAACACACTCTGCGTAATAACATCTCTTTCGTTTTCCAGCGAATATTTTTGTTCAACGATACGATAGCCAATAACATCCGTCTGGCCCGCCCCGATGCTTCCCAAGCTGAAGTTGAAGCTGCGGCTACCGCAGCACAAGCACACCAGTTTATCCAGCAGTTACCACAAAGCTATAACACCGTGCTTAACAATGGGATCAGCTTATCGGTAGGAGAAAAACAGCGTATCGCTGTTGCCGCAGCCATCCTGAAAAACGCACCAATTCTTGTCTTGGATGAAGCCACAGCTTATGCCGATCCAGAATGTGAAAAAGAGATGCAACAAGCACTCAATGCGCTCTGCCACACTAAAACAGGCCGCAATAAGACAGTGATTGTTATTGCCCACCGCCTGCCAACTATCCGCCATCTTGATCAAATCGTGGTCTTGGATAAAGGACAAATCATTGAGCAAGGTACTCATGATGAACTGGTCGCACAGCAAGGCGCATATGCCAAACAGTGGGCAGCTTGGCGGGGAGAAAATACCGGAACAGAAGTAAATTATCATGGGGTTATTTAATCGTCTCCAGCAACATCTGTCCCCAAAACTGCAACGGGTCTGGTTCAGTGGGTTGTTGTATAAGCAACTTGATACCATTGCGATTATTGCTCAACTTGCTATCGCAGCTTGGGCTATCACTCATCTGGAGGACACGCTTCTGAAGGAAAGTGGCAACGCTATGCTGCCGCTTATTACTCTGACGTTATTGATTATTTTACTGTTGCTGCGGTTCGCTTTTATGTCTCGCGCATTACGTCAACTCACCATTGCCGCTTATGGATTGGGCATAGAAATCCGTCGTTCTTTACTACAACGGCTTGTGAGTATGTCTGTCGCGACAATTCGGGGATTAAGTGCCGGAAAAATAGCACTGACGTTATCCGAAGATGTGCAATGGCAGGAAAATCAATCCGCCTATACCACTCCACAAATTACTTGTCAGATTACGATGCTGGCACTCATTTATCTGGCCTTATTCTGGTTCGATTGGGTTGTTGCTGGCAGCGCACTATTGGTATTGATGGTTGGATTAATCATCCTGGGCGCGATCCGTCAAAAACTCAATGAAATATTGCGTCGACGGGCAGCTATGATGGTAGACGTATCTGAATCGATCGTAGAGTATGCACAGGGCATGGCCTTTATCCGCGCAGCGGCGGCGACCACGACGGTAGAACAACGTTTTGACCAAGAAATTGAACAATTACGTGCCGCATTCCGTAGCGGAATATTCAAAAGCATACCGCTACTGAGTCTGTTTTACATCGTCATTGATACCAGCGTGGTTATTGGCATTTTGGCCGGAGCACTACGCTTCCATTCTCCGGAAGCACTCACACTCTCCGAAATGCTCATTACAATTCTGCTGCTATTTGCCACGATTACGCCTTTACGTGGGATCATTCCCCTGCTCAATGTCACCGCATTGACTCAAGTAGGCGAAACACATATTACAGAGATAGAAGCGGTTGAAACGCAGGTTTCCGGCTCATTGGCAGCCCCTGCTAAATACGATGTTGAAGTTAACAATATTTCATTTACCTATCCGGGAACCAGTCAGCCAGCGATCGAAAACGTTTCATTTTATGCGCCACAAGGCAGCATGACCGCCATTGTGGGACCAAGCGGCAGCGGCAAATCCACGCTGGCCTATTTATTGCTCTCTTTCTATCAACTGGATAAAGGTGAAATCCGTCTGGGTGGTAATCCTATCCATCATTACCAGACTCAAGCCCTGTATGACACCGTCACAATGGTATTTCAGGAAACAGCGCTATTCCAGGATACTGTCGCGAATAATCTCCGTTTGGGTGATCCGAATGCGACTCAGTTGGAGTTGGAACAAGCTGCTCGTCTTGCCAATATTCACGACACGATTATGGCCTTACCGCAAGGATACGACACCCTTTTAGGTGTGGATGGCGGTACATTGTCCGGCGGTGAACGCCAGCGCCTTGCCATCGCCCGCGCTATTTTAAAACAATCACCCGTTTTATTTCTGGACGAAGCAACAGCTTCACTGGACCCCGAAAATGAACGACTGATACAAGAAGCGTTTGATTCTCTTACTCAGAATAAAACCGTCTTTGTTATCGCTCATCGGTTAAGCACGATAACCCGCGCTGATCAAATATTGGTAATGGATCATGGAACCCTTTGTGATAGTGGCACCCATGATGAATTATTGAATCGTTGTCCGCTTTATCAATCTCTCTGGAAAAATCACCTTGGTTCAGAAGAGCATTGGCACTTACACCCGCAACATCCATCCGAATAAGGTGTAACCCACCCATTCTTTGACTTATTTACGTAACTGCCATTTTTATAGGATTTTTTCATGCACACGGACCTTTTCTCCCCTGATTCGCTGCGCCAGCTTATCTCTGGCCTGCTTAATCAAAAAAATATTTTGGTGGACGATAACGACGATTTAATTCGCAACGGACTGGATTCAATGCAAATAATGGCATTGCTAAACCAGTTTAGGCGTCAAGGATATCGCGTTACCCTGCGTGAGCTTTACCAAAAGCCAACACTGCATGCCTGGAGCCAGCTTCTGCAACGCCATGCACCGGTTGTTCCTTCGGTATCCCAAGATATAACGCCACTGCCACGGATGCCACTGCCGCGAATTGTAGATGCTCGTCCATTCCCATTGACGGCTGTACAACATGCTTATTTTGTCGGGCGCTCACCGGAACAAACGTTGGGGGGAGTTGGTTGTCATTTGTATCAAGAATTTGATGGTATCGGGCTAGAACCAGAACAATTAGAGGCTGCAATTCATGTGCTGATTCAGCGGCATCCGATGTTACGCGTGCGTTTTTTGCCAGATGGACGCCAACAAGGCATAGACCACGCTTACTGGAAAAAATTAACTGTTCATGACCTGCGCAATCTGGCAGCAAATGAACAGCAACAAGCACTGAGCAACATACGTGAACAACTGAGCCATCGGGTATTACAGGTTGAAGAAGGAGAAACTTTCGATATTCAACTTAGCCTGTTTGGTGATAATCAACACCGGCTGCATACAAATATCGACCTGTTGATCATGGATGCAGCCAGTTTCAGTCTGTTCTTTACCGAACTGGCAGCACTAATTGCCAAACGCAGCCTGCCTGCTATTTCTTCTGACTATGATTTTTGCAGTTATCTAACGCAATATCAGAGCCAATTCGGGCAAACCCGACAGGAAGCAAAGTTATTTTGGCGTAGCCGATTAGACACTTTGCCACTTGCTCCCCAGCTTCCTCTGGCGCGGGATCCTTCCCTGATAAAAAACGTCCGGATTCAGCGCAGATGTTTCCAGTTAGCGCCTGAACATTGGGAACGTTTTAAACAATTAGCGCAGCAAAATGGTGTTACGCCAACCATGGCACTGGCGACTGCATTTGCTGCTTTATTATGTCGCTGGAGCAATTCAACACGCTTGTTGTTTAACCTAACACTATTTGACAGAGCTTCGCTGCATCCTGCGGTTGACAACATTTTGGCGGATTTTACCAACATTCTACTATTGGACATTCCCGGTGATAATTTACCGTTCTGCCAACTGGCTCAGGATGCACAGGCAACATTCGCCGAAGCTTACGAACATCGTCACTGGTCCGGCGTAGAAGTTCTGCGTGAACTCAAGAAACGAGGTAACCACCCACACGGTGCGCCAATTGTATTTACCAGCAATTTAGGCCGACCTTTATATGGTGAGAATACCCGTGATGTTCTGGGAAAACCAAGTTGGGGAATATCACAAACACCTCAGGTATGGTTGGATTTCGTTGCTTTTGAACATGAAAACGCGCTCAACATTCAGTGGGATAGCAACGATGAACTCTTCCCTGATGGTTTAATGGATACCTTATTTACTGCCTACCAAGGGCTTATTGAGAATCTGACAGAAAATGCTGCGCAATGGAGCGAAAAACTCCCCGATCTGATGCCTGAATCGCAATACCATCTGCGACAGCAAATCAATAACACACTTGAGCCGCTACCAAACGCCTTGTTGCATGAGGGAGTATTTACACAGGCAGAACGCACCCCCAATGCTGTTGCTTTAATCATTAATAATGAAAAAATGAGTTATAGCGAACTCAGTCTGGCAGCCCGTCGTTTAGCAGCAGTGCTGCAAAAAATGCCGATTATGCCGGGAGATCGGGTTGCCATTAGCATGGAAAAAGGCATCGGACAAATTGTCGCTGTATTAGCCATACTTTATGCGGGCGGTGTTTACGTTCCAGTCCCCGAAGATCAACCATTAAACCGACGTCGTGCTATCTATGAAAGCGCCGGGATCAATGTTGTTATCATTGACCCTGAACAACAGAATACGGCTTGGTCACAGGATGTACACTGCATTTCCTGGTATCAGGATGAGCGATTACTGCCTCTAGCCAACATGCTTAAGCGCGCGGTGACCGATCCTGCTTATATCATCTATACCTCTGGTTCAACCGGAATGCCAAAAGGTGTGGTGATTAGCCATCAAAGCGCCCTCAATACCTGTCTGAACATCAATCGCCGTCATCAGGTTCAAAACAGTGACCGGTTGCTGGCACTCTCTGCCCTGCATTTCGACCTCTCCGTTTATGATATTTTTGGCATCCTCAGTGCCGGAGGAGCACTAGTATTAATTAACGAAGCGCAACGCCGCGACCCATCAACCTGGGAAATGCTGATCGGGCAACATAACATTACGTTATGGAATAGCGTGCCAGCACTGTTCGATATGTTGCTGACCTATTGTGAAGGGATGGAAGTCGATGCGCCGAAAGTTCTTCGTACCGTGATGCTGTCCGGAGACTGGATCAGCTTGTCACTGCCTGATCGTTACCGTGCGTTAAATCCCGATGGTGTACTAAGTGCTATGGGAGGCGCGACAGAAGCCGCTATCTGGTCGAATGAATATATCGTTAAACAAATTGACGCACAGTGGCGTTCTATTCCTTATGGTTATCCTTTGGCTAACCAGCGTTACCGTGTAGTAGGTGAAGATGGTCGTAATTGCCCTGACTGGGTTGTCGGTGAACTTTGGATTGGCGGCGCTGGTGTAGCATTGGGTTATTTTAATGATAAAGAACGCACAGCCGCCCAATTCGTCGTCGATCAGGGAGAGCGCTGGTATCGTACTGGTGATCTGGGCTGTTATCACCCCGAAGGCTGGCTTGAGTTTATGGGGCGCCGCGATAGCCAAGTGAAAATTGGGGGTTATCGAATTGAGCTGGGAGAAATTGATGCTGCCCTCAATCAAGTAACGGGTATCAATAAAGGGGTTGCCTTAACCAGTGGCGAAAAAGAAAAATCGCTGGTGGCTTTCCTTGAATTGGAAGGTGATGCTTTATGCCAACGGGTAAATCGTGCTCCGCAGTTACCGACAAACTATCGTGATCTGTTTCCTGCAATTCAGGTAATAACCAATGAGACCAGTAAACCTGATGATCTCAGTGAACCTCAAGTTGCAATATTCCTGTTGGAACATCTGTCTCGTTATGGCATTACGTTTACTTCACCTCAATCGCTCACCGATTGTCTGCAACATTACCAACTTCAACCGGAATACCATAATTGGTTTGCCCGTATGCTGGCATATCTTTGCCAATGCAATTTATTGGTTGAGTCTACTCATCACGTATACCAAGCTACGTCGCCATCCGCTAAATTTAATCATTCATCCACTGCATTCAATAATAATGAAGCAGGATCTATCCCTGAGCGCTGGCATTCTACGCTGCGTAATATTCTTACCGGACAACAGGCAGCAGTAACGTTACTTGATGATCCACAATTTGCACCAGAACAACAGCTCTTTGTACTGCCGGAAACCCAGCAATGGCTGGCAGGATTAAAACAGGCCATCATTGCCCTTTCCCAACGATTACAACGCCCTGTTACCGTGATGGAGTTCGACGCACGTAGTGGTCTCTGTGCCCAGTGGCTGGCAGAACATATTACAGACCAACATCTGTCCTATATCGGCTTTGAACGTTCTCAGGCACTGATTAACCAGATGCAAACACGGTTAAGTCGCTACGCTCATACGTCAATAAAACGCTGGCCTGAACAAATTCCTGAATCGCTACAGTCTGAGTTACTACGATCTGGGTTACTACAACCTGAGCTACTACAACATCAGGCAGATATCATCCTGCTGAACAATGTATTACACCGGGAAGAAGATCCAGCAAGCTGCATCAAGTCATTGCTACCTCTGGCACAAGCCGGTGCGTTGGTATTGGCAATGGAGTTGCAAAAAGCCTCGTCTCTTTCTCTGGTTACAACTGAGTTACTTTCGCCTCATGTTATTCAGCTACACTCTGCGTCACAGTGGTTATCTCTTCTATCCCCACTACCATTACAGATGGAAACACCAATTACCATCGGCAATATTAGTGTGTTGTTGATGCAGGCAAGTGACAGTGTCACCCTTCCTGATCGGGAAAAAATTAAGTCTGTACTGGCGCAACATTTACCGGGATATATGATCCCACAGCGCTTGCATGTTATTCCGCGTTTGTCCCTGACCCCTAACGGTAAAATTGATCGTAAGGCACTGGCGCAAGGTTTATTGTCCGTTACAGGCGTATTGTCCTCCACAAAAACAGAAGCTGCACACCAGAATGAAATCACCTTGTTGAATACGCTGGAACAAACCGTTGCCGCTATTTGGCAACGCCTGCTCAATACAGGGCAGTTAGACCATAACAGCGATTTTTTCCAACTGGGCGGTGATAGTCTTTTAGCTACACGTCTGATTGGTGAACTGGCACAACAAGGCTTTAAAAGTGAACTGAATCATCTTTTCCGTAATCCGCAATTAGCTGCGTTCACCGCTACACTTTCTCCTTTACTTGCGCCTCTGTCTGAAACTTCATCAGAATCAGAAGAATATTCAATACCAAAAGAACAAGATCAATATCAGCCTTTCCCATTAACCGAAGTTCAGCAAGCTTATCTGGTTGGACGCCATCCCGGGTTTGCCCTGAGTGGAGTGGGTGCGCATTTCTTTATCGAATATCGGATAGAACAATTAGATGTTCAACGTCTGAATCGGGTATTAAATCGTCTGATCCAGCGCCATCCTGTGCTTAGAACGGTTGTTATTAATGGACAACAGCAGATATTGAAAGATGTCCCCATGTTTTCAGTTAAACAACACCAATTTACTGATATCACTAAAGCAGACACATTGCGCGAACGTCTGTCACATCAGGTATTAGATGCCAGTCACTGGCCGGTGTTCGATTTCCAACTGGCACAAGATAGCAATCTTGTCTCCCGGCTATTTGTCAGTCTGGATAATCTGCTGTTAGACGGGTTGAGCATGCAGATATTGCTGGCTGAATTAGAACAGCTATACCTTGACGAGCAACACGAATTGCCGCCACTGAACATCACATTCCGGGATTGTGTGTTACGTCAGCAACAAATGCCGGCGCATCAGAATTCGCTGCAATATTGGCAGGAGCAAGTGAAAACATTACCACTGGCTCCGCAATTGCCATTGCGTATTGCACCGGAAAGTGTTCAATCCCCGCGTTTTGTACGCTATAGCGATCGGTTATCTGCACATGAATGGAATCAGTTAAAGCAACATGCTGCACCTCATCAAATAACGCCTTCTGCGCTTCTCATTGCAGCTTATGCGGCTGTTTTGTCCGCTTTCAGCACCAAGTCGGAGTTAACCCTTAATCTCACCCTTTTTGATCGTCCACATTGGCACGAGGACATTAAACATATTCTGGGAGATTTCACTTCACTGTCACTACTGGCCTGGCACCCAGAGAAAAATTGGTTATCAAGTGCACGACGGCTGCAACAACAGTTATGGCAGGATCTGGATCACCGCCATATTTCAGCGATCAGGGTGATGCGTGAACTGGCACAGAGCCGTGGCTCCGATGCTGCCATTATGCCGGTTGTTTTCACCAGTGCTTTGGGAACCCATGAAGGACAATTCCTTTCACATTCATCATGGATGAAACCAGTTTGGGGTATATCGCAAACACCACAAATCTGGCTGGATCATCAGGTTTACGAATCTGACAACGAACTTTGCCTGAACTGGGATGCGGTGGAAGAATTATTTGAGCCACATCAGCTACAAAGCATGTTCAACAGCTATATGGCGCTATTACGCACTCTCGCTGCACAACCAGAAAGCTGGCATTCAGCGTTGGTACAGCTTATGCCACGTCAGCAATGTCTGACAGCTGTCAATAACATAGTCGAAGATAACGCTTCTGTGGTTCTTGCATCATCACCGCATTCGGATGAATTCGATTCACAAGTACGCCATGAAATATGCAGCGAAATTCAACGCCTGTTTTTATCTGTAATAAATCAACCTATCAATGCACAACAGAACTTTTTTGAGGCAGGAGCCAACTCGCTACAACTCATTCAATTGCACGGCAAATTACAACATGCGGGTTTCCAGCATCTTGCCGTTACTGATTTATTCGCTTATCCAACACCAGAAGCGCTCAGCTTGCGCTGCCAAAAAGACCCCCAAAACGAAAATCGCCAGTCGATTACTCTTCGTCAGCGTCAACAACAAAAGCGTCTGCAACAACGGGAAAAACGTCATAAAGGAGCTGCACAATGACTGATTTAACGCCTCACTACGATAATTGTGATCCCATCGCAGTGATTGGCCTTGCCTGCCGCTTTCCGCAGGCACCAGATAGCGATACTTTCTGGCACAACCTGCAACATGGGGTTGAGTGTATCACTACACTCTCCCGTCAAACATTATTGGATGCAGGTATTCCTCCTGAAGTCATTGATAGTGAAAATTTTGTCAATCGGGCTGCGATACTGGAGAACGCGGAACAATTTGATGCCGCGCTGTTTGGCTATTCACGGCAAGAAGCAGAAATGCTCGATCCCCAGCAGCGCCTGTTCCTGCAAACAGCCTGGCATGCGCTTGAACATGCTGGTTATGCGCCACGGAATGTACGCCTGAAAACAGGCGTTTTCGGTAGTAGCCGGGTCAGTACCTGGCCTTCATGGTCACAATTCACCATGACCGATGTTGGCAAAGTTAAAGGGCTACAGGCGTTAATGAGCAATGATAAAGATTATCTTGCGACTCGCACTGCCTATAAATTAAACCTGAAAGGCCCGGCCCTGACAGTACAAACAGCCTGCTCAAGTTCATTGGTTGCCGTACATATGGCTTGTGAAAACCTGCGTTCCGGTGAATGTGACATGGCACTGGCTGGTGGTGTGGCAGTTTCTTTCCCACAAGAAAGTGGCTATTCGTATCAATCGGGAATGATCTTCTCACCTGATGGACATTGCCGCCCCTTTGATAGTCAAGCCAATGGCACTTATGGCGGCAATGGTGTTGGTGTTGTCACACTGAAACGTCTGAATGATGCGCTACGCGATGGTGATCCGATCATGGCGGTACTGCGTGGCAGTGCGATTAATAACGATGGCAATGAAAAAGTGGGCTTTACAGCCCCTTCGGTTAATGGTCAGCGCAGCGTTATTACTGAAGCATTACAACTGGCAGATGTCAGTATTGATGATGTTGGCATGATTGAAGCCCACGGCACAGGCACACCTCTTGGTGATCCGATAGAAGTTGACGCATTACGCAGCATATTCTCCGACCGTAGTTCGGCAAAACCACCTTGTTATCTTGGTTCAGTGAAAAGCAACATCGGTCATCTCGATACCGCCGCAGGTATTGCCAGCCTGATTAAAACAGTTCTGTCTGTCTGGCATGGTTACATTCCGCCGACGATCAATGTACAGCAACCCAACCCAGCATTGCGGCTGGAACAAAGTCCATTCAGGCTGGCAACACAAGGGCAGCGCTGGACGCAAGAATTGCGTACCGCCGGCGTTTCTTCATTCGGCATTGGCGGCACCAACTGCCATATCGTGGTGCAATCATTACCCGAAGAATTACATCACCGTCGTGTCAATTATTCGCAAGCTCATGTACAAGTTCCTTCACAAACAGCGCTTTTATTGCTCTCTGCGGCTTCCGAATCCTCATTGCGTCAATTAGCGCAACGTTACGCGACGGCACTCAATAACACACCAGAAAATCATGCAAATTTGGCCTGGACTGCCTTGCAAGGGCGCAATCTTTCACTTCCCTGGCGTTTGGCTCTTACATTAACGCCACAAGATACTGAAAAAAACGCTGAAAAAAGCACTGAGAAAAGCGCTGCGCGTTTATCCGCCTTTGCGAATCAAAACCCAACAACAGACATTTTTAGCGGGCAAGTCAAAAGCGAAAACAAGCAATTGTGGCAATTCAGCGGACAAGGTTGTCAATGGTCTGGCATGGGAAAAGCCATGTATGCCAGTTCTCCTGTTTTCTCTGCCATGTTGGATCGTTGTTGTGCTGCTTGTGCATCCGAGTTGGCACTGCCATTAAAAGCCGTAATGTTCGGAGAGCATGATGCTGCACTAGTCACCACCGAATACGCACAGCCGGCAATTGTAGCGCATCAAATTGCGCTGGCAGCACATTGGAGAGCGCTCGGATTAAAGCCTGATTACGTATTGGGTCACTCCGTCGGAGAATTTGCTGCTGCCGTTGTTGCCGGAATTTTCACGCCTGAACAAGTCATGCCGCTAGTCGCGGTGCGGGGCAAATTGATGCAAAAATGCGCCCAAGGCGGGGCGATGCTGGCAGTTTTTGCCAACGAAGAAGATATTCTTCCTTTTACTCGTTCACTGGCATTGGATCTGGCGGTTTGCAATGGCCCACAACACTGGGTCTGGGCGGGTACAGAAACGGAAATTGATACACTGTCACAACGTCTGGAACAGCGGCAGATTCGTTGCCAACGCCTTAACGTTGCCTGTGCCGCACATTCAACCATGCTTGATTCAGTTCTGGGTGCATTTTCTCTGCGTTGTAACGGCTTACAGCCTGCATCGGGAGAAATTCCACTGATTTCTACCCTGACAGCCAATATTGCAACGTCTGAACAATTGGGTTCACCAGACTACTGGCGTAACCATATGCGTCAGACGGTGCGTTATTATCAATCCATTGAGTTTGCCCGCCAACAAGGTGTTGCATTATTTGTAGAGTTCGGTGCTGATGCACAGCTAACAGGGATCGGGCGGCGTGTCAGTCTGCCACAAGAAACGTGGGTTGCTGGTGCCCAGCAGCAAAGCTCCCCAGAGACAGCTCAGCAAACGGCGCTAATGCAACTTTACTGTGCTGGTGTACAGCTTGATTGGCAGCGTCTTTTCACGTTTACAGGAGTAAAATGCCACGCTCCACTCTATCCATTTAATAAGCAGAACTACAGCTTCACTACCGCCAAATCTGTGCAACACACAGCCAATTCCAATACTGGGCTGGATATCAATTCCCTGATCGATCCTGCTATTGAGCAAAATTCCGATGCGGCAATACTACGAGCACTGTATACCGATGCATTGATATATCAATGTCATGGGCGTGAAGCTGAACAAGGTTTCAGCGCTATCGACACTATTCGGGCTGGTCGGCTGCAACCTTGCTGGCGCCCACTGCTGGAACAATTACTGACTTATTGTGTTCAACAAGGCTATTACCAAGAAGTTCCCGCACCAACAATTTCCATACAAACAATTTCCATACAAACAATAAGTCAAATGTATCGTCCTCACCGTGCCCTGCCGTATGCCAGACGCCGGTTATTGGAGGCGAATTTACTCACTGATTTCCCGGCACTGATCTATTCTGGTGAACGCTTATTCGCTCTGTTGAGTGATCGTTCCGATCTGTCCCGCCAATGTTTATCCATAAAAAAACAAATCATGACAAAATCATGGCTGCCTACGCCTCAGCCATGTCCTGATACTCACTATGCCCTGCATTGGCGCACAATAAATATTGCGGATAAGCAGAAATCTTCAGTGGTATATACCCTCCGTTCGTCAACGGCGAGTGACACGATTGGCAATCATTGGCGTCAGGCAGGTATTCATTTGCAGCCTGAAAGCACAAATACGTTATTACTGCTCCAAGGCAATGATGTTGCTGAATTATGTGATCAAGTTATCAGCGAATTAAAACGCGATGAAACAGCGTCTTTAACCGTCATTACCTGCTGTGCCCAACCGGAAACCACCTTATCAAAAGAGGATATCAATCCGGCTCAATACGCTGTCTGGGCATTGCTGCGTGTCGCGGTTGAAGAATATCCCCATCGTCGTATTCAGGCGATTGATATGGCTGATATCAACGAAGCTGACGCTTTGTCATTAGCACTGGGCTATTTGAATGAATACAAGCATGAAAACCAACGCTGGCTGAGAGTGCGCGGAAATCAAGTTTCTGTGCTTGTTTTACAACGTCAACCATTACCGTTATCGCAACAGCCGATGTCAATTCCTCATCAGGGTTGGCACATCGTTACCGGCGGTATGGGCGGTATCGGTCAGATTTCCATCCGTTGGTTGCTGGCACACGGCGCGCGTAAGATTGCCGTATTTGCCCGCCGCCAAAATGCGGACTGGGATGCTTTTGTGCAAGAGCTGTCACTGAATACCGAATGTGAAATACGCTGGATTAACATTGATGTTACTGATACGCCAACCTTGTTAAACGCAGTGCAAACTCTGGCACAAGAGGATTGTATCGCGGGTGCGATTCATGCTGCCGGAATCACTGATCATACCCGGCTGGAAGAACTTGAGTGTTCACGCCTGTCGCAAATGTTATCCGTCAAAGCCCGAAGTGCATCGGCGTTGCAAACTGAGCTTCAACAACATAATGCACACTATCTGCTGCTTCACGCTTCTGCCGCATCAATGCTAGGTGCTCAGGGGCAAGGAGCCTATGCAATCGCCAACGCTTGTTTAGAATCTTTAGCTCTGACAGCATCCGAGTCGTTGACGGTAAAAACATTAATAGTAAAAACGTTGGTTTGGGGCGTTTGGGGTGGCATTGGTATGGCCAGCGATAGGCGATTAGTGGAAAAATTGGCACAAGATGGCATGTTACCGTTCAGCACAAATGAGGGTATCTGGCATCTTAATCAATCTCTGCACACCTCATCTCCTTGCTATCTGGCAATGCGGTTAGATGAACGTCATCCTGATATTTTGCGGCGTTTACAGGCTGACATTACCCATGTGGTCGAAAAATCTGCATCTTCCCCCTCTGCCGAAGTTTCTGTAGGTAACACACTCTATCAGGACAGTAAACAGCGAATTAGCTGGCTGCGTCAGCGTGTCGCGACACTATTGCGCTTAGAACAGCCTGAACGTTTGGAGCCACAACAGGATTTATTGCAATTTGGTTTGGATTCCCTGTTGTTCCTGGAACTAAATACGGTGATCCACCAGCAATTTGGTTTCAGATTAACCGCTGAATCGGCGTACCAGAATATGACATTGGAAGGGCTGAATGCACTCATTGGAGACGCATTACCTAAGCAATCCGTTGCCTCTTCTCAATCTGAGATCATGATTGACAGCGCCCGACATCATGAGCCATTTCCTCTGACGCCAATTCAACACGCTTACTGGATCGGTCGTACTCAGGCCATTGATTTTGGTGGTGTGGCTTGTCACGTCTTGTTTGAATGGGATCTGGAACTGGATAGCTTTGATATCCCGCGTTTTGAGAAGGCATGGAATGCTTTAATTCAGCGTCATGGCATGTTACGCATGATAGTGGATGAAGATGGGCAACAAAGAATTCTGCCTGAAACGCCTTGGTATGCTTTATCACAAGATGATTTACAAACGCTGGACGATACAGCCTGTGAACAGACTTTAGCTCAGCGTCGTCATACCCTTTCTTATCAAGTGCCATCTGCGGAACATTGGCCACTATTTGAAGTCTCTGTTTCGCTGCTACCGAATGAACATTGTCGCTTACATATGAACCTGGACCTGTTGCAATTTGACGTACAGAGTTTCCGGATCATGATGGACGATCTTCAACGGGCTTATCACCAACAGCAACCATTGGCTCCACAAACATTTACTTTCCGCGACTACGTGATGGCAGAACAGGCGCAACGTGAAAGTAAAGAGTGGCGGGCATCATGGGCATACTGGCAGGAACAATTGCTTTCATTGCCCCCTGCGCCAAGATTGCCGTCGAATCCACAACTACCTGAGCGTAGTCAGCCACAATTCACAACTTATGAAGGTCGTCTGGCACAATCTGACTGGCAACGACTTAAACAAAGCTGGAAAAAATGGGGAGTGACGCCTTCTGCGGGACTGTTGACACTGTTTGCTCATACGCTTGAATGGTACAGCCGTCATCCGCTGTTTACTCTCAATCTGACATTCTTTAACCGACAGCCTTTCCATCCAGAGGTTCAAGAGCTGATTGGTGATTTTACCTCTGTCATGTTGATGGATTTTGATTTACGCAAAACCACCTCCCTACGTGCCAGCATGGAAAAAACCCAGTCCTTGCTCTGGCAGCGCCTGAGCCATAGTCATGTCAATGGTGTTGAAGTATTACGGGAACTCGGTCGCCAGCAATCTGGTGAAACCCAAAGCAGACAGCCACTGACACCAGTCGTTTTCACCAGTATGTTGGGGATGGAACAAGAAGGTGTCGCAATCAAACAATCCATTACTCAATTACTGGGCGATCCGGTCTTTGTTCTGAGCCAAACACCACAAGTCTGGCTGGATCATCAGGTTATGGAAGTGGATGGTGACCTGCTGTTTAACTGGTATTGCATGGATGATGTGCTGGAGCCGGGTGTCATTGAAGCACTGTTTGCCGCTTATAACGCGCTGTTAGTGCAAATAGCGCAAATTTGCCGCCAGCCTGAACGCATCGAGAATTATGATCTTCATACACCGCCTGCCGGTTATGCGCGTTATGACTTCTGGCCGCAACATCCTGAATTACGTCAGGCCGAACAATATCTGCGTTCTAAACCGGAAATACGGCTGGCAGAAATTCAGCCACGTCAGGACGATACTCAAGGTTACAACTTATGGCTGGTAGCAGAAGATAATTTGTCATTATCGTTACCAGAACCGCGGGTTATAAACACCGAAGTATTACCGCTGCCAACGTTAGCGGAACAACAAGCATTTGAACGCTCTTGGCAATATATTGAGCAACAAGCATTATTGGGTCTGGGCCAGACCTTACTGCGCCATAATTTGTTCACTTCTTCAAAAGAATGTCACTCTCGTGAAGAGATCGAACAACGCTTACAACTGGCACCACAATATCGACGCCTGCTTACTCAATGGATTGCGTTATTAAGCAAGCAAGGATTTATTGAAAAAATCAGTGTCGGATACCGTTGTCTGCAACCGCTCAGCCAGATCCCTGCTCCTATGGTAAAACTGGATGATGCAGTATGGTGCCAGACTATCAGCCGTTATGTAGCAACATGTATTGAACAGCATGACACCCTGCTTGCCGGACGAGGCAATGCATTGGAACTGTTGTTTGCCGATAAAAAAACCACAGCCAGCCTCTACAGTGAGAATCCGGCGTTACGTTGTCTGAACCAAACTGCTGCTGAAATTATCCGGCAATTGAGCCTGACATCCGAACATTTCACGGTAATGGAAGTAGGTGCAGGAACGGGGGCTACATCAGAAAAAGTGCTTAAACACAATGCACAATCCATTGACAGTTACCACTTTACTGATGTTTCACCGCTATTTTTGGATGATGCACGCCAGTTACTCAATCACTATGGCGAAACCGTAAAATTTGCCCTATTCGACATTAACCAGCGTATTGATTTTGGTCAGCATCCTGAATCTGGCTATGACCTGATTATGGCGGTTAACGTCTTGCATGATGCCATCCATCTGAAAAATACCCTGAGACGTCTGTCCCGCTTACTGAAACCCGGCGGGTGGTTGTTGATTATTGAATCAACCAAGCGCGAAAGTGCTATGCAGCTCGCCAGTGTCGGATTTATTGAAGGCATTAATGCCTGGGCTGACGATCGCGGTGATAATCACGAGGATGACTACGGTAATAGCGCGTTGCTGGAACTTGCAGGCTGGCGTAATTGTCTGGAAAAGTCCGGTTATCGGGTTTCACTGGAATGGCCGGGACAAGATGGGCCAGAACTGCATCAACAACTGATTCTGGCGCAGGCCAAAAAGCAAACAAGGTTGGATGTCAGTGAAATAGCGGCACAATTTTCCACCTTGCTTTACTCATTGCATATTCAACAGCAAGAGCAGTTACCATTAACAGCATTGCCGCCGAGTTTCCGGTTGAACATAGTGACCACCAAAGAGAACATGAAACAACCGTTAACCACGGCAACTGTGCAATCGGAAACGGCAGACAATCAGCTTCATGATATTGAACAGCAAGTGATGACGCTCTGGAATTCACTGCTTCCCCAGTCAATACAGCGTCACAGTGACTTTTTCCAAAGTGGCGGTGACAGCCTAATTGCAACCCGCATGGTAGTACAACTACGCCGCCAAGGTTACGGACAAGCTAATCTGCAACAACTGTTTGAACATCCCAAGTTGAGTGAATTTTGCCGCACCCTGCGGGTCGTTGAGACAAATTCAGTGGTATTGGCAACACCACATCAAACTGAACCAGCATCTGAGCAAATGTTGCCACTCACCCCTCTGCAATATGCTTATTGGCTGGGAGAGAGCCAACTGTTCCAGTTTGGTAATGGTATCGCCCACTTCTATGCTGAACTGGCTATCGACGGGCTGGATCTGCCTCGTTTCACAACTGCATGGAATCAAGTGATAAACCATCATGCGCAATTACGCGGTTATGTGAATGATGGGCAATATCATATTCTGCCGGAAGTTCCCTGTTATACACCGACAGTCATTGATTGCCGTAACATGATATCGAATGAGCGCGAGACACAACTGAATAACGCCCGCGAGACTCTGCGTACTCAAGGGGTTCCCAGCAATAACTGGCCGCTGTTTGATTTAACGCTGTACCATACCGATGACCGGACGCATCTATTGCACCTGACCATCGACCTGCTGGTGGCGGATGGTAAAAGCCTGACGTTGATCTTGCGTGATTTACACCATTGGTATCAGCAACCTGACTGGCAACCAGAGCCACCAACAACGACTATTGGTGACTATATTCAGGCACAGGAGAATGAAAAAACCGAAGAAACCTGGCAACAAAGCCGACAATACTGGCTGGATCGTTTGCCTTCGCTGCCTGATGCGCCGGTGTTACCACTGAAAGATCACCAGTCACAGCAACTGGATCAACAGTGTCTGACAGGGTATATCAGCCCACAACAATGGCAGCGCTTGCAACAACGCGCAGCAGAACATCGGGTATCACCATCACAAGTGATGCTTACGCTATTTGCCCATATTTTGTCGGTATGGAGCAACAGCGAGCATTTCACGATTAATGTCTTGCATGGTAACCGCCTGTTAATACCACAGCATTGCGATATGTTAGTCGGCAACCTGTCCACCACATCATTGTTGGAAGTGGACTTACGCAATATCTCAGGGTTTAGCAATGCTGTAAGCCGGATACAAAAACAATGGTTCGCCGATCTTCAACATGCACTGTTTGACGGTCAATTAGTACTCAGAGAGAAAAATCAGCATCGCCACAACCTGAATGCCGGAATGCCGATCGTATTCAACGATACAACCAGCGCTGCGGGCAAAGGCCCATCAGGGTTAGGAACACTGAATCTCTTTGGGGCGCAAACTCCCCATGTTTATCTCGACTGTATGCTCATTTCCGGCTCAGGTGGCGGTGTCACCATACAATGGGCGATCTTGCCGCAACTGTTCCAGCCCCAAGTGGCAGAAAACATGTTTGCCCATTATCAAGCCAGCGTTGTTGCATTGCTCGAACCGGATTATCAATGGAGCACCCCGCTTCCTGCATGGCTTCCGGCAAATGATCGCGCTTTGTGCCAGAACAGTAATTCGACCAAGAGTGATTTTCCACCACATACTCTTTGCTCGCTGATTGAACAGGCAGTGAACCAGTTTCCGCAACACACCGCAATTGTCGATGCCTCTCGCCAGATCGACTACCGCACTTTGTGGTCACAAAGCCTGACACTGGCGGCTCATCTGCAAACACAGGAAAATCAGACTTCGTCTTTGATTGGCACCTCGCCTCTGATTGGTATCGTGATGGAAAAAGGCTGGGAACAAGTTGTCGCGGTTATTGCGATTTTATTGGCAGGACGAGCTTATCTGCCTATTGATGCCAGCTATCCGCAGCAGCGAATCCACCAGCTATTGGCATCAGGAGAAGTAGATACTGTACTGACGCAACCTAAGTTCGCTCAACAGATAGGCTGGCCTGACAATGTACAAGTCATCTCTCTGGATGAAATATTGCTTAACAACTTGCCAGTAACCAGCGAGCCGCATTTACCTGTACGTCCTGAAGATCTGGCTTATGTCATTTTCACCTCAGGCTCTACCGGAAAACCGAAAGGCGTGATGATAGATCATCAGGGCGCGGTCAATACCATTCTTGATATTAACCAACGCATCGCACTCAATGAGCACGATAGCGTGCTGGCAATCTCAGAGTTAACCTTCGATCTCTCAGTTTATGACCTATTCGGCACGCTGAGCCGTGGGGCAAAACTGGTTATTCCTTCTCCCGGTGACAGTAAGCAACCCGACAAGTTACTGGCATGGTTACAACAGGAATCGGTTACTGTTTGGAACTCTGTTCCGGCATTTGTACAACTGCTTGAGGAATATGCCCGTAGCCATCCGCATTCCCTACATCCTCACCCCCTAAACAGCCTGCGTTGGATATTGATGAGTGGTGACTGGATACCGACTCATTTACCGGCAAAATTATATGCTCTCCATCCCGCACTCAACTTACTCAGTTTGGGCGGAGCAACCGAAGCATCAATCTGGTCTATTGCCTATTCTATTACACACGTTGATCCGAATTGGCGCAGCATTCCATACGGTAAGCCTCTGGCTAATCAGACTTTCTATGTGCTTAATACGACTATTGCAAATTCAACGCTTTCACCTTGTCCAGTCTGGGTTACCGGTGAGCTTTATATTGGTGGGCAAGGGCTGGCACTGGGTTATTGGGCCGACACTGAAA
Organism: Xenorhabdus yunnanensis; assembly: GCF_028598805.1. GTDB lineage: Bacteria > Pseudomonadota > Gammaproteobacteria > Enterobacterales > Enterobacteriaceae > Xenorhabdus > Xenorhabdus yunnanensis. Next base: position 10,503 of record NZ_JAQRFI010000017.1, on the reverse strand, counting down.
AAACGGAACAGGCATTTATCACGCATCCGCAAACGGGTGAGCGACTTTACCGTACAGGTGATTTAGGACGCTGGCTGCCAGATGGAAATATCGAATTTCTGGGGCGCAATGATCACCAGATAAAAATTCGTGGTTACCGGATTGAGTTAGGCGAAATTGAGCATCGTCTATGTGAGCACCCTGCTATACAACAAGCGCTAGTGTTTGCACATACGACATCAACCGGCGCATTACAACTGATCGCGGGCTTACGTTTAACTGACAACGCGCCAGTATCTACAAAACTTCTATCTACAAAACTTCTACCAGCATTGCCTCACTGGTTGCAGCAAACTTTACCGATTTGGATGTGTCCACAGCGATTTATCATTCTCGATACAATACCTGTATCCGACAACGGTAAAATTGACAGACGCACGTTGATTACTCTGGTTGAAGAAGCGCAAGAAGTTAATTCAGCGCCATCTGCAACGGCTCTCAACGCGACAGGACAAACTGTATTAAACCTTTGGGAATCAGTATTAGAGCAACAAGGTATCAACGTACATGAGAGCTTCTTTACCCTTGGGGGAGATTCTCTTGCAGCAGTACGATTGATGGTAAAAATCAATCAGACGTTCAATCGCCAATACCCGCTCAGCCTGCTGCAAACTTACGATACCGTGCATTCATTGGCTGAGTTTATTGAACATCAACCGGAAAATACCTGCCAAGGTGTGATACTGAACGAGGGAAATGCTGAACAACCTGCATTGTTCATCGTCCATCCTATTGGCGGACATCTGTTGGGATATCGTCATTTGGCGGCTGATTTCGGCGCTCAACGCCTGATTGGTCTGGCATTTACACCAACCAGCCTGAATACCGATGAACCTTCCGTTGCAATGCTGGCGGCTGACTATATCAACCAAATCCGCACCTTCCAACCTAAAGGCCCTTACGCACTGGCAGGCTGGTCTTTCGGTGGATTAGTCGCCTATGAAATGGCGCATCAATTATGCGCTGCGGGTGAAAGCGTTTCTCACTGCATCCTGATTGATAGCTTCGCACCGAACGTCCGCACCGATCTGACTCTGGATGATACATTCTGCCATCATCATTTCCTGCGCGATTTACAGGGACAATTCCCTGATCTGGCGCTGGATAACAGCGCGATCACGACCAATACAGAGGCATTCCTGCAAGCTCTGCATGAAGCCCTGCCACAATCTGTGCAGATTGATGGCTCGCTAACCGTACTTTATGCCGTATGGCGCCATAATCTGCGTGCATTGCTTGACTACTGTCCATCACAGTCTTCACAACCTTTCTGCCTTATTCGGGCAGCTCAGGCATTACCTGATTTTATGGATTACCTCGATCCAACAACAATCACCTCAACTGATCTCGGCTGGCAGGCTTTCGGGCCAGTCAGCGTGACACAACTTGATGGTGATCACTACAGCCTATTCCAATCCAAACATGTCAGCTCTCTGGTTACGTGTCTGAAAAACATGCTGAGTTCAGTCCCAACTATTGAGCCTGTTAAGGAGAATATATGATAAAGCCACGGCGGGTTCTGATTGTCGGTGCTAAATTCGGCGAATTGTACCTTAATGCGTTCTTGCAACCACGGCCAGATCTGGAACTGGCCGGTATTCTGGCACAGGGAAGTACTCGTTCGCAGCAACTGGCCCGTGATTTCAATGTGCCACTATTCTGCTCATTGGATGAATTGCCGGACGACATTGATATTGCCTGTGTGGTAATACGCGCAGAATTTATTGGTGGCAAAGGCGATCAATTAACCCAGGCATTATTGGCGCGGGGTATTTCTGTTATTCAGGAACACCCCCTTGATGCAGAAGCCATCAAAAGACACCAATCAACCGCTGATAAACATGGTGTTATGTTTTGGGTCAATAGCTTTTACAGCCAATGCCATGCTGGCAGAAGCTGGTTACATGCGGCCCATCAAATCAGTCAGTTATCACAGCAACGCTCGATAAGCGGCAATCTGACAACCAGCCGTCAGTTACTGTTTTCCGCACTTGATCTGTTGTTGCAGGCATGTCATTGCCCGGAACAGATAGAGATAGTTTATGTGGGTCAACCGAGTGACGCATTTCATTGCTTTGAACTCAGCTTTGCGGGGACAACGATAACGTTAAATGTTCAATCCTATCTGGATCCCAGAGATCCAGATATGCACAACCTTGTCATGCATAAGACGACGCTGATTTGGCCCGCGGGCTATCTGACGCAAGAAGCCAGTTATGGGCCGGTTATCTGGACACCTGTTCTTCATGCACCAAATCATCTGAATAATGAGCAGAGCCTCTATCTGAACACCAGCCAGCCGGATGGCGCTTATCTGCACCAAACAACATCTCACATTCTTTGTCCGGCAACCAAAGATTGGATGACGGCATTTGAATGTGATGGTGCGGAAGGCGTGGCATTTCTGCTCAATACCTTAAGTTCTGTATTGAATGGTGCACTCTGCCCCCCTGCTTTTAGCTACGATTACCAACTACGGCTGGCAGGTTTATGGCAACAAATTTTGCGCATCATGGGAGAGCCTGTTACTCAGGAATTACAGCCCCCAGTCTGGATTGATCCGGCTCAATTAATGCTGACTGTTGATGCTAATTAAGGAAGAATACTGATGAAGTGGGCACTTCCTGTACATCCGATGATTCGCCCGTGTCTGACACCTCGTGGCGAACCTAAATACACCCTGTTAATCTGCCCCTTTGCCGGGGGCAGCAGCAGCGCATTCCGTCAATGGTCTACTCTGGAAAATCCAGACATAGCCGTTTCACTGGTAATTTACCCCGGGCGTGACAGCCGTATGAATGAACAGGCGGTCACCAGAATTGCGCCATTAGCACAATCACTTTCTGATCTGATCGTGTCACTAACGCCCGCGCAGAGAGAAAACTTGATACTGGTCGGTCACAGTATGGGCGCTCAGGTTGCTTTTGAAACGTGCCAACGTCTTGAACAACATGATTGTCCTCCTAAGACACTGGTGCTTTCGGGGTGTCATGCACCCCATCTTCAATCCCGCCGTCAATTGAGTGGATTACCTGATCATGAATTCATTGAACAACTGATTGATATTGGCGGGTGCAACCCGGTTTTACGAGAAGATCCGGGCTTGCTGGCGCTGTTCTTACCCATGCTACGTGCTGATTTTGGAGCTACAGAGCATTATCACCATGTTATTCAATCTGATTCCGTAAAACTGCAAACACCAACACTGTTGCTGTATGGCAACGAAGACAAAGAAGCTTCCGCTCAGGAAGTTCAGCAGTGGCATCACTGGCTTGCCGGTGACAAGCAAAACCTTTCGTATTGCTGCCAAGAGATTGCCGGCAACCATTTTTATATCACGCAAAAACCGCAGAGTTTTATTCGTCGCGTTACCCAATTTATGCAATATGTTTATCCACAGGAGTTCGCATAATGGCACCTTATTCAATCCCAGGAAAAAATCTTACTATGACGCCAGACTATCTTTGGAATGGCGAAACAATAGACCAACAGCTTGCCGGATGGTCGAAAACCTGGGGTGATAAAACCGCGCTGATCTATCAGGAACAATTCGATCAAAAACAACAACTGACTTACCGTGAACTCCATCAATCTGCGGAAAGGCTGGCAAGTGGATTATTCCAGCGGGGAATACGTCGTGGTGACAATGTCATGGTACAACTGCCTAACCGCATCTCCTTTGTTGTCACCTGTTTTGCCCTGTTCAGGCTGGGAGCTCACCCAATGTTATTAATGCCGACACAACGGGCACATGATATTCATGCACTTTGTCAGATTGCACGACCAGTGGCTTATATTATCCCTGATTGTATCCACGGTTTTGATTATCGGGAAATGGCACGGGAAGTTGCGGCATCTTGTCCTGATATACAGCATGTCATTGTTGATGGGGAAGCAGAAGAATTTACCGCATTGGCCTCCATTGATGGTGAACCACTCAATATTTCCGGCCCATGTTACGGCGATATTGCCGCACTCCTGCTTTCCGGAGGAACAACAGGGACACCGAAATTAATTCCGCGTACTCACGATGCCTATACCTATGATTTTGTGCTCTCTGCCCGTCTGTGTTCAATAAATACCGAAAGCGTTTATTTAGCCGTATTGCCTGTTGCGCATAACTTCACCTTAGGCAGCCCCGGTATTCTGGGCACACTTTCTCAGGGCGGATGTGTACTCCTGAGTGACAGCGCCAGTTGTGATGAAGCCATGCCTTTGATCGAACAGCATAAGGTGACACATATCGCGCTAGTACCGGCGCTTGCCCGGCTTTGGCAACAGGCTCGTGACTGGGAACAGAGCGACCTCTCATCCTTGCGTTGCTTACAAGTCGGTGGTGGCCGGCTCACACCGGAACTGGCAGAACAGGTTATGGCACGCCTTGGGCCTTTGCAGCAGGTATTTGGTACAGCGGAAGGTTTGCTTTGCTATACCCGACTGGATGATCCCCATGAGGTCATTATTAATACCCAAGGTTGTCCATTATCAGAAGACGATGAAATCAAAATTGTTGATGCCAATCTGCAACCTGTCGCATTCGGTGAAGTCGGCGAACTGATTACACGAGGCCCCTACACCATTACGGAGTATTACCGTGCAGAACAACATAATATTGTCGCTTTCACCACTGATGGATTCTACCGTACAGGTGATTTGGTTCGCATGACAGCAGATGGCAACCTGATCGTTGAAGGACGGATTAAAGAGCAGATCAACCGCAGTGGCGAGAAAATCTCGACGCAAGAAGTTGAAACATTGCTGTTGCAGCATCCAGATATTGATGACGCAGTTGTCATCGCGGTTCCTGATGAACTATTGGGTGAACGAATTTGCGCTTGCATACCAAAGAGTGGCAACCAACCAGAACCTACCCAGATGCAGGCATTTTTGCAGCAAAAAGGCGTTCAGCGCCATAAAATCCCTGATCAATGGTTGTTTGTGGCGTATTGGCCATTAACCACCGTAGGAAAAATCGACAAACGCCAGTTAATACAGATGGCACAAGCAGAACACGGAAGTCCAATGCAGCAATATCATGAACACACTATCGCTATTACCAGCACTCCATTAGATCTGGTCACTCACTTGCTTGCAGATCTCGCAGAGAACAGTGCACTACCTTGTATGCTCTATGAAATCAAAGGTGAATGGTCATTGGGGATAGGCTGTGCAGCCACCATCAGCGCGGATGCATCGGGGCAACTAGTTGATGCAAAAGGCAACCATCATCCATACGATATCAATACATTAAGCCAAAAACTGGAGCTGGCACTCAACACGCTTCCTATCAAAGACTGGCGTGCTTATGGCAGAACATTATTTGAATTTTCCCATATGACATACGGGATACCATTAGATCCATCATTAGAACAGCAAAATGAAGCATTAATAAAAATCACTGTTCCACAACATGAATTACGCATTACTCATGGACAGGTTCTGATACGGACGCTTGAAGAAAACCAGATCGCCATATTGAGTGAGAAAGTCAGGCTGGCTGATCAAGCAAGTACACCAGTTTTCCCATATACAAAAGAGCTGGAAATTATCAATACGGCAGACGCGGAAAAACGTTATCAGGATAACGTAGCAAATGCGGTTAAGGACATTGCCGCAGGTCACTACCAAAAAGTGATCCTGTCACGCAAAGTTGAGCTTGGTTCAAATGTTGATATAACACACAGTTACTGGCTGGGCCGTCAGGCTAACACACCTGCCCGCACTTTCTTCTTACGGGACGAAGAATTTTCTGCTTACGGTTTCAGCCCAGAAACTGTGGTTGAGGCCGATGGTTCTGGTTGGGTCAATAGCCAACCATTGGCGGGCACCAGAGCATTGACACATGACAAAGAGCTGGATCAACGGCTGCGGGCCGATTTACTTTCTGATCCGAAAGAAATTGCTGAACATGCAGTATCTGCAAAACTCGCATTAGAAGAATTGGCCCCGATTTGTCAGGCAGACACACTTTGCGTATCAGAATTTATGGCTATTCGTGAACGTGGTTCGGTACAACATTTGGCATCACGCGTAAAAGGATTGTTGCAAACAGACAAAAATCGTTGGGACGCTTTCATTGCCCTATTCCCGGCAGTCACCGCTTCCGGAATACCGAAGAAACCTTCATTGGAAGCCATTGCTCGTTATGAAGATGAACCACGCCGGCTTTACAGTGGTTGTGTCATGCTGCTGGACAGCACAGGCAAACTGGATGCCGCGCTGGTATTACGTTCTTTCTATCAACATAAAGGACGCAGTTGGCTCCAGGCCGGTGCGGGGCTGGTCAGAGATTCAAAACCAGAACGAGAATGGCAGGAAACCTGCGAAAAACTTGAATGCATTATGAAATATGTTTGTTCTTAATTCTGGTAAAAAGATTAAGAGTTTATTGGGATAGGTAGTCATCATATTTCAGGGAAAACCAGAGAGGTATCTGGTTTTCCCAAGATGGTTAGTTTTTTATGATTGATAAAAACAGAGCGACCATGCAGTTACGCTGAATAATACCTTATAACGAACTCACAGAACCGTCGCTCACGTTGAAATAGATAAATAAAGTGGATGATGGCCAGATTAAAACTAATTAATATTATTTCTATTATAATTTTATTTTTCCTAAATATTGCATCGCCTGTACACGATCTCCCATTGTTGCAGATTTTAAATATTCTAATCTTTCAAAGAACTTGATTGCATGATCCCGCATCACAATTAAAAATTCATTTTTCTCGATAGAGGTTTTGACCTCAGAGTGGCTATTTACACTTACGCACACTCTTCTATGCCCTTTTAATGGAATGAATTTTACCTCTATTGGCTGATCAGGAAAATAACATTTAAATTCTTTATTTTCATATGCTAATAATAACCCTTCAGAAAAATAACTCCAAAGATCAACTATATCATCCCACATTGTTTTAGTGATAAGAAGTTTACCATTGATAGTTAGTTCCAATGCACCATCAATATAATCACTTCTTTTTATTTCCCCTTCATATTGAAAGATATCAATGAATTCATCTCCAATTTTAATATATGAATTTATAGTTATGTTTGTATATATCATTTTTACCTCATTCTAACTTCGGATAAAACTGGCCTATTCTTCCGCGTTTAAATCCAACAATATATAGGTGACCTTTGTATTTCCCTTGAATCTGAAATCTACTATGTCCTTTCCTTATTAAAATCTTTCTGTGTTTCTTCATTATACTCTCAATGGCGTGAACAATCTCTTTTACTGACATATCACTCGATAAAAAACTTTGTGTATCTTTAATTGAGCCATTCCAGAAACAAGGGTGATGCCGCTCCAAGATGTGTTTCATTCCTCTTCTATCTAATTGAAACGTTTGATTTCCAAAATGATAAGTTTTTCCATGAAATGAACTAAGTTGATTAACAACGCGATGTTTACACGCTTTCTTATCGGGAACTGCCACAGAATTTGCATGAGACAGCAAGCCGAATGTCATACAAAAGATCGTCAGAATGACGACAAATAATTTTCTCACCATTGTTTCCTGTTTTACAATAAAGAATTGACCATATCACTTTTACATAAGGGATTTGCCATTATGTGGCAACTTGGAACATACAAAAACAAGAAAGACATAACAATAAATACTATAATTTTATATGACTTTGTTTACTTTCTGTTTACAATCATATATTCATATGGAGTTAATTTAAAAATCAACAATTGGATATATTAATTTATACACAATGGATTTCAAGATGCATCGCGGCGGCAAGGGAACGAATCCCCGGGAGCATAGATAACTATGTGACCGGGGTGAGTGAGTGCAGCCAACAAAGAGGCAACTTGAAAGACGAAAGGTATATTAATTATATATTTAAAATAGAGAGATATATCCCTCCAAAAAAACTGGAACATGAATGTGTATTTATAACTGATTCACAGCATCACTGATAATAGAAAAAACCGCCTCGTATGAGGCGGTTTTTTTCAGATTAACAATAAACGGAAATAGTCTATTTACAAATAATTCTCCCCGCAACATTATCGTTACTATTATCAGCTTTGCTGCCATTTAATAGGTCTACAGACATATGATCATTTACACGCGCATGGCCTACCGGATAAGGAGTAGCAGATTTATATCGAGGCGTATTTGCAATAGGCCAACCCAAACTAATATCTATCTTTTTCCCTTGCTGAGCATTATATAGATTTACTAACTCATCTGCTGTAGGCAATGAACAATAGGAATTAGCTGTAGGCCATTTTGCTATCGTCCAACTTTCTCCAACTATTTCCTCAGTTCCATCTGCTTTCCATTCAGCAGATAATTTGGGCCTTTTAAATATGATTCCACCTATAGGTGTTTCGTTAATCATATGCCCCCAATAATTAGCTAGGTGTGTATCAGGACTGGTAATCACGGTAAAAATAACATCCCGTGTCTTTTCCTTAGCATTGGACTTATCATTCGCGGTAATAACTATGGGGGTTTTTAACCCGATACTGCTCTGATCAGTAACTTCAATAACCAGTTTGCCATCCTGAGCAGTATGACCGATGTAAGATTTATCCTTGGTGTAAGTTTCTCCGTTAATCTTCAGTTGCGCAGTGGCGTCAATCTTATCCTTTTTCGCACGTCCCATTGCCTTATCCAGTTTCACTTCAATAGGCACTCCGCCAACGGATTGACCACCCGCCGCGATGGTATTGATGGTGAGCGTAATAGCCTTATCTTTCGCTACTTTCACTGCCATGGTGCCATCGGCATCCTTTTCTGATGTATCTGAGATTATCGTGAAGTCGTCCGCAATCCCTTTCACTGTACCCTCCGGATTGCCCCTTGTTATATTGCCTTTTTGGGTTTCCTGTTTGGTATCCGTTGCCACTGACTCCCCCAACATCATTTTATTATTACCCGATTTAAGCGGACTGCGGGGCACCATGGCGAGCTGGATAATCCGGCCGCTGTCTTCGGGTTTTAGGTTATACGATGGCACGGTTCCACTTGTCTTGATGTGATGGTCAGGATCATCAACCAAATCGGAAATCCTTTTCTCTGGTGAGGTCGAGGCAGTGGGGTCATCGGAGTCCGGATATTTAATACCCCAGAGAAACATGGAGTTATCCACATCATCCTTATCATTCTGTTTAAAGATGTACGAGCCTGTCAGTGCTTTCCCCATTTCCAGCGTCCCGTTAATCGTTAATCCCTCAATGATAGGTCCCCTGTTCGGATCAATAATTGCCCCATCAGCGGTTCCTCCAATAAGGGTATGATCCTGACTCGTATTGATCACCGCATCAGTCCCGGTTTCCCCAAGGCCGTTTTTCGGTGTGATGATGATTTCCAGCAGTCTGCCGGTATCATTTATACCCAGTGTATAAGAAGGAATCGCACCACTCGGGATTTTTCTTCCGTCAACTGTTCCCTTGGCTTCAGGATCTGATACCTCCTCCCGTGGCCCGCCGTCTTTATCCTCCGGCCTTAAACGCTTCCAGACATAGATGGAATTATCTGTGGCATCTCCATTGTGGGCATTAAACTCATACTTAGCGGTTAAGGTTTCATTCAGGTACAGTTTGCCTTCCAGCAGCAGATTATCAATGGACGGTTTTGCCGCCGGATCAAGGACAGTGCCCGGTTTTGCGCCTTTGGAGATAGTTTTGTTGATATCGGTATCTGTCATACCGGTATCCACCGTTTTGGGATCACCCGCTTCGTTGTTGCCGTTAACCGGCTTCACGGTAATCGCGAGGGTTTTCCCTGCATCGGCCTGTTCCAGTTGTTTGCTCAGGGTGCCGGTTTTGTTCTGGGCATTCTTGCCATTGTCCGGTACGGGTTGATAAGTTGCTGCCGGCGTGCCTTTTTCATGCCAGACAAACTGGGAAAGATCCGTGGCATCCCCGCCGTTACTATTAAAGGTGTACTCAGCCGTCAGCGGTTTATTGATTTCCAGCTCCCCGCTCAGGACAATCTTGTCGATAGCCGGTTTGGCATTCGGATCTGCCACACCGCCCTTGCCGTTACCGCCGGTAATGCCCTGATTGGCGTTCGGGTCGCTCACATCAGTGGTCAACGGGGCTTTAGCCCGCAAGTTCGCGTCATTCGCCGCCAGTACCGACACTTCCAGAACCTTACCGATATCACGGCTCTCAATGGTGTATTTCACTTTGTCCTTATCTGCCGCCCCGGCTGCCACCCGGCCTTCACCGTTTTTCTGCGTCAGTTCTATTGGCTCTTTTGTTCCTGCGGCATCTGCCAGTGCAACGACCCGTTTCGCCGTGGAGCCTTTCTCGCCCCAGACATAGAACGAGCGGTCTGTGGTATTGCCCTCTTTAGCATCAAACTGATAGACAGTATGCAGGATACCCTTGACATGCAACACCCCTTCCAGTTGCAGATTGCTAATGCTGGGCGCTTTGTTTTCATCAAACTCAATCACGGTCTCCTGCTTTCTGTCCGTGCCATCGATGGTGGT
>NZ_JAQRFI010000016.1 GCF_028598805.1 Xenorhabdus yunnanensis | reverse complement strand
TATATCGTAACGGAAAGGTGTTTTTCTTGGTATAACCCTTGGCCTCCACCCGCATAGCGGGGGGTTTTATGTTTAAGAAGCTGACGCTACTTAAACTGGCTAAAGCCATAAGTAGCGAAGCCTCAAGGGTTACAACCCTTGAGGCTTCTATAATAATTAAATATCGTCTGTTACCCTGAAAAGGATATCGATATAAACATGAAAGTATAGCGCTTTATATATAAGACATCCTAACTGAAATGGCATTCAATAATTTACTTTTTTGTGATACAGGTCATAACTGTTGTGTTAGTTATGTGAATATAAAACCTGAATTCAGCAGCGCATGAATTAAAACATTAACGCGACAACATAACTTATTTTAATTATCGAAACAATTATCAATAGATTAAAAAAAGAAAATATCACATTCAAATTAAACTCAGGGGATAACGTGCTATCCCTTAAGTTTTAAGCCTCTCATTTGACTACTTTCCTTTCGACAACACCTTCTGCATCACCATCTGCCCGAACATGCCCGCAGATTGCCTGACCTGCCCCACGCCCTAGTTCATCATCCCGGCCACATCCCCCATTCGCACCCCGGCCCAGGTCAGTGCGCCCAGCCAGACCATCGGCAGTACAATAAACAGCGTGCCCATTATCAGCCCCATGATTAAATCGTCCGAGGTGTTCTGAATGCCCGCCAGATTAAACAGGCTGTGGGTGTCCGAGCCGTACAGGGCGTCCAGCAAATGGCTGTCCAGCCAGCGCGCCAGTTCCCACCAAAAAGTCAGAAAATTCAATGCAAAGATAACGAACGTCAGCGTGAAAACGGTCTTAAACTCATACGCCGCAAACAGCAAAATCAGGGGTATCAGGATATACAACGCCATCAGGATCACCGCCTGCATCATCGGCAGTGCCTGGCGTATTGCATCAAACATCGGCATGCCAAGTAATCCGCCCAATAATGTCCCTGCGGAAGCCCCGATTCGGTTAGATCCATCCAACAGGGTGGGATCAGCATTGCCGCCATAGCCGGCATAGACATACCCTTCCTGCGAAACCGCCAGGTTCACCGGATTGACCAGACGGCGGATCACCGCTTCCTGATATTCCTGCGTATTTTTGCCCAACATGTTCAGGGTTGCAGACAGGCGCAGCCACAAGCCCGGATCGGCCTGTGCCAGTACCCGGTCTTTCAGGCCGGTTTGGGGGGCTGACCACCAGGCTTTGCAGTAGGGATATCCGCCCTGCCCGGTATCAGGCCGCCCATCGTCCCGGCTCGGCTGCCACGGAAAGTCGGCTCTGGGTGTGCGGGATTGCAGTGTCTGGTAATCCCCGGCTAAAAACGTGCGGCTGCCCAGCCAGTCGATATCACTCAGGGTAGCCGGATCGGGGGTTTTCCCCTGATCCCGTTGTTTCCACTGATGCAGTGCCAGCGCATAACAATCGTGAGTGAAATCCTGTAATTCCGCCGCCAGTGCCGGATTGCGGATACGGGTGTGCTGCACCTCAAAGCGCAACTGCCGTAAATCCGGCCGGCAGGGAACGGAGGCCACTGCCGCCTGTGTTAACCCTTTGGACAACCGGTGCACCGCCGCCGTCTGATTATTCAGGCTGGAGATCACCGGCGCATAGCCACTTTTATCCGGCGCTTTCGGTGTCCAGGTGCCACAGCTTTTGGCGCGGGACTGATCATACTGGAGGGTACTGAGGCTGACATTGACCAGTGGCACACAACACACCACCATCACGAAAAAGGCGCCATACAACGTATTTTCGAGACGGGCAAGCGACTGTAATCCCCCATGACCGTCCTCTTCGCCACCCTCCCGCACTTTCAGCCAGACAGCGATGACCTTTATCACTAAAGGGGTTGTAAACAGCCCGGTGGCAATCAGAATTTGCCACAGGCCGTTGTTGACTACCCAGCCGAGCAACTTCAGAAAATATTCCAGATAGCTGTTGGTGGTCATCTTGTTCCCTCAATATTCCCTGACAGGGCATATTCACCCAGCAGGATAAACAGCAGGCTGACCACCATCACCCGTATCAACGCTGCACGGTGTGTTGGCTGATGTGTTGTCCTTTGCCCGATTTTCCAGCTACCCCAGCCCAGTACGGCATACAGGCATAACCGCCAGACTAACCAGAATCCCCCGGTTTCGGTCACCCAATGGTGCATCTCGGTGAGTTTTTCCGCCTGATACAGCCCGGTCCAGCCTATCGCTAAACTGATAACCATCACCAAAGCGATAATCAGTAATAGCACAACCCCTTTTCTCAATGTGGGGATCATCGCTGCCATATCACTTTACCGCCGTTCACTGTGGGGCATTTCCAACTGATAAAAACGCGCATCGGTGCTCTCCGGCACTTGCTTTTGCGGATGCATTTGGATGCGCTGAGTGTCCCGCTCAATAATGGTCAGGATGGCATTGCGCGACAGTTCCCGTTTCAGCATCATCTCATTTTTCAGCGCATTGATTTCCCGGTTCAGTGCATCAATCCGCCGTTCGCCTTCCGCCAGGGCTTCTGATTACGCCGCAGCATTGGGTTCGGACATCCCAGTGATAAGCATGCGCCGCATCAGCAACGCCGTTTCGGTGGTTTCGGCCATCGCCAGTTCACCCGCCAAACGTGCGGTCAACGCGGCACTGTCCGGGTCTCGTTGCAACGCCTGAATAACACCTTTGGTCACGGCTAGACTGCCGGTTTTCAGTTTGGCCAGATTGGCGGCAGTGGGTTTTTCCGTGCCATTGACCAGTTTCACCAGCTGTTCAATATTGGCTTTGGTGCTCTCTTCCAGCATCGGGGCAAAACCCGTGCCGGCCACCGTCGCGCCCGGTTGCTGAGATTCACTCCCACTGGTGCATTCCGCGGCATTGGCACAGGTGCGGATAGCCCGGTCACCCAACACTTTTACCACCGCCTCCGCCGCTTCGCTGGCATTCTGGAATTGGCGACAGGCACCGCCATCACAATTTTGATGGCTGATTGAAGCCTGACTCAGTACCGGCAGATGATTCATCATATTAAACCCTGCACTGGCTAAATCACGGGTGGGCCGGATGGCATTCTGCCCCTTGCCACCTTGCTTCTTCCCACCAATCCATTGATGCCCGCCTGTGCCTGTGGATTTACTGCCGGCATTATTCACTCTCACCGCATCCGCATCCCCGCTGTTCACCTGTGTCTTATATTCCTGTAGAGCAGCAGACTGCGTCCATTTACTGTTTTGCGCAAAGTCCATCATCCGTTTGGCCATGTTCTGGCAAGTAAACTGGGCCTTATCGAACGCCACATTGGCCTGCAAAACCCCATTGGTCAGCATGTCATACAGACTCGGATTGGCACGCTGGATGACCATGGCCGGTAAGCTGGCGACAGCGCCGGTTGCGCTCTGGATCACTTCACTCATCAGATTTTTAAACCCGGCTGTAATGCCATTTAGCTGATTGCCGACCGTGGTTTTCAAATCAAAATTGCCGCACATCAAATCGGAACTCCAGCCCAGTTCCAGTCCGCCCAGTCTGGTCAGGGAACTGCGGGTGGCCGGTTGCGAAATCACCGAGCCGCCACCCAAGGTATAAAACAGCGTATCGGAGACAGCACCACGGGTCTCAGCTCCATAACCCAGAACACTATTATTCACCTGCGGTAATGAGAGGGACACAATCGGCGTATTACCCTGTACAGAAGCGGTTGCCAGTCCGCCCAATATCAGCAATAACACATTTATTCTCGTCATTGTTCATTTCCTTATTCAGATATCGGTACTGCCGAGAAAACGCTGCCCGCAACGCTGGCAACAGCTGTAGGGTTGCCACAGGGCATACGCCTGATTGCCATTGACCGCAGCAGCATATTCTCCGTCAGGAAACACCGCGCAGGACTGGTTTAGCCGGGGTGATAACCATTGCCATTGGTGATTTTTGGTGCCGGTATTTTCTGTCACCGGTTCGGGTGGCCAATAACCGTCAGTCGGCTTTCCTTTTAATACCTGATAAACATGGGGCTGTCCTGCACGGGTAATGATATCCGCCACCCGCTGTGCCACTACGGCAGATGCCTTGTCATCATCGGTCTGATTGACGAATCCTGAGCGCGGGTAAATATGGCCCCACAGATTGGCGGACATTTGACTACCCAGCTCCCGCTCACCGGGGATCAGGGCTTCCGGGTAGAATGACTCCGGCAAACCGGTACGCCACGCGACGGTATCCAATGTGCTGAGAAAATAAGGCACTAACGGGGTAGCCGCGCTTCGACAGGAATAACCAGGGATTTGCCCGCCCATCAGACGGGTGGCGGGATGCCCAATGGCATCGGCGTATTTGAAACGCAGGCTGGTACGGCGCTGGCCTGAAATCTGGCGATTATGGTGACCGCCGCCGGCAGTCAGGTGGGATAATGCACCGGTGACGGCGTTTTCCAGTCCGCCGGATAATCGGCTGACCTGCGCCATTTCTGACCACGGATTGCCGCCGGGCGTATGATAGGTGGACACCACCGCTTCGGGGAGGTGGTGAGTGACCTTAACTGACGTTTTCACTGAGCAGCCATGCCAGGAACAAAACAGCCAGTAACAAATGCCACTGACCCGCCACTGAATACAGGATGGCGAGAGGCTGCTGACCACAATCTGGGCGGTGTTGAGGGAAGCCTGTGCAAAGGAAGCAAACGCCACTATCAGCGTGATGGCAACAGGAAAAGCAAGGCGCTGTGACTTCATGGTTGACTCTGCTCCCTGAGGGCGCTCGCCTTTGCCACATCCGCCGTGCCATACACGACATCACGGTCATCAAATACCACCGCAGGGTATTTACGCACGCCTAATTGCCAGGCTTCAACAACGGTACGGTAAGCATTGATCATGTGCTGTTCCTGCTGATGCCATTGAGGCAATCGCAGTATTGCCTGTGCCTGTCTCGCAGCGTGTTGAGGGTCGGCAGAAAGCTGAGCGAAGATTTTCTGCTGCTGTTGCTCAGCCGCATCCAGCCAAACGATAGGGGTATCCGAGGAAAAATTGACGGGAGGATGTTGGCTGTCCGTATAAACTCCCGTTTTTGCATTGGCGGCTGAGACGGCCACCCATCCTAACCAGAATAATGTATACCACTTTCTCATCGCTACATTCCCGCATCCAAAAACAAGCGAAAAGCGTGCGAAAAAAATAAAGAAAAGTCAGCAATCAATTCTTTTTTGCGAAATGTAAAAAAGCGGATATTGACACTTTCGCCGCTGTCGCTCGGTTCTCCTTCAGAGGCGGGCTGGCACAACGATTCAGACTTCTCCCAAATCTGGAGAAAACGGAATTACATTAAATAAATTAACTCAACACCCATGTACAATAAATCACCATTACCTATCGCGTATTAATTTTATATAAACTTTACTCACAAAATGTCGATTAATTATTAATCGGAACATTAGAGATAACAATCAATGAAAAACAACAAGGAATCGCTGTACCTGCAAGAATTAGCTTACTTGCGTGAAAAAGCAAAGTTGATGGCAGTAGAGTTTCCGCATCTGAAACCTTTTCTGAGTACCCTTCATGATCCGGATATTGAACGCCTGTTTGAAGGTTTTCATTATTAACCTCAAATCTGCGCAGCACTATTGAAGACAGCTTTCCGCAAATAACCCATGACATGCTCGGACGCATCTGGCCACATGCCCTGCGCCCTGTGCCTCCGACGACGATCATTCAATTCACCCCTCATCAGGGCGTTCATCAGGGTGCAGTAGATATTCCTCAGAGTGCACCGATAACCACCGCAGAGGGGGAACACACGTTACGGTTTCGCACTTGCCGCCCTTTGCATATTGAGCCTTTCATTGTCCTGAACAGGCAGATCCAAAAAACACGGGAATACAGCGAGATCATATTGACATTGCGCCAGACAGGCGCAGTTTCAGACCGTTGGCAGGTAGGATTACTGCAATTTTTTCTTGGTACAGACCGTGAACGGGCGGCTCAGCTGAGTCTGTGGCTGGAACAGCACCTTGATGATATTTATCTGCGCACGCAAAACGAAGAAAAAAGACTCCGGTACGCCCGGTTGCACGGCTGTGATGCGAATTTTCATCACAATATACTGCCCACAGGCCACAATCATTTTGACCGCCTGCAACGGATGACGGAATATTATTGCCTGCCCCATGCTTTTGACTTTGTGACCATCGATGCGTTGGATTACCGCGAGTTGCCGTTAAACCGCGACGGGTCATTTGAGCTGATATTCAGGCTGGAAGGCGAGCTGCCGCTGGAGACATTGGGCGATGCTTTCCAGTTAGGCTGTGTCCCTGCCGTCCATTTGGAAACGATGTCAAGACAGCCGATCCCGTTTGAAGAAAATAACGCGCATTACACCATTCCTTTATTAGAGACTGAGCGGTTATTCCAGTTACAGGGTGTCCAAACGGCCAAGCAACCCGGCGGAAAACAATCTCACGATAACACCCTTTATTTCCAGCCTGTGGCTCAGTTCTGCGAGAAAAGTGGCTGGCTGCGTGGTGAAGGGCAACCCGATAATCTCTATTTCCAGCCACGGCTCTCAATCGATCTGCTTGGACGTATCCAGAACCGGATACATTTTCTTGGTACGGATGGAAAAGACGCCACCCGCCTGCCGTCACAAACGGTCTGCGCGCATTTTATCGGCTACCATACGCAGGCCATGACATTGGAGCCAGGGGATATCACCGAATCCCAGGAATCCGTGCCTTCTCACCTGCGTGCCCGCAATATCACCCCCGTGTCACCGGATCTTCCCCCGATGGTGATGGGAAAATCAGACTGGGCGCTGATTGATAAGCTCAACCACACGCCATTTTTGCTTTTCAATACCGAGTCCCTGAAAAATTTTCTGCGTTTGTATGATTGCTATGCCGGACATGATCGCGTCCTCAGCCACCGGATGCAGCAGCATATTGACGGGATTGTACTTCTGGACGCCCGATTTGACAGCCGTCTTGACTACGGTCCAGGGAGACTGGGGGGTGTTATTAATGGCAACACCCTGCATTTGCACCTTAATCCTGCTTGTTATGAAAATGACGGCATCATGTACCAGTTCTGCCGGGTGATCAGCCAACTGCTGGCGAGCTTTGTTGTCCGGGATAACTTCATCATGCTGGAAATTTATCGGCAGGATGAACAGACGGCGTTATGGGCATTTCCGCATCAACTCGGACTGCGCCGTGAAATGTAATGAGATGAAACCGAAAATTAAGGAAACAATAATGCTAAAAAGTGGATTACGTTTTGTTTGTCGGATAGGGGGATTACCTGAGAGTACATTTGCAGTGGCCGATTTTACCCTGCGGGAAGGGCTTTCCGAACTGTTCACTCTGAACCTGACACTGGTTCAGACTCTGCCCGGCAATCCCTTTATACCGAAGCTGGAAATCGATTTAACCGCGCTGTTGATGCAGGAAGCGGTACTGCAAATCTTCCACGGGGTGCTGGAGCAACGCAAAATCACCGGGATCATTTCCCATGCTGACTGGTGCGGCACTGATGGTAACAAAATCCTGTATACCTTTACGGTGCGCCCGTCCCTCTGGCGACTCACGCTCAATCAGGACAGCCATATTTATCACCGGCAAAGTGTGCCGGATATCATGAAGCTGTTGCTGAAAAAACATCATGTTCGCGCTGATTCAAAATTGGAAGATGCCCATCAAAGCCGAGAATACATCACCCAGAAGCGGGAATCCGATTATGCTTTTTTTGCCGGTTAGCCGCTGAAGAGGGGATCAGCTTCTGGTTTGAGGATGAAACCCTGTTTTTCAGTGACAGCCATCTGCCAATGGCAGCAGACCTGACGCTCAGTTACAACGCACAACCGGAAACGGCGCACGGGATCGATACGATTTATCAGGTTCGTCTGGGGGTAGGGATGACACCCCAGCGCACAATCAACAAGGATTTCAATCCCGAACGTCCGTTTTACGCGCTCTCCCATCTGGAAAGCAACCCGGACTATCAGGCAGTTGGCACATTGACGCCGTATACGGTTTACGAAAGTTATGGCCGTTTTCAGAAGGATGCCGAAGCCAAACCGTTCGTTAAGTACCGCCACGAAGCCCTGAAAAACCAGATGCAGAGTGGCAACGGGCAAAGTAACTGCATCAAACTGATGCCGGGGCAAATTTTCAACATCGCTGCTCATCCCCATGCCCCGCTCAATACCTGCTGGCAGATTGTCGGGATCAGCCATCAGGGGCACTGCCCACAGGCATTGGGTGACAATGGCGGCGAGGGCACCACGCTCAGCAATAATTTCAGTTTTATCGACGGTTATGCCGATTACCGCCCGCCGTTTCATTATAAGCCCCTGGCGGATGGTGATGAGAGTGCCACCGTGGTCGGACCGGAAGGGGAAGAAATCTTCGTTAACAAAGACGGCGCAATTAAAGTCCATTTCCACTGGAACCGCTACGACAAAGCCGATGACAGCGCGTCCTGCTGGGTTCGGGTGGCTCAGGGCTGGAACGGCAACGGTTTTGGCTTTATGGCCATCCCGCGCATCGGGCAGGAAGTGATTGTTTCTTACCTTAACGGCGATATTGACCGGCCGATAGTCACGGGCAGTGTCTATAACGCAGTGAACCGCCCGCCGCTGGATTTACCCGCCGCAAAGACCCGTACCACCTTTAAAACCAAAACCCATAAAGGAGAAGGCTTCAACGAACTGCGCTTTGAGGATGCGAAAGGCAGCGAAGAAGTGTTTATTCATGCGCAAAAAGACATGAAAACCACAGTACTCAACAACCGCGAAACCCATGTGCTGGCCAGCCACAGCGAAACCGTTGAGAAAAACCAGACCATCAATGTTTTCGAGCACAAGGAAGAGGACATCGGGATCACCCATACGCACACGGTCGGCGAATCGTTAGCCATTACGGTCGGCGATGTGATTGAACTGCGTTGTGGCAGCAGCTGTCTGCGGATGGACAAGTTCGGCAATGTCACGATCCAGGGCACCAAATTCCTGTTTGACGCCGCTGATGCTATCCAAATCAGTGCGCAAGACATTGATCTGAACTAAGGAGCCAAACGATGGAATTCAGAAACCTGACCCCGTTTTCTGTCATTAATTACAAAATGCTGGATACCGAAGACGAGGAATATCAAGTTGTTGCCATGAAAATCGTCTATCAGCTCCAGCCTGTTGGTTCGGGGCATTATCAGCCTGTACTGGCAGCCCCTTATGGCGAACTGACGGTACAGGATAGTTTTTCCGGCGAAATGAACCAGTCATCGGTTTTGCAGGAAAGTGATTTGGCACCGCTGAAATTCAAATGTGATGTGATTGTCAATGGTGTCGCCTATGCGCCAGGGGGGAAGCCTGTGAAAAAATACCTGTCCGGTTACAGGTCACCACGCATGACGGACAAGCACTGATCGATAAAACCCTGCATGTCTGGGGAGAACGCGAGTTTCAGCGTACATCACAAGGCGAATGGCAACTGACACCGCCCCAAAAATTCACGACGTTAGCGGTGGATTACCGCGATGCCTTTGGCGGGGAATGCAAAGTGTATGAAAAGGATGACGCGGCTGCCTCCGTGCCCGAAGAAACCCGCCTGACCGACACCCAGCGGGAACAACACCCGGAAAAAGACAATGCCCCCATTGCCCATGCAACATGGGAATACAATCCGCTGGGGACGGGCTTTATCACCCCGTGGTATGCGAAGGCAAAAGATCTTGCCCACTACCCGGCACCGCGCATTGAACACCCTGATGCCCCGGTAACGGCAGACCACTTTACACAGTGGCTGAATTCACCGCCGTCCATCACGGAAAAGATCTGTCATCCTGCGGGACTGGGTATTATAGGGCGTGCCTGGCTGCCCCGCCGCATACTGGCAGGCACCTATGATGAACAATGGCTGAAAGAGCGCCATCCTTATCTCCCCGATAATTTTAGTTTTCGTTACTGGAATAACGCGCCGGACGACCAGCAAATTGACTTTCCCGACCCTGATATCCGTATCAGCCTGTTCAACCTGACCCGTGACGGTGAATTACATGTGCAGTTACTGGGGCACCGGCCGCTTATCCTGTTGAGAATGCTCAGTGGTGAAATGATCCCGGAACGGATGTACGCCGATACCCTCATTATCGACAGCGAAACGCTCACACTTTCCATGACTTACCGTTACCACATTGAAGCCGCATCGCCTCTCCGGGTGATGGAAGCCCGTTTTGAAATGGACCCGGATGCACCGCTGATAAGAATGGCGTCACCTGATGACAAAGACGAAAGGGAGATACTTATTTATGGCTGATAACTACGTTGCCCGGACAGGCACCCAGTGGATGGTCATCAGTATTTTGCCGGATGTCTGTAAAACCCCGATTGGCGCATCCACACCCCCTGTTCCTTACCCCGTGATTGCCAAACTGGCCGACAGTGATGCGATAGTGAAATCCGTGCGCACCAATGGCAAGCCTGTGGTGGTTTTTGCACAATCATTCGTTCCTCAGACGTTGGGCGATCAACCCGGTGTAGCGAATGGCGTCAAAAGCGGTACGGTGGGCGGCAAATGCCATCCCAAGACAGATGAGCATTCGAAAAGCGTGCGTGCCGGTAATAAATTGATACTGCGCCACGGTGACAAATTCTGGATGAACGGGGCATAAGGATATGGCTAAAATCAAAAAAATCCCGCCTAAATCGGCGAGTGATGACCCATTATGGAAAAAACGGGCGCATGACGATGCCCCGACCGGTGAGGGGAATACGTTAGGGGAAATTACCGGGCAACCGCCGAAATCGACTGAGGTGCCTAAAGAAGCTAATCCCGTTATCAAGCCGAATACCCAAGATGAAGGCGGGTTTTTGAATGGTCTAGCTAAGGTAGGCAATGCTGTGGTAGATGCCGGAAAAGCTGTGGGTAACGCAGCGGTAGGCGTGGGAACAGGTATCGCAAAAAATCTGGGAAATACTGCCATGGATGTTGGAGAACTCGCATGGAAAGGTATTCAATATGCCGCTGCGTCAGAAATGGAACACTCAGCAATGATGCAGGGTGCCTGGGGTAATGAGGCGGATTCGAAGCAGCTACGTGATGCCGCCAACGCTGTCAGAGAAAACGCGAGTAACACCAATTGGGAGCGGTATACAATGGAGGGGTCGGCAGAAGAATTTGGGGATTTCATTGCTGACTTTAACCCTAAAGGCGCAATTAAGGGTGCAGTTAAAGGTGGAGCTAAGGTGATTTCCAAAATCACCGCCAAGGGAGAAGCAAAGGCAACTACCAAAGCGGGAAAAAAAATTGAGCAGAATGCATCCAAAGCCGATGCCAAAAATGACAAACCGATTGAAGATGCAGGAAAGCCGATGCCAAAAATGACAAACCGATTGAAGATGCAGGAAAGCCGAAGGAACCACCTAAAAAGGGTGGTAAGGTAAAAGGGGTTAAAAAGACTAAAGTGCCGTGTTTTTCACCTTATAACAGTAAACGATATAAGAAGTTAAAAACGGAGAAAGAACGGCAGGCGTTTTTGAAAGAGTATGCAGCTCAGCTCCGTAGGCAGCAAGATGCCATTAATAATATGTCACCTGATGAGTTTAAAATTGCCAGGGATGCTTATAAGAAAAATAAACGGAATAGTTTGGCAGGGAAAGCACAGGAAGACTTTAGAGACAGTGCGAAAGGTGAAATAAAAATAAATATATTTAACAGCCAGATAAAAAAAGGAACCTCAGTAAAAGAAGCTAAAATAATATCACAAAAAAAAGCAGACGAAATATTCGATGGATTGGCCGCACTGCACGAACCAGATATGGTCGCAGGTGGTTATGGTCAATATTCACCTAAGAAGATGGGTGATACCGGAATTAACAGTGCCATAGGAGGTAGTTGGAGAGGAAAATGAATAAAATCGCTAGATAATGCTGCTAAAGAGGCAATTGACAGTGGGTTAGGTGACGCTAAAATGAACGTTCAATTAGAGTTATGTCGGGGTAAAGGGAAAAAATAATGCGAGACGAATTTTTTGAGTGTTTCATTGATGATTTGGGTGAAGCAACCCAACATAAGCCTGTAGCATCTGACTCTATAGATAAATGGCTGGGAAAACTGCCTGGGCAATTATTATATTATTGGAAACATGAAGGCTGGAATAGTTATCAAGACGGTATGTTTAGCATTGTCAATCCCGACGATTATGAAGATATTGTTGATATGTGGTTAGAAGATACCCCATTTGAATCTATGGATTCTTACCACGTCATCGCCAGAAGTGGTTTTGGTAAACTATACCTCTGCGGCGAACAAACCGGAATTAACTTAACACTTGATTGTGTTTTTAATACCTTTTTTTATTCTCCTAAAAGAGCTTATAAAAAAGAAAAGAAAGAATTAGATCACGATATATCTTCTTTTTTTGCTGTAAAATCAATCGACGATATTGATTTAAAAGGCGGCACAAAAACAGGTATCTTTGCCAAAGCTGTAGAAAAATACGGCCTATTAGGTGAGCACGAAATATTTGGTTTTGAACCTGCCATTATTTTAGGTGGCGAAATAAAACTTGAAAATGTCAGTAAATTAGATATGCATATTCACCTTGATATCTTACGACAATTTTCTGACCCTGATATTTTCGAAATTTAACTTTCTATTTCTTTGATATTTATCTATTGATTAAAGTGGTTGTATAAATAGCCACTTTTTTCTTATATTTGAATTATGTCGAGGTAAGGGGAAAAAGTGATGCGGGATGAAGATTTTGAGCTTTTCATTGAAGATATGGGAGAGGCTACTCAACACAGAGTAGTACCTGACGAAGCTATGGATAAATGGCTGGGAAAACTGCCTGGGCAATTATTATATTATTGGAAATACGAAGGTTGGAACAGTTATAGAGATGGATTATTTAGCATTGTAAACCCTGATGACTATGAAGATATCGTTGATATCTGGCTGGAAGATACTCCATTCGAATCCATGGATTCTTACCATGTTATTGCCAGAAGTGGTTTCGGCGATCTTTGTTTATACGCAATTAACTTGAAGATGGAGGTTTTAAAATCTGAAAATTGTCAGTCAGTCGAGTCGTAAGTTCTTTCGCTTTTTCTGGCAAAGTGACATGAAAAAAGTGACGAAGGGTTTCACGGAACGTCTTCGCATTCGGAAAATAAACATTATTACGTACTTGCTCATTCATATACTTCCACAATCGCTCTGTCGGATTGAGGTTTGGGCTGTAAGGTGGTAGGTAATGCAATTCAATATTAAGGACATACGCAATCTCTTTCACCAGTTCTGCCCGGTGGTAACCCGCACCATCCAGGATAATATGGATTTTTTGCGAAAGCGGGTAAGTTTCCCGGATCTCCCCGAAGAAATACGCGATGTTTTTAGCATTAATGCTCGGATATTCACGGATAACAGTGTCTTCAATCCGTTGTAAATTGAGGACCCCCAGAATATTGAGACGGGTACGACTGCCGGTGGTTTCGACCACTTTTACCTGATTTTTTCCTGCTTTCATCCAGCCATAACTGAGCTTTGTGGACTGTGAAGGATGCACCGCATCAATAAATAGGATCGGTTCATTCTGACCCGCTCTGTTTTTCAGCGACTGGTAATCATCAATAAATTGTTGCTGTTTATCCGCATCGAATTTATGAGGAACTCCCTTTGGTTTTTGTAGCGGAAACCCTGGCAGTGAAGCTATTTCGTCATTCCGCCCACGCTGAAAGACACCTGCCAACGTGATCGGACACAGGCCACAATTTGAGCGGTAGTGTGCATCAAATTTGCCGTCAAATAATCAATCAGGTCGACGATTTGTTCGGCTGAGAGATGGCTTTCAGAGCCGCCATTGGCTGGAGTGAGCTTTTCCTGAGCGATGAAATCTTTTAGGTGACGGCTGACCGTACTTTCATGAATACGCAAGGCCTGTGCAATCATCTGAGCTGTCCAGCCTTGTATCTTAAATATAGGTTAAAATAAATACGATTAAATTTGGCGCGGTGTATGCAGCCTGATCCAACCTGGGGTTTTAAGCCCGTTCCGAAGCGATTGGCGCATACACTGAGCCACTCATCTGAAACCCGAACAGTTGTCCGTCACCCATAACGAATTTACAAGGCAGGGTAATATGAGTCAGCCAAATCCACTTTGTGTCGGCATTGATGTTTCCAAAGCTTCATTGGATATCGCTGTTAGTGCAGGCGTAGAGGCATTCACTACGAGTAATGATTCTGAGGGTGTTGATGCCATTGTGTCTATATTGAAGCAACAGGCAATTGCACCGATCCTGATGGAAGCAACCGGAGGGCTAGAAGCGGCAGTGGCATGTACGTTACAAGTCGAAGGTTTTGATGTCGCTGTCATTAATCCCAGACAGGCGCGTGATTTTGCCCGTGCCATGGGGTATCTGGCAAAGACTGATCGCATTGATGCCAAGGTATTGGCTCAGATGGCGGAGGTGATAAATCACCATCCGGAGCGGAAACGCTTCATTCACGTGATACCTAATGAAGAACGTCAGGTTCTGACGGCAATGGTCGTGCGCAGACGACAGTTAATCACCATGTTAGTGGCTGAACGTAATCGTCTGCATTTATCTCATCCGCGGAATCGAAAAAGTATTAACGTGATTATTGAGGCATTGGGAAAAGAGTTGTTTCGCCTGGATAACGATATGAATAACCGTATCAAAACGTATTTTAAATCTATCTCTGAAACACTCTGTAACGTCAAGGGAATTGGCATGACTACCACCGCAGTATTGCTGGCAGAAGTGCCCGAACTGGGCAAACTCTCACGTCGCGAAATCAGCGCCCTTGTGGGTGTTGCCCCTGTTAACCGTGATTCCGGGACTATGCGGGGTCGACGAACTATCTTTGGTGGACGAGCCGGAGTGCGTACTGCACTGTATATGGCCACACTGGGGGCAACCCGGTTTAATCCAGTGATTAGGGCGTTTTATAATCACTTGCTAGCGGCAGGGAAGGTCAAAAAAGTAGCGCTAGTTGCTTGTATGCGTAAGCTATTGACTATCCTGAACGCTATGATCAAGAAGAATGAGGAATGAAATGAATCGTATCATCACATCACCTCATAAAAATATCGTTTAAGACAGATACTGTGTTTTCTGTCAAACACAATGTAAGCTTTGATCAAAGCTTTTCTCTGTTTTAAGAACCCCAAACGCAACGTGGATGAGCTTGCGCATCATCGCTCCGATGATTAACTTTGGCGCCTTTCCGGCGGCGGTAAGACTGGAACTAATTTGACTGTCTCATGTGTATTTCGCACTATTTCCTGGCTCCATTTCTCTGGCATAACTGCCCCAACCATCGGTTGTGATGAAACGGATGTGAAAAAGGGCCAATAAGTCGAGCAGATATAAGCACTTAATCAGCCGATCATACACATGAAGGGCTAACTGTGTTCTATTGTTCCGCTTGTTGCCAAATAACTTCCTGATCACTGTGCTTTGCTGGGTAGCCTGACGGCTGGGTAAACAAATGGTGTGCCGAATAGTTCATGGTGGCGCAAAATATACTCAGTTTTCATCACAGACAGGTGACTCTCTGCTTAAAATTGGGCAATGCTCTTGAATATAGCAACATCTGATTATTTTTGATTTAATTCAACCAGATTGTTTATCGTGTAAAATTAATCACGTTACAAAAATAATTATATCTAATTATTTCATGATACTTTATCTTTATAAAATAGTACCCTTATTCTATTTTTTATCAGGAGTCATAATAATGGAAGAGCAAGCAAGCTATGATTCAATTGGAGAACATTACGAACAGTTTTCCAATACGGTAGCCCAGCGACAATCTGAGCTTCGGGATATACTCAACATGGTCGGTGAGATACAAGGAAAGTCAGTTCTGGATCTAGCTTGCGGATATGGTTATTTTGGGCGGGAATTGCAGCGCCGTGGGGCTTCAAAAGTGGTTGGTGTCGATATCTCTGAAAAAATGATTAAACTCGCTAAAATCAAGTCAAAACTGTATGGTGATAATATTGAATTCCATGTACAAAATGTATGTGAAATGAAATTAGATGAAAAATTTGATATCATCATCGCCGCTTTTTTATTCCACTATGCAGAATCCACAGAAGAACTGGAAACGATGTTTCAAGCAGCCGCTGAGCATTTGAAACCTTCCGGCAAATTGATTGCTTATATGGCATCACCTGATTATCGGTTAGGAAGCGGAAACTGTGAGAATTATGGTTTTAAGATTTTGAGCGAAGAACCCTGGAAAAATGGCTTCCGTCACCAGGCAAAATTTCTGTCAACCCCCCCAAGCCCTTTCACGTTTTACCGTTGGAGTCGTGAGAGCTATGAAAAAGCGCTTAAAAAAGCAGGATTCGATCATTTTAGCTGGCAAAAACCAACCGTCCTAGAAAGCGACTTAGAACGTTATCCTCAAGGTTTTTGGGATATTTATTTGCAGAATTGTGTTCATACCGGACTTATTTGTCAGTTTTAGGTTCGTTGTCCATTACCTCCGCATTAATGGATATATTTCATTTCATCGAACATAAACCCTTCCTGTCTTTTCAATTAGTGAATAATACTTATTATACAGGAAACATTGAAAAAATTGCCGGGTTTCCGCCCGGCTTTAGCCAAATACTCTAAAATCTTTTTATTTTTATAATGTCGGCGGGATGAGTCATGTTATTTCACAATTATTATTAACGATATGAATCCAATACCAGCAAATTTTCAACATCGAAGGGCGACAGAGTTAGTGAATAAGTTAATTCAGTAGATAGCACAAGTGCAGCACAGCGTTGGGCGAAATATACACTTTCCTTAAAATCCATACCTGCTAACGCGCAATGAACTAATCCCGCCATCATTGCATCACCGGAACCCGTGTTATTGACAATATCAACAGGAAATGCCGGAGAGTGGCCTGATACATAATCCAGCTCACTGTAGTAAACACCGTCAGCCCCCATGCTTAAAACTACCCGCTGTACTCCTTGTTCATGAAACCATGATGTTACCAACTTAGCCTCTTTTATTGAGTTAATTTTAATGCCACTGATTTTTTCTGCTTCCAGCCGATTGGGTCTAATCGTATGAATATATGATAGCCAGTTACATACTATGCCCGCCTTATATGACGAGACAGGATTAACAAATATGGGCACATTACCTGAGTTTTTAAATAACCATTCCAGAGCATCTTCTTTCAAATTGCAGTCGATACTCAGTATTCCCGCTCGCTCAATGAGAGCTTTAGATTTATTTAGCAACTCAGGAGTGAGTTTTTTCAAAATATCCATATCACTCACGGATGTGTGCGGTTCACCATGACTATCAACTATTGAATGATAAATTGAAGTTCTTTCATCATTTAGTTTATGAGAATGGCTAAGATCAACACCGGCTAACCTGGTTTCTCTAAACAGTCTTTTTCCATATGAATCATCACCAAAAACAGAAATTAAATAACTGTCATTCTTTAACGCGGCAATGTTATGCGCCACATTTCGGGCAACACCACCTAGCGTATATTTTGTTTTCCCTGGGTTGGAATCTTTCTTTAATAATTCAGTCGAAGCGAAGCTGGTAATATCCATGTTGGAAGCACCCACCGTTACGGCATAATTTCCACTGGAAAAAATGTATCCTTTTCCTTTTATATGCCCTTTTTTTTGTAGGTTAAGGATATATCCTGCGACGCTTGAACGACTAACGCCAATAATATCAGCAATTTCTTTTTGGGCGAGAAAAGGATTTTTCCTGAGAAGTTGTAATATTCTAAACTCCAGATTATCCATTTTTCTCATATCATGCCATTTATTGTTTTTAAACATAGTTGTTTTTATTCCATTAATTAATGACAGTAAAGCGTATTTTTATACATTATGCTGGCAGTGAGAAAGTGATCGAAAACTCAATGATATATTATTTATCGTTAAAAATGTGATTTTACTCTTAAATTTTTACCTGAAAAATAACCAATTAACGGAATTTTAAAACACTTAGCGTGGTAACCATATTTTATTCTAACCTATTTCCATAAAAAACAATTAGTTGTATTGTGACTGCATTATTCTTAGCATTTGTCTTTTCTTCTGTTTTAATTTTATTCTGTAAATGAAATGGGAATTATCAGTTACATTGAAATGTGATAATTAACACACTTTCACCAACATGGAATATTGGTCCACAATTTTATTGCGGTGAAATATTTTTTATATTGAATAAGGTTTTTTATTATACCATTAAATTTATTTAATTATGTCATCACCATGGGTGCTTTACATTGTTAGTATGTTACTTATATAAATGAAATATTTTTTTCATCATAATAACCAATATTTATTTATATTTAACTAACTTTTTTATTAGTGAGGGCGAATAACTCGTTAAGAACTCCCCATCAATCGACCGATATCTGTCAGGTCAGGGATGAGAAAAACGTAATACATGGAGACGGATTGCTCGAGAAAATCTGTTGATCCAAAGAAATGAGCACTTGAAACGATAAGCATTTTTCTGGGGGAACCTGTGTCTGAATCAGGATCACCACTGGATATGATGCCGTATCCAAGAAAAGGCATTCAAAACGAAGAAAAAATAGCGGCGTTTCAAGTGACTGCTCAAACAGCCGCTCATTTCTCTTACAGGTAAAATAATGGAATACTCTGTTCAATACTGCTACTTACCACACGCAAATGCCGTCATCGCCCAGGCATTTCTCACCCACCGGTCTGTCTCTGCCCAAAATGCCCATTTTGCCTGATACTCTGCTGAGCCCGAGCTGGCTGCAAGGTAGTCCGTTGATGTCACATAAAACTCACTTACCCAGCCATCATAAAGATAAAAATTACCCCATTCCTCATAGAACTGTTCGAGCGCATATTTGGAAGCAATTTGGCTGCCAAGTGATTTACAAATCTGTTTTACATTCGAGTAAAAATCTTCCGTCAGACCTGAGCGCTCAAACTAGGTATAACCCGTTAAAGTCAGGACTGCCTGTTGCCCCGCCTCATCGGTGCCCGTGAGTCTTACACCATCAGGGCGTTGCTGCACCATCACCGTATCACCCAATACCGTGACTGATGAGGAATCGCTCTGCCAGTTCACTCTGCCTGTATTACCTCCCGTGATAATGCGAAATTTCGCGCCACGCCAGAATACTGAAGGCCCCCGGAGACCAAAGGATTTCTGGTTAGCATTGCCACCCTGACTGTCAACAGCAACAGTATCAACAATGCGTAACGGTGTGATAAATTCCACAACCGGAGACACAATCTGCTGCTCACCAATCTGAGCAGATACCGCACCCCGGCCTGCATGGTGACTGATAAAGGTGGCGGTAGCTTTCCCCTGACTGACTGTCCGGTCATCTGCAAAAATCATTTCACCAAAATTCCCCGACCAATAGACGATTTTATCAGGCACACCCTGACCATGAATATCTGTCACTGTTACAGTAAAGGTCACCCGGTCTTCGCCATCCGCTGCCGCACGGGTTTTATTGACACGGATTGCCGATGAGAGAACTTCATCAAAAGTCACAACTAGGCGCTGCCACCTGATTATCTTCAACCAGAATCTGAACCTGATGCAGCCCCGAAAATGTACTGCTCAGCTGAATCTGTGTCTGCCCCTGATTATCAGTTTGTGTGCGCTCTGAAGACAGCACACCGTAATCCGTTTGCCAACCCACCGGCTGATTTGCTACGGTTAACCCCAGTGAATCTTTCACCATAGCCGTTAACACAATCGCATCCTGCCCATCACCTTTAGCCCGGACTTTGTCCACCGTGATAGCGGGTTTCAGCAAACGTTTAAAAATCACCGAAGGGGCATTGAGGGTTTTTCCTGACACGTCTGCTTTCACTGTTGCCATCCCTGCGGTGCGGCTGACTAACCGGGCTGTTGCCTCCCCCTGGCTGTTTGTCTGTTCCTGCCTGTCCAGCAGTTGCCCGTTATCCACTGACCACTGTACTTTACTGTTGGCAACGGGTTGATCCGTTGCATCGCGCACGCTCACCGTATAAATGATGCTGTCCTGACCATCAGCCATAGCGGTTTGTTTGTCCGCCTGAAGCGTATGCGTTAGCGAGGCAATAAAGCGAATTGGAGAAGCCATCACCGTTTCACTGCCGACCGCCACCGTCACTTCTGCATTTCCTGACACCCGGCTGGTTAAATAAGCCGTGGCCTGCCCTTTCGGGTCAGTCATTAATGAAAATGAGGAGAACTAGCCAAGATTGGTCTGCCAGCCAACGGCTTGATTTGGAACAGGTTGACCGTCGGCATTTTTAACCGTGACAGTCAGAGACGCCATGGCTTTTCCATTCGCCTTAACGCTGTGCTTATCAACGGTAATCACGGGTATCAGCACCGCATCAAACTGTACCGAAGGCGCCATGGTAACGTGCTCATCGACAGCAACGCGTACGGTGTGCAGACCCTGCTGACGGCTGCGGAGCACAACCGCTGCCTGCCCCTGTGCATCCGTGTTCTGCCGGGTTTGGGCTAATTCACCTTTATCACTTGACCAAACCACGGCCTGATTCGGGACAGGAGTGCCTTCCTGATCGGTGACAATCACGGTATAGATCACACGGTCATCACCATCGGCTTTTGCCTGCGTTTTATTCGCTGTCACCTGTAATCGTTTTTCGGTCGGCAAACTTATAATCATCATGTCTGCCCGGTTGGAGCGATTACCCCGGCTGTCGATGGCTATTCCCGCAAGCCGAACAGGTTTTTCCGTGGCTTTCGGCAACCGTAACGTCACTTTCTCCGGCAACTGATAAAGCATTTTTCCGCCTGCCTGTTGCAATTCAGCCGTATCCAGTTCTAAACGTGCCAGCGGATATTTGGATTGGATAATCGGTACAAAGGTCACTTCCTTGCCTTCATACCCATTAACGGATGCCGGAAAGCCTAGTGTTATCAGGATCTGCTTCTGATAATCCAGCACCATATCGCTACGCCGGTTCACAAAATCAGATTGACCGGCTCTCAGGCTGCGCAATGGTGCCACAGCCTCTGGATCAAGCTGTTGGCTGAACGGAACACCCAATTGATAATTGAGGTTCAGAGTAAAACGGTTCTCATTGACACCTTGTTTACCCTGCCGAAAATCTGCGCCCAGTGTCACTAAGGGGACTGGCGTGTAAGTCAGCCCAGCGGTGACGCTATACGGATTTTTCTGGCGTTCTGATTCCCCCAATAATGCAACCTGCTGCCCGTAATATTGTTCATACTTCAACTGCCCGCCCCAGTGAGGAAAAGCAAGCAAATACGCTTCAGCCTGAATATCCCAGCCATTGGCCGGTCTTGCATCAAAATCCGTGAGCCTCGCGGTTTTCCAGTGAGATAAGCGCTGGTAAAGATTGGCGGACAATTTGACGTTATCATGCCAGGCCTCTAGCCCAAGACTGTAACGGTGATGCTGCTCCGGCCACAACGCATCCCAGAAGACATTGGCACCCCATAACCAATTATCGGCGACATAACGATAGCCAAATCCGACTGCCGTTGTTGTCTGACCGTGGTGGTTTTTTACCCCTAACTGGCTGAATGCAGTACCCGAAACTGGTTGATAAAAAGGCAGCAACCAATCAAATGAAATGTCTTTTAACGAAAAATGATTGTCGAAAGGGAGTGTGAGGCGGGCATTGCCGTATTGATTTAACCACGGTGTCAGTGTCGACGCCACCGCAGACGTTAACTTCTGGGCGGCCATTGTTTTTACCGCTTCGTTGGGGGATTGCAATTGAGTAAGTTGGCCCCATTGGGCGGTGATTTCGGCCAGTTTTTGTGCCTGCGGGTCTTGGTTTTGATCTTCTGGCATAGCCTGACCGGGAAAGCTCAGTGACAGACTTAACAAGCTGATAATCAGAGATTTTGTTCTATTGTACCAAGTGGACTGGATTTTTTGCACCACGAGTTGTTACCCTTTTCATTCATGCTGAAAGGGGTAACATGCCGAAAAAACAGCTTAAGTACCGCGCTTAATTCTTTTTTCGAACATGAAAATTAAACGACTGTCACCCATTGGATTCAAGACGTAATCCCCGCGCAATATCCATTTTTCTGGCCACCAAAACCGCCGCTTCCAGTTCACTGCACTGATGCGCCCGCATTAGTGCCCGTCGCTCCGCTTTTTCTTCTTTTTCCGTCATCCCCAGTGCCAGATAAAGGCTGGGTGGCACCACCCGAAACAAGGCTTCGATTTTTTTCGCCAGCACCACCCCTTCGGTATAACAGCGGGGGAGTTTACTGGCGGAGAGCAACACGGCTTTTTGTTCTTCCGTCAGTTTCTTAAAGCGGGCGATTTGCTCCACTTCATCCGGTGGCATGGTCAGACACAACCACCATTCGGCCATATTCAGCATTTTTTCAGCCGTATCCGGGTAATCGGCGAGGTTTTGGGTTGCGAGCCACAACCAGGCCCCCAGTTTACGCCACATCTTGACGACTTTGGTCATATAGGGAGAGAGCAGCGGGTTGGTGGTGGTGATATGCCCTTCATCAATCACCAGTTGCAGTTCGCGATCCTGATACTGGTCGCGTTCCGCCAGATTATTCACGGTGTTAATCAGTGACACCATCGCCAGTGCCATCTGTGCCGAATAGTTTTCTCGCGCCAACGTGCCTAAATCAATCAGAGTGACATCCATTTCCGGCCACGGCGTGCCGGGGCGGTTAAACAGTTCCCCTTCAAATTCCTGCGTGAACATTGACATAGCGCCGGCCATTTCATCTGCCCGTGCCCGTCGGTGTGCCGTGATTAAAGGTTGTCCGTGTTCATCCTGCTGATGATTGCGGGCGATAACATAAAGCGCATTTTGTAAGTCAGAGGCCAGCATCTGGCGTCCCTCAGCATAGCTGGTCTGTGCCGCCATCATAATGGCTTCGCGGATCAAACCTCGGTCGGAACGGGTCAACCGTTCTTCCTCTTTTTTTTCACCACCGGTGATCATCAGTCGGGCGGCAATTTCCATTTCGCCCAGAATATCACGCTGTTCATCGCCTTCATCCTGCGATTCATCCGTATCAGGAATATCGGCTTCATTAATACGCAATTGTTTGGGACTCAGTTGCAGCAGCTGATGCGCATCGGCAAACAGTGCCAGACTGACGCCACAACCCGGTTTGATGCCGATTTTATTCACGGTCAACCCCAAGCTGGCGTAATAGTCTGCCAATAAACCAAAACTGTTGCCCGCTTCGACAATAAACAAGCGCGGACGATGGATGGCCATCAATTGCACCAGGGAAGCACACAGGGTCGCGGATTTACCTGCCCCGGTCGGGCCAAACAGCAATAAATGAGCATTTTGAGTGCGATCCTGCTTGTTCATCGGATCAAAGATCAACGGTGCCCCACCGCGATTAAAAAAGCTGAAACCCGGATGCCCCGTTCCCGTTGAACGACCTGTCACCGGCAATAACCCGGCCAGATGTTGCACCCAGTTCAGACGGGTAAACCAGTGTTTTTTGTCCTTCTGCGGGTTAAAGCCCATCGGCAAAGCGCGTAAATAGGCATTCAGCGGGGACACACTGAATGCCGGCCGCACGGGCTGCAATCCGGCGGTCAGCAGCGTTGAGGATAACTGGTGTACCCGCTGAACCAGATCAGCCAAATCCTGGCCGCGAACCAGAAAGGTCAGTGCACTGCGGTACAGTTTATGCCGCCGCCCCAGCAGTTCTTTCACTTCCTGTACATCCTGTCGGACACGTGCCGATTCGGTGTTCTCCCCCACCGCATGTTTTGCCAGCCGGGTAAAATTCTCTTCCAGCGTATCCTGTGCCTGCGCCACGATGGTCAGGGAGACTACGGTACCTTCCGGCATCATATCCATCAGGGCATTGATATTATCCCCCCGTTTCACTTCGCCCGTAAGCGTACCCGGCTCAGGCGGGCGGCGCAGACGTTCAACCGGAATGGCTTTATGTGGCAGGCCATCAAACCACCAGAGTCCGTTTTCGGGATCAGACACCGGCGGAGTAAACCACAGGCTTTCGGCAAAATCATTGTTAACCGGGAGATCGGAAGGTGTAGGTGTTTCATAACTTACCGTGCGGTAGAAATCGGCTTTTGCCATGCCCCAGTCCGGGGCCGGATTAAAATGACGCAGCAACCAGCTGTGGATCTGCTCACCATCTTGCCGAGTTGCCACAATCCCTGCAGACGCCGGTGAGGAGACCAGCCGTTCGCAGACCTGATTGAGTGCCGCCACCGACGATACAGTTTGATGGTGTGCCTTCGATTTATGAGCAGGCAACCAGCGGTAAACGGCCATTCGGGTCTGGCGCTGCTGCCCCCGCCACGGTTGCCCGGTGATTAAGCTATCCTGAAATATTCCGTCAGGCTGGGCGATGCTTTTCAGGTGACGTGCCGATTCTGCCAGAAAAGCCTCGGTAAAGGCCGTGCCCTGCGCCCACGGTTTCACATAGTCCCGCAAGGTATCGAGATAATTGGAAGGATCATCTTCATCCTGACAAAAAAACTGCACCACCCACGGTGAAATATCGTCTTCTTCCAGACTGTCCTGAATCGCATCTTCCAGCTGATCCCGAATCTCAATCAATCGTTCAAGGGGACGACCTTCCGTTGCCACGGGTTCAATACGGTAAACCGCCCCCACGGAAATACCGTCGTCCAGCAACAAACATTGCCCGTCTTCCAGATATTCCACCCAAGGGAGATAATCGATGATGGAAGGGTTAGCCCGGTAAACCGCAGCCTCATCCGCCTCACGCAGTTGGCTGGGGCGATTCAATGCGTTAATGTTTTGCATTACAGTACCTCCGTGCGTTCACCCGGCAGGGCATACTGCACCTGCTGATAAAACGGGAACACCGTACTGTATCCCGGTATCGGTGTATTGCCTGCGGCCAGATGCGGATAAACATACATCACCATATCGGGATTGGGTAAACGGGGAAACTGCTGGCTGATTTCATGCTCAACCGAACGACTGTAATGGTAAGGTTCTTCCCGTGCCCGGTTTCGTTCGGCAGGGGTTAACACACGCGCAGGGTTTGTCTTGCCTGTGCTGCGCTATGGCCTGCCTTGTTTCCCTGCCACATCGCCAGCACGGTCTGTTCGCCGGCAGGGAGTAAGGCCTCTTTCGACGTCGAACAGCCTGCCAATAACCCCGCCAGACACACTACCCAACCATATTTTATTTTCTGCATGATCCAGACTCCGTGGTACCAATGGCAGTAAACGTGGCAAATTCGGGGTGCACTGCCAGCTCGGATAAGGTAAAAGGCTGGCGTTCCCACTGCTCAGGCTGAGCCTCTGCGTTGCCCTCAACAATCGCCTGCCATTGCATTTCCGTCAGACGAAAGACAGTAACATCGCCGTCACCAAGCAACCGGTATTCCCTGCCAGCTGAGAGATATAACCGATACTCTTCTTTATCGACAAAACGCCAGTCAAGCTGAACCCGCGCGGGTTCAGACAGACACGTAACGGGCACTTGCAGGCAATAAGGCTGGCTGGCACTAAACAGCCATTGAAAGACAGGCTTTTCCATTAATCTAATACATCCTGATGATTATATTGGGTTGACTCACTCAAGCCGTAACGCACCTTACGTCCTTTCGCTTCGTAATCAATCGCCAGCGGTTGTGTGATATGCACCACTAACCGGGCACCGGGCGGGACGTAAACTGCATCGAATGTCTGGCTGTAGCGTTGTTTGAGCCACTCACTCATCTCATTCATGCCGCCTGCCACGGCTTTGCCAAGTGCCGCCTGTCCCGCATTACCGGTTAACGCTGACGTGATACCACCGGTGCCGCTGGTTTGGGCAGTTTGCTGACTTTCGTTCAGGACATCGCCGGCGGAATTCATGGCTGACAGCGCAAACAGGGTCGGCAGATAGGTGCTGGCGTTGGATTTACGCTCACCACTGATACAGGGAATGCCATTTGCATCAGACAGCCAGCCGATCCCTTGCTGGTTTTGCCCAACCCCCGGCAACGTGCGTACCATGCCATCCTGAAAAACAAAGGTGATGGAATTGACCTGCCCACGCACGCAAGCCAGTGTCCAGTCGCCACTGGCCGAGCCGGAGACAACAGCACCTTCCACCTCTGGCAGTTCGATACCGTTGGCGGTCAGGTTGTCTTTGCCGATAAGAATTTTGAACGGATACGGATCAGTGACCGTGCCATTCACCGGAACACGGCCTAATAACGCGGTCATCGCCTGACTGCCCACTAAAGTGGCATTTTCAGGCAGGGTATAGACCGGTTTTTCCTTTTCTTCCTTAAGCGAGGAATTTTGTGGTGTATTTTGCCCAGTTGTCGATTGTTCACTTACAAAAGAAGTCGGAAATTGCGCCGTAGTTTTTCCATTACCCATAGCTTGCATATCTGAAGACTTTTCATCAGCAGGGGGCACCCAGATAAGTTCATCCTGCCCCCTGACTGGATGGGCAGAATACGGACTACCGGTCAGTCCCAACCCAAGCGGCATCTGATTATCCTGAGAAGGCAAAGGCGTTGAATTTAATCGTTCCGTCAGCAAATCAATCTGTGCCAGTACCCCCTGCTGCTCATCCTGTAACTCGCGTCGGCGTTGTTCATCTTCCTGACGGATGGCGGCAACGGCCGCGTCTATTTGCCCCGCGACATCGTGACGCTGACTTTTTAACTGGTCATTTTCTTTCCGCATATCGGCATTCTGCTGGTCTAAGCGTTTCTGCTCTGCCCGCACGGTATTGAGCGTCCCGACCAGCGTGCGCAGGGTATCTTCCGGTGTATCCCCGCCGACCCCCAGTGCCTGTAACTCTTCTGGGGACAGGCTCGCCAGTGCATTATTTTGGGTTGTATTGGGCGCTACATTTTCCGTTGAGCTGCAACTTTTAATGCCGATAAACCCGCCGACAACCAGTACCGTCGGTACCAGTATTTTCACCAACGCATTGGATTTAACCTGCATGACGTCCTCCCGATTTCACCGATACCGGCTCAGGTATAAGGGCGTTATCCGGCAGCCCTTTTGTGACGAGATACAATACCGTGGTCTCTTCCGGTGTCCCCGCCTCACCCAGCCAACGATGCTGGAACGTTGCCGCTACAAATTTCCCTTGTAAGGCCCGTGGATCAAGGATGATTTTTCGTTGGGTGGGATTGCGCAATTTCAGTGCCACGACGGTGTGATTGTGCAATCCCCAGCCTGCCAGCGGAGAAATCTCAATCGGCTCTGACGGATAGAGGGTGGAGATGGTTCCGGATAAATGCAGGTTCACAGGCTGAATACCCGTAACCGGCTCTACAGTGCGTAACGGTGCATAGAGCTGCTGCGCCGCATAGCGGGTTAAAACGACCGGAACGGGCACCGACAATTCAGGTTTACTCTGGGACTGTGATTGTTCTTTTGAGACCGGTTTTTTTTCATCCGAATAAATAATGCGTACCGGCTCTGTTGGCCCCGCTTTGGCAGCCGTAATATCCAGTAAAATTATTTCGCCATTTTCACTGTCCTGCAATTGCAGGCGGGTTTGCGGGAAGGCATTGTTGGCTTTCAGGTAAATCGCCCCGCCTGCGCTTTGTACCCGCAATTTATCGCTGAGCGACGGCGGAAAACCGACACGGACATTTCTGTCCGCAAAAATAATCCGCTCCTGACCGACTTTGAGCGCAATGGATAACGGAATACGTTCCCATTTCATCAGTTCATCGGCCTTTGCGCTGACGCTGAACAGTAAGAGGCTGACCAATCCCAGCCAAAAACTACGACAGCCAAATGGCACTCTGCTCATTGAAATACGCCCTTTTTCTCTTCCGACAGTTGTGGTATTGCCTCCAGCCGCTGTGGCATTCCATCGTAACAATCCAGTGCCAACCCGAACGGATTACGCTCGGCATCGCCCTCCCAGCGCACCACTTTCAGCGGATAGCGCACCAGCGCCCGTTTGACCGATTCGGCGTGATAATATTCATCCGCCACCAAATCCAGCCGGACTACCCAGTTATCCCGGCCATGTACCGTCACACTCCGCGTCCCATAGCCCCGGCCGGGAATTTCATACACCACGCGCACCCGATCAAGCAGCTCGCCACTGTCGGCACGGGTTTTGGCATCTTCCCATAGAAAATCCTGACACGCCGGCGTCAGATAAGGGGATAAGGCGTCAATTTTGGCCGGATAGTCCTGTGCGCCATTTTTCGGCCAGGCATTCAGTTGCTGGAAAATATAAAAGGCAAAGCTGTAGACACTGGGGGCAGGCACTTCCCACCACGGACGCGTACTGCCAGTGCGTAAGTCCGGCGGATTATGGATGGTGAGATTACGCGGTGAAGCCATCCAGCCGCTCAGGGTCAGCAGCAATACCAACACCAAAATACCGCACGCCACTCGCAGGGTCAGAATATGCTGATCCCGATTTTTCACCGCATGACGAAACCGGCTCATCGCAGGCTCCTGCTACGGCGCAACGACCAGCCCTGAGCGGCAATAATCAAGGCCGGATCACCGATACCCAGTCGGCGTTTTTTCTCTGCCAGCTTCAGCCAGATATAATTTTCCGGCTTGCCACGCTTGAGGTGTGCGAGCCAACGCCCGCCAAAGCTTACCAGTAACAAGGGCATGACCAACATGCCGGTCGGGAGCATGACCCAACCGGCTAATGGGAGCAGGGGAATACTGACTGCCAGTCCGAGCATGACCCCAGCCAGTGCGGCCAGTCCCATCTCAGGCGTGGTGAACCCGCGAAATACCACCGGTTCGGCGTTTAAACGGTCAGGTAAGAAAGTGATCGTCTGCATGGTGATCACCTTAAAAGATAATGCTGGCCGATTTCGACAGCAACCAAATCACGGCAACCAACAGCACCACGCCGACCACAACGATGGCACCAAATTGGGTCCAGGTCGATTTGCCATCCCGCACTTCGGAAAAGGTTTCGACGGTGGCCGAGGCGACCTTAAAGAACGCCACTGCCGAGAGGATCAACCCGCCAATCACAATGCCATCCTGCGCGTACCCTTTCGCCTGCCCCAGCAATCCGCCTCCGCCACCACTTTTGGGCGGTTCGATAGCCGGTAAATCGGCTCAGGCTGATTCACAGGAAAGCCCAAATAACAGCATGAGTGTACTAACCCGTGTCATTAGGTTTGTTCTGATACAGCAACAGAATTTAAAAATGTGCTTCATGTTCCATCTATTCCTTTTCATTGTGTTTATTGCACATTGCACTAACTGGCAAACATCCAGACAGCCACGACCAGCAATACCGCGGTCCGGATGGCAAACTGGCTGAGGGTCTGATTACGTACTTTTTCATTCGCCCAGCCGTT
This sequence comes from Xenorhabdus yunnanensis, assembly GCF_028598805.1. Taxonomy (GTDB): domain Bacteria; phylum Pseudomonadota; class Gammaproteobacteria; order Enterobacterales; family Enterobacteriaceae; genus Xenorhabdus; species Xenorhabdus yunnanensis. The sequence continues at coordinate 61,075 of NZ_JAQRFI010000016.1, read as the reverse complement.
CCAGACATCCACCACAGCCCAGGCGGCCCACAGAAACAACGTGGCCAGGAAAAAGCCGACACACACCAAATACAAAAAAGTGACATCAAAGTGTCCTGAGGCCACTTCAAAGGCATTGCGTTGTGCCGGGGTCATTGCGGATGTTCCTGACGGTAATCGCCGGAGATGGGTACGGGATAACGGGGCTGATCGCGGGAAGGCATTAAGTAGTGATCGATACCGGCTTTGAGGGTGTTGAGATCAGCCCTGATGCGTGAATAATCAAAGTGATAACGAGGAAGTTCTGACAGGTCAAGTTGTTTTTCGGCGATACTGGCGCGCTCCAGTGCCATCTGTACCTGCTCAATCAGATGTTTGGCACTGGCCAGCTCATCTTTCTCAGCCGCCTGAGCCAGCGGTACACACAACACGGTTAATCCCAGCAGACAGGCCGCACTGGATATTGAAGAAAAGCAACCACACATAAAAACTCCCCTCGTCATGGATTTCAGGGTGCGAGAATGCGGGGTTTTTTACTGCCGGTCAGCAATAAACTCTTTATGCTTTGGTGAAAATTAGCTAAATAGTCTGACTAATTTATTCAGCCAACACTGATCAATGAAGGGAGCAAGCAATATGCTGCGGATTGATTTACACGTCCCCGATGATGACTATGAGAAGGTACGCAAGTTGGGGGCACACTGGGATGCGGCCGCCCAAATCTGGTATATCGACAACAGTTTTGACCCGGAGCCATTTATGCAATGGCTGCCGTTCTACAATGTCCATGCGGAATACTGGTATCTCGCGCAAACCCGGACTGCGTGCCCGCACTGCCATGAAGACACCACCGTCACCGCGTTTATGCTGCCTGCCGGACACCAGCTACTGGAAGCCGACAGCGACGATGAACCCGGCACGGAAATAGACTATACCGAGCAGGATAGCCCGGCATTTTTGTTTTATATCGCTGATATCCCGGCTATCGTTCGTAATGTGCTGCCCGGCTTTCATCACACGTTGCGCAAAGCTGTCAGCCAACGGCTGCACCGACAGCACTGGATAAACCACTGCGAACACTGTGGCGCACAACAGGACGATACCGATATGTTTGCGGAAGTCGGCGGCGCATTTTTCCCGACTTCCAAAGAGCAGGCGGCAGCTATTCAGCTGCACCGTATTGACCAGCCATTTGTGGGGTATTGTGAAGATACTTCGCACGAACATTACTGTTTCAATCCAAAGGGAAGCAACCGGACCAGTCAGGCCTGTGACTGGTTTGAGTCGATGACGCAGGTGGTTAACAATCCATCCAGATATTGCCATTAATTCAGTCTTAACATCCAGATTTGATGCGTTTTTTTGCGACATCAAATCTGGATTTTTAATGATAAAAATTGCCGCGGGTTAATAATATAATCAAATAACTGCCGATATAGTCATTATCACCCACAAGCCCAATGGCTCTTGTTTGTTAACAAATCTATTTGAGCTACACCATTCCCGCCTATATTGGGATCCCCCAGACTTTCATCAAATGCAAAATAAAACTCGCTCAAGTCATTTATAAGATTTAAACCTTTTTTGTTTTTGCTGATAAGGATTGTAAGCTAAAATTGTCCAAAGATTTTAGATGCCTAATTTAAGGCTTCGTACATAGCATCTGGGGCTATCTCTTTCTCTTCACTAATGAAAGGCATAATGACGATTGTCTTGAAAATAATTGATCTGCCTATTGAATTTACTTAGCCAAAGACTAACCTCCAACCTCCAGTGATAGACTGAAGCCTTGCATTTTGAAAAATGGTCACGCATGTAACGTGTTGGTTTTTTTCCTCCCCCAGACGGCGATATTCCCCCCTCCAAATGCCCAAAAATCAGGTGAGTTGAGTAGCTGTAAACCCTGTTCAAACATGTCCAAAGATAATGATGATTCTGTCAGCATTTTTTCACGTATTTGTTCCGCAGTTAATTCAAAGAATTTCGCTGCCGCCCCCCCACCTTGAATGACAGGAAATTCGCCTTCTCCTCCAACTTGCGTCAGTTCCGTTGTGGCAATAATTTCTGGTAGGTTACGCATCCAGAAGCCGTCTCTTCCGGATGGTGTGGCGACTGAATTAACTAAAGCTGTCATGAACTCACGATATACAGCAGATGACGAAGTATTTATTGGGAAAAAGTCAACATCTTCTAATAGTAATATTCCAGAAGGACGAAGCGCATCAATCATCCGTTGAATAATACATTCCAGATTTGATGGTAAATGATAAAGAACCCAACGAGCATGGATAAAATCAAACGATGAGCATGGTAGCGCCGACTTTAGAATATCATGCTCCCATACTTCAAGATTTGGGAGCTCGATATGATCGAGTAATGTTGTATTGATATCCGTTGCCACCACACTGCCGCTAGCTCCAACATACTTACATAACCATTTAGCTATTGAACCATTTCCAGCGCCAATCTCCAGACAACGAGAGCCTTGGCCAAGGTCGAGCATTTTTATACGACGCTGAGTCAGGGGATCTAATTGTTGTTCTAATAACGATAAACGATGGCTAGCCTGTTTATAAGAATTATCTAATCTATAATTTGGCATAAGTAACATCCAATATTGTGTGTGAGTATTATTTTATCGAGAAGAAAAATAACTTAATTATTTCAAATAGTAATATTATAATTTGATGAGCCTTAATCTTTTTTGAGGCCTTGGATATAAAATGTTTTGAACAACCAAATTAACAATATATATCCTATGGATTTCAGGATTGATTATTGGGGGGATTCACGCAAAAATTTACTTTTTTTGCGAAAAAATCAAAGAAAAATCTGACAACCATGTTAACAAATACCGCACTGTTGAATCATTAAGTGATAAATATGATAAAATGAAAATGGATGGACGGTTTCAGCTTACCCCCCTCCCCTGATTGCCTATCATTCATCACAAAAAATAATATCTGTGTAAATTAACAGCCCCTATGGCAATACTGGGAACCACAGTAACTTTATCCTATGCAGCAGCTAACGGCGATATCACTGCAACTCAAGCAGAAATCGAACTTTCTGCCATCATCATTGCGATGGTTGAAAGCAGTCTTTGACTGCCAGACTGACGCGCCGCGGTGCGGCTTGTCTGCTGACGATGGCATACAAAACAAAACCCGTTTTGTATGCCATCGTACAGCGTCGTGCGCTATAAATACTTTTTAAACATTGATGTGGTGATCACCACCGCCATCCCCAGCAACAGTGCCGCTGGCAGCAATATCACGGTAGGGTGCATCACATCCGGCCACGATAAATACAGCACACAGGGAATGATGCAGGCAGGTTTAATGCCCCGCTTAGCATGATGGTAAACAAAACTCGATTCATAGCCTGCGCCATACCGGCGTAAGTCCCGTCGCCCCAGCCCGTCAACCAGCGCGACCAAAAACACCATCACAAACAGCGGAACGGACAGCACCAGAATCGCCAGCCGGATCAGCGTCACCATCGTGATAAACACGGTAGCCAGCGCATATTCCCGCAAATAACCCGATATGCTATGTAATACCGTATTGAATTCACGCATAAAATCATTGCGGCTATTAAGCTGAGAGTGCGATTGTCCCTGTATCCAGTACATAAAACCACTGTCAACAAACAGCCATTGATAGGTCTGTACCAGCCAATCAGAAACCGTTTGTGAAGGTTCTGACAACAACAGACTCCGGGTAAATTCCGTGGATAAAAATTGCAGCTCGGTTTTCATCATCGTCTGGCTGTGAGCAGCCCCCTCATCCGGCCAGAAAAAAGCCATACCAAGGTATTCCAGTAACAGACTGAACAGCCACGACATCACAATAAAGCCAATGAGCTGCCACGGCCATTCCCATAACACACGATATAGCAACCCATGCTTACGGGGTGGTTGGGAAGGCTGACGGGATAGGTTTTCTGACGGTGCCATGACGTGAAATCACCCTTTCTCTTCCCACCAATTTTCACTGGTACGATAGTGCCGCCGCATATGCTCAGCGATGTTCTGCAAACTCGCCGGCATCAGGGCATCATTGTCATCGCCGGTGGGCAGAGGCATGCGAATTTTCCACAACTGCCCGCCCTCCAATAAGGCGAATGCCTGCCCTTTCGGCAGGTTAATCATTTCAGCCGGCGTCACCAGCGGCGTTTTGACTGTGCCGACCCTGTCCTGTGTGGATGAGGTAAAATCCTGCCCCTGTTCAACATCAGCGATATCAGTGTGCCCTGAGACCAGCGTTTTGCTGTAGATTTCCACTTCGGGCAACTGACTGGTGAGCAGCTCTGCCGTCCGGTTATCCCGTACCCGCAGCATAATCAGGGTATTGAAGTTACCAATCACCTGCGCGGTTTTGGCCGGGCTGCCGATACGGGCTTCAATATCCGAGGAGGTCTGGGTATAGGCAGTGACCTGCATACCGGCCCCACCACCTTTATTGATCAGCGGGATAAACTCATCCCCCATCAGTTCATTGAATTCGTCACAATGCAGGTTAATCGCCAATTTCCCGTCCTGGCGCACCGGCAACCCTGCATTCATGCCATATTTATAAATCTGCCCGGCCACACTGACCAAATCCGCAAACATGCTGTTGCCCACCGCCGAGGCCACATCACTGTCAGACAACGCATCCAGCCCGATATAGACAATGCCATTCTTGCGGATCACCTGTTCCCAATCGAAAATCGGGCGTAAATCGGCCATATTGAGATAATCCGGTGATAACAGTTCTGAGATTTTTCCCGTGGTCAGTTTTTCCAGCAGGGGCAGCAACGAGGCGACAATTTTATCAAAATAGGTGCGGTCATAACGCACGGCAGAGCGTAACCCGTCCAGAATCGGGTCGTAGAGTTGTTTACCCGCGTCTGAACTCAACGCGACTTCCATTGCCCACAGCCGAAACGCATCCGGCTGCCCCTGCATATTGCGCGGGATATCTTTTTCTTTCAGCTTGCCAAGGGATTGATTGATTTGTTCCAGCAGGGTGGGCTGCCTGTCTTCCATCACTTTAGTGGCATACAGCTGATACAGTTCGCTGATATTATTGACGTAACGCGTGATAAGCGTGTAATCCGGCCGGTGCCCCAGTGCCACCAACGCACGGGCGACAATATTGACGAACCGCCAGGCAAACTCCCGGAACGCCGCACTGTTGCCTTCGCCACTCAATTGCCCCGCCAGACGGGAAGCAACTTCCGATACCCGACCAAACCGCCCGACCGCATTATAACGTGCCGAAATTTCCGGCCAGCCCAGATGAAAGAGGGACAGTTCACTGCCACGGCCTGCCCGGTGGGCTTCTGCCCAGATGCGTCTTAACAGGTCAGCGTCACCTTTGGGATCAAAGACAATCACCACTTCACCGCGCCGGATATCCTGGGTTATCAGCAATTCGGCCAGCCGGGTTTTTCCCACGCGAGTCGTCCCCATTACCAGGGTATGCCCGACGCGCTCACGCAGATCCATAAACACTTCGGCTTCCTGCGGTTCAATACCGTGGATCATAGGATTGCCCCCAACCGGAGGCAATGGTCGCACCGGATTTAACGGGGAATCTTTACGCAACAGATTTGACAATGCCGGCCAACGGTATTCGGTTCGATGCTCCAGTAAACGGGCAAACTGATAAACCTTAGAGGGTTGCACAAATCGTTCTACTTCCGGTCGCCGGGTATCCTGCAAACGCTGGGTATGCTTCTGCTGCCAGCGAAAACCCCGGCCCAGAAACAAGCGCTGATGACTGACGGGAATGTGTCTGGTGCTCATCTGGTAACGCGGTAAACGGCTCAGATTTCGGCGATAGCGGATAACCTGAATGCCCTGCCATGTGCGTATTATCGCTAATACAGTAAAACTCCCGGCCATCACATAGCTGACCGAGGGAGTAAGTGCAATCGCCCACGGTGCCCGGAGGCAGATAAATGCGGCGACGGCAGAGACCACCGCGGTATTCAGTTCCACCGCCGGGCGTAGCAGGGCTTCAACCACATAACGGCGGCTCATGGTGAGGGCTGCTGAGAAAGTTGAGTGTCGGTGATCAACACGGGGTAATGTTGCAGTTGCAATCGGCGGGCCAGTTCTGTGCCGGAGGCCGGTGACAGAAGTAACCCCGGAGCCAAAGCACGCAGTGCCTGTAAGCCCGCCATTTCCCTGACATTGACGACCAGCCCCACCGCATGCAATTTTGCCAATATAGTAGCATGCTGGCTTAGCCACTGGCGCGAGTCGGGATCATCGCCTATCAGAAATAACGCCCCAATTCCCGGCAGTTGCAGTGGGCGGCGGATGACTTTCCCCGGTGTCAGTTCCGGTGTGTTGACCGGTAACATGGCGGCTTCACCTGATTTTTCGGGTAAAGAAGAGGGTGGTAATGCAGAAACAGCATCCGCTTGAGCATGAATACCTTCATAAAAAGGCGAGGCATCTTTGCCGCCTAAATCGGCAATCACATTCAGTTCGGCCTGGCAGGTAGTCATCCATAACAGGCCGATAATGGGGAATACGCTCAACCGTTTCATTGTAATGACGTGACCTGCCATCCTTGATCTCCTTGTCGCAGCAATACCGGCATCAGCCCTTTACCAAACCGGAACCAGTAACCCGCATCATGATTCAGGGTAATTTGCCGGTTGCGTACCCGTTCAACGGGAATGTGATGGGCTTTAGCCCACTGCCGCAGCGTGTCGTCATTGCCCCGACTGTCGACCAGATAGATATCAACGGGTTGCTTTGCAGCCAGCACTTCGGCCAAACGGGTTTCACATTGCGGGCAATCTTTGGCTCTGACAAACAATGCCAGCCGACCATTTACTTCATGCGATTTTTCCATATTGACCGGCAAGACATCAGGAAACAGCCGCTGCCAGGCAGCATCCACTTCCCGCTGGAAACGCAGCTCTTTTTCGGTACGGGCAAACTCTGACTTAACCCACTGTTCAGCATAACGGCGGCGCTCGGTATCATTTTCGGCTTCAATACCTAATGTCGTCAACGGATCAAGCCCCGGCGACTGGATACCCCGTGGCCCGTTCATCAGGTGCTGATAACGCTGATATTCATCGGCACTTAACTTCCACTGTTCAGCCGGGCTTTTCAGGGATTGCAGCTGGCTTTCTGTCATTTGCGTCTGCTGTGAAGCTAACGGTGCCGATGTGGCTGCCCAGACCGAACTGCTAAGCAACCATGCCAACAGACTGAACTGGTGTAATTTCATCAACGTCCGTCTCCCTGCTGCGGTTGTTTAGCCGGAACCGGAAGTTGATAACCCTGTCGCAAATGGTGGCAAACGACACGTTTCACCTCATCCACTTCCAGTTGCCAGGCCGGACCTGCCATCACCTGCAACGCAGTGCGTAACCTGACAGGGCCTAACTGAGCGTGCACTGATGGCAGCGGTTGGCGATATAAAATGTCATTCTTCTTGTCAGGCACACAGAGTGCGTATCCGGATTGACGTAATACATAACGCATCGCATCGGCAACAGTGGGATTCTGGGAAGCGGGAATCTGGATATCAATCAGTTGGGAAAGTGGATCACGCTGGGCTTCTGTCGGGTTGGTACTCACCAATAAATAACGCCCGTAGCGGACGACTTCAGGTATTTGCTGATAAATATCCGGAGAAACAGATTGGATGTTTCGTGTCAGTGTAACGGAAGAAAAGCTATTTTGAGAAGGCTGAGGTAGCGGTTGCTTTACTGGAACGGTACATCCCGCCAGTGTGACCGCGATTAAGCCGATTAACACAGTTATTTTCATGCCAAATAGGTTCCTGCTCAGTCGTAAAATAATCCTGACTATGCAAGGAACCCTGTGATGTATTCAATGAACAACTCAACTGTGTTTGCTGAAAATAAAAATGCTGAAACAAACAATAATGAATAAACCCTGAAAAATATTATCGCACTAAACTTTATGGTTTATATCAGAGTATTATTCAGCAACTGGCTGATCTTCGTCGACCGACTGACACTCATCAGACAGTTGGCATTCATCAACCGACTGACATTCTGTAACCTGCTGACGTACTCTGCGCTCAATCAGATTACCACGCGGGTCAAAATAACGGCTGGGCCAGATTTCAGCGGGGTCCATTTCCAAACGGGTGGCGATAATCCATTCCCCTTTCGGCCATGGGCGGGATAGTGTATTTGCCAGTGTGGAAGAACTGAGTCCCGATTCACGGGATAAAGCGGCGAGTGTGGTACCACGCTTGCGTAATGCACAAATAATTTCGGCTGGGTGCCAGTCTTGTTGAGTGTTAATCATACCTGCGTCCCCTTCTGTTGATTATTGGTGGTGGTTCAGACAGGGATCTCACTACCGGGAGTAACCTTCCGGCGAGGCCGAAGCCTCCCCTGCCTGAACCGCCATTGAAAGGGCGATAACAGGCGCACTGGCAGAAAATTCCTACCAGTGGGTTACTCTTAGCAAGGGTGAGATTCCTTGACTATCGAATTTTGCCGATAGCGTTTTTACTTTAACGAATTACGTTATCTAATTCAATAATCGAACGTGTTAGTTTAACAAGTAAATAAAATATATTCAGAATATTCAAAGTATATGCTGTGACAAAACCTTTCTGTTCAGTTCGGTTATGCGGGTTTCACACTCCTGCGGATAATCGAAACCAATAATTTGGGCAACTTCCCGTCCCAAACGCCCATATAGTTGAGTCGTTGCTTCAAATGCGCGTAGTGCATCAGATGTGTCAAACCGTCCGAAGGTGTTTTGCAATTCAGTCCACGTTTGCGAATCAGTCCATTCCTTTAAATGCAAGCCATTATGCCATAGATCTATCGACTCATTATTTCGAGCAAGTGCATGCCATTCCAACATACACATCAAGAGTTCTTTCATCGTGTTATCACGAAATTTAACCAACCAGAGTTCCCCGCGAGACAAATATTTAGGTATGTGGAAAGCTTCAAACCAAAATTCTTCAACTGAAGTTTTGAATTCGTACTGTGATGGAAGCTGTCTCACTGGAAATCCGTATGTTGAAACAGGAAGCACTTGGGTAATCGACGTTCTGTCGAATAGTACTCTATACCCTCGTTCATAGAGTTCATCAAGAATTCCACTCTCTGCCATGTGGTGAATACGATCAATACCCGCCAAGGTGAAATCGATTTTTACGCCATTGTTATAAATGGCAAGACGTGTGGCCCATGCTTGATGTTCATCTGGATCAAGACGAAGCACAGTAATCAGTTCACCAAATTCATGCATCCACTGATCATCTTTCATCAGTGATTTTGGGTCGGATACAATGATTTCAATATCAATATCCGAAAGGTCATCACTGGAATTATCTTTTCGGGCCAGAGAACCAGTCTGAATCAGTGCCTGAACGTTGTCTGCATTCTCCGCCCATTTGATAATGGCTTTCAGACAATTATCCCGCGATTGCATATTACTTACTCCATTTCACTAAAAAAGGACGCAAAGCCAGCGACCAAGACAATACTTATTTTATTGTTTACCTTAAGATAGTGCACAATTGAGTCACATGATGCTGAAAAGGCAAAATTATGAAACCAATAACTAATAATGACCACTTAAGCAGAATTAAGATAACAGGCTACAAATCTATCGCAAAATGTGATTTACCAATGGGAAGCCTGAATGTCCTTATTGGGGCCAATGGTGCCGGAAAATCCAATTTCATCAGTTTCTTTCGTTTGTCCTCCGTACTACTCAATCAGCGCCTACAATCTCTTGTTGGCAGAATGGGTGGCCCCGACACCCTGTTGCATTTTGGTCGTAAAAAAACCGAGTTTATGAGTGCCGAACTTTCTTTTGGCCACAATGGTTATAAATTTGAACTGGAACCGACTAATGATAACCGCATGATGTTCCGCCATGAATCACGCTTTTGCGACAGTAATAGAGAGTATGATATTGGTGCCGGACATTTTGAATCTCAGGTTAATCAGAATCACACGAACCTTGAAAATGACACATTGCCGATCACACTTCGTTGGCGGGTATATCATTTTCACGACACGAGTGACAGTGCCAAAGTTAAACAGACCCACCGGATTAATGATAATGATTATCTGCGGGAAGATGGGGCTAATTTAGCGGCATTTCTGTATCGCTTGCAAAAACATCATCAGCAACATTACACCCGCATTATTAAAACCATTCAGATGGTTGCACCTTTTTTTGGTGATTTTTACTTGCGGCCCACGCCGGATAATACCGACTATATTCAGCTTGAATGGACAGAGAAAGAACAAGACATTCCTTTTAAAGCCAGTGAATTATCTGACGGCACGTTGCGTTTTATTTTATTAACAACGGTGCTGCTACAGCCCGAAGATTACATGCTCGACTCGATTATTATTGATGAGCCAGAGCTGGGACTCCATCCTTATGCGATCAACGTACTGGCCGGGCTGATTAAAAATGCCAGTAATCAACACCAACTGATTATTTCTACTCAGTCAGTTGAGCTGGTCAATCAGTTTGATGCTGATGACCTGATTGTGGTCGACAAACAACAAGGCGCTTCCACTTTTAAGCGACTGGATAATGAAACCCTGTCCGAATGGCTTGAGGACTATAGCTTGGGTGAATTATGGAAGAAAAACTTACTCGGCGGGAGACCACAGCGATGATCCGTATCAACGTTTTTGTAGAAGGACAGACGGAAGAAACTTTCGTGCGGGATGTGCTGGCCCCTTATTTTTTTGCACAACAGATCTATCTGACCCCCATATTAGCTCAGACAAGTTCCAGCCAGAAAGGTGGGATCACGAGTTATGGCAAAGTAAAACACCAAATTACCCGTTTATGCCGACAAGATCCTAGTGCATTCGTCACCACACTTATCGACTACTACGGTTTGCCGACCGATTTCCCTGACTATAACATCCAACGGGATAATGCTGCCAACGAACGGGTAGTACAGCTGGAGCAGGCTTTTGCAAATGATATCGGGCAGGCTAATTTTATTCCCAATCTGTTATTGCATGAATTTGAAGCCTTACTATTCTGCCAACCCGAAAAATTTGCTGACTGGCTTGATGACAATGCACCGATTGCCGCACTACAGGCTATCAAAGATGAATTTGATACGCCTGAAGATATCAACAACAACCCACAGACAGCGCCATCTAAACGCATTTTGGCAATCATTCCCAATTATCATAAAACCTTACATGGCCCACTAATCGTTGGTGATATTGGTTTAGATACCATTCGTTCCCAGTGCCCACATTTCAGTCAGTGGCTAAATAAGCTGACCACACTGGTAACTCGTATTTAAACAAACCACATGATGTTACCAAAAAATAAGAATAGGCCCTGTGATAACAGGGCAATAGTTTAAACAGCTCAAAAAGGGATCTCCGAATCCCAATCGGTATCCTCTTCTTCCAGTAAAACAGAAGGTTGTACCGTTTGCATATTTTTTCTCTCCTTACTGATGGGTTTAGAAGGTGGTTGCTTCTGTGCGGGTTGATGCCCTGCCTGTTGTGCAGTCGTATTCTTTGCATCACCACGGCTGCCCAGCATCTGCATCGTGCCGTTCACATTGACCACCACTTCGGTTGAATAGCGATCCTGTCCCTGATTATCCTGCCACTTGCGTGTTTGCAACTGGCCTTCAATGTACACCTAAGCACCTTTTTGCAGATACTCCGCCGCAATTTCTGCTAACTTGCCGAAGATCACTACCCGGTGCCATTCGGTTTTTTCCCGAGTTTCGCCGGTTTGTTTATCCCGCCAACTGTCTGACGTCGCCAGTGACAGCGTTGCGACCGTACCACCCGTTGGCAGGTAACGGATTTCCGGATCTTGTCCCAGATGACCCAATAAAATAACTTTGTTCACACCGCGCGAAGATATCTCCATTTCCTCCTGATTATACTGACTGACGCTGCGTCCAGCACCCTTGTTTCAGGGCAAATTCCGCCTGTTCACGGTGGACAAAATATTCCACTGACTCACGGGAGCAGGGTTCCCCCTCATCCAGTGTGCCGATATAAAATCCTGCCCGGCTTCGCAACACGGTTAACGGTAACTGCTTATGGCAATATTGCAGTGCCAGAACACCAATTGGTGTAATATTCATCTCTGTATCCTGTTGCCTTTGATAATAAAAGGACTGCCCTGAAACATCAGGGCAAGTCGGTGGGATAAAAGGAATATCAGAATGAATTTTCTGCATATTCGGTTTGCGCGACCCCGTTCTGTGGGGGCGTCGAGTCGGATTGTTCGGCCTGATACACTTTGTCCTGGCCGATTTTAATCCAGTCCACCTTGATCAAACGGGCTTTCAGGCTGACGCGCTGTTCACCGGCATGATCGCCGCGTTTCAGGGTAAAAATATCGGTGGAGGGATTGCTTAAGGTAAAACCCAACAATACTTTTTTGTCGGGTAGCAGCAACACATTACTGTGCCACCGCCCCCTAAGAACGGTACGTGCAAGTTTCCCTGCATACCGCTCAAGCCTTTATAAATTCTCGCTTGGGAGAACCAGCTTCATTTGCATGCAACTTTCGATGGCAATTGGGGTGTAATAGAACCAGGTTATCCAGTCCGTCTCCTCCGCCTGAGATCTTTTTGATCTTATGGTGGACATGCCACCCTGTTTCCAAGGTGAAACGTTGCCCACACATCGGGCAGATTTGACTCTGGTTTCGCCAGATGGCTATTACTTTGTTCTTACCTCATTGAGTTTCAAGCCATTTAGCGTCTTGTCTTCTTTCAAAGTAAGATTCCCATTGCTCGTCATACGGATGTGCTTCGCTAACGATTTTAATGTGTCTTCTGATAGGGGTAGATGATGCACGCAGCAACTCATACCCTTTTCCCATTGGATCTATTCCGAAGAATACCCAGTTTCGCATTCCTCTTGATTTGAGATACTTACTGCGTATCCATCGTTTACTCTTATTGGGATGTCTTCTTACACACCACTGCCAGATTTTCTTCCAGATCTGATAATCCACATAGTTGAATCTTTCCTTGGATGCGACATGCTTGTGATAGTTAGTCCAGCCTCTGATAACGGGATTTAACTTAGCTATTAACATCCATGTAGGTGCCGTTTTGTTTTCATCTAAAATGATTTTGATCTTTTTCAGCAGATTATCAGTACTTTTTCGAGAAGGCTTAATAATCAGTTTATTCCCATATTTCCTGATATTCTGCCCGAGGAAGTCGAAACCTTCGTCTATGTTGGTGACCACCGTTTTTTCGCGTGAAAGCTCTAGTCCTCTTTGTTTCATAAAGGAAACAACTAAAGGCTTGACTTCTTCCAGTAGGATCTCTTTCGAGCATCCTGTGACCACGAAATCATCAGCGTACCTGACATATTTGACTTTGTTTCTGTTATTCTGACGAGAATTCAGTTTCCCGAAGGCTTTTCTCAGTGTTTTCTCCATTCCGTCCAGTGCCATATTGGCTAGAACGGGGGAGATGATCCCACCTTGAGGAGTTCCTGCTATCGTCGAGTGAACATTTCCGCCTTCCATATATCCGGCTTTCAGCCACTTATGAAGTATCTGCTTGTCCATCGGAATATTGGCAAGCAGCCATTCATGGCTGATGTTATCGAAGCAACCTTTGATATCGCCTTCCAGAATCCAGCGAGCTGCATTTTTCCTTGAACATACTCTAAAAATTTGTTCAATTGCATCCGCCGTTCCCCTTGAAGGCCGGAAACCATAGCTATTATGGTCTGCATGACTTTCGGATATCGGTTCGAGAGCCAGAAGGTATAATGCCTGCATTGCCCTGTCCTTTATCGTTGGTATGCCCAGAGGGCGTTGCTTCCCATTCGCTTTGGGAATGTAAACCCGCTTGAGTGGAGAAGGTTTATAACCTCTTCTTTTCAACTGAGTTATTGCTTCCCATTTTGTTTCCGGTGTATTCCAAGTTTTTCCGTCAACGCCCGGGGTATTTTTCCCCGTATTTTCGGTGACTCTCTTAACTGCGATAGCCTTTGCTGAAAATGATCGTGTTAGCATGCGTTGTAATGCTTTGGCCTTACGCCATTGCTTTTTCTGTGAAGCTTTCGCGATCCGTAATTGCAGTCTCTTTACATCTCTATAGCATGAATACCAATCAATGGTATGCCATGTTATGGGACGGGAGACCGCAGATACTTGTTTAAACGTATTCAACTTGCTTGTCTCCTAAATATATTTAGATACTTTGCAGTACAGTTCACGATTAAAGACCTGATGGAAGTCTGCATCCTTTCGGATTGGGGCAAAGTTTGAACCCCTATCTATTCCATTACAGAATAGCGTTCGCTTTCTCCATCTTCCTTTGCCTGCACTTCCATCGGCTTACCTCGCGGCTCGCTTTGCCTTGTGGGCGAAAATACAGGTTTACCAAGTTCCGCTTAATACACAAATAGTTGGGTTAGGTTCTGTCTATCCACCGGAAGCCATATGTCCATGCATTTTCAGAGGATAGGAAAATGACCGGCTTCATACCTTTTGGTTTGAGCTTGTCAGCATCTTTAGCTCATTGGTCGTCACGATGTTTACCAACAGTTCGCATATGCTAACCATACCAACCAGCCTAGCTCCCCTCCGCATTGATGCTCGCAGATCATAGTTAATCCTCACGGTTAACTATGGCTATTCGCAGGGCTACATTGTCTCGGAAGCTTCAGACCGAACAGTTACCCGTACCGCCTGTCCCGATAGGCTACAGTTGATGGAACAACTGGTTCTATACAGAAATTGATTACTGTTAGAACAATGCATTAAGCGACTTCTTGTCGCACATCCTCATCCACCGCTTTCTGGCAACGACCCACCAGACTGGTCGTTTCTTTACCGACCACCGTGATATCAAAACGCACATAGGTCGGATTATCACTGGGGCCATTTAACGCATTGATCACACAGCTCAGGAACGTGCCACTGGCGGTGCTGACATGGCGGATATTATTCAGGTAGCCCAGTCCTTTGATATTCAGGTTGAAATAGTCGTTTTTGGTTAAGGCTGTGGTGTTCTCAGACATACGATGTTCTCCATGGAGGTAAAAATACGGTGTGACGGAGAAAATCCTATCCCTGACGGGAAGAGTTTTCCCGCCGGGTGTCAGACATAGACGTTGCTGACGTTCTGATAAAGAATAAAAAAACCTTAATTGCCGTTGAACCGACAATATCTGCTTCCAAAGGGGTGCAGATGTACCGCATTAATGCGCTCCCTTTCAGGCTACGGGAGTTTGGCAGCCACCCGGAGGCGATCGTTGCAGGCTCATCGATCTTCAGGAAACAGGCTGATTCTTCAGGCATCTCGTCAGCGCGTCAAACAACAACCAGATCTTCATGCGTTCTGATTTTTCCGCCGGGCTTTACGCGATTGGGCTACCGCTTTGTCATTCAGCATCCCCTTGCAGGCCGGATAGTTTACACAGCCCCAGAACGGCGCGGTTTTTCCCTGCCGTTGCCGCATCCGGCCGCCACAGTTCGGGCATTCGGGTGTTTTCGGCAACGTCAGATGCAGCGGCTGAGCCTTGCCGCGCTCGACTAAATGCAAAAGCCACTGCGCCTGTTTTTGCATAAAAACCGCCAGCGACGCTTTGCCCTGTGCAATATCTTCCAGCGATTGTTCCCATAACGCGGTCATACCCGGATCGGTCAGTACCGCCGGCAGCCCGGCAATCAGTTCCTGCGCCAGCGGCGTCGCGTGGATCGCTTTCTTTTTTCGCTCAATCAGCTGGCGTTTAAACAACGTATCCAGAATTCCGGCCCGGGTCGCTTCTGTACCCAGCCCGGCACTTTCTCGCAAGACTTGCTTTAATTGCGGATCACTGACCAGACTGGCGGCATTTTTCATCGCGGCAATCAGGGTACCTTCAGTAAACGGTGCCGGCGGTTTGGTGTACAGTGACTGAATTTTTGCCTCAATCACCTGACAGCGATCGCCCTGGTTAAGGGCCGGCAGGGGTAAACCGGCTTCCTGCTCGTCTTCCTTTTCATGTTCTCTCGTTCCATCTGCAAACAGTGCCTTCCAGCCTGTGATCACATTCACCCGGCCTTTCACCCGGAATAACTGCCCGCCGATATCCAGTGTTACCGCAGTCACATCGGTTTCCTGCACCGGCAGAAATTGCGCCAGATAATATTGACGGATAAGCTGATAAACCTTTAGCTCATCGGTCGTTAACCGGGTGAGATCAAAAGGATGACGCGTGGGAATAATGGCATGGTGTGCCGTGATTTTTTTGTCATTCCAGACACGGGAACCACTTCAATTTCCAGTGGAGTCTAGCTAAGTAAAATAATTTTCATAAACTCCAATAAAATCAGCATGATTTCTTATCCTTACGTCTAGTTTAGTCTGTTGCAATCAATATGCAGTGCGGGGCATAATCTGGGGCACTTACCGCTCGATGCTTACTATTCGATTACAGAGATGCCCTAATAATGAAATTAAACGCACGACAAGTCGAAACCGCAAAACCCAAAGAAAAAACCTACAAACTTGCCGATGGTGGAGGTCTTTATCTAGAGATCACGTCACGCGGATCCAAATATTGGCGAATGAAGTACCGTCGCCCCACCGATAAAAAAGAAGACCGGATGGCGTTTGGTGTCTATCCCGCCGTGTCACTAGCCGAAGCTCGTACTAAACGCGATGAAGCTAAAAAGCTGATGGCACAGGGCATTGACCCTAAAGCAGAGAAAAAAAGTACATCTTCTCCGACCAAAGTGAATACCTTTGAACAAGTCGCCCGTGCTTGGCATGCCAGTAATAAGCGTTGGGATGAACATTACCGTCAGATAGTACTGCGTAGCCTTGAACAACATATTTTCCCCTGCATTGGCACACGCGATATTACCACATTACGCACTAGCCAACTTTTGGCCCCAGTCAGAGCCATTGATGAACAAGGTAAGCATGACACTGCCCAGCGTTTACGCCAACGCATCACTTCGATTATGCGATACGCCGTCCAGAATGATATTCTGGAATTCAACCCAGCTAACGATATGGCAGGCACACTCACTACTGCAAAATCTCATCATCACCCGGCTCTGCCCCATGAATGTTTGCCTGATCTCATGAAGCGCTTATCTTCCTATCGTGGGCGCTTACTATTCAAGATCTCCGTTGAACTGACATTATTGACATTTGTCCGCTCCAGCGAGCTAAGATTTGCCCGTTGGCAGGAAATCGATCTTGAAAATGCCGTCTGGAAAATTCCTGCCACACGAAAACCCATCAAAGGTGTTCGCTTTTCTGAACGTGGTATGAAAATGAAGACTGATCACATTGTGCCTTTGAGTCACCAAGCGGTTTCACTTATCAAGTCCTTGCACACACTGAGTGGCAACTGTGACGTGATGTTTCCCAGCGCTCATGGTTCCTCGAAAGTCATGAGTGCAAGCACTGTTAACAGAATATTACGCAACATAGGCTACAACACCCAAACCGATGTCTGCGGGCATGGCTTCCGCACAATGGCGCGCGGTGCAATGGGTGAATCCGGTCTGTGGAGCGATGACGCCATCGAACGCCAGCTCAGCCATATCGAACGAAACAACGTGCGGGCAGCCTATATTCACACTTCTAAACATCTGGATGAACGGCGGCTGATGGTGCAATGGTGGGCGGATTATCTGGATGCGAACCGGGAAAAGTCAATCACACCCTATGATTTCGCCAAACCACTGCGCGACAGGAAAAACCGCTAGTACAATTTGCAACCCGTTAATTTTCATCGGGAGAAAAACAATTAACGCTGTTCATTAAGTCTTGCTTTTTAAATAATCCGCCTGTCATCAAACAACGTCCACGATGATATTTCAGGGACTGGGTAACAGGAGAAGTGACATGACAGTGGCAGCATTGAAAACCAACCTGATTCGTTTGCCGGAAGTACAGCGTAGAACAGGCTATAGCAAAGCGTGGATCTACAAACTGATTAGTGATGGGAAATTCCCGAAACAGGTCAAGATTGGCCCACGTTCCGTTGCTTTTATTGAAGCAGAGATTGATGACTGGATTGCCCAGCGTATTGCTGAATCACGGGCGGCATAACACAGAAAAGAAGATGACATAAGAAAAGTAACATAAAAATACAACGCCCCGAAGTGCGGCACACACTGACAGGGCGTTTCATCAACAACCGTTAATTGAGGTAAAAAACGATGGCTGATACACAGCATACCCAAACTCGCCCCAAATTTACAGTTCAAAAAACAGCGGGCAGTCAAAAACCGCTTAATCTTATCCAAACCGTGAAAATCTCGGCTATGTATTCCTGGCAAAATCTGCTGCCCGCTTGTGGTATTGATATCCCCACAAAGGGAAAGCATGGCGCTTGTCCTATTTGCGGTGGTACTGACCGTTTTCACTTTATTGACGATCACCATCACGGCAACTGGCACTGTCGCCAGTGTGACGCGCCGAATTATGGTGATGGACTGGATTTAGTGGCAAGAACCAAAGGGATCTCTGTTACTGAGGCGGCAAAAGTCGTTGCTAATGTATTGGCGCTACCTTTGCCAGCCCCCAAGCCAGCCAAAGAAACCCATCCAACACTACCGATTGCTGAAAGAGTGGCAGCACTGATGGCGCAAACTGTCGCCGGACAATCACCCTATCTGACTGCAAAGGGTCTGAAACACCTTGATCAGCGGCTACTGTTTGATAATTCGACAGTGCTGGTACTGACAGCACTGGATAAAAAAGTCACCGGTGCGCAGATCATTAAACCCAATGGCGAGAAAAAATTCCTTCCCGGCAGCCAGAAAAAAGGCGCGTTTATTGCCGTATCAGCGCTGGAAGCGTTCCCCGACGCGGTGATCATTACCGAAGGTTACGCCACAGCACTCACGGTTATCCAGCTCTATAAGGGTACTGTTCTAGCAGCATTAGATGCAGGTAATTTATCTTCTGTTGCCAAAGCCATTCGGGAACGCTGGCCGGACACCAAAATCATTATTGCCGCAGATAATGACTGGCACCGCCCCGACGAGCTGGATAAGCACGGTAAACCCAAAGTGAATGTCGGCAAGATCTCAGCAGAAAAAGCGGCCCTTGCGGTGAATGGTTGGGTCACGTTACCACCGACAGAACATAAAGCCGATTGGGATGATTATCGCCAGCAATATGGCATTGTGGCAGCAAAGCAGGCATTTTGTGAGGGCTTATTTCAGGTAAGGGAACCGATGAACAGTGACGCAATAGAAACCCGTCGTTATGGCAATGTTGAAAGCATTTACCCTAATCGTAAAACAAAATTACCGTTATCAATCGGCTCAGAAGGCTTTGATGCCCAGCTAGACTACGTGGTTAAAGGTATTATTCCAGCACATTCCTTATGCAGCATTTACGGAGCTAGCGGGTCATATAAAAGTTTTCTGGCAGGCGCATGGGGTTGTCATATTGCCACGGGTAAGCCATGGGCAGGGAAACAGGTTGCTCAGGGTTCTGTGCTGTACGTTGTCGGCGAAGGCGGAATTGGTGTGCCCCGGCGCATCAAAGCATGGGAAATCGTTAATGGTCAGGCAGTTAAAAATATGTATCTGATCAATACGCCAGTCTTTCCGGCCTCGCCTGCCGAAGTGCATGAACTGGTGGTCGCAGCCCAGCAGGTTGAATCTGAAACAGGCGAACCGGTACGCCTGATTATTCTGGACACCTTAGCCCGCTGTTTTGGCGGCGCTGATGAAAATGATTCAAAAGATATGGGCGCGTTTGTCCGGGGCTGTGACGAGCTGAAAGCTAAAACAGGCGCAAGCATTCTCGTGGTTCACCATTCCGGCAAAGATGAAAGCAAAGGCGCAAGAGGTTCCAGTGCCTTTCGTGCGGCGCTGGATGTTGAATATCGGATCAACCGGGAAGGGAAAAAAGGCGGTGCACTGGTTATCACCTGCACCAAAATGAAAGATGCCGAAGAACCGGAAACCAAAGCTTATGACATGCGCGTAGTTGAACTTTTTACCGATAAAGACGGTGAAGAGATTACGTCACTGGCGCTGATTGACAGGCCGCGTGATCCGGTTGAAGAGGAAGACATCGATCATATCGCCAATAAAACTGATAACCACACAGCCTTGTGGCAGTGTATCCGCTCGCGCACTGCTTTGAAAGAACCTTGCAGCATTGCCCTTGTCCGTGATGATTTAAAATCTATGGGCGTGAATGTGAAGAATTTCAGCCGCTGGTTAACCAAGTTAGAACAGGACGGGATGATTACCCGCCACGGGCAGGAACTCACGATTATTAACCAGAACAATAAAGATTAAAAAGTGAGTCAGAAAGTGAGGAACGGTGAGGAGAGGAAATTTATGCTTCACCAAATTCCTCACTTTTTTCGCATATATATGGAAAAAGTGAGGAACATAAAACACGTTGATTTTTAAGGATAAAAAATTATCGATTCCTCACCTGTTTTCACAGTGAGGAAAATAAAAAGTGAGGAGAAAAATGAGGAGCAGGTGAGGAAATATTTTTTCTGGCAGGTGTTTTTCAGCTCTCCGTGCTACCGGGTTAATGTATTAGCCCGGTAGAACGGAGATGACAAGCGCAGCGCGTCAGTTGAAGCAAAACGTAGGGATGACCAGACAATCAGTCTGTCTTCTCTGGCAGATTATGATACAAATGGAATTGCTGAAATGAAAATAATCTTTTATTGAATGCGCCGTGGAACAGGCCAATGCACCTTGTCCCATTCAGAAAAACAGACATCAATACCGCTCAATCCTCCTACCCCCCACTAAAGATAAATTTAATTTATATTGTTGATTTTGAATTCCCTTACCAATATTACATATCTTAATGATTTTATAGTATTTTATAGTATTTTATTTAATTTCAGACGAATGTGCTAAGTGATGGTATTAATGCGTTTATTAAAAGTCAATTAATTATCATTTAGTCACAGTAGACAGTTAAACCTACTGAATATTTTAATTTTCATTCGATATACATAAGTTTTATTGAATATATATGTAACGCTAATTAATAATACCCAATCTGCTGCCACTGCATGACTTAATATTTTTAGTTTGCAAGATAGTCACATACGCAATACGGAAAAAAGAATAAATGAGCACTGAGTCGCCGAATTTTCCCCCGGAACTGGATACCGGACTGATTTGTCTGGCCATGTTGGCCAAGTTTCACAACATAGCCATCTCAATCGAACAACTATCACATGAATTCTCTGCCGCTAATCAAGGTGTGACCCAGCAGGAGCTGCTGCTGGCTGCACGGAAATCGGGGCTGAAAGCCAAGGCTGTGTGCACCACACCTGCCAGACTTGAACACACACCATTACCTGCTATTGCTATTGACCGGAAGGGGAAGTTTTTCATTTTAGCCAAGGTCGATCAGGAACAAGCGTTGATTCAGGATCCGCGTTCAGCTCGCGCTGAAGTTATCAGCTTCGAGGGACTTGAGCAACGTTGGACTGGGCAACTGATACTCGTGCGCTCTGGAAATAGTGTATCTGGTGAATCTTCACGTTTTGATTTCACCTGGTTTATCCCGGCTATCGTCAAATACCGCAAGTTGCTGGGCGAAGTTTTGTTGGGATCTTTTGCCTTGCAGTTGTTTGCCTTGGTGACACCGTTGTTCTTTCAGGTGGTCATGGACAAAGTGCTGGTACACCACGGCCTGACGACATTGGATGTTGTCGCGGCAGGGCTGTTAGGCATTATGCTGTTTGAGTCGGCCTTGAGTGGTCTGCGTAGCTATGTGTTTGCGCATACGACCAGCCGGATTGATGTAGAGTTGGGGTCAGGTCTGTTTCGGCATTTAATCAATTTACCACTGGCGTACTTTCAAGCCAGGCGCGTCGGTGATTCTGTTGCACGTGTACGCGAACTGGAAAACATTCGTAGTTTCCTCACCGGCAATGCCATTACGCTGATGATTGATGTCTTTTTTTCCTTAGTCTTTATTTTGGTCATGCTCTTTTACAGTGGCTGGCTGACCCTCATTGTGTTGGTGTCTTTGCCTCTCTATGCCCTGGTTTCGGCTTTAATAACCCCGCTTTTGCGTAAGCGGTTACAGGACAGCTTCACACGCAACGCTGAAAATCAGGCATTTCTTGTTGAAACAGTAAACGGCATTGATACCCTGAAATCAATGTCGGTTGAACCGCAAATCATCCGTAAATGGGATAACCAGATGGCGGCTTATGTGGCAGCGGGTTTCAAAACCCAGACTTTATCGACGCTCGCTAACGAAAGTGTTTCGCTTATCGGCAAACTTGTCACGGTTGCTACCCTCTGGCTGGGTGCCCGCCTTGTGATAGAAGGGCAACTATCGGTGGGAGAACTGATCGCTTTTAATATGCTGGCTGGCCGTGTCAGCGGCCCTATTATGCGTCTGGCTCAGCTATGGACCAGCTTCCAGCAAACCGGCGTCTCGGTGCAGCGTCTGGGAGACATCCTCAATTCCCATACTGAATTGTCTCAGTCTACACGCAGTACAGTACCGCCGCTTAAAGGGCAGGTTACATTCGAACAGGTGCATTTTCGCTATCGCCCCGATGGCTCTGAGGTGCTGAGTGGCGTCAACCTGAGCATGGGTGCCGGAGAAATTATTGGTGTGGTTGGCCGTTCAGGCTCAGGCAAAAGTACCCTGACTCGCCTGTTGCAGCGGCTCTATGTACCGGAGCGCGGGCGGGTACTGGTCGATGGCATGGATCTGGCATTGGCTGATGTTTCCTCATTGCGCCGGCAGATTGGCGTCGTGTTGCAGGACAATATGCTATTTAACCGCAGCATTCGTGAAAATATTGCCTTGAGCGACCCGGGGACGCCACTCGAAGTGGTTATGCATGCTGCAAAAATGGCAGGAGCCCATGAGTTCATCCTTGAGCTGCCGGAAGGTTACGACACGATAGTGGGTGAACACGGTGCGTCACTTTCGGGCGGTCAACGGCAACGGGTGGCTATTGCCCGCGCTTTGATCGGTGATCCCCGTATTTTGATTTTCGACGAAGCGACTAGTGCATTGGATTACGAATCTGAACGGGTGGTTCAGCAGAACATGCAGAGCATTTGCAAAGGACGTACGGTCATTATTATCGCCCATCGATTGTCAGCAGTGCGCGACGCTCATCGTATCATTGTGATGGAGCGCGGGCAGATCGTTGAACAGGGTGCCCATGCTGAGTTACTGGCGCGTCAGGATGGTCACTATTCACGACTGTACCAAATGCAGCAAGGCTGAAGGCTTCGTCGATGATACTGGCTAGTAACGTTACCAGAAGCAGACGTGATCAAGACAATACACCCCGACTCAAGGAAAATAATTTCGTATGAGTGCCACTCTTTCTTTATTGCAGCGCTATCGCAGCATATGGCGTCAGGCCTGGCGCCAGCGTAAAAACATGGATACGCCGCCGCGTCTTCCTCATGAATTACAGTTTTTACCAACGGCGTTGGAGTTGCAGGAAACGCCGGTTCACCCAGCACCAAGGATTTTCATCTGGAGCATCATGGGCTTCGCTTTATTGGCAGTGCTCTGGGCCTGCATCGGTAAAATTGAGGTGGTAGCGGTCGCACCGGGCAAGGTCGTTCCCAATGGCAAAACCAAGCTGATTCAACCCAGCGAAACGGCGGTAGTCAGAGCGATCCATGTCAATGACGGTCAGGCGGTGAAAGTGGGCGAGTTGTTGATCGAACTCGACCCGACGGCGGCGAATGCTGATGTCAGCCGGATCCAGAGCGAGTTACTGGCCGCCCGTATCGACAGTGCACGCAGCACAGCCATGCTTGATGCGATCAATCAACAACAGCCGCCGGCGTCGCTGGCAGGAACGATTTCCAACGCCAACCCAGATCAGGTGCTCAGTGCCCAGAGTTGGCTTCAAGGGCAATATCAGGAATACCGTAGCAATCTGGAGTTGGTGGATGCAGAGATCCGTCAACGCAGCGCCGAAATCCAGTCTGCCCAGGCCCAGGTAACCAGCCTGCAAAAAACGTTGCCGATCGCTACGCGATTGGCCGAGGACTACCAACGGTTATTGACGAAACAGTATGTGTCACGACATGCGTATCTGGAAAAAGAGCAAGCCCGGCTAGATCTGCAACGTCAGTTAAGCGTGCAGCAGGCCAGTGTCTTGCAGAACACCGCTGCCCAGGAAGAGGCGCGGCGTCGGCGTGAAGCGGTTGTTGCGCAAAATCGCCGCGCCATGCTCGATTTACAGCAGGAAGCTAACCAGAAAGCAGCGATCCTGAATCAGGAACTGACGAAAGCTCGTCATCATGAAAACCTGACCATCCTCAAAGCACCGGTGGCCGGCACAGTTCAACAACTGGCTGTCCATACTGTCGGTGGCGTGGTGACACCGGCTCAGCCGCTGATGGTCATTGTCCCCGCAAACCAACCGATAGAAGTGGAAGCCATGCTGGAAAACAAGGATGTGGGGTTCGTACATATTGGTCAATCGGTCACTGTTAAAGTGGAAACCTTTAATTTCACTAAGTACGGCACCGTTGACGGTGAAGTGCTGAGCGTATCGAACGATGCCATTGAAGACGAAAAGCGGGGACTCATCTATAGCACCCGTATTCGTCTAAAGTCGGATCACTTGCTGATCAATGGACAGCGAGTTGCGTTGTCTCCGGGCATGTCGATCACTGCAGAAATAAAAACCGACCAGCGGCGGGTGATCGATTACTTCTTGAGTCCGCTGCAACAGCACTTAGATGAAAGTTTGAGGGAACGGTAACAACGTGGGTATTCGTATTCGTGAAGGGAACAGGGGCTGAGATAAGCTCCCGTTAATATTTTTCGCAGTCTTATTTTTTGGAGTAACGAGATGACGGTATTACTCACACATGAAAGAGTTAGGAATTGGCGCTGGATTATTCTTTTTTTAAGTTGTGTCTGGTTGAACGCATGGTCTAAACCCATTGATATATACAAATCGATTGATGCATC
The DNA here is from genome assembly GCF_028598805.1 of Xenorhabdus yunnanensis. GTDB lineage: Bacteria > Pseudomonadota > Gammaproteobacteria > Enterobacterales > Enterobacteriaceae > Xenorhabdus > Xenorhabdus yunnanensis. Next base: position 36,176 of record NZ_JAQRFI010000016.1, on the reverse strand, counting down.
GAAGGCGGGTCAATCAGTCAAATTTAATTTTGAAATCAGTAAGAAAGGGAATTATCAGTTTGCTCTGCTGTTTGATAAAGGCGATGATTTTGAAGAATTGAAAAAACGGCTCGAATTGTTTGGGGAGATTGATAAGGACGGAATGATAACTCCTATCTCACTTAAGATAGTTAAAGATGGCAAGGTATTTTTTGACAAGAGAATAAATGCAAAAGGACGTGGTTGGGGACAGTCTTTAGATTACAAAGGAAGAAGAATAAATCTAGCTGTTCGTAACATTAAAATACTTGAGCTACTCCCAGGGAGTTATTCTGCTGTCATTACCACTCTGGAAAATATTCCTGATTTTAATGGAATTGAAAGTTTTGCAGAATTTACTTATTACGATCCGAAAATTTGATTTTTGTAGAAAAGGTTGGAGGTAATGAGATGAAGGTATTACAGGTATACGGAAGGTTCAAATATTGGCGCAATATTATAATTTTTTTAAGTTGTACCTGGCTGGTGGCTTGCTCTAAGCCTATTCATATCTACAAACCGATTGATATAACAAAGTCTGGCCAATCAGTAAAATTTGATTTTGAAATCAGCAAAACTGGAAATTATCAATTTGCTCTACTGTTTGATAAGGGTAAAGGTGATAACTACGATGAAATGTTAAGAAGACTTAGATTGTTCGGAGGTAAGTTTTTCGGAAGTACTGATGATGACGGGATAATAACCTCTGTTTTACTCCATGTTGTTAAGGATGATGAGGTTTTTTTTGACAAAAAAATAAATGCAGGAGGGCATGGTTGGGGACAGCGCATAGATTATGAAGGAAGAAGTATAAATATGGCTGTGCGAAATATCAAAATACTTGAGTTACCCCCTGGGAGTTATTCTGCTGTTATTACTACCCTGGAGAGTCTTCCAGATTTTAATGGCATAGAGAGTTTTGTTGAGGTCAATTATTTCAATCCGAAAATTTAATTTATATAGAAAATCAAGAGAAATAACAACTAGAGGAAATAAAAAATATGGAAAAGAAATATACCGTAACCTACAAAGTTGCTCCGGTGGGGGCTAAGTATGTTTATCAGGCCGATAAGAACGAACATAAAGCAGGAGATGTGCATTCTTCATCTGGCGGGCATATGTGGTATGTGATAAATGATGGCAACGGTAATGAAAGAAGTTACGGTTTCGAGTCAGTGTATGATCAACCCTGGGGGGAAGGGCGAGTAACAACTCATGATAATGCCGCCTACCAACAGACCTCTTATGAAGTTACAGTAGCTTTGAATGAATCTCAGTATAAGAAGTTAATCGCATTTTCGCAAAATCCAAAGGAGATAGGTGGATTTAGGGATACAGAATACAGTTTGCACAGCAACAGTTGCGTCGATTTCGTATTCTTTTCATTAACATCCATTGGATACAATACGCATGGTATGCAAGGAAATCTGTTTCCCGTAAATAACATTATTCCTATGAATAACTTGTTAAAATTTAATGGGGCTGAAATCATTAGTAACCATCTGGTTCATGATGGTCAATATTATGAGTATCATGATGCAAGAGATGTCACTAAAACTTTATGGTTAACCCCGGATGAAAGTAAGCGTGTCCCTGGACCGTCAACAAACTTGATTAACATTGATATTAATTCCTCCCCACAGCCCCAAAAACATATTCAGGGCGAAAATAAGGCGCAGCAGGATGTCGCCAACGGTTATATCCAAAATGCGGCGACACACAAAATATCTGTCATCGGAGATATTCTCAACAAAACAGACTTTACCTCTACCCAGATGGCCGGCCTTGCCACCGGAGGTATTCGTCCTGGTGAAATGCAGCTTGACCCCAATGTGCGGCCCAACACCTATCTATCGGAGTTCTACAAACCCTTCTACCAGTCCGGAGACTCGAGCAAACTGGACTTTGGCCTACGCAACGCCGTGACGTTGAACGGCTTATCAGCGATGACAACGTTCAACACTTATGTTGACCCGCTGTTATTGGATCTGAGTGGTAATGGCGTACACATGACTGACATCCGTGATGGCGTGTTGTTCGACATGGATAACAGTGGCACGCTCAAGCGCAGTGGCTGGGCGGATCGCAATACCGGAATACTGGTCATTGACGATGGTAGTGGTCAGATAAAAAATGCTAGCCAGATGTTCTCTGAGTATTACGGCGGCAAGTCCGGGATAAACGGTGCTGCAGGCGAGAAAAAATTCAAGAATGGTTTCGGTGCACTGGTCAGTGCAGATGCCAATAAGGACGGGATGATTGATGAGCGTGATCCTATCTGGAACCAATTGAGGATTTGGGTTGATGGTTCACACGATGCGAAAGTCGATACGGGCGAGCTCAAGACATTAGCAGAATTGGGTATTACCCAGATTAATGTCAGCTCTTCTGATAAAGTCGAAGTGCGTGATGGGAACAAAGTTGTTGCCAGTGGATCTTTCACCATCAATGGCGAAATCCGGGAAATGCTGGCGGTTGATTTTCTCGGTGACCCTGTCAGCAACATACTGAGCACTCAGGGGACGGGTACGCGGGTGACTTCTACGTACAACGATATCACGACCACGGCTTACGCCAGCCAGAGTGAAACAGGTGAAACTCTGGATGCAGAACAGCTAGGTGTGAGTCATCTGTATGGTGGTAGCGGTAATGATACCCTGATTGCAGCAAAAACTGGCAGCTGGCTGGTTGGGGGAGAAGGAAGCAATACTTATATTGGCGGTACCGGTGATGACGTTTTTGTTATCAGCGCTTCTGACGATACGAAAAACATTCATGGCAATGGGGGATACGATACAGCGCTTATTATTGGCAACAAAGGCGTCGAGCTAAACATGGCTGAGGCTGGTTTAACCGTCGCTCAAGGTGGAAGTGGTAGTGATGTTATCAGGAGCGGAGGAGCCAATGGTGTCTTTATCAAGGGAGGCTCCGGTGATTCTGTTCTGGTTGGTGGGATGGGTAACGACGTTTTAGTCGGTGGTAGTGGGCATAACACCATTATTGGTGGTAGTGGAAAGTCAGTCATCTATGCAGGTTCTCAAGGCGATATAATTTACGCTTCTGAGGGAGGCAGCATCATTCATGCCGGTGGCGGAGACGATAAGATTTTCGGCGGTGTAGGTGATGACATTATTGAGGTAGGACACGGTAATGCCACCATTGATGGCGATGGGGGCGTTAACATCGTTAGCCTGCACGGTAACCACGGCGACTACCAAATCACCCGTACCGACAGTGGATATATCGTGACCGACAAGGTTGCCGGGCGTGATGGCACAGTGACGCTGAAAAATATCCAAAAACTCAATTTTGCGGATATTTCAGCGGTGGATTTACAAATACCCAATGCGATGCCTGTTGAGGATGTCCTCACCCACGACAAGGATGGCAAAGTCTTTTCTCGTACCCAACCTCATCTGATTTCCGCAGAGAGCCTGTTGGCCAATGATCAACACCTCAACAGCCAGGGGGCACTGCGTATTGCCAATGTTGGAGATGCGATAGGCGGTACGGTCAGTCTCACCGCCCAGGGCGATGTCTTGTTTACGCCGGATGCAGATTACACTGGTGTCATTAGCTTCAAATATGGTGTAACTGATGCAGCCGGTAATCCTTCAGCCTCAGTAGTGGATCTGAGCAGCGGGGAAACCGCACCAATGCGTGCCGTTGCTACCTTACTGACCCCCGAAGTCCCGCTCGATCCACTGGCTGCTCAGCAATGGTATCTGAGCGATGCCAACATCCTGCCGGTTTGGAAAGACTATACCGGCAAAGGCGTGCGTATCGGTCAGTTCGAACCGGGCGGCAAGTTCGCCACCGGGCCAGAAATCTTTGATATCGCTCATCCCGATCTTGCAGCAAATGTTGATAAAGCCTGGCTGCAAACTCAACAAGCCAATGGTACCTTGCCAAACGTGGTTTCCAACCATGCGACGATGGTGGCGGGTGTGATGGTTGCCACGAAGAATAATATTGGTGGCGTAGGGGTTGCCCATGGCGCTACATTGGGTGGCTATTATCTGGCTAATGACGGAGCCGACCTTGCGGGACTTGGGCATATGGTCAGCTTTGACATTGCCAACAATAGCTGGGGATTCACCAATGATTTCGCGCTCAGCAATCTTCAGGATGGTTCCATTAATACTGCCGCATCGCTGAGCCTGAATGCGCAGTACGCAGCGGCTAATGGCCGTGGCGGATTGGGTACCGTCATCGTGGCGGCGGGTGGTAACAATCGAGAAGCCGGCGGCAATGCCCAGGGGTCACTGACCAGTAACAACCGTTTTTCTGTACAAGTCGGTGCGATCAACGCACAAAGCGACTTATCGACTTTGCAGATTGGTTCTTCACCCTTCTCGAACCCGGGTGCCAGCCTGCTGGTTTCTGCACCGGGCAGTAATGTGGTATCGACCAGCCATATGCTGAAAACTGACCGTGGTTCGACCTTCGGCAATGACTACACCAGTATGCAAGGCACCAGCTTTGCCGCACCGATCGTCTCTGGCATTGTTGCACTGATGCTTGAGGCCAACCCTAACCTGGGCTATCGTGACGTGCAGCAGATCCTTGCACTATCTGCTCGCAAGGTCAATGACCCATCCACCGAATGGAGCGACAATAGCGCCCATCACTGGAATGGCGGCGGCATGCACACCAGTAATGATTATGGATTTGGCGCCGTCGATGCACGAGCCGCTGTTCGCTTGGCCGAGTCCTGGATGACGCAAAGCACAGCAGCCAACGAGTATGTTTATAGCGCATCCAGCGGTGCTCTTGGCAAAACCCTGGCTGCGGGTGAAACGCTGACATCCTCCATTGCGATGAATGCCGGTCTGAATATCGAACATATTGAAATTGATTTTGACGCCGAAGTGGGTCGTCTTGGCGATTTGACGCTCAAACTGATCTCTCCTGATGGCACTCAAAGTATATTACTCAATCGTCAGGGCAAGGTTCCAGATGATGTGTCGGGCGCGAGTGATACCGATATGGGTAGCAGCCAGTCGGGAACGTTCAAGTACAGCTTTATGTCGACCCACGATTTTGGTGAAAACTCGGCGGGTAACTGGACGCTGCAAGTCACCAGTGCAAATTCGGGCCTGCCAACCACACTAAATGCCTGGTCACTCCGTTTGTACGGCAGCAAGAGTACACCGGATAATACTTACTTTTACACCGACGAATATATCCAGTCGGTGGTCGGGCAAGCCAACCGTGCGGTACTGGATGATGCAGTTAATGGCGTGGCGGGTGGGCGTAATACCCTCAATGCGGCGGCGGTTTCACGCGATACCTCGGTCAACTTGCAGACCGGTGTTGCCAGCATTGGCGGTGCCGCGTTAACTATCAAGGATCCGTCGGGCATTCATAACATTGTCACCGGTGATGGCAACGATACGCTGGTTGCAGGTAATACTGATGCCTTGCTAGATGGCGGGCGTGGAAACAACACGCTGATTGGCGGTGCGGGTAAGGACTTCTTTGTGGTTCACCGCCGTGAAGCTGGCAGCGATATTATCAGTAATTTCGAGGCCGCCCGTGGCGAAATCATCGATCTGGTCGGATTTCGTGGAAAAACCTTTGCTGACTTGCTAATAACTCAACAGGGGGATGATGTTAAGGTTGATCTGGGTAATAACCAGAATATTACCCTGAAAAATCAGCAAATCACTGGAATTAGTGCTGAGAATTTCAAATTCCAAGATTCCTTTATCGCGCCAATGACCTACACCAGTAGTGACACCTCAACGCACCAACCACAAGAAGGCCTGGGAACAGTGATCCTTAATGGCGGAGGCAATAGAGTCTTGTTCAGTACTGATGCTCAAGGTCAGATGAAATTTAGCCTGGATGGGACTATTTATAGCCACGATAGTGCAACATCAGACGTTTTCGTTGTAGCAGCCCAACCAGGTGCTAGCAATTACAGAAACGCATTACGTGGATTCCGCCACGGTATCGATAAGATCGATCTGCGTCAAGTTGGCGTCACTGACTTTAGTCAACTTTCTATCACTAAAAGCAATCGTGGTACGATCAATGGGTTGTCACAAATTCATGGCGTTAACGTCACATTTAATGGGGCAAACGCCGCTGATTCAAAAGTGGAACTGCTTTATCTCGATACTCTGGATGTTTCACAGATAGATGCAGCCGACTTCATTTTTGCGGAACATGCACCAGACTTAGTACCCACGGTCAAACCAGTCGTACCGCAATCTCCTGATACATCAACTATTACAGTGCCGGACTCATTGACACCTAGCATACCTTCTATTGATATTGATCGGAAGCCAATTACTATTCCTGATTGGAAACCGATTACTATTCCACCTATTGACTGGGAAGCAATTATGATTCCTCTTGTTGATCGGGAACCAATTACTATTCCGAAAATTGATCCAGTAGTAGAACCGACACCAATAACCACTGATCCCAATACTGTTATAGTTAAAAATACTTTTGCCGAGGTTACGTTGGGAGATGAGAGTAAAACAATCATTGTGGAAGCTGACCTTAATAAAGTTGTCGCTGGAAATGGTGATAATAAGGTTAATGTGACGGGAAGTAGTTCCGATATCACTCTAGGTAATGGTAACAATACCGTTATTGGTGGTGTTAAAAAGCTAATCGTCGGAAATGGCGATAACAATATTGAATCCAGCAGTACTATGCCGACGATAAAAGTAGGTGATGGTAACAACACCATTACTGGCAATGTCGATAAACTAGCTGCTGGACATGGTGATAATAAGATCAATGTGACAGGGCATAGAGCTGATATCACGCTAGGTGATGGTAATAACATTATTATTGGTAATGTCGACGAACTAGTAGCCGGACATGGAGATAATAATATCGAATCCAGCAGTACAATGCCGACGATAAAAGTAGGTGGTGGTAACAACACCATTACTGGCAATGTCGATAAACTAGCTGCTGGACATGGTGATAATAAGATCAATGTGACAGGACATAGAGCTGATATCACGCTAGGTGATGGTAATAACATCATTACCGGCAATGTTGATAAACTAGTCGCTGGGCGTGGTGATAATAAAATCAATGTAACAGGACGAGATGCCAATATCACGCTAGGTGATGGTAATAACATCATTACCGGCAATGTTGATAAACTAGTCGCTGGGCGTGGTGATAATAAGATCAATGTAACAGGACGAGATGCCAATATCACGCTAGGTGATGGTAATAATATCATTACCGGCAATGTTGGCAAATTCATAGCCGGAGATGGAGATAACAATATCGAGTCCAGTAGTACTATGGCTAAAATAGAAGTAGGAAATGGTAATAACCATATCGTTGCTAACGGTACTATGTCGAAGGTAAAAGTTGGTGATGGTAATAACAATATTTTGACCAGTGGTACTATGTCGACGGTAGAAGTCGGGCATGGATTCAATAAGTTAGAATTTAGCGGTGATATGGGCAAATTGGTGTTAGGAAAGGATATCAGTCTTGATAATCTGAGATTCCAGCATGCTGGGCAGGATTTGCAGATTTCGGTCATTGGTAGCAAACAGGAGGTCATGCTGCATAATTGGTATGCTAGCTCTCCTGAACGACCAGCAAGTATTATGGTCGGTGAGAGTCATCGCTTGATGGATAGTGAGATTGAGCACCTTGTTCAAGCCATAGCTGCATTTGCACCATCAGCTCCTGCAACTACAATGTTCAGCGATGTTGAGCAACAACGGCTGCAACCTGTACTGGCTGCCAACTGGCACTAAATGTAATGGGTAATAGCGCCCGCGATAATTATCGCGGGCATCTTACTAGCTGGTAAAAGTTGTGTGTTGTTCTACCTTGAACAAACATTTGACTCGCTTCAATCTAATAGATAATGTATGGAGCTGTAACTAAAACGATCCTATCGCCTGCAAGGATCAGCGTTAAGCGGCGAATGAAAACTCCCGTAGCCTGCAAGGGAGAGCAAGCATTGCGGTACATCTGCCCACCTTTGGAAGCAGATATTGTCAGACATAAACCCCTTGTCTGGTAATGAAGGTTTATTAAACTAAAAATACGCCCAAAAGGTGTTTTTATCTTGTCGCCGAAGGGTGTTGAACGTGGGTTCATACACTGACTTTTCAAATCAACATAAATCCTGTTTATCTTCAATGAACAACAGGATGGCTTTTGCGCATCCGTTCATACTTTTATCTATCCCTGTCTGAATTATTCAACAGACAATTTTTTTACCGCTAAACCATTAACGCATGACTACCGTTTGACATTGAATCTGGCGGCGTTTTGCTGTACCCGTTGGTATTTCAACGCTTTAATAGTCTTTGCTGATTGTTCGAAAACTCAAGGCGTCACTTTTTGCGGGTTACCGCTGAAAGTGACGCCGCAGCCAAAGAGTACCACAACCCTGACAGGCTCACGCCTGCTTCACCACGCAGTGAATCTGACACTGCATTTTTAGATTAAAAAAGGAGAACTTGACGATATCGAGGCTGGCTTTTAGCCGGTGGGGATGACCTGTTTATACAGGCGGCAGTACCGCGTACTCAACCGATACCCCGCAATACCTCAACCTGCGTTCACTCTGGCGCACAGATATCGATCAAGGGCAAAGCAGGTTTTTCTGTTTTGCCAGAATGGTCGCGCGCCAGAGATTGCATGTTGTCAGGTATAGGTCGCGGGAGAAGCTAATGAGTCGATTGATTAAGGAATTAAAATTTTTTGCCCGACAAGGCGGCGGCAGTCATAAAACTTGCCATGATCGCATTCAGATCGCCGAACGTTTAGGCGTGTTGTTATTGAGCCTGAATATTCAGGTCAAAAGCCTTAAGAATTTGAAAGCCAAGCATGTGGAACAGTATGTTGATGCCCGTTTGTCTCAGGGGATCGCCAAGCGAACGGTGCAAAATGAAATGTCCGCACTGCGTAATATCTTTCGCATGGCAGGTCGGGAGAAGCTGGAAACCTCGCCGCGTTTAAGCAATCAGGCATTGGGATTAAGTGGAACCAGCCGCGCCGGAACAAAACAAGCGATCCCTGATGCCACGTTTCAGGTTGTTTATCAGAAGGCACGTGAACGTGATGCCGGATTTGCCGTCACACTGACACTTGCCCGATTGTTGGGGTTATGTTCTCAGGAAGCGGTGCAATGCAGTGCTTCATTGAAAAGCTGGCGCAAACAGTTAGAGCAACCAGAGCCAAAACTGCATGTTGTTTTCGGTACAAAAGGCGGCCGGGCAAGACAAACCCGTGTACTGGATATCGCAGCGGTAAAAGAGGCTGTCGAACAGGCCATTACTATTGCAGAACAACGTGGCGGCAGGCTGATTGATAAACCCGATCTCAAGCAGGCCATGAACTACTGGCGGACACATACCACAAAGATTGGTTTAACAGGCTGCCATTCTCCCCATAGTTTACGCTATGCATGGGCGCAGGATGCACTGAATTATTACCAACAGAATGGTTTTAGTCGTCAGGAGGCAAGGGCACTGGTTTCAATGGATTTGGGGCACGGTGATGGTCGCGGGCGTTATGTAGAGCGGGTTTATAGCCGTTAAACTTAGTCGTTTAGTTATTGAGTCCGATAAAACAATCAGTTAAAGTATTCCCGCCATTAGCAAAATCTAGTGGTCAAGGATTAGCACCCTTGCAAAGAGCTATCCACTGGTAGGAAGTTTCTACCAGTGTGTCTGCGCTCGCCCTTTCAATGGCGGTTCAGGCGGGGGAGGCTTCGGCCTCGCTGGAAGATAGCTCCCAGTAGTGCTAACCCTGTCTGGATCGCCACCATCAATATTAATTAATGGAAGGGGTAGCAGGAATGACTAACAACGTTAAAAATGACTGGCATCAGGCCGATATCATCGCAGCATTACGTAAACGCGGTACAACCTTAGCAGCGCTCTCCCGTAAGACGGGACTCAGTTCATCAACATTAGCAAACGCACTCAGCAGGCAGTGGCCTAAAGGCGAATGGATTATCGCAAATTATCTCGGTATCCACCCTTCAGAGATCTGGCCTAGTCGTTATTTTGATAGTTATGGTCGATTAGTTGAGCGTAAGGCTCGCAATAAACCACAGGAATAACCCGCTTCAATTTGTGATCGACGTCGTAAAAATGAGAATTTTTTATATCAAGCCCTGAGCGTAAAATGGCTGCCCAATTTGACCATTTTTAACCCTCACGGCTTTTTTGCTTTAAAATGATGAAAAAGCACACAATAAGTAATATAAATAAGTAAAATCAGTCAGATACATGAACTAAAGCAAGTGAAAGAATATAGGGGCACTAAAAGAGGCACAAAAGGAAAACATGAAAATATACTTATTATATTCAATCAGTTATAATTATCTTTAATTCCAGACGCGGGAAACCAGTTGTTCGTCCAGCTGGCTGATAATATCGGCCATCGCCGGATCGGTTCGCACCAGTGCTGTAAGCACCACCGGAATATCAGCCTGCATGGACACGGGCAGATATCCGCAATCCATGCGTGGGTAAGTCGTGGCTTTATGGGTTTCATACAAGGACTGGGCAATCGTCAGCACCTGACTCGCCCCCATGCCTCAGAGACGGGAAGCCGTCTGCTGCAATGTCCCCAAATCAAAGCAAAGTGGTGGCGGGGTTTTCTCCCGTTTTTTGCTGACCGCCATCACCGTGGCTTGCATTGCCTGCTGACAACGTTGTTGTACTGCCTGCGCCACAGCCTCCCGGAGACAGCGGTTTTCGGCATCGCCCTCCTCCGCGGCGGGCAGCCATTTCGCCTGAAAGTGGGTGTTGTCTTTTTCCAGCTTCACCATCACCTGCCAGTAATGTTTCGGCACAAAGTGACTGATTTCTTTATCTCGGTTCACCACCAGAGCCAGCGCCGGGGTCTGTACCCGACCGATGGATAACACGTCCCCGAACCCTAGCGTCTGGGCTTTCAGGGTATACAAACGGGTCAGATTGATACCCGTTAACCAATCGGCGCGTGCCCGCCCCAGCCCTGCCTGATAGAGTGCTTCCGTCTGCTCACCCGGCAAAATTGACGCCAGTGCCTGCCGGATACTGGTTTCATCCAATACCGACAACCACAACCGCCTGACCGAACCAGTGAAACGGCAATATTCCAGCAACTCACGAGCGATGATTTCCCCTTCACGGTCGGCATCGGTGGCGATAATCACTTCCTCCGCCTGTTTCAACAGTTGTTCGATGACGGCAAACTGTCCCGCTGTCGCTTCCTTCACCGACCACTGCCACTGCACGGGCAGCACCGGCAGCACCTCCAGCCGCCACGGCGGACCAAACTGCTCACCATAATGTTCGGGGGCGGCCACTTCCAGCAAATGCCCGATGGCCCAGGTCACCGTGATACCGACACCAAAGAGAAATCCCTGCCCACGTTGTTTTACGCCCAGAACGTTGGCAATGTCTTTGGCCTGAGAGGGCTTTTCACATAAATAAAGCTGCATCTTTCCACCTCCATTAACCTTGTTCTGTGGAACGTAATGGGGAGGAAAACGCTGAACTCTGCTTGCCTGACAAAATATCGGGATGCGGTTCACCCAGCAGTTTAATGGCGTCAAGCCCTATCGGGGTTTTCTCAGCAATATCCTGTCGGGTGACCGCCAGTGAATGGTAAGAGCGCACAAGACCGTAAATCTGGCGAATGACACGGCTGCCGTTGTGCAGAAAGGCATCCCGCTCTGCACGTGAAATCAGCCCATAATGAAAAGCCTGAAACGTTTTCATCGCCAGCTGGTCATAACCGACCAGCAGCCAGACACAGCGATAGCCTAACGGAGAGTGACTGTAAACCCCGATATTCAGTGGTTCGACAGAAGAAACAGCGGATAAGGTGATCTGCTTTGGTACAGCATTCAGAATATCCTGCAAGGTGGCAAGACTCTGTTGGAGATTGGTGGACGCAGCTTCCAGCTTCTGCTCCAGTTTCACCAGCCAGGCATCGGCATACGGATTATCCGCTGCGGAATCCACACTGATGTTGGCCGCCCGTCTAATCACCTGCGGCATCCCCAGGATCTCCGTAATCTTATGCGACTCGCTGATGTCTTCCCGTCGACGCCCTGCCCATAATCGAATGGCATAGTGGGTATGTAATTCAATCGTTAACGAAGATGTTAAAACACCGGCGCGTAAACGCGGCTGAGATGCGGTTTTTTCTTCTGCATCAGACATACACAAAACTCCTGTTTAGCCTTGATAAGTCAGTCAAACTATCAGGGCAAAACAGGCGGTGGCTCAATGAATAACCAGTTATCGAAAAAGAGAAGATTGAAGGATGTTATTTATTGTCAGAAATGATGATTTTTTAGTCTTGTGTGCCATGGGCACAACCGTATGATTTTTAATCATCATTGACTCAGACGATACAATAGGGTTTTCCGTCTTCGTTACACGGGTCAAAACAGTTTATTTTTTAATCTTGTGTGCCACGGGCACACTTGTATGATTTTCAACCGCTATTGATTCAGACAACACAGCAGGATTTTCCATCTTCATTACGCGGGTTAAAACAGTCTGTTTTTTAATCTCGTGTGCCACGGGCACAGTCGTTTTCTTTTTAATCAATATTATCATGACGGTATTTCGCCATGGTCAGTCGCTGACGGATGTCTTTCACGACACTGCGCACATGGGCTTGCGAGGAAGGTGATACAGGCCGCTCAACAGGTTGAGTGAATTCAACAGATGTCTTTGCAGCAGCAGGCGTGGTAGCCGCAGTTTCAGCCTGCCCGTATAATTTCCCGTCCCGTGCCCGTTTCATCATCGTCAGCAGCCAGCCGACCGGATTGCCAATTTTTCCGGCCCATAACGCTTTGTCCAGACAACTCAACACGGTCTGCGCCTGTTCAGCGGGCAGCGCCTGCAACTGGCTGTTCAGCATCGTCACATCTTCCGGCTCCAGTTGTCGACACAGCCCTTCCGGTAGAAAAACAGCGGATTGCAGATCTACGTATGTTTTTTTATTCACATTCTGTGTAAAAGAACGTACATAACGGTTCGGTTTAGCTGAATCACTATAAGGCGTTGATTTCAGACTGAGTTCGGATACCGAATTCAGCTCAGTCTGCCCCTTTGACTGACTCAGTTCGGTTTCCGAACCCAGCTTGATTTCCCTGAGTTCGGTTTGATGTTTTCCTTGTTGAAGCGACTGACGCATCACTCTTTGCTGCGGTGTTTGCACCGCATTCAGCCTCTCTTCCAGCAAACGGATATGACTGTGGCGATGACGCATCAGCGGATCTTCTTTGATGTCAGTCAGGACATCCCGGGCCGTCTGGCTGATAGTGCGGTTTTTGCTGCAACAGGCTTCCACCACGGTATCCAGCCAGTGAGGATCGAGAATTTCGGCATCACGGCAGGTCAGCGGCTCATCGTGTTGCGCATAGATATTGCTCCGCACCCGCCCGTGCTCATCGCGGATACGCTTGCATAAACTCAGCCAGCCGGTGATTCGCAGCATCAGCAACACCCGGCTGACGGTTTCACGTGATGCCTTGCCTTTATAGGGGGAAGCCAGCAGTCCCTGCAATTCGTCATAGCTGGGAAAAACCGCACCTTCATTTTGCTGTGCATACAACCTGATCATCATCCAGCCCGTTTTATCCAGCGGCGACAGGCGGTCATCCAGTAACAGGCGGCGGGGATAGGCATCCTGAATGTTACCCATAAACAGCAGACCACTGCGCAGTTGTGAAACGTCATCGTCTGAATGTTGTTCCAGACGTATTTTCATCTTGGCGATGGTATGAGCAATTATGCTGTCTGCTGACAGGTTTATCATGATCCCGTATCTCCGGCCTTTGCCTTTCAATTTAATCGGTAAAAATAATGTCAGGGCTGCATCCTGTTGCCTTGAACAAGATGCAGAATGACACCACTTCAATACTGACTATTTACGAATTTCATTGTTGTAACGTTCATGGAGCATCAGCTCCCACGATTGTCCGTCATCCCGGCTTAACAACCGCCAAACCCCACATTGATTTTCAGATACCCGGTGCCTCTTTCTTTCAGCCGGACGTAATTGCGCTCGCCCCGCTGATAACACCGCACCTGATGCTGCGCCTTGCGACGCAGTGACAGCGGTGTCGTTGCAGGGACATGCAAGCCGGGCATCATTTCCGTTAATTTTCCTGACATCGTTTCCTTTTCTGTTTATTTTTCATTGAAGGCTTTCAGGCCTGTTTTTTGACAGATTCAGACGCTTCGTTGTGCGGCCAGTCTTTCACCGCATGCCAGACGGCCGTCAGCGAGAGTTGATGATGCGCGGCCATCTCCAGCATCATATCCAGTCCTTCGGCGCTGTCCACATCGACAATCGCCGCGGCCTGCCAGCGTTGCCACAACTCACGATTTTCCTCTTCTGTCAGGGGCGAATTGCGTCCCGGTTTTACGGTCACCCCGGAAATACGTCGGCGGGCGGCGATTTCCAGACTGGACAAGCCGAAAAAATACCGCATCAGTTCAATAGAACCGCCTAATTCCAGTGCCCGGTCAATGCGCTGCAACCGCTGCTGCTCAATCCGCGCCTGATGTAAGATGCGCACCAGATTACTGTGATGGATCTGGATGGTCAGCACCGACACCGGGCTGTTGCCCAGATAATGCAGATCTTCAATTGTCAGGCTCTGTAACATCAGCATCTCCGAGGGTGCCAGCCCCAGTGCCTCGCAACGGCGGATATAGCCGTTTTTCAAATCCATCACCAACTGCAACAACAGACTGTTGGTTGCTTGCGATAAATGATTCATACACTTCCTCCACTATCAGGCCAGTCAAAACACAATGAATGAACAACACACTGAAAAGCAGGCACTCCGTACCGATATCGCTACATCGTTAACATCTCCGGTGCGACCCCACGCTGAAGCTCACGCAGACGACGGATAACCCGAATGAGGCGTAAGAACTTCACGGTCTGGGTGTCGTCCAGTAAAGGCACTTCTTCCCGTCCGGCCGTCCCCAGCAAAACAGCTGTCAATGTCAGTTCATTGCCATCATTAGCAATTTCTCCGGTCAGGGAGTGCAATAAAGACGAAAAAGGATGAGCATCCTGCCCGTCAATCAGGCAAAATCCCACCGCTCCCGCATCCGATACGGGCAGCAAATCGCCGTCGCAGCCCATCACTTCCGCCAGTTCAAACGCCAGCCGAAAGGCCATGTTTTGCAGATGCTCGATATCGTCCTGCATCGGCGAAATATCCCAGATGGAACTGACCGGCTCCAGCCCGGTTCGGGCAAAGTGCAGACATTCGGTTTCAGGAACAGGTATCACTGTTTCAGGCGGGTTATCAGCACAATCCGGCTGATAAGGTGGGATCACCGGATTTTTTCGGGGAGATGTCGCAGGTGTTTGTACCTTATCGGCCGGAAAACGGGTTGCCTCCGGTATCTGCACCGTACCCGTGTCAGGTTGAGCCATTATTCGCAGGTTCGATTCCCTATCTGGCACTCGAACCCGATCCGCTTTATTCGTCTCAGGCTCTTCCGGCACCGGCACCGGATCAAACGTAGCGGCCTGTTCACCAAAGAGTTGTCGGCGGTTACTTTCCTTCGGATCTAATTCCAGTACCCAGCGGTCATAATTCAGCTGCGGGTGCGACAATGCCTGCAATAAGTCGCCAATCAGTTCATCGAGGAACATCTCCGGTGACCAGTTTTCCAGTGCATCAAACTTATGGCAACAGAGACCAAAAACCTCATCAAAGATTACGGTTGGTTCCGGGTTTATACTGAAGATATGTTGCTGCCAGACTGTATCCGCATTCTGACGCAACACCAATAAAGGACGTATCTGTGGTGTTCCCAGCCCGGATTCCAGCAGATTAGGCATCCACGGATACAGGTACTGCACGGTATCTTCCATCCGGCTGATATGGCTGGCACTGACAGGAAAACCGGCTTCACTGAGCAGCGCAGACAACTCACGCAGGCTGATTTTTTTCTGTTTCTGCGCTTCATAAATCGCTCTTGCCTTGCAGATCCCTAATGCTTTTTCAATAAAACTGAGATCGCCCCGCAGTTCATTTTCAGCTAAGTGCCCGATAACACACTGTAGGCGCCCCGGCCATGGCTTAAACAGGCAATGCACACGATAAAAACGTTCCTCCCCGGTTTCCTGCCACAACTCGGACAGAATTTGATAGCGCGTATTCCCGCCATCACTGAAGATATAAACCTCGTCACCGTCCGGATCACGTGTGATTTTCGGCACCGTATCCAGCCCGCGCGCTTTTATCGAGGCTTTGATATCGTCATAGCGGGGATTGCGGCTGGTGCGGGGGTTATCCGGATTCGGGCGAAGTTGATCCAGCGTCAGTACCATCGGCATTTCCGCCATCGGCGGGCTGTCATTGAGAGTGGTCACCGCCTGTCGCCCCTGCTGTAACAAGGCATTGCCTAAATTCAGTGTATTGCGTCCCATCCTTTACCTCCCGCTGCCATCGAAATCAGAAAAACGCGTATATTGCGCCTCAAACCGCACACGCACCGTACCTGTCGGTCCCTGACGCTGCTTTCCAATAATTATTTCGGCAACCCCGCTATCCGGGGTTCCCTCGTGATAGACTTCATCGCGGTAAAGGTGCAGGATCAAATCAGCATCCTGCTCCAGCGAGCCGGAATCACGCAAGTCCCCATTATTGGGGCGTTTATCGATACGGTTTTCGACTTGTCGGTTCAGCTGTGACAGCGCCAGTATCGGGCATTCCAGCTCTTTGCCTAACGCTTTCAGATTGCGGGAGATATCGGCGATTTCTTGCGTGCGGTTTTCCTGTCCGGGGGCGCACATCAGCTGGAGATAATCCACCATAATCAGGGCAGGTTTACCGTACTGACGGGTATAACGGCGGGCACGGGCACGCAATAACGCCGGGGTCTGATGGCTGCAATCATCGATAATCAGCCGCTGATCCCATTGGGCAAACTGCTCCAGACTCTGGCTAATGCGCCCCCACTGTTCATCGTCCAGCAGGCCGCTGCGCAGCGCGGTTAACGCCACGCCGCCTTCCATCGCAGACAGACGCAGCATCAGTTGTGCCGTTGGCATTTCCAGGCTGAAAATCTGTACCACCGCATCGTCCCGATGCCGAATTGCACCGAGGCAACAGGCCAGCGCCAGCGCAGTTTTTCCCATGGAAGGACGGGCAGCCAGCAGAATGAGGTCGCCCGCCTGTAAGCCACAGGTCATGTCATCCAGCGCCTGAAAACCGGTCGGTGTCCCGGTGATGCCGTTGCTGCCCTGTATGCGTTCCAGATGGGCAATCAGGGCATCCGCCCCTTGCAGCAGGGTCACGGCCTGATGTTGCCGGGCTGCACCTTTTTCCGCCAGATTAAACAGCTGATGTTCTGCCTGCTCAATCAGGGTTTCTGACTGGATATTAGGCTGAAAAACGTCTGCGCTGAGGGATTTACCCAGTGCCAGTAACTGACGTAACCGGCTTTTTTCGGCCACAATGCGGGCATATTCGTCAATATTGGCCGCGCTGGGCGTGTTTTTGCACACTTCTGCCACATAGGCAAAACCGCCAGCGCTGTCTATTTGCCCCCGCTGTGTCAGCCTATCGGTCAGGGTGATCAGGTCAAACGGACAGTTTTTTCGCTCAGTTCAGTAATGGCCTGATAGAGTATCCGGTGTGCCGGGAAGAAAAAATCGTCGGCAGACAGCCGCTGAACCACGCTATCCCAACGATCATTGTCCAGTACCAGTCCGCCAATCACTCCCACCTCGGCATAAGCGTAGCTGGGCGCCGCTTCACTGATGGCCTGTAAGGCCTCATGATCCCGCTTCATTATTCACCTCCTGACTGACGCTATTCAGCGCAGCCACTAACCGTTGTTGCAGATGCGGGGAAGAGACCCAGAACAGCACATCTTGTGCGGTTAAATACTGTGGCCGGCCATTTTCCCAGCCGCATTCCAGCAGTGCCCAATCATCCGGTGTACCGGGCATCAGTGACAGTTCATGCAACTCGGCTTCATGACGGGGGCTGAAATGATCCACCTGCTCAGGGAAAACATCCCAGATAATGGATAATAATGTCCGGAATTTCGCCAACGCCGCTTTCCGATCAGGCGCATCGATAAACACAAACCACTCCTCCTGCGTATCCGTAAACGGTAATTCCGCATTACCATAACAAAAACAAACGGCTCGCCAGATAACATTCATTGCGCGTTCCCCGTCGGTTGGTTGACCAGCACGGCATCAAATTTCGCTTTCCATTCAGGGAACAGTTCACAGGCCAGACAGTGCAGGGTTTGCGCCGCAGCGGGGCTTTTGCGGGTGGTTTTATATTCCAGGCAATGGACAGGCTGGGCACGAACGTGTCCCAGTTTGTAGATATCCAGCAGGTCTATTCGGGTATTCAGCAACTGATAAACCTGCCTGCCGCCCAGTGCGGAGGCGTCATAACGTTGATAGTTGATAATGTCGGTCAGCTCATGAAGTGTATCCCTGTCAAGATTAGTGCCTTCAATGCCATTGGCCAGTATCTGGATCAGCGGAAGCTGAATGCCATAATTTTCAAAGGATTGAAGGCGGATCAGCATCCGTAACGTGCCGCGCAGAAACTCCC
Source organism: Xenorhabdus yunnanensis (assembly GCF_028598805.1). Lineage (GTDB taxonomy): Bacteria > Pseudomonadota > Gammaproteobacteria > Enterobacterales > Enterobacteriaceae > Xenorhabdus > Xenorhabdus yunnanensis. Next base: position 17,581 of record NZ_JAQRFI010000016.1, on the reverse strand, counting down.
GTACATCCGGTAATATCGGTTTGATTATCCCCAGCACACTATATATGGCAGTCAGCACTACCAGTTCCGTCATTACCCCGGTTGCCCCTTTGGAGTCGATGATAATGATGTCGTACTGATTGAAGAGAGGATGCTGCAAAATATTGCGCAGGCGCAGGCGTCCATCAGGCGCGTGCAGCATCGCTGTCGGCAGGAGTTCATCGGGATCGTTGGAGACAATGATATCGAGATTACGGATCGTTGAACGGGAAATGATCCGCGTAGATTCCCTCAGATCGACCGTCTGCATCAACAATTCATACAAGCCAGCAGGGGCTTCATATTCCAGGATAAAAATGCTGCTGGAGGTGGGCTGTGAGTAATCGGCGTCAATCAGGAGGGTGTGCAGACCGGCATCAGCAAAAAATCCAGCCAGATTTGCAGCATGGGTGGATTTACCTTCGCCGCCTTTGGGAGAAATTATAGGAAGTATTTTCATGTTGTACACTCAGTAGTTTGAGCATACAAAATAAGCAAAAAATCAATATGTTACATTTTCTTAACTTACAAGGGGATTGAAAATCCCCGTGTCGGTGGTTCGATTCCGCCTCCGGCACCACTTCAACTTCCAGTGAAGTCCAGCCAAGTCAAAACAATTCATACTAAATTCAGTAAAATCAATATCCATTCCTATTTCTACGTCTAGTTTAGTCTGTTGCAATCAATATGCAGCGAAGGGCATAATTCGGGGCACTTACCGTTCGATTAAAGGAATGCCCTTAATAATGAAACTTAACGCACGACAAATCGAAACTGCAAAGCCCAAAGAAAAAACCTACAAACTCGCTGATGGCGGTGGCCTCTATTTAGAAATCACAGCACGCGGCTCGAAGTACTGGCGCATGAAGTATTACCGTCCGACCGATAAAAAAGAAGATCGGCTGGCGTTCGGTGTCTATCCGACAGTATTGTTAGCAGATGCCCGCGCTAAACGCGATGAAGCCAAAAAGCTGATGGCTCAGGGTATCGACCCCAAAGCCGAGAAAAAAGGCACACCAACGCCCACCAAAATCAATTCGTTTGAACAAGTCGCCCGTGCATGGCACGCCAGTAACAAACGCTGGAGCGACAGCCACTGTCAAAAAGTGCTGCGCAATCTTGAGCAGTACATTTTCCCCCATATCGGTGCCCGCGATATTACCACATTACGCACCAGCCAGCTTTTAGCGCCAGTCAAGGCCATTGATGAGCAGGGTAAACACGATATCGCCCAACGTCTGCGCCAGCGTATCACTGCTATTATGCGTTATGCCGTCCAGAATGATATTCTGGAAACCAATCCGGCTAATGATATGACCGGCGCACTCACCACCGCAAAATCCCGTCATCATCCCGCCCTGCCCCATGAATGTTTACCTGATTTCCTGAACCGCTTATCGGCTTATCGCGGGCGCTTACTGACCAAAATCGCGGTAGAGCTGGCTCTGCTGACGTTTGTCCGCTCCAGCGAACTGAGATTTGCCCGCTGGCAGGAAATCGACCTTGAAAACGCCGTGTGGAAAATTCCTGCCACAAGACAACCCATTAAAGGTGTTCGCTTCTCTGAACGCGGTATGAAAATGAAAACCGGTCACCTTGTGCCCCTGAGCCATCAGGCTGTTCGACTCATCAAAGCATTACAGGAACTGAGCGGCAATTGTGAAGTGATGTTCCCCAGTGATCATGATTCCGCGAAAGTCATGAGTGAAAACACCGTTAACAGTGCTCTGCGCAATATGGGCTACAACACCCAAACTGAAATCTGCGGGCACGGTTTCCGTACAATGGCACGTGGTGCAATGGGCGAATCCGGCCTGTGGAGTGATGATGCCATTGAGCGCCAGTTAAGCCATATCGAACGCAACAACGTTAGAGCGGCGTATATTCACACCTCCAAACATCTGGATGAACGGCGGCTGATGGTGCAATGGTGGGCGGATTATCTGGATGCAAACCGGGAAAAACCCATCACACCGTATGATTTCGCCAAACCGCTGCGTGACAGAAAAAACCGCTAGTAAAATTTGCAACCCATTAATTCTAATCGAGAAAAAAAGAATTAACGCTGTTCATTTAGTCTTGCTTTTTAAATAATTCGCCTGTCATCAAACAACGTCCACGATGAGCGCTCAAGGACTCGGTAACAGGAGAATTAAAATGACAGTGACAACATTGAAAACCAGCCTGATCCGTCTGCCGGAAGTGCAGCGCAGAACGGGTTATAGCAAAGCGTGGATCTACAAACTGATTAGTGACGGAGCATTCCCAAAACAGGTCAAAATCGGCTCGCGCTCAGTCGCTTTTATCGAAGCAGAGATTGATGACTGGATTGCGCAACGTATCGCTGAATCGCGGGCGGCATAACACAGAAAAGAAGATGACATAAGAACAAGATAAAAACACAACGCCCCAGTGTGCGGGAACACATCTGAGGCACCTGACCAACAACCGTTAATTGAGGTAAAAAAGATGGCTGATACAGCATACCCAAACTCGCCCTGAATTTACAGCTCAAAAAACAGTAGGCAACCCAAAACCGCTTGATTTGATCCAGACCGTAAAAACATCGGCTATGTATTCCTGGCAAAACCTGTTGCCTGCTTGCGGTATTGATGTTCCGGCAAAGGGAAAGCATGGTGCCTGCCCTGTCTGCGGTGGCACTGACCGTTTCCACTTTATTGACGATCACTATCACGGCAACTGGCACTGCCGCCAATGTGATACCCCGAATTATGGTGATGGACTGGATTTAGTGGCAAAAACCACAGGGATCTCGATTCTTGAAGCAGCAAAAATTGTTGCTAACGTGCAGTCATTGCCTTTACCGGAACTAAAGCCCGCCAGAGAAAACACCTATCCAACACAGCCGATTGCCGAAAGAGTCGCGGCACTGATGGCGCAAACTGTCGCCGGGCAATCGCCCTATCTGGCCGCAAAGGGACTGTACTGCCCTAATCAGCGACTACTGTTCGATAATTCAGCCATGCTGGCACTGACAGCATTGGATAAAAAAGTCACCGGTGCGCAGATCATCAAACCAGATGGAACGAAAAAATTACTGTCCGGTAGCCAAAAGAAAGGTGCGTTTATCGCCATATCAGCGCTGGAGGGACATCCAGACACGGTGATCATTACAGAAGGTTATGCCACGGCATTCACCGTTAACCAGCTCTATAAAGGCACCGTTCTGGCAGCCCTAGATGCAGGCAATTTGTACTCTGTCGCGAAAGCGGTTCGGGAACGCTGGCCGGATACAAAAATCATTATTGCCGCAGATAATGACTGGCACAGCCCCGGCGAGTTGGATAAGACCGGTAAACCCAAAAATAACGTTGGCAAGATCTCGGCAGAAAAAGCCGCCCTTGCGGTGAATGGCTGGATTTCGTTACCGCCTACAGAACATAAAGCCGACTGGGATGATTATCGCCGGCAACACGGTGTTGAAGCCGCAAAGCAGGCATTCAGTAAGGGGTTATATCAGGTGAGGGAGCCAATGAACAGTTACGCCAAAGTAAACCGCAGTCATGACAATGTCAAAACCCTTTATCCGCAGCGCAAAACAAAGTTACCGCTGTCAGTCGGTTCAGCAGGCTTTGATGCCCAGTTAGACTACGTGGTTAAGGGCATTATTCCGGCGCATTCCCTGTGCAGTATTTACGGGGCGAGCGGTTCATATAAGAGTTTTCTGGCGGGGCGTGGGGCTGTCATATTGCTACGGGTAAGGCATGGGCTGGAAAATCGGTTGCTCAAGGTGCTGTACTGTACGTGGTCGGTGAAGGCGGGATCGGTGTGCCCCGGCGCATCAAAGCATGGGAAATCGTCAACGGCCAGACGGTTGAAAATATGTATCTGATTAATACGCCGGTATTTCCGGCCTCGCCTGCCGAAGTGCATGAGCTGGTGATTGCTGCCCGACAGGTTGAATCGGAAACAGGCGAGCCTGTACGTCTGATTATTCTCGATACGCTCGCCCGCTGTTTTGGCGGTGCTGATGAGAATGATTCAAAAGATATGGGCGCGTTTGTTCGGGGTTGTGACGAGCTGAAAGCCAAAACAGGCGCAAGCATTCTCGTGGTTCACCATTCTGGTAAAGATGAAAGCAAAGGCGCAAGGGGTTCCAGTGCCTTTCGTGCTGCGCTGGATGTTGAATACAAGATCAGCCGCGAAGGGAAGAAAGGCGGCGCACTGGTTATCACTTGCACCAAAATGAAAGATGCCGAAGAGCCGGAAGCCAAAGCCTATGATATGCACGTGGTGGAGCTTTTTACTGATAAAGACGGTGAGAATATTACATCACTGGTTCTGGTTGACAGGCCACGCGATCCAGTTGAGGAAGAAGAAATTGAACGCATCCCCAATAAAACAGATAACCACACGACATTATGGCAGTGTATCCGGTCGCGCACTGCCCTGAAAGAGCCTTGTTCCATTGCCCTTATACGTGATGATTTAAAGTCGATGGGGGTGAATGTGAAGAATTTCAGCCGTTGGTTGACCAAGTTAGAACAGGACGGACTGATTACCCGCCACGGGCAGGAGCTCAGCATTGTTAACCAGAATAATGAAGATTAAAAAGTGAGTCCGAAAGTGAGGAACGGTGAGGAGAGGGATTTTACTGCTCACCGTTTTCCTCACTTTTTTCGCCTATATACGGAAAAAGTGAGGAGCACAAAAAACGTTGATTTTTAAGGATAAAAAACAATCGATTCCTCACCTGTTTTCGCAGTGAGGAAAATAAAAAGTGAGGGAAAAAATGAGGCGAAGGTGAGGAAATATTTTTTCTGGCAGGTGTTTTTCAGCTCTCCGTGTTACCGGGTTAATGCTTAGCCCGGTAACACGGAGAAGACAAGCGCAGCACGTCAGGATGATTTTAATCTGTTGTATTATGTGAAATTAAAATGATGTAATTAATTGATTTTATTTAAGAGGAGAAGTTAATCACAATTTCCCTGCTGAACTTTTATTCATGGTTGCATGTATAAACAATTCTATTATATCCTGCCCCGTATTGTACCAAAAATATGCAATAACAGTTTCATTATTAAATTATTTTTACTATTTAGGCAGTAAATAAGGATTGATACACTAAAAAATTATGGAGAGTACAAATGAGCAGGGTAATGGATAAAATCAATCAATTACTTGATCGCTCAGGTTTAATATTCACACTGATTACAGAAAACTTACCCGAACAAACATTCGCAGTCGTAGATTTTTCACTTCATGAGTCACTCTCTTCCCCCTTTCGGCTGGAAGCCACACTGACCTGCAAAACCCCTGAAATTGACTTTGCCGATATCCTTGACAGAAATGCCGCTTTTGCCGTACATCGTAATGAGCAGGTTGAACGCCAAGTGACCGGTATGGTGACACATTTTTCACTGCAATCAACCGGGCGCCATCAAAGCCACTACCATATCACTATTCAGCCCCCTTTATGGCGCGCATCCTTACGGGTTAATAGCCGGATTTTCCAAAATCAGTCTGTTATGGATATCGTGGAAAGCCTGCTCAGAGAAAATGGGGTGCGGAATTTTTTCTTTGCGCTTGGCTACAAACATCCGCCGAGAGAACTTTGTGTTCAGTACGATGAAAGTGATTTGGCCTTTATCCAGCGCTTACTGGCTGATGAGGGCATTTTTTACTATTTCACATTCGATCAGGATCAGCACGAGCAACGCATTGTATTTCACGACTCCTGCCTGTCTCTTAATCAGGTAATTACCGTCCCCTATCGCCCAGAAAGTGATGTGACTGGTGAAACAACTTGTATCCGCCAATTTAGCTGGTCAGAACGCGTTGGTGTTGCCAATATCACGACCAAAGACAGGACTTTTAAAAACCCTCGCTGGAATCGGGAATTCTGGTATGAAGGGCGCAATCTTGACAATCAGCGAATACTGAACAGCTATCACTATTACGATTTTCCCAGCCGCTATAAAGATGATGAGTTAGGTCAACGGGCAAGCCAGTATCGTCTGGAATACTTGCGCCGGGACACTCAGCTTGGTAACGGTCAGGGTGACTGTTTTGCCATGTGGCCGGGGCAGTTATTTAACCTGATGGATCATCCCAGAGAGGTTTTTAATGACCAATGGCAATTAATTCAGATAACCCATTCAGGTCAACAGCCACAAGCCGATGAAACCCAGCCAGGCGGTAGCGGTACGTGGCTGTCTAATCAATTTACCTTCACCACCCGAAAAAACTCTTACCGACCTTCCCCCTACCCGAAACCCCAAATGGAAGGCCCACATATTGCCACGGTTGTTGGGCCGGAGGGCGAAGAAATCTTCTGTGACGAATACGGGCGAGTCCGTATCCAGTTTGACTGGGACAGATACGGTGAATTTAATGACCGCAGTTCTTGCTGGGTACGAGTCAGTCAGGCGTGGGCAGGGCAATTAATGGGCATGATTGCCATTCCCCGTATTGGTCATGAAGTCTTGGTGGATTTTGTCCACGGCGATCCCGACCAGCCGATTATTGTCGGTCGGGCCTATCACGCCAATAATATTCCACCAAACCGCCTGCCGATGGCGAAAACCCAGATGTCTATCCGCTCGAAAACCCATAAAGGTGAAGGGTTTAATGAACTGCGCTTTGAAGATGAGAAAGATCGCGAAGAAGTTTTTATTCATGCTCAGAAAAACCTCGCCATTCAGGTGCGCAATTCACGGGGAGAACGCATTAACTATGACCGCACAACCAGCATTGGTCATGACGATGAACTGGTGATAGCCAATAACCGCAAGGTGACCGTAGAAGGTCAACAGGATCATAAAACCACGGGCAATTATATTGAGCAGATTGACGGTGATCGCTCATTACAGCTCAAAGGCGATCTGGCTGAAAAAATTCAGGGGGTAGTCAGTGTGGATGCACAGGGCGATCTCACTCTGCAAAGTGGCAGTAAAATCACATTAAATGTCGGTGGAAATTTTGTTGTGCTTCATGCGGGCGGTATTGATATCAAAGGCGCGGCGATTAACCTGAATTCCGGTGGCAGCCCCGGTGATTTACTGGCACCGGCTAACCCCGCCATCCTGCTGGCCGCCGCAAGCGAAGGCTCAATGTTTGTTGCCCATTGCCCAATGAAAGAGAAGGAGAAGCAGGAATGAGTCAGGAAAAGCTCTACGCTATTATTGATGGTGCGGCGGAATCCGACCTGTTTTTGATGCTGGAGCGCTATGACCCGCCTTCAGCCTGTCTTTATGGTGAACCCCTCCAGCCAGAACTGGTGGAAATTGCCCCTTATCTGGTACAGGTTACTGAAGAGGTCAAAATCTGGCTGGAATGCCGCAAAACCCCGTGGGGAATTTTCGTTCACAGCGACGCGGATATGAAAACCGTGCGTCAGCATTTACGAAAATACCTGCAAGTATTGCTCCCCCAACAAGAAAAACCGGTCTTTTTCCGTTTTTATGATCCACGCAATATCTGGGATTTTCTGGGGGTATTGAGCGATTGGGAAGCGCATTGTTTTTTGGGGCCAATCACGCGGATCACAACAGTTTACCTTGAAGAAGAACGCACAGATAACTTTGTAAAAATCAGAGAACCTTTTCCTGATAACGCCAAGGGGAAATATAAGATTTTCAAAATCAGTGAGCAACAGTATGAATTGATAGAAATAAGGCAAAAAGAAAGATATTTACAGAAACTTGACTCTATTCTGCTATCTGAATTAGCAAACCTTAGAAAAAGTATTAGCATCGATAACTCATTACCATTTTTAGCTTTTTTCTATGATTATCTACTTTCTGAAAAAATCACAGATACGCGTTCTATGGAGGGAATTCTTAAGAAAATTATCAGAGAAGATGATTTTGATATTGATGAGTTTGATAAAGCCATTTTAACCAGACTGGCTGATGATGGGACTCCTGGCTGGTATAGAGCTAAGAAATTTCTTCTTAATATTTAATAATAATCAATGTGTATCTTGATACTAATTTAGGAAAAGACAATATGGGAAATGCCATCAGAATCGGTGATATGGGTACAGAACATGGTGATTACCCAGCAACACCTGTTATTACTGGTGCCAGCAGCGTTAAGGTAGACGGTGCCTATCTGGCCAGACAAGGAGATGCTTTGGAATCACATTCATCACATTCACGGGCGATAGCGGGAGGTTCCGGCTCTGTATTTATTGAAGGAAAACCTGCCGCCAGAACAGGAGATGCCGTTGATTGTGGAGGTGTTGTTATCGGTGGAGGCAGTGTAAATATTGGCTGAGGAGACTTGAAAAAGTACCTATAAATACACTTTGGCTCATACAAGAAAGGCCTTAGTTTATGAGTTATATTTAAGCATCATTTATTACTTAAACTCAATTAATTTATCGTCAAAAGGAAGACTAAATGAAACCTATCAATGAAAAGGAAAAAACACTGTTAATAGCACTTAATGATAATATTTGCTTTAATAAAAAAGAAGAGTTAATAAAAGAACTATCTAAGCATGATGAAAATAATACATGGAATGCAGGTAAAGCCTGTGCTACATGTCCACCTCCAGAAGCAAGAGATGATTTTGTTAAGCATGTATTAAGTCAAATTCCATATGTTAATGATGATGGATTTTTTAAAAACGCTGATATAACTCAAGATCGTGTTAGCACTTTAGAACATGGTGAAATGAGTGCCGTGAATGCTACAGTATTACATAGGACCGGAGGCTCCAAGATGTCACCAGCTATATCATCATTCAAATCAACTGGTATTGGAACACATTTTATTATAGATAAGGATGGTACAATAAAACAAACAGCCAGCTTAAAACAATATACATATCACATAGGAAGAATAAAGTCTAAGTGTATGGCAGAAAATAATTGCAATACTAATGAAGCAAAAAAAATAAGTGGTTGGGGATGGAATACAAAGAAAATTCATGATCATGAAAAATTAAAAGAATATCCTGATAGATATCCTATGAATACTGATAGTGTAGGAATTGAGGTTGTTGCAGCTTATAACAAGACATCTAAGTCTTGGGATCAAGCTACTACACAACAAAATGAAGCAATTAAAAAATTGGTTAGTTTACTAAAATGTAATTATAATTTAGGTGATAGTGATATATATGAACATGATAAAATATCTTATAAAACAGAAGGTGAAGGTGCTAATCTTTACTCTAATAGTATTTAGCCCTTATACTTATTCAAAAAACAAAGTGGAAATAATTAATGTAACGGGATTGGAAATAACAGATAGCAATGATAGAGACATTATTGATATATGCAAAAAATGGAAATTAAGTAAAAATGATGTAAATAATATTTTAAGTCTTAGCAAGGAATATGACTCTTCTCCATATAGTATATTCTATCAAACTCCATGTGACATAGTTGGAAAAGCAAAGATAGGTAATGAAATATGGAAATATTATATAAATGGTGGAGGAATGATTACTCTTATAAAGAATAATAAAGAAATTTTCTTCGGTTGTGAAGCAAAAAAATGTGATCCTTTCTTTATTTTGCCTTTTGATGGTATAAATCCATAACAACAACAGATGGTCAGGATTGAAGCTTTGCTTCAATCCTGACCATCTGTAACTCAAATCCCCCGGTAATTGTCAACATAGTTGGCACCATTAATGAATTTAAGCCACGCGTTCTTCTCGTTCGGGATTCAACGTCACTGTTTCTATCCATTGCCAGTTTCTTGTGCTGCGCGGCCAGCGTTCCGGATGTGTGAACTTAGCTTGACGATAAACGGCATCTCGCTGTTTTAAAATCACTTTGTCTTCTCCTCTGTGCCGTTGACCGGGTGTCACATAATTTATCCCACTATGACGGTGCCCTTCGTTATACCAGTCGGTAAAATTATTCCCCCAGACACGCGTTTGTGTCAGAGCATTGAAGCCGCTCTCCGGCCACGCCGGCACATATTTCAGCGTCCGGAACAACGATTCCGCATAGGCATTATCATTGCTGACCCGTGGGCGGCTGTGTGGTTCGCGTACTCACCGGATCGTAAAGGTATCCATCCACAGAGCACCTTGCGGGCTACAACGGTATCCTGCAGGCGGACGCTTACGGCGGCTACAACGCGTTGTACGAAAATGGGCGCATCAAGGAAGCGGCCTGTATGTGACGCTTACCGCACTAATGATACCTGGAAAAAGAAAGTGGGTTATCACCGGCGTTCAGTGGCAGAAACGACCATGTTCCGCATCAAAACCCTCCTGGGTGGTAATTTGAGCCTGCGGGACTATGATGGGCAGGTGGGGGAGGTGATGGCGATAGCGAAAGCGCTTAACCGGATAACGCTGTTGGGAATGCCGGACAGCACGCGGATCTCATAACGGGTGCCCCGCAAGAAGAAACCTTGTCGGTTGACTCTGATTTATTCAACAAAGCCCCCTCAACCCCCTTCACTACATGGCAAAGACTAAACGCCCCATGAAATTTATCGGGCGTTTAGTCTAAAAAGTATTAACCTATTTCAGAACTCATCAATTTAATGGCGTAGCCCACAGTTCTTATTAAGTCCAATACACAATTTTATGGTCACCAATATGGCCAATAAATCTACCTGCACTAAATCTTCTTCCTTCGGAGACGCTAGTCACGCCATGCAAGTAGCTCGCATTTAAAAAATACACATCTCCCTGGTTAAGCTTGACTTCTAATGCCTCGAAGTTTTCAAGCAGTTCCAGAGGATAAGGGTAGCCTTTTCCCTCTACACCAAGTCGACGTCGAGTATTTTCATTCGGTTTATAATTCCAAACCTTTAACATGCCTCCGCCTTTAGCCGCTTCCACGCAAGCATTAAACGACACAACGTCCCGGCGCGTTTTAGCAATCTCAAAATTATCTTGCATGGCGATAGACAGCTGAGCATAATCGTCGTGCGGCCAAAGAGACATCTCCCCATTATCCAACCAGCGGCGTAAAGAAATAAAAGAACCATACCCTCCCTTTAATCTGGCGGGACCAAAGTGGATTCCTTTCTGAATAAAAACCTGCTCCAAAAAGCTGGTCAAAAAAATAGACTCAACTTCCTCATCCCGCAACGAATTCACAACAGGAACAAGATTTAAGTTGTTTTCAGTTACACCTTTTACATACTCTTCGCCTTTTAACAAAAATTGCGTCGCACCAATTTGAGCGGCGTTCACATAACCATCATAAGGTCGGTTCCCGCCTTGAGTTTCGTCTAGTTTTGCATCAAATGAATCAACTAATGATTGAGCAACATCAGGTGTAAAAGCGTTGCGTATCACATAGAGCACACTGCCATTTCGCTCCCCATTAAGAATAAGGTCGGATATAATATCCCCATCAATATCTTTTCTATCCACCTCTATATAAGAAAAGTTATCTGCTATCTTTTCGTTTTCGTCTCTCATATCGATAAAGGTGTTTTGTTTCATCATTCAAATCTCTTGATAACGTTTGTTAAATAAAAAGCATTAAGCACCAAACCCCTTCACAAGAAGCGGTCAAAAATCATTATCAAATCACGGCCAAATACCGTATTAGATTATTACGGACTGCGGAGGCTTGATCCGCGAGATCGTGAGCCCCTTGTTGCTGAAGCTCTCTCTCTAAGCAGTATTGCTGCCAATGCAGATTGCGGACCTGAGCGTTTTGGAACATTGACTGGAACCAGCATACGGCTGCAACACGTGAACCAGAAAGTACGGGTTGCACCGCATGATAAACCCCTGTCGAGTAAAAAACGGCACTCCCCGCAGGCAGTTTGATCAGTTTGAGCTCATCGGCGATCTCCAAAGCCAACTCCCCGCCTTCATAACTTTCGGGGTGGCTGAGAAAAAGTGTCATTGAGTAATCCGTGCGAAGAAAGTTTTGCCCGTAACGACCAGGGGCTTTCCCCATCTGGGTACTCCCTCCTTGAATAGGAAGATCAACATGATTGTGATAATACATTCCTTCGTCGTAACGATTCACAATAGGGTTGGTTCTTGCTCTGGGAACAACGCGCATATTCACTTCAGTCGAATTTTCTAACGCTGTGCTCACTAAATTTACAACGGACAAATAATCCTTATCCACCTTCATTTCCAAATTGTTTTTCACGCTATATCCAACATCCGCTGTCGCCCGCCCATCCAAAAAATTCGCTGCGTTTAATAACCTTTGGGCTTCAAAAACCTCTTCAGGCATTAAAATATTTTCGATAATAAAAAACATGATTAAACCCCTATTCAAAAATTACCAATTCGTTATATGGATTGCGTTTGCCTAAGCTATTTAGCTCGTCTGCCTATCAAGTCACATGATGAAACTCATCAGCATGCTCACTCCTTCTTGGCTACGTTTTTCTGCCACCAGCGTGCCAATTCAGGCCCATTAATTTCAGATAACATACTGTAATGATTGCCATTTATTCTATCCAACTGAATACCCTCAATTTCTTTCTGCCAGGCCAAACCGAGATCGACTGGCTTTTTATCTGTTTTCAAGACACGTGGTGAAGTCTCGCTGGCTAAGACGATATGCAGGTTTTGTGGGTATGTCGGTGGTGAGGTATAAGTCCAACGGCGAGCCGCGAGATAGGTATGGAAAGTGCCGGTCAAAAGGTCCACCGTGCTATTCTTTGGCACTTGCCCATGTGCTTCGAGCAATTGGTGCAGGGAAGCTAATACCGTCAGAACATCACCATGTTGAATCTGCCAGAAGATGTTTTCAGGTCGAATATTCAACGTGTTGAATATTGCCTCAACAAAATCATCCATGGCCTGTTGATTCGTGAGTTTCCAGGCATCATCCAGTAAGCGAGGTGTTTGGCTGTCAATCAAGGTAATGGAGGCGACTTTACGCCCCTGAAGGTTTAATTGGTGAGCCATTTCCAACGCCACTAAACCACCATGAGAATGCCCCACTAAATGAATGGGTCCACTCTCCGTAATACGCGCGATTGCCTTCAGGTTGTCAGCCGCGGCAGTTTGAAATGATGAATGAGGTGGCATAGAGAGCTCAATGCCGCGAGGTTGCAGGCCATACACGGAACGACCAGGCTCCAGTGCGCTAATAAAGTGCCTCAAGCTGGTGATACTGTTCCCTGCGCCCGGCAGACAGATTAAAGGCACCACACTGTCAGAATAAGTGACAAAAGGAATCAAAGGATCGAATTCGGTTTTGCTTTTTTCCTGTAAGCCGCTATCACCAAGAGTTTGCGAAATCATGTCACCTAGTACCTGCCGATTTTCCTGATTAGTGATTATCGACTGATGATCGCCCGGCACTTTATGGATATGAATACGACCGCGAGAAAAAGCCTGCTCCCATCCTAAGTATTTTCCAATTCGCTTTTTCCATGACTTATCAGAAAATATTGATTTGGATTTGCAGTCTATTTTTACCAGTCTCTCGGTAATATCTTCGCTCGCATTAAATTGATAAACATCTATATCCAGTGGTTCGGCGTAGTAATCATCGACCATACAAGCATAATTGACCTGCTGGTGTAAGATTTTTCGATGTCTCTCAAGGTCAACCTCTTCGGGAATCAATTTCCATTGTTTCCCTAACCGCATCAATTCTTCTACTGATAGTTTTTCTTCAAGTGAACGTAATTCATCATAACGCTCAATATCTAACTCTATACGTTCGGCCTGGGACTCTATTTGGCCAAATAAATAACGTTTTTCGTTCAATCCATAGTCATGCGCTTTAATCCAGAGCGCATCGATAAGCCCGATATACCCCACTTTTTCATTCTGTCCTATCAGCTGTTTCGCCAACGCGTGAATGACAACAGAACCTGAGCAATAACCAATAAAATGATAAGAGCCTTCTGGCTGGATTTGCTTAACCATCTTTAGGAAACGGTGGCTCATCGCTTCCAGAGTCGGCTCCTGCTCAGCATGCTCAGGTAGCCAGGGCAATCCATATATCGGATAGTCAGGATCGATAGTCGCAGCTAACTCATAAAAATATTCAATATTCCCGGTGCCAGCGGGGAAGAAGAATATCGGTGGCTTATAGCCGGTTTTCCGTGCTGGTAATGCCTCATCAACAGAGAATGCGCTTGCTAGATCATCCTGAGCCATCTTATGCAGTATCGGGCTACGGATAATCTTTAACACCGATAAATCGATACCCGCTTGCCTCGCCTCATAACTCAACTGTATTACCAGCAATGAGTTACCGCCTAGCGCATAAAAGTTGTCATAACGGCTGATTTTTTCTATTCCTAACAACTTCTGCCAGAGTTTCATCAGCGTGATTTCCGCGGACCCTTTAGGTGCCTCGTAAATTTCACGGGCATAGTCTCCCTGACTTGGCAACGGCAACGCTTTGCGATCGAGTTTGCCGTTACTGTTTGTTGGTAAAACATCCAGCTGCACAAAGGCGGTAGGTATCATATAAGCGGGTAATCTTTCGGAAAGATAGTCGCGCAAGAGCTGACTTGAAATCCTTTCTTCTTGTTCACTGGTCGTAAAATAGGCCAATAAATGTTTCTCTTTCCCTTTTGGTACCGCCGCAATAATAACGCATCGTGAAACCTGCGGATATTGCCGTAGTTGACTCTCAATTTCCCCCAGTTCTATGCGGAACCCGCGGATTTTCACTTGGTTATCATTTCTGCCGCAATAGACTATCTCGCCATTATTCAAGTGATAACCAAGATCGCCGGTGCGATAAATCTGCTTATCCGCCTGAGATTTGATAAAAGGATCGGGCAAAAATGCTATTTGATTTAAGTCTTCGCGCTTAAAATATCCTCGTGCGACAACTTCTCCACCGATATATATTTCGCCAATCACACCACGTGGTACAGGCTGCCGATGCTGATCAAGCACGTACAGTTGGCTATTGACCAGCGGGTTGCCTAAGCTGACCAGTCCTTCGATAGCCTCTGAGTGATATAACCAGCTACTCGCAAATACAGTACATTCCGTCGGCCCGTAATCATTGATAACCCGATTATGTTCTGCCAATTGCCGTATCAGATATGCTGGAGCCTCTTCACCCATCAAGGAAATAGTGACGCCCTTAATAACCTGAATAAACCTTGAGTTTTTGATGATAGCCAGCACGACAGAGGGCACTAAAAATAGATGCGTTATTTTATTTTCTAGGAGAAAGTCGACAAAGATATCGCTGAAAACACGTTGTTCTGGCGTCAGTAGATAAAGCGCAGCCCCCTGCGTCAGCCCGAGCGTTAACTCAACAATGCTCGCATCAAAACTAAAAGAAGCGAATTGCAAAATTCGGTGCTCAACGTTTGCACCATACCGCAGCTCATGTTGCATGAAGAAGTTGGTTAAACTGCGATGCTCAATCATTACCCCTTTAGGTTTGCCAGTCGAACCGGAGGTGTAGATGATATAGGCTAAATTCTCTGGATGCAGCGTATCTAGCTGTGGATTATCTCGGCTCTCACTCCCGAATGCCCAGTTCGTTAAATCCAGTGTCCACACCTTGTTTTCCGCCAGCAGCTCAGCATTAAGTACCTGTTTACCTGCGGCATCTGCCAACACGAGATAGGGTTCAACATTTTCCAGAATGCTTTTTAAACGCTCAGAGGGATAAGACGCATCCATAGGGACATAAACCCCTCCTGCTTTTAATATTCCCAAAAGCCCAACGACAACCGCCGCATTATGCTCAATACAGAGCGCGACTCGCGCTTCAGGGCCGACACCTTGGCGTATCAGCGCATGGGCTAGCTGATTTGCAGCGCCATTTAGCTCGCGATAACTGAAGCGAAGATTGCCATACACCAGGGCTAAAGCGTCTGGGTATGTCGCCGCAATTTCCTCAAAGCGCTGAGATAAGAAGCAATTTCGATCAAAGGGTTGAGAGGTCTCATTGATCTCATATAGCAGCCAATTGCGTTCTTTTTCTGATATCAGTGTAATTTCAGAAAGTAATTGTTCCGGGCGCGAAATAATGCCGCGTAGTAGCTCAATAAAATACGATTGATAGCGTTCAATCGTCGCTTCATCAAATAGGGAGAGGGCATAGCTTATCACCCCCGTTATCCCGGAACTGCTATCGGTACAATGCAGCTCGATGTCCGCTTTCAGATAGCTTTTACTTACCGATAAGTTTTCAATGGTTAACCCAGAGAGTGCCAGTTTGCTATCACCATCACTATTTGTTCGTAAGCTAAAAATAGTCTGATAGAGTGGGAGGTGACCCAGACTACGCTCCACCCCGATGGCCTCAACCACTTTTTCAAATGGCAAGTCCTGATGATCGTAAGCATGTAGAATATTGTCTCGAGCTTCTTTCAGCAGACTTTGCGCCGTTATCCCCGTAGGTGCATCGATACGAATCGCCAACATATTCATAAACAAGCCGATCAGTGGCTCAAGTTCTGGCCGTACTCGCCCTGCGGTTGGGGTACCAATAACCACGCTCGACTGGCCGGATAGTCTCGACAAAAGTGCGCCCCATGCGGCAATGAATAGCATGAACAACGTGCACCCTTGTTGCTGGCAATATGCCCGTAGTCCTGCTGCCAGCTCGCTATCCAGGGTAAAGCTGACATAACCGGCATGAAAGTCCTGCAGTTTTGGTCTAGGGCGATCCCAAGGCAATGACAGCAAAACCGGAATATCGTCTAAGTAGTCCGCCCAGAATTTTTGCTGTTTCACCACGAGATCCCCTTGCAGCATCTCGTTTTGCCACTGCGCAAAATCGGCGTATTGCACTGCTAAATCAGGGGGTGTTTCACCACTATTTGCCAAATAACCTTGATACAGCGCATTTAATTCTTGTGTAAAAATACTCAGTGACCAACCATCACAAATAATGTGGTGCACCGTGAGTAAGAAGACGTGCTGATGCTTGTCCATGCGGATAAGGTGGCAGCGAATTAATGGGCCCTGGTCAAGGTGAAAAGCTTGCAGCTCATTATCAGCAATAATCTCAGACAGCGCTTGCTGTGCATCCGTCCGTTCACTCAGATCGAAAAACTGCATGGGCATAGAGGTTCCCACATCCAATGCCTGAGCCTGCAATTGACCTTTGCGCTGAATAAACACGGTGCGTAGGCTTTCATGTCGTGCCAGGATCTGATCTAGAGAACGTTGCCAGACCTTACTATTCAGGTCACCGTTAATACGCGAAGCCAGAATAATATTAGAACCGCTGCCAATATCAGGTGCTTGATCAACAAACCATTGGCTTTTTTGTGCAAACGAAACGGGAAGTTCACCTGTTCTGTCAACTTTAGTCAGCCGATCTTTTTTATTGATGTTCTGTTTGAGGCCTTTGCTTTTTGCTCGCGCTCGTAGCTGCTCAAGCTCTTTAATGCTCAGCTTATCAATATCTAGATTACTCATTATTCTCACCTTTCGTCGATACAAGCTCATTCAACTCATCTGAATTGAATTCATTCGTCAGCACCGCAAGTAGCACCTGGCGGGAAAAATCGGTTAGCGTGCTATGCCTGAATAAGCGGGACAGCTCGATGTGTACAGCAAAGTGCTGTTGCACGAGATTGATCAGGCGTATCGCCCGCAAAGAGTGCCCTCCCAGAGCAAAGAAGTCGTCATGGCGACCCACCTGCCCGATGCCCAGTAGCGCCGACCAGAGCGCCGCCATCTGCTCTTCAACCTCGCCCTC
>NZ_JAQRFI010000015.1 GCF_028598805.1 Xenorhabdus yunnanensis | reverse complement strand
TATATCGTAACGGAAAGGTGTTTTTCTTGGTATAACCCTTGGCCTCCACCCGCATAGCGGGGGGTTTTATGTTTAAGAAGCTGACGCTACTTAAACTGGCTAAAGCCATAATCAGAAAACGGGCAATTTTGCCCGTTTTTATTATTTATATTGTATTTACTATCAGCATTGCATTTATTATCTATATGCTGCTGTACTCTTTCATCACCCAACTCTCTGATATTGGCTGGCTTTACTCTCTTTAATAATAAATTGAGTAAAATCAGTATCTTTGCTCATGCAGCCACTGTGCTACACGCTTGGCAAAATAAGTCAGTACACCATCAGCACCTGCTCGTTTAAAACACAATAGTGATTCCATAATCGCTGGCTGTTCTTTCAACCAACCATTTTGAATGGCCGCTATATGCATGGCATATTCACCAGAAACCTGATAAGCAAATGTCGGCACACCAAAAGTATCTTTCACCTGACGAATCACATCCAAATATGGCATACCAGGTTTAACCATGACGCTATCAGCACCTTCCTGCAAATCTTGTGCAATCTCCTGCAACGCTTCATCACTGTTTGCAGGATCCATTTGATAGGTCATTTTATTACCACCTTTCAGGTTGCTGCTGGAGCCAATGGCATCTCTAAATGGCCCATAGTAACAAGAAGCGTATTTGGCAGAATAAGCCATAATTTGGGTATTGACATAATTATCCATCTCAAACTGCACGCGAATAGCACCAACACGGCCATCCATCATATCGCTTGGTGCGACAATCTCAGCCCCGGCTTCAGCATGGGACAATGCCTGTTTAACCAGAATATCTTTGGTAATGTCATTGATAACATAACCATCCTGATCAATAACACCATCCTGTCCATGGGTAGTAAATGGATCGAGTGCTACATCCGTCAAAAGACCTAACTCAGGAACAGCATCTTTCAAAGCGCGAACAGAACGCTGAATCAAGCCGTCTGGATTATAGGCTTCTTTCGCATCCAATGATTTCTTGTCGGCTTCAATAACCGGAAACAAAGATAAAACAGGAATACCCAGTCGGGCAATCTCTTCTGCTTCTTTCAGCAAAAGATCGATTGTCAGACGATACACTCCTGGCATTGAAGATACTTCCTGACGCTGATTCGTTCCTTCCATAACAAATACAGGGTAAATCAGGTCATTAACGGTAAGTTGATTTTCAGCAACTAAACGGCGGGAAAAATCATGGCGGCGCACACGGCGCATACGACGACCGGGAAATGTTCCCGGAAATACATAGCTCATACTGTTCTCCTAATATAAAACCCAGCGACAAAGCGCTGGGTTAATAGCCATCGCTAACTAATTCAGATTATTTTTTAAAATTACCATTAATATTACTATCTAATTCATCTTCCAGATTTGCTATTTACGTCTACCCAATTTGCCAACATAAAACTGCGAAAGCAAAATCCCCAGTTCAAATAACAAATACATGGGAACAGCTAGCAAAGTTTGCGAGAAAACATCGGGGGGCGTTAACAGCATACCAACCACGAACGCCCCGACTAAAATATAAGGACGTTTTCTTTTCAGTGATTCCGGCGTCACTACCCCACTCCAACACAGCAGAATAATGGCAATTGGTATTTCGAATGAAACGCCAAAGGCCATAAATAGGGCCATAACAAAGCTTAAGTAATTGCTGATATCTGTCGAGATTACAACTCCTGCGGGTACGGTCTTGATAAAGAAACCAAACGCAATGGGAAAGACAACAAAATATGCAAATGCCATTCCCAGATAAAACAATACACTACTGGAAAACAGTAGGGGCACAACCAAACGCCGTTCGTGCTTATACAATGCCGGCGCAATAAATGCCCACACTTGATAGAGGATCATGGGGACCGAAACAAAGATAGACACCATGATGGTAAGTTTGATTGGTGTAAAAAAAGGTGATGCAACATCTGTCGCAATCATATTTGCGCCTTTAGGTAATTGTTCCATTAAAGGCGCAGCAATAAGCCGATAAATGTCATTGGAAAAATAAACCAATGCCAAAAACACTATCAGCACAGTCATTAAGCTATTTAAAATCCGCTTACGTAGTTCAATCAGATGACTGATAAAGGGTTGAGTATCATCCACAGACATGTTTCAGTGTTCGCCATTCGCTTGTTCAGGTTTTTTCTGCTGCTCTGGTTTTTCGCTCGATTTCGCTAAAATTACGGGTTTTGAAATTAACGGTTCTGAAATTAACCGGTCTGAATCCGAGTGCTTTTCAACCGATTGAGGCATAGAAGAATGAAAATGAGTTTCATCTTCCTCCAATTCCCTCATTTCATCTGGTTTTAATTGGTACTTATTTTTCAATGATTCAGCCGCTGCCTTTAGTTCTTCCATTGATGCCTTCAATTCTGGAGACAATGATTGCAAATCGGCTTTTTCTTCCATTTTTTTCAGTGTGTCCTGAAGTTCTTGCAACTTCAATTCCTGAGCAAGTTCATTCTGAACATTAGCCGCCAGAGAGCGCAATACCCGAATCCACCCAGCCACTGTTTTGACCGCAATAGGCAAACGTTCTGGCCCCAGAACAATCAAGCCAATGATCATCACCAATAGCAATTCACTAAAGCCAATGTCAAACACGGTTTATACCTGCTCTTTATCTTTACTTTTACTCTCTGATTTTTCAGATTGTGCAGCCGTAGACTTTTCAGTGAGGTTTTTCGTTTCAAAATCGGCATCCTGGCTCATTTTTCCCGGCTGCTCTGGCTTTTCATCCTCACCCATTGCCTTTTTGAAGCCTTTTATGGATGCTCCCAAGTCTGAACCCAAAGTACGAAGCTTATTAGTACCAAACAACAGTACGACAATGACAGCAATTATGAGTAATTGCCAAATACTTATACCACCCATACTGACCTGCCTCTATTCATCAGAATATTACTAGTAATTTAATTATAAACTACGAACTTTCCATTCGAAATAACCTGTTCGAAAATAACGCGATCATGCCCAAAGTCGTAGCAGAATTATCTACAGTTACGGTTAATATCCATCATCATTGACGCTTATTTAAGTGACACCAGCCCAATCCCCATGATGCAATTCCAGCCCCTATTATTCCCCATGCCAGATGCTTCTGATCTATGATGAAAAATAAACTACCACAGATAAAGAGAGTTGCACCAATCCCCAATAGATAAAGAGATTTACGTTGCCTGATTTGTTGGTTTCTGAATTGTTGCGATATTTGATCAATGCTGGTCTGCAAACGTCGATGCTGTTGGAGCGTGCCATACACCAGCTCCGGAAGCTCTGGCAGCTTTTCCGCCCAATAAGGCGCCTTTTCTTTAAAGGCACGCACAATCGCGGGAAGCCCAACCTGATCATGCAACCAATCTTCCAGAAAAGGTTTGGCTGTTTTCCACAGATCAAGCTGAGGATAAAGTTGACGCCCCAAGCCTTCCACGTACAACAGCGTTTTTTGCAGCAGAACTAACTGGGGCTGAACCGTCATATTAAAACGACGGGCGGTATTGAAAAGGTTCAGTAGAACATGCCCAAATGAGATTTCAGCCAATGGTTTTTCAAAAATCGGCTCACAAACGGTACGAATGGCAAATTCAAAATCTTCCACATTGGTATCTGTCGGCACCCAACCAGAATCAACATGCAGTTCAGCTACCCGACGGTAATCACGGTTAAAGAAAGCAATAAAATTTTCGGCCAGATAGCGCTTATCCTCTTTATTCAAAGAACCAACAATCCCGTAATCAATACCGATATAAGTAGGATCTTCCGGTTTTTCATAACTAACAAAAATATTACCGGGGTGCATATCTGCATGGAAAAAACTGTCGCGAAATACTTGGGTGAAGAATACCTGAACCCCACGCTCAGCCAACAATTTCATATTGGTATTCTGCGCTTCCAGAGTAGCAATATCTGACACTGGAATGCCATAAATACGCTCCATAACCAAGACATTCTCCCGACAATAATCAGGGTACACTTCTGGTACGTAGAGTATTGAGCTATCTTCAAAATTACGACGCAGCTGGATTGCGTTTGCTGCTTCACGTAATAAATTCAGTTCATCAAGCAGGGTTTTCTCATATTCACGCACAACTTCACGCGGACGAAGACGGCGACCATCTGGTAAAAAGGGAACCAGATTCGCCAAACGGTACATCAATCGTACATCAGCTTTAATGACAGGTAGAATATCTGGACGAATGACTTTCAGGACAACTTCTTTACCATCCTCCTTCAGCCGGGCAGTATGTACCTGAGCGATGGAAGCAGAAGCCAGTGGCTGTGGATCAAATCCCTCAAACCACTTTTCCAAAGAACCCTCTAATGCAGTTTCAATCGATTTTCGTGCCACTGCACCATCAAAGGAAACAACCCGATCTTGTAACATCGAAAGTTGATCTGCGATCGCAGTAGGGAACAAATCACGGCGCGTGGAGAGCATCTGACCAAGTTTGATCCATACAGGACCAAGTTCTTGTAATGCTAAACGTAAACGCTCACCGAGAGGTTTACCCTTATGCCTGTTAGGTATCCAAAATAGTAAATGACGCCCAAAACGCAACGGCCATGTCAAACGAATATTGGGGATAAGTTCATCCAGCCCATAGGAAAGAAAGACTCGGATGATAAAGTAAAGTCGCTTAATTTCACTGGGTGTCATGTTTTCCCTCCAGTGTCGCCAACCGTTTTTCGAGCTGGTCTATTTTATTGGCAACGGCATTAACTTCCTCATTGAAATAGGCCACTTCCAACGCACTGGGAGCCATTTTCCACTCTTCTGTCAATGATTCAGCGAAGTACGTTTTCTTCCTTGCAATACTATTGCTGACAAGTTCAAAACTTTTCTTCATCATCCGGCTGATACCTTCTGCGGCAATATCACCAACATAAGGGGAAAGATAATGAGCAGGGTCCCACTCTGACATGTCCAGCAAAGCTGACCATTGTTGAATAACCTGCATATCCCCTTCAATGACAATTTCACCGTTGTTAATCAAAGCTGAAAGACACTGGCGATCCCGTAGCTTGAGTAACGCGGGTATCGTTGCTTTCATTGAGCAATCCGCTGGTTCTGACCATTGACTCAAAACATCCACTTGCCTTTCACTGAATATCAGTACAAATGGTGTTTCAATTTCTTTCAGTTCAATAGACAGTATTTTTCCTGCCAGTCTCAAACGGGCAGGTTTTAATACCGTTTCACGGTATAACAGATGATTCAGGGTTGTTTCCAGAAAAGCCGTCAATATTGTAAACAACACCTTATCATTTGATACCGCAGAACTCATGCTATGGCTTAATGAGGGTGTTTCCATTTCAGAATTTGAACCCTTTGTGCAGTGCAACGATTCCGCCAGTCATGTTGGAGTAAGAAACTTGGTCAAAACCCGCTTCTTCCATCATACCTTTTAAGGTTTCTTGATCAGGGTGCATACGGATGGACTCAGTCAGATAACGGTAACTTTCCGCATCCTTCACAATCATCTGGCCGATTCGAGGTAGAACATGGAATGAATAAGCATCATAAACCTTACTCAACGGTGCCAATACAGGTTTGGAAAACTCCAGCACCAACAGGCGCCCACCCGGCTTAAGTACCCGGCACATGGAACGCAGGGCTTTTTCTTTATCCGTGACATTACGCAAGCCAAAGGAAATGGTAATACAATCAAAATGGTTATCTGGGAAAGGTAATTCTTCAGCGTTGGCTTGAACATAACTGACATTGCCTACGATACCGATATCTCGTAATTTTTCACGTCCGACTTTCAACATTGAATCGTTGATATCAGCCAGAACAACTTGACCTTTTTCCCCCACAATTCGGGAAAACTTCGCTGTTAGATCACCTGTTCCACCTGCAAGATCCAGCACCTTATGACCACGGCGAACACCACTTGCTTCAATGGTAAAACGTTTCCAGATACGGTGAATGCCAAATGACATCAAATCATTCATTAAGTCATATTTCGAGGCCACAGAGTGGAACACCTCTGCCACCATCTCTTTTTTTTCTTCTTTGGCTACGGTGCGGAAACCAAAATCGGTGGTTTCTTTTGATTGATCTGCCATGTTATTTGTCCGATTTTTATTCAAAAAAATTATAGCAAGTGTACCAGCCTTTCCGATAAAACCCTATCCAGACTTCACTCATTCACCTGCAACGATTGGAAAGATTTATCGATCAGCTGTGAATCAATAGGACGCTTCACATCCACGCCTAAATCGCGAAATCCCTCTGCCTGACTAATCAAGTTCCCTCTCCCCTCAACGAGCTTTTTCATTGCAAAGTGGTAACTCGCCTGCGCTTTGTTGAGGCTTTGCCCCAACCCTTGCATATCATCCACAAACAGCCGCATTTTGTCATACATTCTGGCAGCTTTATCAGCGATCAGACGTGCATTTTGGCTTTGATATTCATAACGCCACAAGTTATTTATTGTACGGATAGCAACCAGCAAAGTAGATGGGCTAACCAGCATAATATTATGTTTCAATGCTTCATCAAGTAACTCTGGAGCCTGATTGAGTGCAACCAAATAAGCAGGCTCCACTGGAATAAACATCAAAACATAATCCAGTGATCGCAGCCCGGGCAATTGTTGATAATCTTTTCGGCTCAGGCCACGAATGTGCCCTTTGATGGAGTTGATATGTTCCTGCAATGCTTGTGCCCGCTGCTCTTCGCTATCACTGTTGAAATAACGTTCATAAGCGACCAGTGACATTTTGGCATCAATAATTACATCTTTTCCCTGTGGCAGATGCACAATAACATCAGGTTGAAAACGTTCACTATTTTCGGCCTTAATGTTGACTTGTGTATCAAACTCATATCCCTCACGCAAGCCGGAAGCTTCCAAAACTCTGGTCAAGACCATCTCTCCCCAATTTCCCTGCATTTTATTGTCTCCTTTCAGGGCCTTGGTAAGATTGATAGCCTCTTTTGCCATCTGAGCATTGAGTTGCTGAAGATTACGAATTTCATGAGTCAGAGTATGACGTTCACGAGCTTCCTGCCCAAAGCTGTCTTGTACCTGACTGCGGAATCCCTCAAGCTGTTCGCGAAATGGTATCAGAAGGTTATTGAGATTTTGGCGGTGATATTCGTCGGTGCGGTGTCGATTCTGTTCAAAAATACGATTGGCGAGATTTTCAAACTGGGTACTTAATCGCTGTTCGCTATTGATCAATAAACGCTGTTTTTCCTCCGCTGCCAGTCTGCTTTCTTCAAGCCGAGTACTCAATTCTCGCAGCTCAGCTTCCTGCACACTATTAATTTCGCGTTGAGCCAACAACTCTTGGTTTAATTGAGCACATTCAGTGCGCCAATAGTGAGATTGTTCCAGCTTTTCATGGCTGACAGCCAATTGGCTATATAATTCACGCAGTTCTTGCTCTTTTTGCTGGATTCTCTGATGAACAGAAAGCCAGACGAAGCCCCCTCCGCCCAGCAATCCACTTAATCCACCAATCAGCATATATAACCACTGGATATCCACCTATACACCCTCACTAACATCATTGTCGCTAAATTCCGGTCAACTTTTAGGGATTACTAGCCTCAATGTAAGTTAAATAGACGCTGTATAGATGTCCAGAGTATTCAATAGCTTTCTTTCAATTTGCAAAGCGGCTCGCAATTACTCCATTCTCTTATTCCATCCATTTTCACTAATTCCAGCCACTTCTCACTTTTATCCCATCCATTCGGCCAGCCAACGCAGACCAAACGCTCCCGGTGCTAAAATACCAAATGCCCAAACTAATGCAGAAGCAAAATTAGCGAGCTGAAAATGACGTTGTGGCATGGCACAAATTCCCGCCACCAGTGGTACAACGGCCCTCAATGGACCAAAAAAACGTCCAATAAAAACGCCCCATACCCCCCATCGTTCAAAAAATCGATGGCCGCGAACTAAAGTTTGAGGATGGCGAGAAAGTGGCCACATCTTGCCAACATTCTCTTTGTAATGGAAACCAAACCAGTAAGAAACCCAGTCTCCAAAGAAAGCTCCGGCAGCGGCGGCTACCCATATTGGCCAGAAGGTTAACCCATTTTCACCAATCAATGCCCCTAACCCTAACAAAATGATCGTTGCCGGCAACAATAGGGAGATAAACGCCAACGATTCACCAAATGCAAGTAGGAAAACAATTGGAATTGCCCAAATTTCATGGGCTTTTACAAAGTTTGTGACCAGTTCGATAATTTCATGCAAGCTCACATTAGTCTTTCCTGTGTTATCAGTAATATGTCATAGGTTAGCACTGCACAACCAACTAAATGCTAACCTATTATTTTTATTCAAGAAAATAGGATTGTAGTTTTTCACGCGCCGCAATATTGAGTCCGATATCTTTTTCCAACCAAATATCTACGCTGCCATAATGTTGATTAATGCTATTAAGGGCGGTCAATAAAAACTCTTCCCGCACTGAATAAACATAAGCAAATTTTTCAACAACATTTTCACTCATGACTTTTGCGTGTTCACTCAATAAATAGTCTCGATACGGAGCCAGCGTAACATTGGTCAGCAAATAATCTTCCATTACCGTATCCAGATTAGCACCCAATGCGAGTAAAACCAGTGCGGAGCCGACTCCTGTCCTATCTTTGCCAACCGCGCAGTGTTGTACAATTCCGCCTTTCTCTGGTTGCAGCAGCAATGCAGCTAATGTTTTATAAGCTGGATTATTAATGGGTAGCAATTCGTAAAGACGTGACATAAATACTTTTGCATCGAATTGCGCCAATATCTCCTTATCTAACTTATCCAGATTGGCATTCACTTCTTTGGAAAGAGGATTAGCCGGAGCATGGTGGTAATGTGCCCCATGCCATACTTGATCCGGTTTATCCAGAATTTCACTGCTATCACGATAATCGATGATCTGAAAAAGATTTCGATCCACTAAAAAAGCCTGATCGTTTTCTGTCAGTCTGTCCAGTGAACCGGAACGAAAAAGCAACCCTGATTTGATCTTGGCACCATTATTCAGTGTCTTATTCCCTAAATCACGGAAATTAATGCCACCATTCAGAGGAAGTAGTGAAGGATGAGATAGAATTGTTGTGGTCATAGTCACTCTTATTGAGATTAAAAGATGCCTTTTATCTTTCAGATTATGTGCAAAATATTATGACATTATCAGATTTTGACATGAAGGGAAGTGCAGATCGTACAAACGATAGGGCCAGAATTCTCCGGCCCTCGATAAAAGGCATTACAGTAGGCGGCGGGCAGCCTCAACAACAATTCCTAACGCATTGCTTTCAGTTTTCTTCAACAGCTCAACATCTGGGATTTCCTGTTGGGTACGGTTAACGATAACCCCAGCCACCATACCAGCACGCAGCCCCTGACTTGCACACATAGTCAGCAATGTTGCAGATTCCATCTCGAAGTTCATTACGCCCATTTCTTGCCATTCTTTCATGGAACCCTGGAAACGGCGCACAACACGACCGGAATAAGTGTCGTAACGCTCTTGTCCCGGATAGAAAGTATCAGAAGATGCTGTAACACCAACATGAGTAGCAGAACCTGATGCTTTTGCTGCTTCGTACAGTGCATTTGTACACTCAAAATCAGCAACCGCTGGGAATTCCATTGGAGCAAAATGCAAACTGGCACCGTCCAAACGAACCGCAGCAGTCGTTACTAATACATCTCCTACATTGATATTTGGCTGAATCGCCCCCGTTGTTCCGATGCGCAAGAAAGTACATACTCCTAATTGTGCCAACTCTTCTACGGCAATCGACGTTGAGGGGCCACCAATTCCTGTAGAGCAGACAATAACAGCCTTTCCGTCAATTTCTGCACGCCATGTTGTAAATTCACGGTGGGAAGCCAGATGTACTGGGTTATCCATCAGTCGCGCAATTTTCTCAACACGGTTAGGATCGCCTGGCACAATCGCCAGAGTCGCGCCTTGCAGGTCGCTTTTAGTGATACCTAAGTGAAATACATCAGACATATCAGACTCCTCAACGGACATGATTCAAAATATGGATACCTAAATTTAATCAATACTCTGACATTTTTTAGTGATTAAAATCACTTTTAATTAATATAAAAAAGAAACACATACATATATTTGTGATTAAAATCACATTTAAGGGAGAAATTAATATAGTGAGCATAAAGCGGAAATGGAAACAATATTCGAAGAACAATCACAAAACCTGAAATACGAAACCTGAAAATAAAAAAGCGCCCTTTACAGAGCGCCATCACTATTTATATTACTACTTACATCATTATTTACATAACAAATTGCATGACAAACTACATGATAAGGTTGAGAAGCAGCACACCACACAATCCAATTCCCCAGGCAATTGTGGTAGGAATCGACCAGACGATAATCTGCTGCCGCACATTTTTAATGCCCATCATCCGGTTAACTACCCAGAAAAAACAATCATTGAAGTAACTAAAAAACAGTGTACCCATCATGGCAGCCTGAGCGGCAACCAGCAGATTAACATCCGGTATTTGTTTGATAACAGGCGCAGAGATAGAGGCGGCAGTTATCATTGCTACCGTACCAGAACCTTGAATTATGCGTATTAGCGTTGCAATGATAAATGGGATCAAAACGGGTGTTATTGGCAGGCTGGCAATATATTGCGCCAATATTGTTCCTGTCGAGCCTTCGTTCAGCACGGCTCCCAATGCCCCCCCAGCTCCTGACACCAACAAAATAATGCCTACAGTTTTTAACCCTGTTTCCAAATGTTCAATCACTTCATGCTTACTGACATTTGGCATTAGCGTATAAACCGCCAGTAATACGCTGATTGCCAGTACAATAATTGGTGATCCAAGGAAATTAAGAATCTGAAAATAGAAATAATTTTCTTTTCCTGCAAATGCATCGGTTTTCAGTAGCATTCCATTAATTACACCGGCCAAAATAAGGACAATCGGCACAACGATGGGCAAAAGGGAAAGAAACAGACTCGGTAGCAATTTTTGCTCTTTTTCTTCCATATAACGCTGATGAACTTGTTGCAAATTTTCTGCATTTTCTTCCGTATCACCAAGTTGATATTCAGGATATTTAGTCTCCAGCCATTTTGCATAGCAAGTAATACCAATGACACATGGTATGGCCAGTATCATACCAGCCAGCATCATTGAACCTATACTCACTCCGAATATCCCTGCGACTCCAAGTGGTCCGGGTGTCGGAGGGACAATATGGTGAGTCACCACCAACCCTCCTGCCAGTGATACCCCTAGCGTCAATACATTTCGTTTACCTTTCTTTGCCAATGCTTTCACCAGAGGATAAAGGATCACAAAAGCCGAATTCACAAATATGGGGATACTGACAATATAGCCGGTAATCGCCAAAGCCCACTCTTCACGTCTTTTACCCAACCATTTAATCAAACTATAGGCGATTCGTTCAGTTGCCCCTGAAACCTCCAATATCCGTCCCATCATGCATCCCAGCCCAATCACGATACCGATGCTGCCTAATGTTGAGCCAAATCCCTTGGAGATCACTTCAACAGTACTGACCATCGTTAAACCGCCAGATGTACCAGCAGTTATCGCTGCAATCAGCATGGCAATCAGTACATGAACACGAGTGCGTAAGACCAGAAAAATCAGCGTAAATACCGCCACTCCCAATCCAATAATTGGGACGTAAAACTCCATCATAAAACCCCATTTCAAGCTTGTTCAGGCATACCTGCAAAATACTGTTCCCAATATTCGGATGTTAGCAATTCTGCGCTGAAAGTCACAATTTTGATCATCTCCTGTGCCAGAACTGCTATTGATGAATTAATTTGACTATTTACATTGTCGAATATTTAATCTGTTTACTATTTATTTATGTGAGGAATGATATTCAATATATGAAGCAAATATCACTGTTCTAAGACTAACCACAAGGATGCCTAACATGAAAAAACTCTCACTGGCCATATCCCATATCATTGGTATGTATGTTACCCAGTCATCATTTATATGCAAAATACGACAGCCATTTGGTTTACAACTCCCAAAATACGGCTGTATTTGAAGTACGTTTCTTTGGCGTTGATGATGGACCTTTTGCGTCCGGTCAGCAAAAATCGACATGGAATCTGGATCAACAACATAAAGAAAAAATATTGGCTGGGATACGTTACTGGGCAAATATCATCCAACCCAAGTCAGGAAAATTACCTGCAATCATAAATGTAGGTACGTATGACGAAGACAACGCCGAAGCAGGGAGTGCCCCTGTAAAGGATGGCTCAATTAGCCTCACACAGTTGCAGGCAGCGTTGAACGGTAAGGATGCCGGAAAATTAGAATTTGGAGCCCATAGCCAGATTGTAATAGGAAAACTAGGGGGACTAAACCGTGATCATTCGCCTTATATACCCTCACAATTACCCCCCACAGATAAGGCAGATCTGGTAGGCACTTCAACTCATGAATTGGCTCATGCATTGGGTATCTCAAGTATGGTATCTAATCGCAATGGTAAAAACACCCCCATTTTTGATTCTGATATGCCTCTTGACCTCTGGACTAAACACTTGCGCGACGACAATGGAAATCCAGCAAAACCCGGGCAGGTGATACTGTGTAAAGGGTGCAACAATGCCTATGATCCGCAAGGATTCGACTTACGGCGCGATCAAGGATATTTCACTGGTCAACACGTAAATGAAGTGCTGGCAGGAGCCATGCGCGGTATACCGGTAAAAATACTGGCTGGCAATGGCTTGGTTGACAATAATTACATGAGCCATATCGAGTTGAAAAACAGCCTGATGAGCCACCAAAATTACAGTAACTACACAGGCCTTATGGAAGCAGAACTGGCCGCGATGCAGGATATGGGTTATCAAATAGATCGGCGTGATCTCTTCGGATTCTCAGTATATGGCAATGGGCAGACTTTGATTAACCGACATGGCTATTTCCTGCGTAATGCGCAAGGCAATGCATACGTGCCCGGTAAATACAATATGGCTGAGCGAGGTCTCGGTTTGCATGTTTATGGCAGCAATAACCGGATCTTCCAAAAAGCGGATCTGTTAACCCTGGGTGCTGGCGGTGCCGGTATTCGTGTAGACGGGCAAAATAACACTCTGAGCATTGAACCAGAAACACGTATCTATGCTGATGGATTCAATGGTCGTGGCGTGATGTTCACATATGGTAAAGGTCACAACCTGATTCAGCGTGGTGATATTCAGGCACTAGGGGATAATGGTGTGGCTATCAGTTTTGACTTTGGTAATAACTCGTTGGGAAATAAGGTGGAGTATCGTGGTTCCTATATCCATTTTATCGATGGGAAGTCCATAAAGTTATTGCCGGAGCTGAATGGCGCGCTGGCGGATAATGTCGATATCAGTGGACGTGTTGCCGGTAAATCGGCGGCTATTTATATGTCGAAGAATGCGCTGGTGAGCAACATTAATATATTAAACGGTGCTCGGCTGGAAGGTAACATTGAGTCCAAGTATGACCAGGAGGACGCATATGGCCGACAACGTCTGACACAGCTTTCTTTTGGACGTCTGGCTGACTCGCAGGGGCGCGCAACAGATCAGGCAGATCCCAATTTCATGCTGCATTATAAAGGTAACATCAAAGGTATCAACAATCTGGATTTGAATGCTCTCGGTGGGGTAACATCGCTTAACGGCAACCATCAGATTTATAGTATGTATATTGCCCCTAAAGCCACTTTATCCGGGAACAGCGACTATACCCTGAATCAGGCGGGCCGTTTTGTGAATAATGGGATCGTCACCCCGGGTAATCCGGGTAATTCGTTGGGAAAGATTACCGTGACAGGAAACTATCAACAACGCAAGAACGGTCAATTACAGCTTAAGGTAGATGGCCGCGGCGGACATGATACCTTTATTGTCAATGGTCATGCCGAACTCAATGGTCAACTGACGTTTGTACCGCAGCGTGACTGGTACGCTACTGACTGGCAATTGGATTCAAGCGGCCTGTTAAAAACAACGTCACGTAGTGGTGAATTCAGCCAGGTGAATAGCCAGCTTCACTCCCCAACACTGAGACTGCAAACAACCCCGCAAAAGAATGGAGCTTGGCAGCTTACTATGCTGCGCGCGCGAAACGCCTATAGCCAGTATGCGCAGAACAACAATGCGAACCAAGTAGGAAAGGCACTGGATCGCATTGTGTCAACTGCACAGCCGGATATACAGCAACTGTATCGCACGCTGGATTTTTCTGCCGCAGACGGCAGTGGTATCAGCGGTGCATTGAACCAACTTTCCCCCGCAGGCTACAGCGCTATGTTTGCCAACTCCCTTAATCGTGAGCAACAGATAGCCAATATCATCAGCGGGCGTCATATCGCCACAGCACCAATGCAATTAGTCAAAAATGAATGGAAGAGTTTTGCAGTGCCGTTTGTCAGTAGCTTAAGCCAGAAGCGCCAAGGCAACAGCGTAGGGTATAACGCTTCTAGTTATGGAGTTGTATTTGGTGCTGAAAAACAAAGTGAGAGTTATCACAACTGGATATTTGGCTTACACGGAGCCATCAGTGGTCAATCTGCTACCATAAAATTACCAGAAAGCGGTACTGGTAAAATGACCGCATTCAATCTAGGCATACAGGCGCGCTATGCCGTTAATCCACTGGCTGGCGCTTATATGTTCGGTAATGGTCGGTTTGGCATTGAAGACGGGCTGATGGATCGCAACGTGCAAGTGAATGACTACACGGCAAGTAACCATGCCAGTTGGAAAGGATTAAGTAGTTCATTCATGGCAGGTGGCGGCTACCGCTGGGCGTTGAGCGAAAACCTGAGTGCAGGCCCAACGGCTTCATTGAATTACACCACCTTATCTCGTCGTGGCATGACGGAGACAGGCAGTGATAGCAGCCGCCTGAAGTTGGGTTCGAATACTTTCAACTCGCTGCGTTCCAGCATTGGGGTGAACAGCAATTGGAGTTTACCGCTCTCTTCTGGTGCAGTAGTCACAACCGATCTGCAACTAGCTTGGAATCATGAACTGCTTAATACTGATTTGGTGCAAAATACGAGCTTTGCCAACTACCGAAACGTAGGTTTTAGTAGTAAAAATCAAGTGGCTGGACGTAACTCCCTGGGCTTGAAAGCGGGTATGCGTTATCAAATAAACAAGAATATTGAATTGGGAGCTGGAGTTACCAGTGAGGTATACCGTTCTGGTCATAACTCGGTATCAGGAAATCTGTCAACTACCTGGCGCTTCTGATATACAAGCAGATTGTAAAGTCTTTCTAGTTACATTATGAAAAAAGAAACGCTTATGACTTTATCGACCACAGCACAATGCTGTGGTCGATAGAATATTTATGAATAGGATTATTTTTATCCAACACACCCTCTTTACAGAGCGCAATTTCATTATTTATATAACAAGATCTACATAACGAGGTCGAGAAGCAAGACACCACACAACCCGATTCCCCATGCGATTGTTGTAGGAATTGACCAGACGATCATTTGTTGCTTCGCATCTTTAATACCCATCATTCGGTTAACAACCCAAAACAAACTATCATTGAAATAACTGAAAAACAGTGCCCCTATAGTTGCAGCCTGAGCAGCTAGTAGCATGTTGATTCCTGGTATTTGGCTGATCACGGGAGCTGAAATAGAAGCTGCTGTTATCATTGCCACTGTGCCCGAACCTTGAATCAAACGCACTAACGTTGCAATTATGAATGGGATCAAAATCGGAGTTATTGGTAAACTAGCAACCTGTTGTGCTATAAAAATTCCCACTCCGCTCTCGCGTAATACCGCTCCTAATGCTCCACCAGCACCAGTAACTAGCAGAATAATTCCCACTGTTTGTAATCCAGTTTCTAGATGCTCAATCACTTCGTGTTTGCTGATTTTTAGCATTAAAGTATAAACTGCCAGTAATACACTAATGGCTAAAGCAATAATCGGTGTACCAAGGAAATCAACGAGTTGAAAATATAAATGTTTTTCTTTTTCAATAAATATGTCAAATTTCAATAAAATATTATTTATTGCTTTAATCAAAATCAGAACTATCGGAACAATAATAGGTAAAAGGGAAAGAAATAGGCTCGGTAGCGGTTTATTAACTTTTTTTTCCATGTAATCCTGATAAATCTGTTTCAGTTTTTCAGGCTTTTCCTCAACGTACTGATATTCCGGATATTTAATCGCCAACCATTTTGCATAAAAAGTGATACAAATAACACATGGAATAGCCAATATAATACCAACCAACATCATTGAACCGATATCTACGCCAAAAATCCCCGCAACACCAAGTGGTCCAGGAGTCGGGGGAACAACATGGTGAGTTACTACCAATCCTCCAGCTAATGCAACCCCCAATGTCAATATATTTCGTTTTCCTTTCTTAGCCAATGCCTTAACCAAAGGATAAAGGAGCACAAAAGCCGTATCGACAAAAATGGGGATACTGACAATATAACCAGTAATTGCCAGCGCCCATTCCTCACGTCTCTTACCTAACCACTTGATGAAGCTGTAAGCTATTTTTTCGGCAGCACCAGAAACTTCTAGTATCCGCCCCATCATAATCCCCAAACCAATCACAATACCGATACTACCTAATGTTGATCCAAATCCTGTAGTAATCACTTCAATGGTATTAGTAATGGTCAAACCACCAGTGACTCCTGCGATTATAGCTGAAATCAACATAGCAAGCAGCGCATGAATTCTGGTACACAAGACCAGGAAAATCAGCACAAATACAGCTACGACTAATCCTATTAGTGGAATATAAGGTGCCATCATCAAGCTCCATCTCAATGTATATCATTAGCGATAAATGTACGAATGGAATCGCGGAATGAACAGTCAGCCCTAAATCCCAGTGCAAGACTTCGACTAATATCAAAATTTCCAGGCCAGCTTTTCACTATTTGATTGATGCCTTCATCTAGCTCAAAACGAATAAATTCTATGGGCTTCTGACCTGCTACTTCTTTCAATGCATCAAGCATACCCTGCACTGTAATACTAATTCCCGGCAAATTTATAATACGTGAAGAATCAAATTCTTCCTCTGGGATCTGAGCTGCATGAATAAGATTACGAATTACTGTTTCAGGACTAGAAAGCCACAATACAAGCTCACGGGAAACAGGGCAAATACTGTTCTCTCCATGTAATGGCTCACGAATAATTCCACTGGCAAATGAAGAAGCAGCCTTATTGGGTTTACCCGGACGGATACTAATAGTTGGTAGTCTAAGAATTCGTCCATCGACATATCCTTTACGAGAATAGTCATTAATCATCAATTCACACATCGCCTTTTGAGTACCATATGAGGATTGGGGGTTAACAGCACAGTGATCTGTTACTGTTTTTGGTAAAGCTCCCCCAAATACTGCTAGTGAGCTAGTGAAAATAAATTTCAATGATGGATTCTTGGTGCGGGCAGACTCCAATAAATTTCGTGTCACATCAAAATTAACGCTCATACCTAAGTCAAAGTCTTGTTCAGCCTGACTACTGACAATGGCAGCTAAATGAAACAAAATATCACTCTCTGCATCAATCAGTTTTTCAACCGAGCTTGCTTGCGCCAAATCCAGCGCCAAACACTGTACTCGCGGATCGTTGACAGGAGCAATTGGACACTGAATATCAGTTAGAACCAATTGTTCGAAGTTAAATGCTGACTTATTTTTCAGTAAAGCAAAAGCTAACTGCTGCCCCAAAAATCCTGCACCACCAGTAATAATTATTTTCATATAGAATTCTCCCTTATAACCTTTTGGGACTATTATAGAATTTTCTTTTATAGCCTCCTGAATCTATCTTTATAAGTAGTAGTTCATTTTTTATAACCCCTATATATTGACAATATGTAACTTCATATTTAACTCCTGTAATTGTTGTTGTACAGACATTGATAATTTCCCATCACACACAATGTCATTCAGATATGAGAGAGGACAAACACGAAACATGCCATATTTTCCATACTTACTGCTATCAGAAACCAATATTTTCCTACGTGCTATTTCTAGCAGTGCCTGTTTTACCAATACTTTTTCTTCATGAGGAGTGGAAATTCCATGCTCAAGCTCCCATGAGCTAGTGCTAATGAATGCAATATCCACATTCAAAGAACGTAATACCATGGCCGCACTCTTTCCGACACAAGAATAATTACGTTTATCTACTTGCCCCCCAGTATGAAACAAATTCAGTTGTGGTTTATTCATCAAATACTGGATAATCGAAAAATCATTCGTAATAATCGTCAGGTTAAAACGTTCTGCCAATACCTGAGCAATTTCAAATGTCGTCGTTCCTGCATCCAAATAAACCACCTGACCGTCTTCCACCAATGAGGCTGCATATTTACCTATTGCCCGTTTATGACGATGATGGATAAGTGCTTTTTCATTCCATGGTAATTCTTGCCGTAAGGCATCATTTAGCTGAGTGCCTCCGGTGATGCTAATAACCTTTCCCTCTTCCTCCAAAATGCGAATATCCCGTCTTACTGTCATATGCGAAACATTCAGCAATTCAACCAATGTACTAATAGAAACCGTCCGATGTTCATGTAGATGACGATAAATAAAATCTCTGCGCTCTGAGGGAGTCATAACCTCTCCTGCTACATTACCGTGCAATCATGATTGGGCTTTCTGTAACCATCCAAGTCCTTCTTCCGTACTATCTTCTGGATGATATTCACACCCCAACCAACCTTGATACCCCATCTCATCCAATTTTCTAAATAACCAGAAATAATTAACCTCACCTCTATCTGGTTCATGACGTTCAGGGACTGAGGCAATCTGGATATGGCTAAATTTCCCCCACAGGCGTTCTATCGTTTTCAACAAATCCCCTTCCATAATTTGACAATGATAAAGATCTAGCTGGATGAAAACGTTTTGACGGTCAATAGATTTCAACAACTCTTCTGCCTGATTTTGTGTTGTCAAGAAATAATCAGGCATATCACGAATATTAATTGGTTCAATTAAAACATTGATATCATGCTCAACCATTATATCCGCAGCGTACTGAATATTTGTGATATAGCACTCGCGCTGTTGTTCCTGCGTAAACTGTCCATCCCATTTTCCTGCCATTACATGAATCTGTTTACAACCCAATACTAGTGCATATTCCAAAGCTTTATGCACTCCATTAGCAAACTCTTTCTCTCGTCCAGGTAAACAAGCTATCCCTCTATCACCAGAAACCCAATCTCCTGCAGGCATATTAAATAGCACCTGCGTCAATTGATTTCTTTTCAACAAACTAGAAAGCTCTTCCTGTGATTCTTCATAAGGAAATAGATATTCAACACCTTTAAAGCCAGCATTTGCTGCCCGTTCAAAACGTTCAGTAAATGGGACTTCCTTAAACATCACACTCAAATTCGCTGCAAATTTAGCCATAACATATCCTTATTATCTGGGATAACGTATTTCCAATTCTATCCCCTTATACTACCCTTCATTCACAGTAGTAAAAAACCGTTCAGTAGCATCGGATAAAGCCTTATGCAACCTTCCAATCATTCTATATTGAAAAAAGCTTGCTGTAATGCTTCACTTCCAACAACTGGATTATGCTTTTTAAACAAAGTAGAGTTGTGTTTTGTGGCAATCTTCTCAATTCATTAGACAATTCTATATTCTAAAATGGGAAATATTCCATCCGTAGAAAGTCAATATTCTACTATCATGACATAATATAGTGTGATAGAAAGGAAATAGCTTTTTGGGGAAAAATATAGAAGGTTACTATCAAATACGGAAATATAAAATAACATCCCATCTATTTGATATTTTATGAAATGTATAGAAGTTTTTTTGTGGGTCGGTCTCTAGAGATACAACACTCACATGTACATTTTCCATTTTATAAATTTAGCTGCTATTAGTCAGTATAACAGTGAGTGAATAAACCATATTATATGCTCATATATTGATCCCTAATAATACAGAACAAAAATAAAACAAATCTATACCATCTGAGCCAAATGGTACCTTTTCATATAAGAAACATCTCCTGTACATACTGAAAGAAATCAAGCTCACCAAAATTGCCTGATTTCAATGCAAACCAACAATCAGTATATGTATCATGTACCCAAGGAATACCGGGAGCAATGGATGCACCAATATTGAATTGGCTAACTCCCAAGCTCTGTACAACTTGAGCGGAAGTTTCTCCCCCTGCAACAATGAAAGTATTAAATCCCTGGAATCTCAGTTTTCTTGCAATTTCAGCAAAGAAACTTTCAATTGCATTACTCGCATCTATAACACCATATTGCTGCTGAGTCATTTTCAACAAGTTAGGAGGTTGTGTCGCATATAACATTGGTGCGAAACCATTCATTGGCTGCTGAGTAATCCAATCCATCAATATGTTGATATATTCTGGGTTATTGATACATTCACCTACATTCAATGATAAAGTAGGTGCAATATTTTTATACTCATTAACTTGCTTGTTTGTCATAACTGAACAGCTGCCAGAAAGAATTATTACTCTTCTTTCTCTAGTAGGTGGAATATTCCCAATTGCCAATTCTGTCAATGTCTTCCCTGTATGGCAATAAGTAAGTGCGGCTCCTAAACCTGAGCCACCAGTCACCAAAATCATTTCCGATACTGCTTGGGCTATAGGCAATAAATCTTCCATCGTAACAACATCTACCACCGCATAACGAATACCGCGTTGGCGTAATGATTCCAATTGATAACAAATAGCCTCTTTTCCTTGGTGTACACAATGAAGATCGACTAATCCAGCTTCCCCTTTTGCTTGCTGTTCTATCAACCGCAGTAAGTTGGAATCTTTCATAGGAGTAACAGGATGATACTGCATTCCACTTTCATTCAATAACTGCCCGTGAACAAATAAATTCCCGTTCAATACAGTCCGTCCGTTAATAGGAAGTGCTGGACAAATCAGGCTAATATTAGTTTGAAGTTCATCCATCAAAGCATCAATAACGGGTCCTATATTTCCTTCCGAAGTTGAATCGAAAGTAGAGCAATACTTGAAAAATAACTGCCGGCAACCTGCTTTATGCTGTAACCATTGACAAGATTTCAAGGATTGTTTTACAGCCTCATCAGCAGGACAAGATCGACTTTTCAAACTAATTACAACAGCATCTACATCATCTGGAACAGATGTGTTCTCATCTGGCACCCCTAACAACTGAGTGACCTTCCAGCCACTTTGCACCATAAAACTAGCTATATCAGTTGCTCCAGTGAAATCATCAGCAATCACGCCAAGTTTGATAGTCATAGTTATCTCTTTGGTAAAATTGCTATCTTAAATATTTTGATCATCGTATGCCCTATCTCTCTTAATCCTTATGATCATTAAAAATATCTGATATGCATTTATGGAGAAAATTTCATCTCTTATTTGCTTTTTTTGACATATTCATGAATTTTTCATCATATATACGAAATTAACTTGAAGATGCAGGAATTAAAGTCTGGAAATTATCTGTCAGCCGGGTAGCCAATTCCTGTACTTTTTCTGGTAATGTGACATGAAAAAAATGATGAAATGTTTCACGGAACGTTTTTTCATCCGGGAAATAGACATTGTTTCGTATCTGCTCATTCGCGTACTTCCATAATCGCTCAATCGGGTTGAGATTCGGGCTGTAAGGCGGCAGATAATGCAACTCGATATTCAGGACCTCAGCAAAAAATTGAACTATTTCAGAGCGGTGGTAACCGGCTCCATCCAGAATGAGATGAATTTTTTGTGAAAGCGGATAAGTTTCCCAGATTGAGCCGAAAAACAGGACGACATTTTTCGCGTTAATCGTCGGATATTCACGAATCACAGTCTCTTCAATCCGTTGCAAATTGAGTACGCCCATGATGTTGAGGCGGGTACGGCTGCCTGTAGTTTCGACCATTTTGACAGGCTCCCTTCCGCGTTTCATCCAACCGTAACTTAATTTTGTGGACTGAGTAGGATGCATGGCATCAATAAACAAAATAGGCTCATGTTGGCCACATTCAGCTTTCAGCGCGTTGTCGGTTTCAATAAACTGTTGCTGTTTATCCGCCTCGAATTTATGAGGCGTTCCCATCGGCTTCTTGTAGCTGAATCCCTGACGGTGGAGCCATTTTGTCATCCCGGCCACCGTGAAAGTCACCTGCCAGCGTGCCCAGACACAAGCCACAATTTGTGCGGTAGTGTGCATCAAATTTGCCGTCAGATACTCAACTAATTCTGCCGTTTGTTCGGCAGATAAACGGCTTTCAGATCCCCCATTTTCAGGGGCGAGTTTTTCTTCAGAGAAGTCATCCTTCAGATGGCGACTCACCATACTTTCATGAATGCGCAAAGCATGGGCAATCATCTGGGCAGTCCAACCTTCTGATGCCAAAAGCACGGCCTTGATGCGGTCACGTACGCGCCCATCACGAGTCGTATCGTGCATCAATTCGAGGGCTTCTTTTTGGGCATCTGTCAGGGTAATTTTCATGGGCGCAATCTTGATCTGATATGAATGAAAAATCAAGCATCTTCAATTACGATGGGTATAGTGCATAATGCCATAAATGAAACTTGGTAAAGTAGAATAATATCATTGATAATTTCAAACATTCTGTGCTACATCAGCAATCAGCTTTAACTGCTTAAACGACTCAAAGAAGTAAAAACCATATTTGTCAACTAACTCTCTACTATCTTCAAAGCACTCTAAAATTAGTTCATCAGATATATTGTTCATATCCGTAAGAACAAACAGCAAAATTTTTGTATATTCGAATAAGGTGTGCAGCTATACAAAATAGCTATTCAAT
Source organism: Xenorhabdus yunnanensis (assembly GCF_028598805.1). GTDB lineage: Bacteria > Pseudomonadota > Gammaproteobacteria > Enterobacterales > Enterobacteriaceae > Xenorhabdus > Xenorhabdus yunnanensis. The sequence continues at coordinate 69,462 of NZ_JAQRFI010000015.1, read as the reverse complement.
TATTTTGATTTATTCAACTAATGAACTCTTTTCACTTGTATGAAAAAATGTAAAGCTTGCACACCATTACTCTCAGACTACCCAATAGGCTTGAATTGGAATACTTGCTTATTAAAGGCAGTGCTACTCCTGCTTCCATAGCTTACAGCCCTTCTATTTCTATTTTATTATTTATGAGGTTCCCTGGTGTTGTATGACAATTTGTTACCTTTTAATCTTCACACAGATCATTTCACAAAAAAACGATGAATATCACATTCATAACTTATATTTAATACTAATAAAATTAATTAATAAGCTGAATTTAAAGATTTTTTTTATAAAAACCCCAAAATGCCATTTCACACACTAGTGTGAAAAAATAAGAAAAACTACTCAATATAAAAAATCCCCCACTTATCTGAAATCAGGTGAATTTGAAATATTGTGCTATTGTAATAATTAAATCTGTCATACACCTTTATCTCCTAACATTTCTACTACTCTATTCCTGTAAACGTACCTAAATAAGTACCTTATCTGGTCATACAGATAAAGCCTCAACCGATGGGAGAGAGTCACAATGGGCTTTTTTGATCAAATTGCCAATATGCTGAGTGGTGGGAAAAATCAGCAATTCCAGCATATGATGGATTGGGTTGAGGATCAGGGAGGAATTAGGCCAAACGGTGAAGTCCCAGGAAATCTGGATTTAAAATCCGCTGGCATAGATCTGTTGAAAAATAAACTGTTAGGAAAATGAGTTACTTTTTACTCGTCTTTTGCCCGCCACAGTGAATGAAATGTGGCGGGTGTCTTTAATTTGTTTAAGCCTAATCTGATGCTAAATTAATTATTTACTGAAGAACGCAGGCGTTTTGCTGCTTCTACCATGTTTGCCAGTGCTTGTCTGGTTTCTGTCCAACCACGAGTTTTCAGGCCGCAATCCGGATTTACCCATAAACGCTCAACCGGGATACGGTCAGCCGCTTTGCGTAGCAATGCCTCAATCCATTCAACACTAGGAACGTTTGGTGAGTGAATATCATACACACCAGGCCCTATCTCATTTGGATATGAGAAATCTTCGAATGAATCCAACAGCTCCATATCCGAGCGAGAAGTTTCAATGGTAATCACATCTGCATCCAGTGCTGCAATGGATGGCATGATGTCATTGAACTCGCAATAACACATATGGGTATGGATTTGGGTATCATCTTTCGCAATTGCTGCACTCAGTTTGAAAGCATCTACCGCCCACTCCAGATATTCCTTCCACTCTTCTCTACGCAGGGGTAAACCTTCTCGCAGTGCAGGTTCATCAATCTGAATGATGCCAATGCCAGCTTTCTGCAAATCATCAACTTCATCACGCAAAGCCAGAGCAATCTGTTTAGCGATGGTTTCACGGCTGATATCTTCCCTTGGGAATGACCAACAGAGAATGGTCACTGGTCCCGTTAACATGCCTTTAACTGGTTTATCAGTCAAAGATTGTGCATATGTCGCCCAATCTACCGTTATCGCTTCTGGACGACTAATATCGCCAATGATCACCGGTGGTTTCACGCAACGGGAGCCGTAACTTTGCACCCAACCATTTTGGGTAAAGACATAACCATCAAAGTGCTCACCGAAATACTCCACCATGTCATTACGCTCAGCTTCACCATGTACCAATATATCCAGCCCCAGATGCTCCTGCTCCTGAATCGCCTGTTTGATATGTTCACTGATATTGGTTCGGTAATGTGTACTATCCACCCGACCTTTTTTGAAATCGAGACGCAAGCCACGAATTTCCGTAGTTTGCGGGAATGAGCCGATGGTTGTTGTTGGCCACAACGGTAAGTTATACCGTTGGCGCTGAAGTCTGGCGCGCTCAGGATATATCTGATTACGTTCACTGTCCTGTGGCTTAATCGTCGCGATACGCTCAGCAACCGATGGATTATTCACCCTTGTAGAACTGCGACGAGCACGAATTGGAGCACTATAGGCATCAAGCTCAGCCTGTTTATTGCCTTCTCGCGCATTCAATGCTTGTGACAATAAAGAGAGTTCCGCGCATTTCTGCAAGGCAAAAGCAAACCAGCTTTTCACTTCTTCATCCAACCCAGTTTCATCATTCAGGTCAATGGGGCTATGAAGCAATGAACAGGAAGTGCCAATCCATACATTTCGCTTATTTACCAATGGTGCAACAAGCTGGTATTTCTCACTCAAATCAGCACGCCAAACATTGCGGCCATTAATCACACCCAATGAAAGCAGCCAATTTTCCGGCAAAGATTTATCCAAATTTTCAAGAGAATCCTGCCCTGCAACCAAATCAACATGCAATCCTTGCACTGGCAGCGATTTTATCGTTTCCAGATTGTGACCTATGCTATCGAAATAGGTCGTCAGCAGTAATTTCACTTGTCCCTCAAGTGATTGATAGGCCGTGGAGAATGCCGCCAGCCACTCTTCAGGCAATTCCAGTACCAGCGCAGGTTCATCAATCTGTACCCATTCAATGCCACGTTTTGCCAGCTCTGCCAGCACTTGCTGGTATACCGGAAGGATATCCTTTAACAGAGACAGGCGATCAAAAACTTTGCCTTTTACCTTACCAAGCCATAAATAGGTCACTGGTCCCAAAAGAACAGGTTTTATTTTGTGTCCTAGTGCCAGAGCCTCATCAACTTCGTCCAACAATTGAGTCCAACCCAGCTTAAATTCCTGCCCTTCCTGAAATTCAGGCACGATATAGTGATAATTTGTGTTGAACCATTTAGTCATTTCCGAAGCAGCCACAGGTGTGCCTGTTGGTGCCCGGCCACGGGCAATACGGAACAGAGTATCCAGATCAATATTTCCATCTTCATTTTGATGGCGCGGAGGAACATTGCCCAATAACAGACTCGTGGTCAATACTTGGTCATACCAGGCAAAATCACCAACGGGGACTAAATCAACGCCCGCTTCTTTTTGTTGCTGCCAGTGACGTGCACGTAATTCACGGCCTGTTTCCAGCAATTCCTGTTGGGAAATTTTGTCCGCCCAATAGTTTTCTTGCGCCTTTTTTAGCTCTCTTTTCAATCCGATACGTGGAAAACCTAATGTATGATTCAAAACCGTCATGTCGTCACCCATAAAATTTTAGCCATCTAGATGTTTACACTTCTATAATCAACAGGTAGTGTATAAACCACAAGCGCAAATTATTCATTATCATCTTGAAGGTTTTTCATGATCGAAATAAAACATTTAAAAACACTACAAGCACTGAACCATTGTGGCTCGCTGGCAGCGACGGCAAATTACCTGCATCAGACGCAATCAGCTCTTTCGCATCAATTCAGTGAGTTAGAACATCGGCTGGGATTTAAGTTATTCATTCGTAAAAGCCAACCCTTGAAGCTAACGCCTCAAGGAGAGGTATTATTAAAGTTGGCAGATCAAGTTTTGCCCCTAATTACAGCTTCCTTACGTGAATGCCATGAGCCAGAAGAGGCAAATTTACGCATTGCCATTGAGTGCCATAGCTGTATTCAATGGCTGACTCCAGCGCTGAAGCGTTTTCGTGAAAGTTGGCCGCAGGTTAATGTAGATTTCAAATCTGGCGTGACATTTGATCCCCAACCCGCACTGCAAAAACGCGAGCTGGATATTGTTCTGACATCTGACATTATTGCGGACAGCAATCTGCACTATACGCCACTGTTTGATTATGAAGTGAAGCTGGTGATTGCACCGGATCATCCATTGGCAAATAAACGCGATATTCGTCCACAAGATCTCGCTGCTGAAACTTTACTGATTTATCCTGTCCAGCGACAACGGTTTGACATCTGGCGGCGTTTTCTCCAGCCTGCGGGAGTAACTCCTACATTAAAAACTGTCGACAATACACTATTGTTGATTCAAATGGTTGCGGCCCGATTGGGTATCGCCGCATTACCACACTGGGCAGTGGAAACATTCGAACGACAAGGGTTGGTTGTCACCCAAACGTTGGGAGAGGGATTATGGAGCAGATTGTACGCTGCCAGCCGTGAAGGAGAGCAACGTCAACCCGCTATTGATACATTTATTCGTTCTGCGCGCCAGCACGCGGTGGATAAATTGCCGTTTGTGAAGCAGGTTTCAGTATCCAGCGGTGGTGCACCCAAAGTGATGCAACAATCAGGCTGCCCCCAATGGTAAAATTCAGCCAGTTAGGATGCTGCTGCCAGATTGCAAAATTGACCAACAAACCCGCCGGAACCAGCATATTATTCATAATTGCCAGTGTTCCGGCATCCACCTGAGTTGCCCCATAGTTCCACATAAAATAGCCAATACCCGACGCACCGATACCTAGCCAAATCAGGACTCCCCACTGTAGCTCAGTTGTTGGCAATTTTTGCAGATCACCAAACATCAACCAGCCAATGCTGGCGACGACACAAGCTCCCAGATAGAACCATGAAAATGCCACTTGCTGCGGGATCGGGTGAACTTCCATCAAGCGTTTATAGCCAACCTGACCAACCGCAAAGAAAATATTTGCCAATTGCACTAATATCAGGCCAATCCAGAAAGATTCACTCAATTGGTCATAACGAATAATTGCTGCGCCAGCTACTGCCAATAAAGAACTCAGGGCATAACCCCAGCGCAGCCGTTGACGCCCCATCAGATCATAAATCAACGTGACATAGAGTGGCGTCATGATGGTAAAGAGTAAAAATTCTGCCACTGTCAGATAGTGATAGGCATGAAATACAAATAAATACATCACACCAAGCTGACAAGCACCGATAGCCATATACAGTGAAATGATTTTCAGCGATAACCCACGCCAGCGCAAAAATGGTAAAAATACTATTGCTGCCAACACTACTCTGACAAGAACAGAAAACCAGCTATCAACCTGACCAGCGAGATAAACGCCAATCAGGCTAAATGAGGCAGCCCACAAGAATGTTGTGATCGTTAACAGCCACATAATTTATTGATCTTTTACCTTTTTATTGTTCTTTCCCAACTAAAAGCGCTTCTAGCAAATCAAGATCATGCAGCAACGTTTGTAGTGTTTCATTACTAATCTTACGGGTTGCACGCAGGTGATATAGCTCTCCTCGTTCAGCCCTTAATGCCGTCAAACGGAAACGACGCTCCAGTTCTTCAATCATCAGGTTATGCTCGATTTCATCTGTTCCCGCAGTGCGACGCCGCAAATAACCTGTGACCCGAGAAGCAACCTCACCAATGACTTCAGCATCCAGTTGTTCTTCAGTACTGGCCGACAGACGCTCTTCCATCTTATTCATACTGACAATAGCAACTTCAGCCATTGCAGCTTTTGCCATTCTGATTTCATTGAGATCTGCCTGCTTATCACCTATCGTCATACCACGCAGCAGCAAAGGTAACGCGATAACACCCACAAAAAGAGAGAACAGGATCACACCCGCAGCAATGAAAACCAACAGATAACGTGCCGGGAACGACTCACCACTCGGCAACAACAATGGCACAGACAGCGCACCCGCCAACGTAATTGCACCACGAACACCAGCAAATGAAGCCAACCACAACTCACGGGTAGTATAGGAAGTAAACTCAATTGGTTTCTTCTTCATCAGCACTTTGCTGGTATTTTTCATCAGCCATAACCAGCTGAATCGCAGTAATAACAGTGCACAATAAATGATCCCAACGGCAGCGAACAGCATCCAAGTTTCAACTTGTGGATCAATATCAGCCTCATACACAGATGTTTCCCAGATACCCGGTAATTGCAGCCCCAGCATGATGAATACAAGGCCATTGAAGACAAAGGCCAACATCCCCCATACATTATCGGCACGCAGACGCATATCCAGTGGTGCATTGCGGATTACGCCCGCCTTACTGATAGTCATACCTGCTGCAACCGCAGCCAGAATCCCTGATACACCGATATGTTCAGCAATCATATAGGAGGCAAACGGCAGCAACATCATAAACATGATTTGAGTTGCGGGATCATCCCCACTCCAGCGACTCATCAGTCGTAGTGATTTACTGTACAACCAGGTGACAGCGATACCCGACAACAAACCACCAATCGCAACCTTGAAAAACTCTATCGTTGCGCCAGTGACAGTAAAAACCATCGTTCCCATGGCAATCGCCACGGCGAATTTCAGAGCCACCAGACCAGAAGCATCATTCATTAATGCTTCCCCTTCCAGCACGCTCATCATATTTTTAGGAATGCGTCCTTTTCCAACAATCGAGGATAATGCCACCGCATCCGTTGGTGACAATACAGCCGCCAGTGCAAAAGCAGCAATAAGTGGGATACTTGGCAATAACCAATGGATCAAATAGCCAATGCCAACGACCGTCACCAATACCAACACTAAAACTAAAGTGACAATTTCACGTCCATGCTGGAAAAACTCTCTAGTCGGCGTTTTCCAGCCATCAACAAATAACAAAGGGGGGATAAGTAAAACGAGGAATAGTTCAGGATCAAAATGAACATGTAAACCAAAATGAGGCCAGGCCAGCAGAGCCCCCATTGCTATTTGCACTATAGGCAAGGGGACACGGAACGGAATCATTTTAGTAAGAACTCCAGAAACTGACACCACCAAAATCAAGATCAAGATAGTAAAGAATATTTCCATGTTACCCTTACAAATTGCCAAAAATCCGTCGATAAAAAGATTGTGACTGTTTTTTATCATTAATAACAGCGCTAATAACTATAAATATGGCAGTTATTAACGGAAATCAAAAAGCAATCACACTGTGAATCAATGAGCATCAACCCATTTATATATTTTATACTTATCGGCGAAAGTGTGTTGAAAAATTAGCACATTTTAGATGTATATAAGGATGGAAAGAATGCGCAAACCCCCATCGTTTGCGCACACTATTTTAATCAGATGGCCCAATTTCCGGCATAAAATACAACTAATACAATGGCAATAATAATCGTACCAATGTTAAGTTTACGCCATTCACCAGAAAAAATACGTCCAACAACCAGCGCACTAAAGCCCAGCATAATGCCTGTCACGATATTACAAGTCAGTACGATAAATACAGCACACAGTAAACCTGACATCGCATCAACAAAATCATCAAAGTTTAGCTTTCGCACATTACTCAGCATCAATAACCCGACATACATCAAGGCGGGAGCCGTAGCATAGGCAGGCACCAGATATGACAGCGGAGACAAGAACAAAATCAACAGGAACAAAATACCAACAACGGAGGCAGTTAAACCCGTCTTACCACCAGCTGCGGTTCCTGCGGCGGACTCAATATAAACCGCGGCCGGGGAAGAGCCGATAGCTCCGGCAAAAATACTGCTGACAGAATCAGCGGTCAGTGCCTTGCCACCATTAATAATCTGGCCTCCCTTATCCAATAAATTCGCCTGCCCCGCTACGGCCCGGATTGTTCCCGTCGCATCAAATATTGCTGTCATTACCAATGCCAGAACACTGGGTAATACCATAGGCTGCAAAGCACCCATAATATCCATGCTGAACATCAGGGACAGGCCATCTTTCCCTAACGTGGGAAGCTTAAAAAATCCTTGATATTTAACGGCCGGATCAAAAATCAAGCCAATAATAGAAATCGCGATAATCATCAGTAAAATACCGCCCGGCACTTTCTTCCGTTCCAGACCGATAATTCCCGCCAGACCCAATAGCGTCATCACTACGGGAAATGAAGTCAGTGAACCAAAGGAAACAGGTAAGCCTACATGTGGATTCTTAACCACCAGACCAACACCATTGGCTGCAATCAACAATAAAAACAACCCGATGCCAATACCTGTTCCATGTGCAATGCCCATTGGCATATTACGCAAAATCCACGCCCGCACACCCGTCACTGAAATTATCGTAAACAAGCATCCCATTAGGAAAACCGCACCGAGCGCCACAGGAATATTTACCTGCTGCCCCAATACCAAACTGAACGCGGTAAATGCCGTCAATGAGATCGCACAGCCAATCGCCATTGGCAAATTCACCCACAATCCCATTAGTAACGAACCAATACCGGTCACTAAACAAACAGAAATAAACACAGCAGTATGAGGAAATCCGGCTTGCCCAAGCATTCCCGGAACCACAATAACGGAATAGACCATCGCCAAAAATGTCGTTAATCCAGCGAGAATTTCCTGACGTACCGTTGATCCGCGTTCAGTAATCTTAAAATACCTATCGAGTTTGCATTGAGTAGGTGCCTGCATACCAGACATGTTTTTCCCCTGCTTTTGTTGAATATGTCGCTTTAAAATCTACCGCTTTTCTCCCTCACTTCACCTGACAAAAGCCTAACGAAAACGATTACGTCACCGGACAAAAAAACTCCGTGCTGTACTCACTGGTTCAGCCATTCATTTACGCAATCGTTTGGCTTTCAAGACGAAAAAATGGTGAGAAAATTTGAGGCGAATGATTATCCGGTGAATCAGGGATAAGAATCAAGCGATAATCACAAAGATACCGAAATACACCACCATCGCCTGATTGTTATCAGCAAAAATGTTTTGTTGTAGGAAATATTGCAATTGTCTATATTTTGTGCGACCCTGCTATGTAACTGATATAAACCATATCAACAATATCTACACCCTATCTATTTCACGTTGCAGTGCGATGGCAAAGAAGCAAATCCCAAAAACATAGCCAATAAAATAACAACTTGAAAGATAATGGGTATACGTCTTATGCAAATACAGATAAGGGGCCTGGAGTGAATTTCAAGATAGCAAGAAAAAGCAGAGCAAAAGAAAAAACGCTCAGCTTAGGTTACGTTTCCCTTCTTGATGTACTTTCGTGCCAACAAGAACACATTGAGCATATTCATGTCACAGAAATCCCACCTAACGAAGCGGATCGTTTTTTATTGGTTGAATTACCTGAAGAGGCAGCCGGAGATCTTGATGTCAGGGATTTACGCATTGCCCTGCTAAGCGCGTTAAATACAGCTACCTCCATAAAACGTAGCTCTTCTTCCAGCAACTCTTCACCTAATATGATCCATCCAGAAATTTATGTTCATTCCAATGGCCTGAGTGGAGAAAACCAAAAAGACTCCTGGAGAACATCAAACCGAAAAGATCGGATTGAATCACTGAAAAATTCAATACTCGAAGAATCAAAATGGCTCCCTGCGTATGAACTCAGTCAGTCGGCAGGTTTTTCACTGCTCAATCCCAGTGCAACACCAAATCGCTGGAAAAAAGCTAAAAAAATCTTCGCCCTTTCAGTTAAGGGAAAGGATTTATATCCACAATATGCTCTGGATGAAGGAGGATTACCTATCCCCATCATCAAAAATATCATTGAAGTTTTTGATGGAAAAAAAACATGTTGGGGCATGGCAATTTGGTTTAGTACACCTAACTCATGGTTAGGTGAAGAAAAGCCAAAAGACGTTTTGATAAACCGCCCAAATGATGTCTTAAATGCGGCAAAGCAGGAAGCAGAAGGGCCGTTGCATGGATAATTTCCTCGATGGGAAATCCGTAAACACGGGGATTTGGAAAGCCCAAAATCCGATTGAACGTATTCATCATCAGGCATACAAAGGGGCTGAGTTTAATCCGGGAAAAGGAAACGCCAGATTCAGCCCCTGCAAAAATACACAAAATGAATTGATTCCCACTATCTATGGTGGTGAAAATATTTCCGTTGCGGTGATGGAAACCCTTTATCATGACGTGCCGACAGGAAGTAATAATATGCCTTTCGATCTGGGTAAATTAGATAAACTTGTCTACAGCCAATTAATTCCTAATATCAATCTCATCACTGTAGATATTAATATGCGGGTATTACGAAAGTGGGGCTACGAGCCAAAAGATGTTTTGCTTTCCGATGCCGAAAGCTATCCCCACACCCAAGAACTCGCGAGCCAGATCCACCGAGATAATCCATCAGCTCAAGCGATAACCTGGGCGTCAAAGCAACATGGTGATAAAGCGATAATGCTATTCGGTGATCGACTTAAACAAAACGAACTGACAATATCCATTGAATCACAACCGCTCTGGTCATCTAATCAAGTTATAAAAGCCGTGGATTTACTGGCAGATGAAATGGGTCTTATAACCTATAACAATCAAGAAATTATTTAATTCCTGCCCCCTAAAAAAGTGATAACCACGGTTCGAGCCTGTTACACCAAAAAGTAAATAGTTTTAAAAAATAAACAGTCTTAAAAATAAACACTTTAAAAACTACACCAATCATGATGAACAAATAGGATCTGCTATGGACACATCTTTTATCTCTCCCAGCTTTCCTGATAATTACCGCCAGAATATCCGTCAAATGAAACAAGCCATGCGCAAGCAAATTGGTAATGTCGAAGGTTTGTTCAAACAAGTTTGCGATAAAATAGAACAAGAGCTCGCAGCGGCTCGGGAAGATGAAAAGAATACAGGCAGCGCTTGGCCTGAAATCCACTTATATGATTTGGCAAAAAATCGAGTCACAGCAGCAACGATACAAAAGATTAAACGTCGAGGATGTTTAGTTGTCAGAGGAAATTTCCCCCGAGATACCGCACTTGCATGGGACAAATCCATGCTTGACTACCTTGAGATCAATAATTTTGATGCCGTTTATCAAGGCACTGGTGATAACTATTTTGGCAACCTTGAAGCCTCTCGTCCGGAAATTTATCCCATTTACTGGTCTCAAGCACAGATGCAGGCCCGACAAAGTAAAGAAATCGCGCAGGTACAATCTTTTCTCAATCGTCTGTGGAAATTTGAATCATCAGATGGCTCACGTTGGTTTGATCCTGATACCAGCATTATTTACCCTGATCGCATTCGCCGCAGGCCACCGGGCACAACATCCAAAGGGCTTGGTGCCCATACTGATTCTGGTGCTTTAGAACGTTGGTTACATCCTGCTTACCAAAAAGTGTTCAGACATATTTTCAATAATCAATTTGCAGAATACGATCCTTGGGATGCGGCGTATCGTCCAGAGATAAATGAATACGAGCTGGATAATGTAACCCGATGCTCTGTTTTTCGCACCTTTCAAGGCTGGACGGCGCTATCAGATATGGCACTCAATCAGGGACTGTTACATGTCGTTCCCGTGCCAGAAGCAATGGCTTATCTGCTGTTACGACCTTTACTAAATGATGTACCTGACGATGAACTTTGTGGCGTAGCTCCCGGTAATGCGTTACCAACTCTGGAGAAATGGCATCCTCATCTCATTAATGGGCTATGCAGCATCCCCTCTTTACAGGCGGGTGATTCTGTCTGGTGGCACTGTGATCTTATCCATTCTGTTGCACCTGTGAAAAATCAGCAAGGCTGGGGAAATGTGATGTATATCCCTGCTGCCCCTCTGTGTGACAGAAATCTTGCTTATGCGCATAAGGTGGCAAAATCGCTTGAAGATGGCACATCTCCGGCTGATTTCCCCCGAGAAAACTATGAAAAGAACTGGAAAAACCGTTTTATTTCCGCCGAATTAACTTCCATTGGCCGACATGGTCTTGGCTTGAGTTAAGCTGCTAATCTGGCACCGATGGCTCTGTCGGTATTAGGTTCCTCTGAAATATCGATATATTTTTATGCGGCCTTTGCGCCTGACCTTGTGTAAAATCCCCTCAATTCGACTTTTGACTGGTTCATTAGGATATATACCCAATGAATTTCAAGATGCGTCGCGGCGGCAAGGGAGCGAATCCCCGGAAGTATAGATAACTATGTGACCGGGGCGAGTGAGCGCAGCCAACAAAGAGGCAACTTGAAATACGAAGGGTATAGAGCATTCTGTAAGACTTAAGGAGATACACCATGACAACTTACGCCCTGGTAGGCGATATCGGCGGTACAAATGCACGACTGGCATTATGTGATGTGGATACTGGGCAACTGAGCGCAGTCGAAGTCTATCCCTGTGCGTATTATGCATCGCTTGAAATTGTTATCCGCCAGTACCTGAAACAGCAAAACTGTGAAGTCAATTATGGTTGCATCGCCATTGCCTGTCCGGTGACGGATGATATTATCAGCATGACCAACCACAGTTGGCGTTTTTCCGTTAGCCAAATGAAAGCGTCTCTGGGATGGGAACGTTTTGAGGTGATTAACGATTTTACCGCTGTTTCCCTCGCTATTCCGGTTCTGGGAGCTGATGATGTGATTCAGATTGGTGGAAAGCAACCTCAAGCCAAGCGTCCCATCGCGGTTTATGGGGCAGGTACTGGATTAGGTGTCGCCCATCTGATTCACACAGGAAACCAATGGATGAGCCTGCCCGGTGAAGGTGGTCATGTAGATTTCGCACCGGACAGCACAGAAGAAGATCATATGTTGAGTGTACTACGGGAAGAATATGATCATGTCTCCGCCGAACGTGTCCTTTCCGGGCCTGGCTTGGTGAATATTTATCGTGCTTTAATGAAGTTGAACGGTCAACCCGCAGAAGAGCTTACCCCACGCGATATTTCCGACCTTGCTCTAAGCGGAAATTGCCCTACCTGCAAACAGGCGCTGGAACTCTTTTGTTCAGCATTAGGGCGCTTTGGCGGAAACTTGGCGCTGAATATTGGTGCATTTGGTGGCGTGTACATTGCAGGTGGGATCGTTCCACGTTTCCTTGATTTCTTCCAAAAATCAGGCTTTCGGCAGGGATTTGAAAGCAAAGGCCGATTTACGAGTTATTTGCAGGATATTCCCGTGTATCTGATTACCCATGATAAACCCGGGTTACTGGGGGCAGGTTCTTATATCCGACAATCGTTGGGTAAAGCAATTGAGTAAATATATTGGGTAAATAACCTCAATATATTTATATCTGCTCATGCTATTTATTTGTTTGATTTTCTGTTGAAAAATATAAGCGATATTTAGCATGGGTGTCTTATGCATAGATCACATAGCCGAAGACGTACATGCAACTAATTTGAATATCTTGATGCAAGATAAACGCAATGAAATAGTTAAACACCGAGGTGAAGAGCAAGATCGATCAATTTTATATTTTGTTAAATGATTAAAAGGCATCGTCAGTCACTTTTATTAATACAGATCTTTAATGATATAAGTCAGTTTCTTGAGAAAAAATTTTCTGATATTCAGTGTGATTCTTGATTTGCATCAAAGTGCTTCATGCTGTTCTTCTTAAGCTAACCCCAGTATTTTTGTTAACATCATACTGTTACTGGGGTATCAAATGAGCATATTAAAGCTTTGTATTATCGGTAATGGAATGGGATGCCGGGCGACAGTGCGTGTGATGGGGATTGGTCTGAATACTGTCCTTCGCCATTTAAAAAGCTCAGACCCAAATCGGTAACAGAAGCCATTGCTCCCGGCACTGAAGTGATTGTCTGTTGCGAAATGGATGAGCAGTGGTCGTATGTGAAGTCAAAGAATCAGCCCCGTTGGCTCTTTTATGCTTACGGCCAGATCAGACGGAAAGTGATCGCCCACGTTTTTGACCCAAGAACAAAGAAAACATTGATGCGTCTGATGGCGCTACTGGCTCCCTTCAACATTGTGATCTCTATGACCGATGGCTGGAGAAGCGATGAAAAAACACTGGCGGGGAAGCTGCATGTGGTCAGTAAGCGTTATACACAACGCATAGAGAGACATAATCTGAATCTTCGTCAACATTTAGCAAGACTGACTCGCAAAACGTTGTCTTTTTCAAAATCCATCGAAATACATGACAGGGTCATAGGGTATTATTTAAACATTCATCACTATCAATAAATTGGTATCATGACCTGTTTTATGTATGAACGAAGCTATCCACATTTCTCCCAGTAAAAAGCTCCTGCAAAATACTTGTTATTATAACCCTATGACTTATGGCGCAATGCGATCGCTGGCCATTTTATAAGCTTTTGAAGCCTCCCTTTTACCTACAGCTATGACCCATATCACAATCTCTTCGTCTATCACTTGGTAGACAAGACGAAATCCCGAAGAACGAAGTTTTATTTTAAAGCAGCCAGATAACTCTCCGTGCAATCTAGCTGACTCAACATAAGGGTTACCTTGTAGCTTTCGCAGCTTCTTTTTAAACTGCTCACGTATACTTTTATCAAGCTTTTGCCACTCTTTTAAAGCACGTTCGTCAAATTCAATACTAAATGTCATCGAGATTTACCCGAATTCGTTTAGCGGAATTTTTTAGGCGATCACGTACTACTTCTAGAATGTCCTCATCCTCATCGTGTTCCGAGACCATCACGGATACTTCCGCGAACGGCAGTTTTTCATTTTCTGCTACATAACGCAGAAAGAGTCGCAATGCATCGGAGGGTGACAGGTTCAGTTTATCAAATGCCCGATACGCACTCTCTTTAAGTTCTTCATCTACTCTTATCTGAATCGTACTCATAGTATCCTCAAATGTAATTACGTTTGTATTGCATTGTACATTATTGCATCTATGGTGCAATGAGTTTTACAAACTGTATATGAAGAGAAAAGCTCCTCTTAAGGCTTATTTACTTCTTCTCACCCATTTCTATGATTTCTTTGGCCGTTTTGCCATAAAGTGCTGCTTTGAACTTTTGAATCTTTTGGGCTTTATCAGCATTAGAAAAACCGACTTTGAATATAGTCACCTCTATTGTTTTTTGAACTTCACTCGGTCTTCTGATGACAATTCCTGATTTATTTTCTGAATGGATTCTTTCATTGCTGTATTGCTTGAAGCATCAAGCTTCAGCTCACCACATCTAACTAAAAACAATGATAAAACCAATACCGTAAGAACCTTTCTTATATAATGGTAATCCCTACGAAAAACCCATCCCACTTTCCAAAGGTAGCCAATAAACCTATTTATACCAAAAAATCGATAAAAAATATTATGTAAGCACAAAAAAACCCCGTATAAACGGGGTCTTATAGACAGAAACTTACCTAAATGCTCTTAGTAAACGTTAGAACGGAATGTCATCATCGAAATCCATTGGTGGCTCATTGCTCTGTGGCGCAGGAGACTGTGCCGGGCGAGACGGAGCGCCGCCGCTGAATTGCTGAGATGCTTGTGGCTGCTGTGGTTGTCCCCAACCACCTTGTGCTGGTGCATCTTGGCTTGCTGCACTGCCGCGGCTGCCCAGCATTTGCATGGTGCCGCCGATAGGATTGACCGCAACTTCCGTGGTATAACGATCTTGACCACTCTGATCCTGCCATTTGCGAGTCTGTAAAGAACCTTCGATATAAACCTGAGAGCCTTTGCGCAGGTATTCACCGGCGACTTCTGCCAATTTACCGAATATCACTACGCGATGCCATTCGGTTTTCTCTCTCATCTCACCGGTTTGCTTGTCACGCCAGCTCTCAGACGTTGCCAGAGTAATGTTGGTGACTGCACCGCCATTCGGCATATAGCGAACTTCCGGGTCCTGCCCCAAATTACCCACTAAAATAACTTTGTTTACGCCTCTGCTGGCCATTGGGAATACTCCTGATGAAATGAATTTTGCTAAAAAATAGAATTCTCTAATTATAAGCGAAGTAGTTTACCATGCGAGGACTAAGTTTAAACAGAGAGCCGTTATATTATACTTTGCGAAGCTCATCGTACTTTACATTATCATGGTTACAGTATAATTCTCCATTAAACACTGTATATCCATTCAGCAATGTTTGTGCAATAATGACGCGTTTATGAGTTTTGCACTATAAATAGAGTTTTGCACTATCAATAATCTGGGAAGTGGTATATGGATAACATCGAAGTTCGGGGCGCCCGCACCCATAATCTCAAGAATATCAATTTAATAATTCCCCGTGACAAGCTAATAGTCATTACTGGGCTATCTGGCTCCGGTAAGTCATCTCTGGCTTTCGATACCCTGTATGCAGAGGGGCAACGCCGCTATGTTGAATCACTCTCTGCATATGCCCGCCAATTTTTGTCACTGATGGAAAAACCGGATGTCGATCATATTGAGGGGCTATCACCGGCCATTTCTATTGAGCAAAAGTCTACTTCCCATAACCCGCGATCTACCGTCGGAACAATAACTGAAATTCACGATTATCTCCGCTTGCTATTTGCACGAGTGGGCGAACCGCGCTGCCCTGAACACGATATTACGCTGGCGGCACAGACGATCAGCCAGATGGTGGATAACGTTCTGACACTGCCGGAAGGTCAACGCCTGATGCTACTGGCGCCTGTCGTCAAAGAGCGTAAGGGCGAGCATGCCAAGCTGCTGGATAATCTCGCGGCACAAGGCTATATCCGCACCCGTATTGATGGTGAAGTATGTGATCTTTCCGATCCACCAAAACTCGAATTACAGAAAAAACATACTATCGAAGTCGTCATCGACCGTTTCAAAGTACGTGCTGACCTCGCTCAACGATTGGCGGAATCACTCGAAACTGCGTTGGAGCTTTCCGGTGGTACTGCCGTTATTGCCAATATGGATGATACTCAGGCCGAGGAACTGGTTTTCTCCGCCAATTTTGCCTGTTCAATATGTGGCTATAGTATGAGCGAGCTGGAGCCACGCCTGTTTTCCTTCAACAATCCCGCTGGTGCTTGCCCAACTTGTGACGGCTTAGGCGTTCAGCAATTTTTCGATCCCGAGCGTGTTGTTCAGAATGAAGATATTTCCCTTGCAGGTGGTGCAATCCGCGGTTGGGATCGCCGTAATTTCTATTATTTCCAGATGCTGAAATCACTGGCTGAACACTACAAATTCGATATCGAAGCATCATTTAATCAGTTAAGCCCAGCCATTCGAAAAGCGGTTTTATACGGTTCAGACAAAGAGTCTATCGAATTCAAATACACCAATGACCGTGGCGATGTGACCGTGCGTAACCATCCGTTTGAAGGTGTTTTGCATAATATGGAACGCCGCTATAAAGAGACGGAATCCACCTCAGTACGGGAAGAGTTGGCAAAATATATCAGCAATCGCTCCTGTGTTTCTTGCGACGGAACTCGATTGCGTCAAGAAGCACGTCATGTTTTTATCGGAAATACCACGCTGCCGCAAATTTCGGATTTCAGCATCGGTCATGCGATGGAGTTTTTCCAAAATATCAAATTGAGTGGACAACGAGCCAAAATTGCCGAAAAAGTCCTGAAAGAGATCCATGATCGTCTGAAATTCTTGGTTAACGTTGGATTGAATTATCTGACTCTCTCTCGTTCAGCAGAAACCCTTTCTGGCGGGGAAGCACAGCGTATCCGTCTGGCGAGCCAGATTGGTGCTGGTCTTGTTGGTGTAATGTATGTGCTGGATGAACCTTCCATTGGTCTGCATCAACGGGATAATGAGCGTTTGCTGGAAACGCTGCTGCATCTGCGCAATTTGGGCAATACCGTTATCGTAGTCGAACATGACGAAGACGCCATCCGTGCGGCTGATCATATTATTGATATCGGGCCAGGAGCGGGTGTGCATGGTGGTGAGATTGTTGCCGAAGGCAC
Organism: Xenorhabdus yunnanensis; assembly: GCF_028598805.1. Lineage (GTDB taxonomy): Bacteria > Pseudomonadota > Gammaproteobacteria > Enterobacterales > Enterobacteriaceae > Xenorhabdus > Xenorhabdus yunnanensis. The sequence goes on along the minus strand of NZ_JAQRFI010000015.1, from coordinate 52,024 downwards.
TATAGCCGATATTATGGGAAGCCAAAAATCCCTCACAGGCAAATACCTGAGTGGTGAACGCAAGATTGCCATTCCAGAGCGGCGTGTGCCAGCCAATCCAGACAAAATGCTGAAATTGATTGGCGCAAAAGGTAATAATCTGAAAAAGGTGACATTAAAACTGCCTGTTGGCTTGTTTACTTGTATCACTGGTGTTTCTGGTTCCGGCAAATCAACGTTGATCAACGATACGTTGTTCCCTATAGCACAGCGCCAGCTCAATGGGGCAACAAATATTACTCCTGCACCTTACATCGATATCCAAGGTCTTGAGCACTTTGATAAAGTGATCGATATCGACCAAAGCCCGATTGGCAGAACTCCTCGCTCAAACCCTGCTACTTATACTGGCGTGTTCACCCCAGTAAGGGAATTATTCTCTGGAGTTCCTGAATCCCGAACCCGTGGTTATACGCCGGGGCGTTTCAGTTTCAACGTTAAAGGTGGACGCTGTGAAGCCTGTCAGGGTGATGGCGTAATTAAAGTTGAGATGCACTTCTTGCCTGATGTTTATGTGTCTTGCGATCAATGCAAAGGCAAGCGTTACAACCGCGAAACGCTGGAAATCAAATATAAAGGTAAGAATATTAATGAAGTGCTGAATATGACCATTGAAGAGGCCTGTGAATTTTTCGATGCAGTCCCGGCTCTTGCCCGCAAGCTACAAACCTTGATAGATGTTGGCCTCTCCTATATTCGTCTGGGGCAATCTGCAACAACACTTTCAGGCGGGGAAGCACAACGGGTAAAACTCGCGCGGGAATTATCCAAACGGGGTACAGGCCAGACCCTGTATATCCTTGATGAGCCAACAACTGGCCTGCATTTTGCGGATATTCAGCAATTGCTGTCTGTTCTGCATCAACTACGGGATCAAGGAAATACCATTGTTGTCATCGAGCATAATCTGGATGTCATCAAAACGGCTGACTGGATTGTCGACCTTGGCCCTGAAGGCGGCAGCGGTGGCGGTAAGATACTAGTATCGGGAACACCAGAAGAAGTGGCCCAGTGCGAAAAATCTCACACTGCTCGTTTTTTGAAGCCGATACTACAACCTAAGTGAGAATAATGTTCTATTTTGGTACTATTATCTTTCTCATGATACGATGATCTTTCTGAATAGTGGCTTAGGATTTAAAGCACATTATTCAATTTTTCTTCCCCGTTGCTATGTACGGGGATAAACCGGCAGAATATTTATCTTTGTGGTGAAAAACCACGTGTTCCCCGTGTAAACGGGGATTAGATTTGTACTTTTCCTCTTTCGGCTCAATAAAATATTAAAGGCAGATTATTTATCTTTCTGTTGTATTGCAGTTTACTAGATGTGTTCTATGATTACGCTATATTCAAGATTCAAATAAATACGGCCTGATAGCGCTAAAAATCACATTGAGGTTAACTGTCTAATGGCAAAAAACAATATCTCTCCTTCCCAAAAAAATCGACATCAAAATTTCAAAATAATCCATAAAATCATAGAAATAAACAATAAACTTAACGTTCTTAACGCTAAAGTCAGGCGGTTAGAAAATATAGTTAGCCAGTTAGAAAATGAGGAAAAACATCTCAGTCAGAAAATCATGCAACTAACCAATTATTAGTAATAACAAGCTTGTTTTCCGCTCACAGCTAAACTTCCTGTAGAGCGAAAGGGTTAGTGAAATAATCTATCTGATGATCTCATAATATATGGTTGACCTAATATTATTAATGATCATATTACCAATGCATCAATGCCAAAATGGCATAACATATTCTTTAAATTTATAATGGAGATTAAACATGTATATGTTTTTACCGTTCTTAATTGCGCTAGTTACAATCGTCACTGTCATTACTGGCAAAAAAAAGCTGACATATACGCTTTGGTTTGCTTTATTCATCATCACGGTATTTTGGTTTAAATATCATGCAACTGATGCATTAAACCTTTCTTTTTAATCGGAGGCCGTAATGAATAATACAATGTCAGCACCGCGTAATGTTAACCTCGCAATGGCCTTGAATATCCTCGGTCTGTTCGGTATTAGTGTAATTTTGATAGTCGCGTTTTATTATCAGCTAGCGCGTTTTGAACTTCCCTGCCCATTATGTTTATTGCAGCGTGCAGGCATCATCATGATTGGTTTCGGCTTTTTGTTTAATATTTACTTCGGTATAAAAAACGCCCATTATAGCCTCTCATTACTCGGCTGTATTGTGACTGGTTTCGTTGCCATGCGTCAGGTTTCTCTCCATATCCTGCCGGGAGATATGGGATATGGTTCAACTTTCTTCGGCCTGCATTTTTATACTTGGGCCGCAATTCTGTCTATTCTGACGATCATTGCCATTGCGGTTATTATGCCTCTGAAAATCGGTAATACTGATTCAGCAAAATACACGCCACCACCATTAGGCAAAATTGCTATGGGTTTGTTCGCATTTTTAATTGCAGCCAATCTGGTTTCTACCATATTGGAATGTGGCGGCGGACAATGTGATGACAACCCGACGTTCTATCAGTTACTAAAGAAGTAATTCTTTCATACTGAAATCATTAAAATAGAAGGCTACGTAATTCCAACAGCCTTCTATCTTTTCCAATAAGATCTTTTCAGCGAAATCACCAGAAATATATTCTGTAGTTATCGATTCAAAAGCTCCGAGTCAATGAAATAGCAAACTTCATGTGCCTCTTCCGGTGTCGGAACCTCCAGCTTACCAAGCATCCGATCCATCACCTTATCCGGTACAGCATATTGACGATTGCTGTTCTGTTTATGCCAACGTTTATAGTCTTGTTCAATGTAAACAATCCTAACTCGGGCATCATAACTCACAAATAATTTGATGAGTTGCTGGCGTATCTGTTCTGTCAGGTTGGTGGCATTCCAAATGAAATTTTGCCTGCTACGCAATTTATCTCTGGCTTGCTGCTTTGCTTGCTGTACAACCCAACCATTGGCATGTTTATCTTCTGGACTAATTTGATGTTCGCGACGAATCGCATCCAGACTAATCACAGGCATTCCTTCGCCATATAGTTGGATAAAATGGTCTTTACCCATCCCCGGCAATCCGCACAACAAGGTTACCTGACTGCCATAGTTATCATAAGGCTGGTAATCTGGCTGCTCACTATCCGTAAAAAAGTAATGGAAACAAGCCTCACTAGATGAGAATACCCGTGACTCCCGCCAGCAACCCTGTTCACGGCAGTAAAGCTCAAACAGCTCAATACGTTCCAATAATTCCTGTGCGTCATGACATGTGCGCCCTAATACATCTGCTTTTGCCAGTAAAGCCAGCAAATAAGTATCAACACGCAATGATGCCGCCAATAATGCCTTTTGTGGACTGGGTTTTTCCATTAACCACAATGGTAATCCATGGAAACGCACAAGTGCGGCGATCTGTTCCCGTATTGCAAATGGTGTTGGTATTTGCTGAAACAGAATTTTTCTGGCCGTTAATTCTCCTTTACGGGCGTGTCCCGGAGAAATAATGTGTCCATCCCAATCTATCCGCGTCGTACTACGCTTCTCTACATCATGTAATAATGCCGCCGTCCAAAGAATTTCCTGTTCTTCCGGGGCCAATAATGAATATTCGGGTAATAGCTCCAATGCCGCCAATACCATTTGAGTGTGGATTGCGACATCACCTTCGGCATGGTGAATGGGATCTTGCTGAACACCATTCATATCAGCGATAAAAGAGAAGGTTGAGGATAAATAATCCCATGACTTATGGTGGCTGAATACCCAACTCATTCCCTTTCTCCTTTTGCCCTATTTTTATTTGAACCAGAAAGACGTTCGAAATATAGAGGTGCTCTTTGCCAATGACGTTTCCAATGTATATCCGTTTTAACATGATTTTTTCGCACATATTTAAAAACATGATGCGCAAAATCAGTTATCAAATATTCTCCTGCATCTCGGCTAACAATGCCTTCCATTGAGCACTCTTGCTTGGTTTGTGTATCCCAAGAAGAAAAACAACTGCCCTGCCTTGCCGTTTCAATAATATTTTGCATAAATGCAGATTCATTCGATGTTTCAGGAATATTGATTTCAGGCACTGTCGGAAAATCGAATAATGCGGCATAAAATTTGACTTCTTCCCAACTGAGCCAGCAATCTTTAATGCGCACCGCAAATACAAAGAAGTATTCTTCAATATGAAGATATTCGATGGAATGAATGGCATAAAGATTTTCGCCAAAGATCTCAATATCGCCTAAATCGTCTTTAAGCAATTGCCAACGCTGACGAATCTGTTGAGTCCATGCCGATTGTGTTGGTGCCGCATGTGAACGGGCGAATACGCCATAGCGATTTAAACAATTATTCTCACCGTCCAATTTTTCGGTATGAATAAGCTGCTTAATTTTTTTCATATCGAGCCACCAATGAGAATTAATACGATCGTCACTGGTCGTGCCTGGCGAGAACGGATAATGGAACGTTCTACCATACTTTCTTGATTGCATATCCATAATGCTTTGACTCTTTTGATAATTATCCCAATAAAAGCGCAATGTCACCTTTACAGACTAATGTTCATCTGAATGACCGATGAAAGAGTTCAAGAGTTGGTATTACATTTTCTTTATTTCCATTTATTTAATCCTTTCATGAAGAAGGATTAAGTTAAATATTCGATTGGCATTTAATATTAAAGTGAAAGATTTTTTAAATTTAGATGATTACTATATTTAGATGGCTACTATATATGAAGAAGTTATAGATTGACAGAGCGAACAAACTTCAATCACAAATACCCTATAAAAATCTTCTAATTTGGGCTAACACTTTTTTAAGCTAGCAATTTCAAGTTGCGGCCAATAAAGCTGCAACTTGAAATTCTACCAGTGATATAAGATCACTAACTCACCGCAGAAAATGCCTCTGCAATACGCTGTACGTTATGGTGATTCACTCCAGCCATACAAACACGGCCAGAACCGACCAGATAAACACCGAATTCTTCACGCAATCTATCAACTTGTTTCTGGCTGAACCCGGTATAGCTGAACATGCCGCGCTGTTTCAGTAAGTGGTCAAAATTTTTCTCCGGCAAGGCTTTTTTTAATGCATTTACCAATACTGTCCGCATTTCCAGAATACGCAAGCGCATCCGTTCTACTTCTTCCAGCCATTGGTTTTTTAACTCAGTATTACTCAATACTCTGGCAACAACCTGCGCCCCAAAATTTGGGGGACTGGAGTAAATACGGCGCACTCCCGCTTTCAATTGCCCTAAAACACGTTCAGCCACTTTTGCATCGTCACAGATAACTGATAACCCACCAACTCGCTCACCATACAATGAGAAAATTTTCGAGAATGAGTTACTGACCAGACAAGGTAGCTCCGCATTTGCCATTGCTCGGATCACATAAGCATCTTCTTCCATGCCATCAGCAAAACCCTGATAAGCGATATCAAGGAAAGGTAGCAATTCCCGCTCTTTGGCAACTTGAACCACCTGATCCCATTGATCATTAGTGAGATCTGAACCTGTTGGGTTATGACAGCAAGGATGCATTAAAATAATACTTTTTGTAGGCAATTGTTTGAATGTTGCCAGCATTTCGTCAAATTTCACCCCTTTGGTTTTATCATCAAAATAAGGGTAATAGTTCACCTTGACGCCAGCTCCGGCAAAAATGGCAGCATGGTTTTCCCAGGTCGGATCACTGCACCATACTTCAGAATCTGGAAAATAACGATGTAAGAAATTGGCTCCTACTTTCAGTGCACCTGAGCCACCCAATGTTTGAATGGTTGCAATACGCTTCTGGTTTAACAATGGATGATCTTTGCCGAACAGCAATTCCTGAATTGCTACGCGATAAGCAAACAACCCTTCCATTGGGAGGTAAAGAGACGCAGACTGTGGCAAAGCGCGCATTTGTGCTTCGGCAGCCGCAACAGCCTGCAATTTTGGTGTTATACCCTGCTCATCGTAATATAGCCCGATACTCAGATTAATTTTTTCTGCACGAGGATCGTTTTTAAATACTTCCATCAACGACAGAATAGGATCACCCGCATACGCATCAACATTCTGGAACACTACGTTATACTCCCTGCTAGTGAGTTTATAAAAGATACAATAGCAAACAATATAACTTACCAGATTATTCGTCTAGATATTCCATTGCAACACGTGAGGTCAGCTTCGTAATCAGCTCGTAAGCACTGATCCCCGAATGCTCTGCAATTCTTTCCACTGGCAGAACATTCCCCCAAAGCGTAACTTCATCTCCAACTTTATCCTGACATGCAGGTCCCAGATCCACAGTAATCATATCCATGGATACGCGACCAACAAGCGGCACTTCCCGTCCATTGATAAATACAGGTGTACCGACTGGTGCACTGCGGGGATAACCATCACCGTATCCCATCGCCACAACGCCAAGGCAGGTATCACGCTCGCTGATCCACATACCGCCGTATCCTACCGACTCCCCTGCTTTATGTTTACGTACTGCGATTAAGCTGGATTTTAGTGTCATCGCAGGGACTAAATTGAAGTCAGTAGCCGTTTTATCTATCGTTGGCGAAGCACCATACATCATAATGCCGGGACGCACCCAGTCCAGATGCGCTTGTGACCACAATAAAATCCCCCCAGAGGCAGCGATGGATTTTTCGCCGGCTTTATCTGCAATAAATGCCATAAAACAATCAATTTGTTGCTGAGTCGTCTCAACCGTAGGCTCATCTGCACGGCTAAAATGACTGATGATATTAACGGGTTGTTCAACGTTATGGCAGCGGCTCAGACGTTGATAAAATTCTTCTGCTTCATCGACCCTGACACCTAAGCGATGCATGCCTGTATCCAGTTTCATCCACACTTTAATCGGATAGGACAAATCCGCCTGTTCCAGTGCCTCGAGCTGCTCAATGCAATGCACTACGGTTTCAATATGGTTGACGACTAAAATAGGCAGATCAGCCGCTTCAAAAAAACCTTCCAATAGCAAGATGGGTTTGACGATCCCACCACTACACAGGGCAAGTGCTTCCCCAATTCGAGCGACACCGAAGCAATCAGCATCTTCCATTGTGTACGCAGTTTCTAATAAACCATGTCCATAGGCGTTTGCTTTCACAACTGCAATCAGTTTACTGTCAGGAGCTTGTACTCTCACCTGTTGCAAATTGTGTCGCAGAGCGCGGCGGTCGATAACAGCAGTTGCCGCTTTCATTTCATCCCCTTTTTATAATTTTTCAATCAGGTTTGATAAATAACAGCCTATCTTCGATGTTGATTATTCAGTCATTTGAACATAAGCGATAGGTGCTCAGATTTACTCGTCGCTATAACTTGGCCCAGCATAATTATCGAATCGTGACCATTGACCATTAAACGTCAGCCTTACTGTACCGATAGGGCCGTTACGCTGTTTACCAAGGATAATTTCAGCCACGCCTTTTAGTTCACTGTTATCGTGATAAATCTCGTCACGATAAATAAACATAATCAAGTCAGCATCCTGTTCGATAGAGCCTGATTCACGCAAGTCGGAGTTAACCGGTCGCTTATCGGCCCGCTGTTCCAAACCACGGTTTAGCTGGGAGAGTGCAACAACCGGCACTTGAAGCTCTTTTGCCAATGCTTTCAGTGAGCGGGATATTTCCGCAATTTCCAGTGTTCGGTTGTCAGATAAAGAAGGTACCCGCATCAATTGCAGGTAATCGATCATAATCAAGCTGAGTCCGCCATGTTCGCGGAAAACCCGCCGCGCGCGGGAACGCACTTCTGTTGGCGTCAAACCGGATGAATCATCGATATACATATTGCGTTTTTCCAGCAAAATCCCCATGGTGCTGGAAATTCGCGCCCAATCCTCATCATCAAGCTGACCGGTACGAATACGTGTCTGATCAACGCGGGATAGGGATGCCAACATACGCATCATGATCTGATTACCGGGCATCTCAAGGCTGAAAATCAGAACAGGCTTATCCTGCATCATCGCTGCGTTTTCACACAGGTTCATCGCAAAGGTGGTTTTACCCATTGAAGGACGCGCTGCCACGATAATTAAATCTGATTTTTGTAAGCCAGCGGTCTTCTTATCCAAATCTTGGTAGCCCGTAGAAACCCCTGTTACGCCATCATGTGGGCGCTGATAGAGCATCTCAATTCGCTCAACGGTTTCTGTAAGGATTTCCTCAATTCCTTTCGGGCCTTCATCTTTATTCGCCCGATTTTCTGCGATCTGGAATACGCGTGATTCTGCCAAATCCAAGAGTTCTTCGCTGGTTCGGCCTTGTGGATCATAGCCTGCATCTGCAATTTCATTTGCTACTGCGATCATATCGCGTACTACCGCACGCTCACGGACGATATCGGCATAAGCGTTGATATTCGCTGCACTTGGGGTATTTTTTGACAATTCGGCAAGATAGGCGAACCCGCCAACATTATCGAGATCACCATTCTGTTCAAGAGATTCAGATAATGTAATCAGGTCGATGGGTTTTCCTCTTTCAAGCAAACGCTGCATTTCAGAGAAAATACGCCTGTGTGGTCGGCTGAAAAAGTCATTGCTGGTAACCCGCTCGGATACATTATCCCAACGTTCATTATCCAGCATCAGACCGCCTAACACGGATTGCTCTGCTTCCAAAGAGTGTGGTGGAAGTTTCAGCCCTTCCACTTGGCGATCTTTTGGTTCAGCCATACTGTTGTTAGTTGGTTTTTTTCCAGCCATGTATATTGCATCAATCCACTAAACAAAAACGAAATAGCGCATAAGTATACGCCATGAGAACAACCTTGAGTAATTATATATAGTCTATACTCGTAATTTAAACGCAACTGATTGATATTGAATAAATAAACCTCATTTTTTAACGCGTTTGTTCTTGTTTGTTTATATAATTGTTTATACATAGAACACTGAACAAATCTATAAACAAAGCATAAGATAAAAACAATACAAAAGAAAAGAAAGAATGAGAGTGAATGAGTGAACAATAAAACGTGGTCAGTACGTTTAACGTTCCAAGCTATGAGGGTTGCGTGTATTCAGTTGAAAACTATTAAAGTAACAACTACGAATGTTACTGCTAGTGAGAAGATACCCCGTTACGGCTATCTTCCCGATGATTTTTAAATGGAACTGATTATTTTTATGATTTATCCCGAACCTTGCGTTCAATCAATTCACCATACGAATCAAAATAACGGCTGGGCCAGATTTCAGATGGGTGTATTTCGAGATAGTTAGCAATAATCCATTCGCCTTTCGGCCACGGTCTGCTGAGAGTATTTGCCAGTGTAGATGAACTGAGGCCAGATTCACGAGAAACAGCCGCTAAAGTTGTACCGCGCTTACGTAATTCAGCAATAATGTCGGCTTGATGCCAATCATTTTTAACGTTATTCATTCCTGCTACCCCTTCCATTAATTGAACATTGATGGTGGCGATTCAGACAGGGTTCGCAGTACCGGAACATACCCATCCGGCGAGGCCGAAACCTCCCCTATCAGAACCGCCATTGAGTAGGCGATAGCAGACACACTGGTAGAAATTTCCTACCAGTGGGGTATGTTTACAAGGCTGCGAAACCCTGACCACTGGATTTTGCCAGTGACGGGGGTACTTTAACTGATTGGTTTATCGGACTCAATAAGCGAACCAGTAAAAACCGCTTACCTTTTTGCGTTATATGCTGTCCAGATGAGATCTGATACCCTTGCTACTCTGGGTTCAAGTAAATATGACAGTCAGCTCAGTGCCAGAAGCGGACATTGCTAACATCATGGATGTTATAATCAATGGGGTGCATGTCAGTGAGGTTATACTAGCATGAAAGCTCGTACGATTTTATTAAAAAAGTGGTGCATATGATTGAAACATGGAAGGATCTGGAAAGTTACACACAGTACGTCTACTCGACGTTGCTTAACCCACGAGATAATGGTGTAAAGGTTAGCCGCAATGTTACCCTTAAAGGGTTAAAAGGTGAGTATCAAGTTGATGTGTTTTACCAATTTGAAAATGCGGGCGTTACACATCGTGTAGCAATAGAGTGTAAATATCATAAGCGTCCTCTTGACCGGGACACTATTATGCCATTTTGCAATAAAATTACTGATATTGGGAACATAATTGGAGTTATAGTCAGCAAATCAGGTTACCAAAGCGGGGCAAAGGAGTACGCCGAAAAACATGGCATTACCTTGTTAACAACTGAAAATTTACCAAAGTTTAATATTTTGGTTGCTGATTATTTGTTGGTTTCAGCGTTGCCAGCAAAAGATTGGATTGGGGAGCCTTTTTGGATCTTGATGGAAAGAGAAGAATATAACGTCTCCGGCTCATATTATAAGTTCCCACAAAAGCATAACGGAAGGAATGTAATACCATTATTCTTTTCAAAGCGTGAAGTCATTGAATTTTTAAATAACATGGAGGAAAAGGACACTTTTGCAATTCGTGGTGTTCCACAGCATTATTTGAAGCGTTTAATTGGTTTTGGTGAACATTTTAACCTTCTATTTTTTCAGATGCTTCCAGCTATGACAGATGAGCAAGTCGCAGGCTGGTTCATTGAACCAGCAGAATTAAAAAAGAGATACCTATTATCAGAAATATCACCTGAAGAATACAAGGAGTTTTATGTTGAGAAAAAGCCACGATACGACAACGAACTAACTCTCTTTAAAATATTAAAAGCAATGAGGAGTAAAATGGGGGAAGGGCTAGCGGAAAAAATATTAAAAAGAAAAAAATGAAATAAACCTATGGGCAAAACACGCTCACGTGTCTCCCTGGTTGATGTTAGACCTGTACGGTAATGCCTACGAGTGATTATATGGATAAGATTTTAGGCGTACAGCCTTCTTATCGTTAAAAATAATTTATAGAAAAGTTATAAATTTCTTACTTTAACAATGGATTATTCTCCTCATCATGAATTGCCCCGATTAACCCGACGGATCTTAACCATTCTTGCGCTGAATGTTTTTTCAGACATAATGTCACCTCCTCGCTCATAGCTGACTGTCAGATTTAGTCGCACTTTTCTACAGAACACTGTCAGATAAAGTAGCGACTAATCCCAAAAAGGTGTGTGATATCTAACCTTCTGAGCATTTGATTTCATTAATTCCTATACTGCACAGGCATTAAAAAAATCAATTTGTTATCTAAATTCCATCAAAGTTATCCAGTCTCTGTTTCTGTTCATCACTCAGGCTAAACACAAACTCTTCATGCTCAATCTGCCACGTGCCAAAGCTCATCAGGAACGCGATTGCAGGGTCTATCTTATTCGCGGATTTCTTCTTGTTCGGTTTGATATTAGCGTTCGCGTCCGTTTCCATCACGACATTGGACATCGCCCAAGCCAGCACTGGATCGCCGTTGTGACGAATGACCTTGCGGTTAACGAACACCTCGGCAGATTTCGCCACAGGGCTAAAGCGCATATAGGTTTGCGGGAACGGCTCAACATCCAGCCCCGCGCCTTGTAGCTGAGTACGTAGGTGAGTGGCGTTCCATGTATCAAAGCCCACCAGTTTGATATCAAAGTGCTGGCTGTCTTTGAGAATGTCATCACGGATACGGTCGTAATCAATGCAATCGCCTGTGGTGGTTCGAATCCAGCCCATTTGCGCCCATTGACGGTATATTACCCGGCTCTTATTCGCTAGGTTCTGTAGCTGGGCTTCGGGTAGGTAATGACGAGTCAGTAATAACAGTTCGTTATCCACCGGGAACGTGTAGCAAATACTGGTGATATCGCCTGTAGAAGATAAATCCAGCCCAGCGTAACATTCCAAGCCTTTCAGGTCGTTTTCATCGTAATCTGACTGGCAGGCTTTCCATGCGCCTTCGCCCATCCACGGGGTTTCGCCCTGACACCAGATATTAAAGCGTTTGGTTAACATCTCTGTCCATTGCGAGGGTATGCCACGGGCTTTTTGGATGGTGTCATGCAATGAGGCAGTGTCTACGGAGACATTCAGATTGGGATTGGCCTTCACCCAAAGCCGCTCATCATCAATCTCGTTCTCGTCGTCCAGTTCGTAAATCAGAGCAAATAACGATTCGTTTTGCTCTTCGCCGTCCAATATCTGGCAACAATAATCATAGTGTTGTTTACAGGCTGATATCACATTACTGCCCGCCGTGGTGATGGCAAACAGGATACCTTCGGGACGTGCGCCCATACCCAGCTCAAGGGCAGAATAGACGGCGTTATCAGGGTGCAAATGATATTCATCGACAATTGCCAGACTGGGGTTAGTACCCTCAATCGTGGCGGCTTTGGCTGCCAGCGGTTTTAGCAGGCTATTGCTCTTCGGATAGGTTATTTTGTGTTGCTGGATAACAACCCGTTTTTTCAGGGGCTTTGATAACAGACTCATCTGGCGGGCATCATCAAACACAATACGTGCCTGATCGCGACTCACAGCGGCGGTGTAGATATCCTGCTGCCCGTTCTCCATCACCAGAAACCAGTTCGCCAGTATCGCGGCAACGGTAGATTTAGCATTTTTACGCGGCACTTGAATGTAAGCACTGCGATATTTCCGCCGTCCGGTTGCTTTGACTTTGAAGCCGAATAGATTGGCAAAGGCGAATTGCTGCCACGGTTCTAATATAATCGGCTTTCCCCTCAAATGGCCTTTGACGTGTGGACAGTGACGGGAAAAAGCAATAAACCGCTCCACCACCTCCGAATCAAACACATAAAGCGGGTTATTCAGGTCGTTAAAGTAGCGTTTCACCGCCTGTTTTACCCGTTTACAAGCCGGAACTCTGCCATTTTCGACATCAAGAGCGTACCGCTCCCATGCATTCATAGGCGGTCTAACTCGTCCTCTTCCTCAGTTTCTACCGGATTTTTACGCCGTGACACAGGATCAAAGCCGAGCAATGACGACATTTTTATCATGATTTTTTCTGCATCGGATTTGGCACTCAGTGACGGATTGCGGCTTTCGCTGCCCTGACTGTTTACGATGCTAAAGCCCCGAATATCAAGGTCTGCCACCGCTTTTCGGTAAATGGCATAGTTGACGCAGTACAGTTCTAAGTTGTTCCAGTCGGCGGCGGTCAGATCTTCCCGTTCGCCTAAGGTTTTTGCCTTGGATTTCCACTGACTGGCGGCAATGTCATTAAGATAAGTCGGGGGTTTGGGTGCCCTTGCCATAATTTTCTGTCTTCCTTGTGAGTTTATTTTCAAAAAAAGTGCTGTGCGTAAAAATTTGAGGAGGAGGTCGGTTCCGCTGAGAAGCGCGTTTGTCATTTTTGATACCCCCACCCACTATTTCATTTGTTATTATTCTGCGACTAACCAACCGCGACACTTTGCCGCTTCTGTTTCCCGTTCCTGATAGATACCCTGTTTGCGCTTCGCTTTGGTGATAGGATCTGTCTGTACGGTCTTGCGGTTATGGCAGGGCGGGCATAACGATTGATGATTGGATTCAGGCCAGAACAACACATCAGCTTCACCCTGTATCGGGATAATGTGATCCACAATCGTTGCAGAGGCATAGATATCTTGCTGTAGGCAGTGGACACATAACGGATTCGCTTTCAGGTATTGCAGCCGGTAGCGTCCCCATCGGTTACTGTAGCCTCGTTGGGTTCGGGTTCCCCGTTGTTTGTCCTGCTGCCGTCGGGCTTCCCGTTGGTGTTGTTCACAACGGCCTGACTTCACACGCTCACGGCAATTAGGATAGCTACAGCGCTTTAAAGGTTGCCACGGCATCAGTAAACTCCCACATCACGATACACAGACCACAATGATTTAATGGTGAAAGGCACCTCTTTAAGCTCTGCATCCACTGCCATCTCCCGATTCTCATACAGCAAACCGATATAAAGCAGACAGCCCACCTTGATAGCAGAGGTAAAAACCAATCCGTTATCAAACCGTTTGCCGATATGTTGCTGGCAGACTTCCAGCGCGGCTTCGGCATAGCCCATTAACAAGGCATCATCAAGCGTGTCGCTTTCATCCAGCCGGCAATGCTGTTTGATTTCATTCAGGGGAATTTCAATCCGGTTCATCAGAATACACCTCCCTTACAAAGCAGTTCTAAGCGGGTACATTTCGCATCAGGGATAACCGCCACAATGTCAAACGCGGTTCCTCTGGTGTTAGCCCCGTTATAGAGAATGATATTGGCGGTGGTCACGTCATCACGGTAACGCATCCAGATACGCACAGTGGCCTCAGAGAACACGGCACCGGATGCCAAACGCTCACGCCCGCTAATCGCCCTCACTTCCGCCCAGACGGTGGCGGCATCCACCCACTTGTCAATAACCTGCCCTGACGGGGCGCGTGACTGCTCGGATTTCTGGATAGTCACCCGATGCCTAAATCTGCCTGCCCTCATTCCTTGCCCTCCGGTTGTTTCTTGATTTCTACCGTTTGCTTCCATGCCTGGCTAAATTCATCGCCACCTTCACGGGGAGAGAGTCCCTCACGTTCACGGGCTTCATTCGGGCACATGACACCAGATTTAATCGCCGTCTCATAGCTCTGGAAGCGTTCTTTCGGATTGGCGCGAAGCAAGTCGGCGGTATCAAATTCCACTTGATAACGAATGCCTCTTTTTGGCGATGCCATCAGCAAGGCCTATTTGATTTGTTGCTCAAAGTTGGCAAGCCACGGGCGCATGGTAATGGTCAGAAAAGCGCGGGACGCTTCACTAAAGTTACTGTAGGTACTGTTCGAATACTCTTGCAGAAAGATCGGGCTGACGTTGAACATACGGGCGATATCATCAATGGTGAAGCGACGGGAAGCCAGCCACTCGGCATCTTGGTTACTCATGCCTAATTGCTGGTATTCCATCCCGCCCTCAAGAATGGGTGTTTTCCCTGCATTACGTGCGCCTTTATAACGTTCGAGCGCTTCCAGTGCCTTAGCGCCTTTTGTACCATCTAACCAATCAGCGGATTTAATTACCCCTGCCGCCATCATGCCGTCTTTCATGATGCTGGCGCCGTGGCGTTGTTGTGCCAGTCCCAGACCTAAAGTTTCACGGCAGATAGTGACAGGCGAACGCCCCAAAAAGTCATCTTCTGTGGCATAGCGCAAATGTAAAACTTCTTCCTGTAGATAAGTTTTTACCTTGCCGCTATAGGGTTCGGTGATGGTGTACGCGAACCGGTGATCCGATAACCGTTGCGGCACAACCGCAGAAGGCGGGTAAGGATGCAAAGATTGTGGCTGCCCCTCACGCCCCCAGACAATCACCGCATAAGCATTGCCATTCAGCAAGCAATGACGCATCAGGGTTCGCTTAAACTGAAACGGCGTCTGACAGTCATTCGGGCATTCATTAAGCAAATAATCCACCGGGTGATCACTGAGCCATTCGCGGGACTCTTTGCCGTTCTGGTGCTGAACCCGATACAGGTAGCAAGGCATGGTCGCCACGGCTTCACTAATCACCGTGACAGCATTCATCACCGCAGGCAAGCCCTCGGCTGTCGAGGGTGAAACATGCTCGCCTGATTTGGTATTAGATATACCCGCCAGAGCAAGAAACTCATCAATACTCATACTACGAGTCTCAGCGGCTTTTCGCTTAAAAGGCCACATAATCACACCTCAGACAGTTGCAGCCAGTAATGACGCAAATCAGCATCATAGGGCTTAATCGCATTCAATGAGCGTTTAGCAATCTCAACACCGCTTTCAGGGTAGGCGGGTAAACTGGTGACAGTGATTTCCCGTAATTCAGCCTCTAAGACGGTTCTGATATAAGGTTCTTGACCAATATCCCACTGATCTTTGATAGCCCTGAACCCAAAGGACATACCGGAAATATCACCCCGTTCAACCAGTGCCAGTACATCACGCCCTAATTGGGTATCCGGCGGGGTTAACTCAAAGCGTAATCCGGTGGTATCTTCACTCAATTGCAATGTGCCGGATGTGGTACGGCCTAACAGATTCATGTGATCATGTTCATACAAAGCCCTGACATCTGTCCCTGCCGTTAAACTGGCACTAAACGCATTCGGGGCGAATTGTTCGACAAACTCATCCCACAAAACTTGTGATCGGCTGTTCCACCTAATCACGTAACCTGTCAGTTTCTTATCACTGGCAGAAAGTGATGCGGTTCTTAATTCAATATCATTCATTCGATAGACTCCAAGACTGAAAAGGGGCGCTGTGCCCCTCTTGCTTATTTCGTGGTGCTTTTGACTTCCAGCACCTTAATCGCGTTGGAGTCCACCAAACCACCGCCCAAGTACTTATCGGTGTGTACCTTATAGAATCCCGGCTCAGTGATATTGTCGGGACGAGTACGGGTGCCTGTTTCATGGTCAACGATGAAATAACCGCGCTTGAAGTCACCCAGACCGATCACGCCCTCTGGCATAAATTCGAGGTAATGGACAGGCAAGCCCAGTAACATATCCGGATCACCGGCTTGCAAACGTTCGCGCCAGATATAATCCCCGTTGCCGTTTTTCAGCTTCTGCACCTTGGCGGCAGTCGTCGAGTTCATCACCCATACTGCATTTTTGCGGTATTTGTTCCTGAGCAGGAATTTCAGGTCAATCAGGCTATCGGCTTCAAGGCTGGTGACCTCCAGCTTTTGCAGCGTACCAAAATCACGTACCTTGTCGCCTTGGGTATCGCGGGGATAAGACAGAAAACCTTTGGCTTTTTTGCTGCCGTCACCGCTGACAAGATCCGTTTCTTCGGTATCGACGAAGGTATCGGCAATTTCTGAGGTCAGCCAGCCCAAGATATCCACATCGCTAAAGTCGATAATCTCTTGGGTGGTTCTGGGGTAGGCATAGATAGGAAACAGCTTGATGCTCACTTCTTCCATCTTCGGCGTGCCAGTCTCACCGCGTGCCTTACCTTCTTCCCCGTGTACCACTGCCGCACCACCGACCGAAACAAGCTGTTTATACTCGTTGCTGCGGGTGGTTTTGAGCGTACAGATTTGACGCATGACCGACTCATCAGCCAGTTGCTGCATGATCTGTTTATTCAGTTCGGGGATAACGGTATAGCCGCCCTCTGAGGGAACGCCCGTAGACAAGGCGCGGGTTTCTCCGGTCAGAATATAGTGGCGCAACTCGTCATTGCTGAGTGTTTCATTGGCGGGCTGATTTTTGGCCTGATTGCGTTCTTCATCCGATAACGCCTCATAACGGGCAATTTCCGCATTGAGTGCTTCGGATTGGCTACGCAGCTCATCAAACTGTTTCGCTTCATCAGCATTCAATGAACGCTTTTCATCTTCGGCTTTAGTCAGTAGCGAACGCATTTGTTCGGTAAAGGTTGCTTTTTGCTGACGTAATTCGAGTAATTTCTTCATGGTGCCTCTGCATGTAGGTTAAGGGTTCGCTGTCATGCAGGTTCGGGGGAAAGCGGTAGCTGTCTGAGAACTACCGCTTTGAGGACTTGCTACAGAGCAATTGAAATCAAGATGAGCCTACATGTATCAGCAATCACTATTTAACACCATGAAAAATAATAAAAAAGACCTCACAATAGGAGGTCTAAACAAGGGGAAACATGAGGACGGAATATTTACAAATCTTTTCATTTATACAGTGGTCGTTTTTCGTATAAATTGATTATGGTCATTCAGGCAGTTATTGAAATGAAATCTCCCGACGCTAGCAGCGAGGGGCAAACTTAAGTCCACTCCAGAGAGCCATCTTCAAGTACCCAGACAGCTTCTCCCGGACAGGATTCATCAAAGAACCAAATACTATCTTCTATTCCTTCTTCATTTTTCGGAAACGCTTGCCTGAAGAATTCAATCTGCTCATCCACACTCCCTTCGAGAAAATTACCATGTTTAGCAAGCTTGATACGACCTTCTCTCAGGAGGCGTTCTAAAATCCAAAAGAAAATTTTTTTTCTTTCATCAAAGGTAATTAAACTGTCAGAATTTTCAGGCTCACTATAACTCCAGACAGCTGTCAGAGGTCGGGTTTCTGCCGCTGTCCAAATTTCTTTATATTCATGTTCAGATAACATAGATGATCACCTAAATTTAATTTCTATGTCTTTATATTTATGGCCTAATTCACTCAGCCTCTGGTTTCCTCTAATATCAATTGTCCATCTGGCTCCAGTATTAGAGGATGAAACGTTTCGTAATGTTATTGACGTTCCATCTACTGTTTTAGCTGTATAAATCATCGGTCTGACTTTTTTTAGCGGTGTGTTCCCTGCAAGTTGCTGTGCATACCTATGGATTTGTTGATTTGTAAGACTTTGGCTTTCATAGACTTTAGTCGTACCATAACTATTGCTCGCCTGTCCTTGCCTAATAATTTTTCCATCAATCATCAAATCTCGTGACGGGTTATTTTTATCAAAAATCCTTCGCAATTCCTCAAATCGATTTTTCTGTTGTTGTCTAACCGCTTTGTGATTCTGTGCGTTCTTATTACCTTGCGGTTCCCATCCTCCCGGCGTACCAGAACTAGCACCCCCTAATTTAGCCTTTTGATCCGCCGTTAATCCCTTCCCAATATTTGGCTTAACTGATTTACCCGAACCGTATTTCTCCTGTAAGCGATTCAGGTAACGTTGGGTAATCTCATCATTCCCTATCATCAAAAGTGTAATCAGATGATCGAAATCTCCTTGAGAAATGTTATCTGCGATTTTCTTTGCAGGAATTCCAGCTACCCCCACTTTAGCCGCTATTTCCAGAAGTTTTTTTGCCACCTGAGTCCGGCAATATGCGATTCTCTTACAGACTTTTAGGGGTAAAGTTACAACAGACCGCTTTTTCCTCTCTGCGGCCTTATTCTGCTGATCCTGTTGTGGGTATTTAACAACCTCATTCGCCTGAGATAACGGGACAAATATAGCGTAAAAGATTGTCAGAATAATAACAAATAGTTTTTTCATGGGTTTTTCCCTCTTTTTAAAAATAAGGGGTTGCTTATATCACCTTGACATAATTTATTTGCCTAAAGCGGCAAACTTGAACATACAAAAATTAAAAATATATAACAATAAATACTGTGTTTTACAGGGGATTATTTATTATCTATTTATGAATTATTTACAAAAATACCATTAATGGGATTCATTGACATTCCCTCAGAGTCCGAAATTGAAAGTCATATAATAGCTAAAAATTGTATATTGGCATGGAGTTACAGCTGATTAGCGAGAGGGTATTTTCACATTAGCTGGGGATAATGGTTAAAAAAGGAAATGAAACTGAGTTAATAAAATTTCCGATGGTTCCGGCTTAGAACCCCATATTTCCCTTCACAGATTTATCTGGCTTTTGTTTGCCTGCCGGAAGATACCCCTCCTGAAAATCTTTTTGCATCTTTTGCTGCATAGCTTATATCACACAAAATCAGACGCTATCACCCACCCAATCATTAATGTATTAACTCGTATTTGATGGTTTAAAGTTTAGAAAAAATGTGCTGGGGTTATCTACCTTATCTACCCACTCACTCTATCCCATGTGGCGCAAGGCTTTGAGTGGGTAGATGACTGATTTTTTACTGTCTACCCGTTGTCTACCCACCTCTGCCCCATCTACCTATTTTTTCCTTTGGGTAGACAAGGTAGATAACTAGTAGATAACTAAAAAAGAGTTATCTACCCAATTAAGCATATGATTAATATAGATAAATAACCATTAGGTAGACAAGGTAGATAACCAGACGCTATTTTTAGATAAACTCGTTCGTTTTATCGGTGAGTTGTACATTGGTCTGCCGTCTGCCTTTTATGGTTCGCGTCAGATATTCAGCCTTGTACTCCTTTGCGGCTTCTTTAACCGCTTTCCCAAACTCAGTTACACTCAGAGGACGCCCCAACCCCTGATATTCCATAAATGAAAGATAAAGGTGATAGAGGTATCTTTTGGGCTGGCGTTCTTCTTCTGTTTTACGTCCCCCACCCATTTCTAACCCTCTCGGCTCGCTCATGAAGGCCAGTGCCGCGCACAAATCTAAAACAGGATTAGATGCCCGTTTAACCTCCAATGCTTCATCACTATCACGCTGTTCCAGCAATAGCACTTTGGCCTGTTCAGGATCGTCAAATGTTGCCAGTAATCGTCTGACAATAACCGGAATTTCATGGGCTATTTTCTCTGACAAATGCGGGTCTTTATCTTCTTCTTTTACTTTATTGTTAAATTGGTAAATAACACGCCGACGAGCCACACCCCCAGCACGTTCGGTAAATATCATCGGGGTATTATTTGTTGCAATAACAACTGCCCGTATGATTGTTGTGTATTGCTGTTCATGCTTGGGATCAATCTCTATGGCGTCACCCCCCGTAATCGCTTTTATGCCCGTACCTTCCCCTGTATATTTGGGTTGATCGGGTAGAGTTATCATGCTCTTACCCACAAATTGCGCTCGTCCTCGTGCCGTGTCCAAAGCCACCATATTTCCGCTGGCTGTATTGTGCTGACCTGCTAATAACGTTGCTATCTGAGTAAAGACGCTTTTACCGCTGCCCCCTTCGCCCGTAATTTCTAAAAATAGCTGCCAGTCATAACGGTTCGCCAGCACCATATATAATGCTGCAAATATTCGCTTCATCTTGTACGGATCACGGTCAGCAGCATGGCTTATCCATTTATGGAAATTAGGCGCACCATCCCGCAAATTCTCATCCGGTTTTGCTGGGGTATACTCAATGCCATTGTGATTTAATAACCAATTTTCAGGCCGGTGAGGTGAAAATACTTTCGTTTCAATATCAAAGACGCCATTAGCAAAGGGGATCATGCTCTGGCACGGCTCACCCATCACAGGCGCAACAATCTTTAATGCTTCAACCACATTATTGAGTGCACGCTTACTAAAGTTAGTGCCATGCAAGGTATAGACCTTTCCCATTTCCCGGCTTAAATCCAAGCATGATGTTTTCTTCCAGACTCCCGATTGATATGTATAGAACCCCTCGCTTTCTGGATGAATAGCAATCCCTTCATAACGTTCTGTTAGCAATAAAGCCTTTTCATTATCCGCCAGTTGCGCAATGTTGTTACTCGTGCGTTTTTTCTTCTGCTTTCCCGGATTAATTGAAATAACGTTAGCTGTTTCCACTTTCTTCTCTCCCACCTGATACAACCCTTCACTGAATGCCTGCTTTGCTGCCTCAATGCCGTGATGCTGGCGATAATCGTCCCAATCGGCCTTATGTTCTGTTGGCGGTAATGCGATCCACCCGTTGATAGCTTTAGCGGTCTTCTCTGCCGCTATTTTGCCAACGTTCTTCTTGGGCTTGCCTTTGTCGTCCAGTTCGCCCGGTGAGTGCCAATCATTGTCGGCGGCAAGGATAATTTTTGCTGTTAGCCACCGTTCTCTGACCTGTTTAGCTACGGTCGGTAAATTACCTTCATCAATCGCAGCCAGTACCCAGCCCTCACACAATTGGCTCACCGTTAAGGCCGTTGCATAGCCCTCGGTAATGATGAACGTGTCTGGCGTTTCAGTGATTGCCGATAAAGGGATAAAACTCCCCTTTTTCTTCGAGCCTGTCACAAAACGCTTATCACCATTCGGCTTGATAATCTGAGCACCGGTGATCGTGCCGTCCAGCGTCTGAACCACAAGCAATAAAGAGCCATCTTTCAATAACCGCTGATTAGGGTATTTCAGCTCCTTTTTAGTCAGATACTGAGATTCACCCGTGAGAGAGGTTGCAACCAGAGCCGTGATACGTTCAGCAATCGGTTTCACTGTTCGGGGTTGCTCTTTGGCGGGCTTGGGTTCAGGCAAGGGAAGTGCTAACACATCAGCTACCAACTTAGCAGCAGCAAAGACAGAGATCCCTTTTGTTCTTGCTACTAAATCCAGCCCATCGCCATGATTTGGTTCATCACACTGGCGACAATGCCAGTCGCCATGATGGTTATCATCGATAAAGTGGAAACGGTCAGTACCGCCGCATATCGGGCAAGCACCGTGTTTACCTTTTGCCGGAACCTTCACACCACAAGCAGGCAACAGGCCTTGCCAACGATTGATGGCTGATGTTTTAACTGTTCGAATCACATCTAACGGGCGGCTTTTCTGATTATTATTTCCCTGATTCATGATCACTCGTCCTCTCCATTAACTGCCACATAAAGCGCATGGTAAACTTCCTGATTGATATCACAGGCCAGTGAAAGCAAATCATGTAGCTCTTCCGAACAATGTTGGCTGGCCTGCTCAAGAATGATTTCATATAAAGAGGTACATAAGCCCGCACGAAATGAAGCCTGACCTAACGGGTCGGATTTTCTGTATACAATGCAATTTAATAATTTATTCATCGGTGACTGTGGAGCATGTTTCAACAGGACGCGGTGAACTTCCTGATGAATGCCGTGTGCCAATGCAATCAGATTATTTAAATTGATTTCGCATTCACCTTTGGCTTTTTTGGTAATGAACGTGAAAAGAGAAATACCCAAACCTGCACGATATAGCGCCTGTTTTAGTGAGATAGGTTTGTTACTCATGGTATGCCCCCTGACGTAATGCGAAGATCAAGGAGGACATATCAGCCAATTGCTGAGTGCCGGATGCAATAAGGAATGTAAATTTAAGGCGAGTTTGGTTAGACTGTGTATCAGCCATAGCATTAGCTCCGATAATGTTGTGGGTAGACGCCTCGACAGTGTTCCCGCACTTCGGGGCGTTGTTATTTTCATACCATATACAAGCTATGGTGTAAGACACATAATAGATATAAGGTGTCTTACATGTCAACTCTTTAAATTGTAGTATTTTTGCGTATACTGTCTTACACCAATTGATAAGAGGTGTAGAAATGGCAACAGGTGCAAAAAATGCGAAATCACAATCAATAACAGTACGAGTACTACACGAATTGATTGAAGGAATGGAGCAAACGAAAGAGCAAAGCGAAAGTACAGGGCAATTTGTTTCTGCTGCAATGCGAGCTGAAATCAAACGCCGCCTACGCAAAGCCAAAGCATCATCTGAGTAAGAATCATCAATTAACCCTCTTAAAGAGGGTTGTCTCTCAAATTGATGATTATTTAATATCAAAGAATCTCTGTAGCTAATATCTACCATCACACCAACTATTCCCGAAATTAAACTGCTTTTAGGGTGAGTTTGATCGCTGCCAATCAAGACAGTGAATTTTTCATAGCGTTATTTTTTTAGTTAGCAGGTTTACGGCTATACGGGTTATTCACGTTTTCTACTGTTGGTGGATTGCGCACCCAATGCAGTAGATCACTAAGCAACCAAGCACACGAATTGCGGCCTAATGGTTTACGGGCAGGGAAACGGCCTTCATTTTCCAGCTTCCATGCTGACGTTCTGGAAATAGAGGTGATGTGCTGGCGTTCTTTTTCACGTATAAGACGATCATAAGGTTCACCATATTCGGAAAGGATAGAGCGGCGTTCTTCTGGCGTAGGAGTACTATATTGCATGGTTGTGTTACCCTCACTGTTTAATTGTTTTTGTGAGGGTATTTTACTTAATAGAAATTATTACGAAAGAAAGACACATTTGTTACATATATATCACAATGGTCATGCACAGAATGAAATTCATCAATTTTCATTATTGAGCTGCTTTTAATATAACCACATTTTCATAATTGCCCGCTAATACATCCAGCCGCTCGCACCACCTGTTTAAAGCGTCCTGCTTCTCTGGTAGGTATTGGCTCTTGTTGTATATCGCCATTATGCCCGGCAGCGCATGGCCTAACAGTTGCTCAACGACATGTGGTGCTATACCCATGTCATTCATTTTAGTTGCAAACGTTCGCCTTAAATCATGCAAAGACCATTCCTCATCATGCTCTAATTTTTTCCATATTTTTCTGCCATATTGTGCGACTGCTTCAAGTTTTTTAATTTCCCCTAAGAGATAACCACTTTTATGGTTTTGGTGAATAATATTCACTAAAAATGGCTTCATGTATTCAGGTATTAGACGAATGATTTTCTCGCCTGTCTTGCTATTTTCTTTTGGGACAGTCCATAACATAGAATTAAAATTCCATTCTGAACATTTAGATAATCTGACCTCTCGTGTCCGACAACCAAATACAACCAAAATTTTCAATAAATTATTATAATAAGGTAGGTAAATACCTGTATTTATGGAGTCCCATAATTGACCAAGTTCATTATCTTCTAAATACCGCTGGCCTTTATTTTGTTTTTTTCCAATATCCTGAATAGTTAAATCATCCAATACATGGCTGACTGCATACCTTCTTACCCGGCAAAATTTTAGAGCTTGCTTGCACAGTTGAAATAGAGAACCAGCAGCCACTGGCGCTTTCTTTTTCATTCTATCAAAGCATTGTAGCCAATATATTGTTTCGCAGTCAGACAATGCCATTTCACCAATATAAGGATAAATATGTTTTTCTAATTGCAGAATGAGGGTATCAATATTGACTCGGTTTTCTCTGCCGTAGTGCGCGATCCAATATTCAATAGCGTCTTTCACAGTGACTGGTTTTAATGATTCCTGCATCACTAAGTTAAATTGCAGCTTTGGATCTTTCCCAGATGCTAACCAACTACGACATTTATCCCTCGTTTCTCTAGCCTGTTTAAGGCTCACATCAGGATAGCGCCCAATGGTAAGGCGGTTTAACTTTTTTCCATCAAGTCGGTACGTAAAAACCCAACTAATGCCACCAGCTTTAGATGCTTTGGCGCTCAACCCCGCACCATCGGCAAAAAATTCAATATTGCCCCTTTCTTTTCCGTGCAGGGTTCTAAGTTTTTTGTCACTGAGCTTGTTTAGTTCGGCAGCCATGATCGCTAAAAGTATTTATACAATTGTTTATACGTAGTGTGCTGTAAGAGGGGCAAAACGTCAATAAACACTGTAACAACATACAGCTTAATGATTTATTAATTATTTGATATTTATATAAAAATAATAATCATGGACAAACTTCAAAACACAAAGTAAATATATATAGTCTGTAATGATTTCGGACACATTAACGCAGTTTGCAGCAATTGCAATGTAAACGTACGAGGTTGTTCCCAATACTTCTAACATAATGAGAGAGTTACCATGGCAAAACGCATAGAATTTTCCGCCACTGGCGGCCCAGAAGTACTCCGATATTGTGAATTTACGCCTGCTGATCCTACAGCTGATGAAGTACAAGTTGAGAATAAGGCTATCGGTATTAATTATATTGATACCTACATACGTAGCGGGTTATATCCGCCAGCTAATCTACCCTGTGGGTTGGGAACAGAAGCGGCAGGTATCGTCACTAAAGTTGGGGCAGATGTAACGTCCATTAAGGTCGGCGATCGTGTGGTTTATGCCCTATCAGCTTCTGGTGCTTACAGTGAAGTACACAATGTACAAGAAAACAAATTAGCCCTATTGCCAGATGCCATATCATTCGAACAAGCCGCCGCATCATTCTTGAAAGGTCTGACTGTTTATTATCTTTTCCATCAAACCCACAAGATTCAAGCAGGGGAAACCTTCCTATTTCATGCAGCAGCGGGGGGTGTTGGTTTGATTGCTTGCCAATGGGCAAAGGCATTGGGAGCAAAATTGATTGGGACTGTTGGCTCAGATGAAAAAGCTAACCTTGCCAAAGCAGCGGGAGCATGGCAGACCATCAATTATAATCGCGAAAATATCGTGGAACGTCTCTTGGACATCACTGATGGTAAAAAAGTAGATGTGGTTTACGATTCCGTTGGTCAGGCAACATGGTTGGATTCTCTCGATTGCTTGAAACCCAGAGGACTGATGGTCAGCTTTGGTAATGCTTCTGGGCCTGTAACAGGGATAAATTTAGGGATCCTCAATCAGAAAGGCTCGCTGTTTCTCACCCGTCCTTCTCTGTCTGGTTATATCACTACCCGTGATGAATTGAATGAAGCCAGCAAAGTACTCTTTGATTTTATTGCCAGCGGCAAAATCAATGTGGATGTTCCAGAAAGCCAGAAGTTCCCATTGAGCGAAGCAATAAGAGCACACCAGACACTGGAAAACCGTGCAACCCACGGCTCCAGCTTATTGATCCCGTAGTATCCATTGCCTCGAAATTCTATTCCCTGAGCGGGTTATACCCGCTCAGTTACCATTTCCAGCGCTTTTTCAACAACCATAATATCAGCTCCCTGTTTATGGGCATTCTCACTCAAATGGCGACGCCATTGGCGTGCACCGGGAATACCCTGAAAAATCCCCAAGATATGGCGGGTGACATGCCCTAAATAAGTGCCTTTAGACAATTCCTGTTCGATATAAGGATAAAGCGACTTAACCACATCAACCGTATTGGTCACTGGAGCTGTTTGGTCAAACAACTCACGATCCACATGTGCCAGAATGGATGGATTTTGGTAAGCCTCCCGACCAATCATCACACCATCAACATATTGTAAATGCTGCTTTGCTTCTTCCAGTGATTTAATACCACCGTTAATGGAAAGTGTCAGTTGCGGAAAATCTTTCTTTAATTGATAAACTCGTGGGTAATCCAAAGGCGGAATTTCGCGGTTTTCTTTTGGGCTTAAACCAGACAACCAAGCTTTACGCGCATGGATAACAAAATTATCGCAATCGCTGTTTTTTACAACAGTATCAATGAAATCACACAGAAACTCATAGCTATCCTGTTCATCAATGCCAATGCGGGTTTTGACAGTAATTGGAATATCCACTACATCTTGCATCGCCTTAACACAATCGGCTACCAGCGCCGCTTCTCCCATCAGACAAGCACCAAAGCGACCATTTTGCACGCGATCAGAAGGGCAACCGACATTCAAATTAATTTCATCGTAACCCCGCTCCTGCGCGATCTTGGCACACTGCGCCAAGGCTTTAGGATCACTGCCACCTAATTGTAATGCCAATGGATGCTCTTGCTCGTTATAAGCCAGATAATCCCCTTTGCCATGAATGATCGCACCTGTTGTGACCATTTCCGTGTAAAGCAACGCTTCTCTACTTAATAAGCGATGGAAGTAACGGCAATGACGATCAGTCCAATCAAGCATGGGGGCCACGGAGAAGCGGGATGATGGGTGCATATCACAAACCTCATTTAAAAATCAAAAAGATAGCGCCGATATCGTCGCTTTATATTCTGGTCTATTTCGGCTTATTCAGCCATCAGGAGATACTCAGGGGGAGCACAAACTCCCTCAAATTCTCTAAGGCGGGCGATTATACAGAGCGAGAAGGATCGCTTCAAACTCAACCAAAACTGAATATTTGAATTAGGCCCACTCAAAGCACAGTGCTGAGAATTTCCCTTGAACTTCATTGATAAATCGGTTTGTACTGGAAAAGCTCCAATTTCGAGCGATGTAGTATCCTTCACCTTGATAGCCAAACTCAGGTTCTAACTGAGTACGATACTTTTTGTATTTATCTCCAATTCCTTTAATTTCTTCATATTTTTTCAGTAACTGAAACGAACAGGTTTTATTGTTTCGGAGATAGTGAAAACCAGGTTCATCGATGAGTTTATGATCCTCAAGCGCTTTAACTGTATAAAAACCAATGTCTGACTTGTGGAATCCTTGCTGATAAAGTTCTCCATTGACATATAAATTAAGTGATGAGTGATTTTTTTCACTATTACGAGCAGCTCTCTTTTCTCGCTTTTTGGAGCGTACCTCTATCTGGTAATCCATTTCTTCAGGAAGAGGGATAATTTGCTCCACATTCAATAAAAGTTTTTCACTTACTCGAAAAGGTTGAAGACGAACACATGTTATGTCCAGTCCTATATCATTCATCCATAAAACCGATGTCGTAATTTCTTTAGAAAAGTTACGGGCAGCCAAAACGATGCGTGTCTCTTTAGCAAAATTATCTTTTTGTGGAGAGTCCCATGCCAGAAAATCCAACATCGAACTTTCAGCATCAATATCCTGTCCCGTTTGACTCAAAAATTCCTTGTAAGCACTAACTGCCTGATCCCACGTTAGATTCGAAACCATGGCTGCGTAACGGATCGCCTGAAGTTCCATGTGACCACCATCATTATCCCGCTTAAGTTCTATAACGACGAGATTGGCAGACTTATCGATACCTAGTAAATCAAGACGGCGACTGGAGCCAACAAAGTGGCTATACTCTTCTGCAATCACTAATGTATCAGGACTAATGGCTTCAATCTGTGATTTTAAAAGGCGCTGAATGTCTTGTCGTTCCTTCAGTTTCTCCGCCTCAAATGAAGTCATCTCAACTTTTACTAACGTATCCTGTGTTAACTCATATATTGCCACTTAAGTTCCCTTATACCCATTCAACATATCAAAAATTACCCGTGCAAATTCGCGCGTTTTTTCTGGGTCAGAGATAAGTTGCATCATTTGGTCTTGGTGCGCTGCACTACTATTTAAAATTGTATCATCAATGGATTGAGTAAAATTGCCTAACATAGCCCGTTCACGCGTATTATTCGCTACTTGATTCATGACAGTTTCATTTTCAGTCAACTTATCCCGAACGATAAAAGCATAATTAATCATATCATTAGCGGTCAGATTACCTGCGATAAATACTTCGTTTAACCGTTCGATAATATGAGACAGAAACTAAATCTGAGAAAATTAATTAGGCTGATTATACACAAATGGTACAAATCAGCGTGACGGGGATGCCAGCAAACTCAAAGAAAAACTCAAGTAGTATACTCACCGCACTCTTGGTTTTGAGCTAAAAACGGTGTATGTTTCCAAAATAACTATCAAAGTCGCTCAAAAACATTGCGTCAGAAAAAATGGAATTGTCTACACTTTAATCTACCTAAATATGGTAAATTAGAGTGGATTAGTTAATTATTGGGATGGCTTGATTAGGTGTGCCATAAAAGGACTGGATATGCTTGTATCTGCATGAGAATGAAACTACTGAATTTTACTTTAAGTGGTTAAAGTAAAAATTATAAACTATAAATAAAGAAACAAAATAACTGTAAATAAAATCAGTATTGATAATAGTTAACTCAGTGCCTTAACATTAGCATCTTTAACACATAAAGAAGATTATTTGTTAATATAAATGGTAAAGTAGATATTTTAAGGGTGAATCCGAATGAAATAGTCTTCAATTTATGTAATCATATTCAATAAAAAATTATTTTTTTGTAAAAAAATAAATATCAATAAGGAAAAGCAATGGACATATCTAAATACCCATAAAAATAGCAAGAGCGCTTTAAATTTTTTGAGCAGAATGGTAGCCCAGCATCACAAGAATTTAAATTAACTCTTAAAAAATCATCAATGAAAACCCGCCTTATAATAAATATTAACTGGATTGCATTTTTCTTTGGAATAGGCGAAGATAGCTGTAACCCATTTAAAGGTATATTCACCAAATAAAAACATTTCTTATTTTTAGTAGTGGAATTAATTAAAAATCATTGATTACATTACTAATAACTTAAGTTAACAGCATGAAAAATAAAATAAAATTAGATCCAAAAATCTTAAGGAAAGTAATAAAAAAAAACACTTTCTCTATCATAATATTACTTTCAATAACAGCACTCTTAATTGGATTTTCTGTCTTTGTAGTATTCAGTATCGCAGATAACTCCAAGCAATCTATTGGCCTAATACCATTCGGTATCATTTTACTTTTTTTAACTATGGCATTTTTAGTCATTGTAATCATACCCGGAACCTACAACAGTATCACCTTCGAATACAATCGCCATTTAACTCACAAATACGGACTTCACTTCGATGCTAAAATTACAGATGTCCGATTAAGTGCCGATGAGGAAGAGGATATCCCAAAAAACTGGGTTGAAGCAGCCGAGCTTTTTAGTGAAATATCTATAAATTTTGAATTTACTTCAAATAATCAACATCATGCCGGCGAGGATATGGCAGCTAATTTTGCTCATTTTGATACTCTGTCCGTGCGATGCAAGTTATTCCAATCCGTTATCTCCCCGGAAAAGAAAAACATGCTTTAATCAACAGGAAAGAATTCTATCATCGGTTACGGTCAGAAGGTGTTGATATTGATCCTAATAAAGTCAAAGAAACCAATTTGTTAATTGACGATGAAGAAGATTGGTGATAACTCATTGTTATAATGATTATTCTTATCCTAAATGATAACTGCCTATTTTTTCTGATACTACACCTTATAAAAATAGGCAGATTCATAATTTTTAAGGCACATCATCATATTTATGAAGATTAATCATATATTGATCCCTTTTACTATATAGTGTAAATGCCTATCCCTGTAGGTTATTAGTGCAAAACTCGAATTTCAGTATGGCTACTATCTTCATCCATTATTTCGTCGTCGAATGAGTCTTCCATTTGATCCCGCAATAAAGAATTAACAACATCAGCAAAGCCGTCTTTCATATATTGTTCTATAAAAATGCCTTTCGCATTTGGCCAAGGTAATTGGGCTATCGGCCAGTCACAATGCTCTTTGTAAAACAAAAATTCTTTTAGGCGCCCTTTCACAGTGTCAAAATCACGGCTCCAATAGGCATTTCCTAGCCGGTAATTTGTGTGAAATGCATCAAAACTGTCAAAAATTTCATAAACATAATCGGCTGTTTTAAGTATATTTTTCCACGCAGTTTCTTCACTGATATAACCAGCAGAAAAACAGTTTCGGCTCAGTATAATCGCTCGCCAGAGATCAAATCCCCAAAGTAAAGCGGGAGGGTGCCCATCAATCGAACGAGAACATTGCTGTACATATTCAGGCTGTTCTTCAATCAAACTACCAAGTCCCTTGAACATTTCTCCATCGGTAAAAACCGCATCAACAGCAAAACGTTCTGAATGCATCCCTGCCCATAATTCATGCAATATTTTCCAATAATCTTTTTCATTAAGAATGCCCCAATTTTTGTAAACTTCGGATTGATGAGGCTTTGCATCAGACAGAGGTAAAAGGCGATATTGATAATTATCGTGAGAAACACGGTTTTTCAAAGGGTAATGTTCTAATGTTTCTGTCCAAAATCCGTCGTAATAGCAGCTAACGATATGCAAACGTAATGCCTGACGTTTTTCTTCCGGTAAAACAGAGCACTTTGCCTGTAAGTAGTAGCGTTTTTGTTCATTAATAGGAAGGTTTTTGATACGTTGGAGACTGTAAATAGAGAAAGATATACCAAGTGAATTCAAACCAACCAAGCTAGCCCAGAGCAGATATCTCCCTGAAGGCATGTTATTGGTATCAAAGAACAATACCGTGGTTCCGAGTGATAGCACACTCAGCAAACATGTTGCAATCCAAAGAATGATTAAACCAATCGCCTGAATAGGCTTGAGAAGCTTCACTCCTTTTCTTTCCTTGAGGATATTTTTGATTATCCGAAAACCATTAACAGGAAACCTTCTATTATTAGGGTGGTTTTGCAGTAATTCTTTCATTTTTAATCCATTAATAAAGTAAGCTATATTTGAAATATTTTTAATGCTACAATCTTTTTCCTTCCTAAGCGTAACCATTAGGATTCTATATTTAAACAATTCATGATATTAACTGGCAATATAATTGCCCTGATAAATCAACTCAAATATCCAGATATTATCCAATATTTCCAGTTTTATTTTCTCCATTTTTTAACCCATTTTATTGTTCTTATCCACGGATTAATTTTATTTCTAATCAGCATATATCTGTAAATCAGGTATCTCATAATGACAATGTAGCGCCACTCTTCTTTACAGGTATATTACCTACCAGAAGAGAGCTCAACATTATATAGATTCCACTCCCCGCCCCAAAAACATGATAACATTAAAGTCATTAGCATCGTGTAGATGTGAGAGGTGTAATGAAAACTATCAACCAAAAAAAGTTACTGGCACAGGCTGAAGCAATCTGTCTGTCAAGAGGGGTTCGCTTAACACCTCAACGCCTTGAAGTTCTTCGCTTAATTACAGAACAACCTGGCGCAATAAGTGCTTATGATTTGCTGGATTTATTGCGTGAAGTAGAACCCCAAGCCAAGCCTCCAACGGTTTACCGAGGATTGGAGTTTCTGCTGGAACAAGGTTTTATTCACAAAATAGAATCTACAAACAGTTATGTTCTTTGTCATCACTTTGAAGAACCCTGCCATACCTCGGCTATGTTTATCTGTGAAGTTTGTAATTCAGTAACCGAAAAAGATGCAAAAGATATTGAATCCGCTATTCAGCTGTTAGCTCAAGGTACAGGGTTTCATTTGCGAAATAGCGTGATAGAAGTCCATGGTATATGTTCTTCCTGCTATGAGGTTGAATCTTGCATGGAGCGCGATACATGCCAGCACAATCATTCGGTTGAAGAGAATAAAAAGAAATAAGAAAAGGACACTTGAGGCCGGATTAGGTAATAAGGCGGTCATAACTGATATAATTACATATTTTCCCAGTACCCGCTAAACTCAAGTTTAACGGGTACTGGGAAAGATGACCGCCCCAGAATGGCAAAGTACAATTATCTGTTTTTACAATCAGACCCAGTCCCCGTTACGAATAACGCCTACTGCCAATCCTTCAATAGTGAAACTCTGCTCGCTTAAATCGACAACAATTGGTTGAAATTCCGGATTCTCAGCAATCAGCTCAATTCTGTTTCCTGTTTGCTTGAAGCGTTTTACTGTGACTTCATCTTCAATGCGCGCCACGATGATTTGCCCATTATGAACATCTTGTGTTTTATGCACAGCCAGTAGATCCCCGTCCATAATGCCGATGTCTTTCATAGACATTCCACTAACACGCAACAGAAAATCAGCGCTTGGTTTGAATAATTCAGGATCAACCTTGTAGTGACTTTCGATGTGTTCCTGAGCTAGCAGTGGTTCCCCAGCAGCAACACGACCAATCAGCGGCAATCTCGCGCCTTCATCTTCCTCTTCGAGAAGCAAACGGATACCTCTGGATGCACCAGAGATAATCTCAATCACCCCTTTACGCGCAAGTGCTCTTAAATGCTCTTCTGCTGCGTTAGGTGAACGAAAACCAAGACGTGCTGCAATTTCAGCTCGTGTTGGTGGCATACCCGTTTGCGAAATATGGTCACGCACCAAGTCATAAACTTGCTGCTGCCTGGCAGTTAATGCTTTCATTTCGCCCCCTGTTTGTTTATACAGTCCGACTGTGAGTATATACAGGTAAATTCGAATTGGGAACCTGTCAGCATGTAAAAGCAACTAAATAACGTATTTTGATGAAAAAACACGTCATCTCAACGCATAAAATGCGACCAAAAGATCATTCCCCAGATAAACAGCGCCAGAAGTATAGTGAGCAATACAGCTGCAGATCCCATATCTTTCGCTCTACCCGATAATTCATGATATTCACTACCGATACGATCCACTACCGCTTCTATGGCACTATTGAGGATTTCGACAATGACCACCAGAATAACAGAGCCAATAAGAAGGAGCCTCTCAAATAAGCCAAAATCTAAAGAAAATGCAATGATGATCGCAAGTATGGCAGCTATTGTTTCCTGCCGAAATGCCGCTTCATTCTGCCATGCAGCTTTGATCCCTTTCGCTGAATATTCAGCCGCTTTAATGATACGGATCAGACCTGTTGATTGATTTGCCATAAAAACTTTCTTCAGTGAGCTTAACAATTGTATGGTTATATAACTTTTAGCTCTTATTATTGTCTTATTTCCACAGATCTCCAAATCTGTTTCTGGTATCCTTGCGACGCGTTGCTAACAAGAGGCTTAAAGCAGTTATGTCAGGTTGGCGTAAAATATATTATAAACTATTGAATTTACCACTAAAATTTTTAGTAAAAAGTAAACTTATCCCTACGGATCCCATTGCGGAGCTGCGTCTTGATACGACTCGGCCTATTTTGTACGTACTACCGTACCACTCAAAAACAGACTTATTGACCCTGCGTCAACAATGTCTGGCGCAAGATCTGCCGGATCCGTTGAACCCTTTGGAAATTGGTGACACACAGCTTCCCAGTTGTGTCTTTATCGACAACGGCCCACGTGTGTTCCGTTGTTATGCACCAAAGCATGAATCTGTGAAAATTTTTCATTCCTATCTGGATTTGCATCGCAATAATCCCGATTTGAATATCCAGATGGTACCTGTTTCCGTTATGTTTGGCCGCTCTCCGGGGCGCGAAGGGCAAGAAGGAAATACAACTCCGCAATTACGTTTACTAAATGGCGTGCAGAAGTTTTTTGCAATCCTGTGGCTTGGGCGGGATAGTTTTGT
This sequence comes from Xenorhabdus yunnanensis, assembly GCF_028598805.1. Taxonomy (GTDB): domain Bacteria; phylum Pseudomonadota; class Gammaproteobacteria; order Enterobacterales; family Enterobacteriaceae; genus Xenorhabdus; species Xenorhabdus yunnanensis. The sequence goes on along the minus strand of NZ_JAQRFI010000015.1, from coordinate 17,782 downwards.
GCGTTTCTCCACACCAGTGTCTTTACGCCGTATGGCCGATGAGCATGGTACGGATAATATCATCGCCAATAAACTCACCCGTGTTGCACGGATACACTACTCCCGTCAGCGTCTTGCGGCTGTTGGGCCTCGTTTGCCTGCCAGACAAGATCTATTCAACAAGTTATTGGCATCAAAGGCAATAGAAAAAGCAATTGCTGATGAAGCACGTAGCAAAAAAATCTCTCCCGAAAAGGCAAAACAGAACGCCATCAATATGTTGGAAGAGATTGCTGCGGATTTCTCCTATGAAACAGTACGTTTGACCGACCGTGTTTTGAGTTGGACATGGAACCGTTTGTATCAGGGCATCAATGTTCATAATGCCGAACGTGTTCGCAAGTTGGCACAGGATGGTCATGAATTGGTTTATGTGCCATGTCACCGTAGCCATATGGACTACCTTCTGCTTTCTTATGTGCTCTATCACCAAGGGCTGGTTCCACCGCACATTGCTGCGGGCATTAACCTGAATTTCTGGCCTGCCGGTCCGATATTCCGTCGTCTTGGAGCATTCTTTATCCGCCGCACGTTTAAAGGTAATAAGCTCTATTCAACAATCTTTCGTGAATATCTCGGTGAGCTGTTTGCCCGTGGTTATTCGGTGGAATACTTTGTCGAAGGGGGACGCTCCCGTACGGGTCGTTTGCTTAATCCCAAAACAGGGACTCTCTCCATGACATTGCAGGCGATGCTGCGAGGAGAATCTCGTCCAATCACTATTGTGCCGATCTATATCGGTTATGAATATGTGATGGAAGTAGCGACATATGCCAAAGAACTGCGTGGTGCCACCAAAGAAAAAGAAGGTTTTTTCCAGATGGTACGAGGGCTGCGCAAATTACGTAATCTGGGACAGGGTTATGTGAACTTTGGTGAGCCGATCCCATTGATACAATACCTGAACCAGAATGTTCCAGAGTGGCGTGACTCCATTGATCCAATAGAATCCCAGCGTCCAACTTGGCTGGCTCCGACAGTCAGTAAGCTGGCTGACAATATTATGGTCAATATCAATAATGCCGCCGCAGCCAATGCTACCAATTTATGCACCACGGCATTGTTATCATCACGTCAGCGAGCACTTACTCGCGAACAGCTTATTGAGCAGTTGGATTGCTATCTGCAATTACTGCGTAATGTGCCTTACACTGACGATATCACGGTGCCAGACAAAACAGCAGAAGAGTTGTTAGATCATGCCTTGTTGATGGATAAGTTTGAGGTCGAAAAAGATAGTCTGGGAGATATTATTATCCTGCCACGCGAAAGCGCGGTATTGATGACTTATTATCGCAATAATATCCAACACTTGCTGATACTGCCATCCCTGATTACCAGTATTGTTATGCACCGCCGCCGCATTAGTCGCAGTGAATTGCTCAGACAAGTCGCGCTGATTTACCCGCTGATTAAGCAGGAGCTTTTCATGCGTTACAGTAAAGAAACGCTTTCCAACGTTGTCAATACTCTGATTGACGAACTGGCGCGCCAATGCCTTATCTGTAACAAAGAGCAAGAAATGCTGGTGCTGAATCCTGCACGTATTCGCCCATTGCAATTGCTGGCGGCAGGCATCAGAGAAACGCTGCAACGTTATGCCATCACGCTTTCTTTGTTGAATGCCACACCTGAAATCAGTCGTGGTGTACTGGAAAAAGAGAGCCGAATGTTGGCACAACGTCTGTCTGTTCTACATGGCATCAATGCACCGGAATTCTTTGATAAAGCGGTTTTTGCCAGTTCGGTCAATACGCTGCGCGAAGAAGGTTACATTAAAGACAGCGGCGACATGATTACAACCAGCGCTCAGGAACTTTATCATGTATTGAGTGAGCTGATGTCACCTGAAATTCGTTTGACGATTGAAAGTGTCAGCATGCCGCCAGAACAAAATGAACCTGTGCAAGTAGTGCAAGATCAGCAATAACGACGCTAAGCTGGTCATGAAAAACAAGAAATTAACGGGCGGATTACCGCCCGTTATATTAAAGGCATGTCATGCTAGACATAGCTGAAAAAGATACCGAGGAATAAAATTAAACCGACATAGTTATTGTTCATAAAAGCCTGAAAGCAGGCCGATCTTTCCCGATTTGCAATCAATTTCTGCTGATAAACGAATAGTGCTGTTGCCAACAATATTGTCCAATAATATATTCCTTCCAGATTCACCATATTGCCAATCGCAACCAAGATGCCCAGCATGATGAATTGCAGAATACCAATAATCAATTTATCAAAGCGTCCAAAAAGCACGGCGGTCGATTTCACCCCGATTTTCAGGTCATCATCACGATCCACCATGGCATACTGTGTATCATAAACCACAGACCAAATGACATTAGCCAAAAATAATAGCCAGCATTCTAAAGGTAAGGACTCACTTACTGCGGCAAATGCCATGGGAATTGACCAGCCGTAAGCAGCACCTAACACAATTTGTGGCAGATGGCTGACACGCTTGACGAAAGGGTAAGTCCATGCCAATGCCAAACCAACGACCGACAGTGCAATCGTCATTTTATTCAGCGTCAGCACCATCGCAAAAGAAATGAATACCAGTGTGGCAAACAAGATTTTGCTTTCTTTTTCAGTGATGTCACCACTAGGAAGAGGACGAGATTTTGTCCGTTCCACATACCCATCAAATTTTCGGTCTGCGAAATCATTAATGCAACATCCCGCAGCACGCATGGAAAATACACCGATAGTGAAGACTAACAATACGTGCAAATTCGGCATACCTTTTGCGGCGATCCACAATGCCCAATATGTTGGCCATAGTAATAATAATGCGCCAATGGGTTTATCAATACGCATTAAACGGCAATACGCACGCCATTTATTTTGCGTCATACTGACCTCCAATCTATTTCTCCCTTTTTATTTTGTTGATTTTATATGCAGGTGATTCAGACAGAAAAATCTCAGTAAGCAGCAGTGGCTTACCCGATAATCTCAGTAAAGAACGCCGCGCCCAACGATTTTCCTGTCGGCCTATTTGAATATAATCTCGTGTCAGATTATTACCACTAAAAAGATAGCGTCCAAGTGGTACTGTCCCCACATCAACCAATTGTCGATCCGGGCCAGTCAATGTTTCTACTGGAATAACAGTGCGTCCCAATAGCCAGGGAATACCATCCCCATATAAAACAATTTCACGCAACCAATATTTTTCACTGAAAGGTAAGTGCTTACTTTCATCACCTAACTCTTCAGCAGTGATAAAACACTCCCGAAAAGGGGAAACCGATACTTGCTGACAATATTGTTCAAAGCGGCGCGTCATTGAGCCTACTTCTATCAGCCAATCTAAAATATCTTCGGGAAGGTTGACTTCATCAGCCGATAACCATTGGATCGGTGCCGAAGCTAATATGTGGGATGTTGAAGTTAATATATGCGATGTTGAAGTTAATATAGTGTCATCTGCCATGTCATTTTCCCATTGCGGGGAAGACCAATTTCCCCGACAGCACAACGAATGGAGAGTGAGGATATCATGTTGCAGACTAATAAAATAAAAAGTTGATAACAAATTATGTAAATTACAAAAAAATTCACCTCAATAACAACAATTATTGAGGTGAATAGAAATTAGATAAGATGGAAATTCAGATTAACGCCATTCTTTGAATAGGTTAATCAGACCATTTGTGGAGCTGTCATGGCTATTTACAGCTTCTGCATCATGTAGTTCAGGCAGAATACGGTTCGCCAATTGTTTGCCTAATTCTACGCCCCATTGGTCAAACGAGAAGATATTCAGAATTGCACCTTGAGCAAAGATTTTATGCTCATACATGGCTATTAATGCACCCAAACTAAATGGTGTAATTTCGCGCAATAAAATGGAGTTAGTTGGACGGTTCCCTTCAAACACTTTGAATGGCACAACACTCGCCACATCTTGAGCATTTTTTCCTGCTTGCGCAAATTCAGCTTCTACCTGAGCCTGCGTTTTACCAAATGCCAGCGCTTCAGTTTGCGCAAAGAAGTTAGATAGCAATTTGCCATGATGATCGCTAACTGGGTTATGACTAACTGCTGGTGCAATAAAATCACAAGGGATCAGTTTAGTTCCCTGATGGATAAGCTGGTAGAACGCATGCTGACCATTGGTACCCGGTTCACCCCAGATAATCGGACCTGTCTGATAATTCACCGGATTGCCATTGCGATCGATGTATTTCCCATTCGACTCCATGTTGCCTTGTTGGAAGTATGCAGCAAAACGGTGCATGTATTGATCATAAGGCAGAATCGCTTCAGTTTCTGCACCAAAGAAATTGTTGTACCAGATGCCGATCAGTGCCAGCAAAACAGGAATGTTCTGTTCAAAGGCAGTCTGCTCAAAATGCTTATCCATCGCATGAGCGCCACTCAACAACTGTTCAAAATTCTCATAACCAATGGAAAGTGCAATGGATAAGCCAATTGCAGACCAGAGCGAATAACGTCCGCCTACCCAATCCCAAAACTCGAACATATTTTGTGGATCGATACCGAACTTGCTGACTTCTTGTTCATTGGTTGATAATGCCGCAAAATGTTTCGCGATATGTGCCTCATCAACGGCACTTTGCAGAAACCAATGACGTGCTGAATACGCATTGGTCATCGTTTCTTGCGTGGTAAAAGTCTTGGAAGCAATCAGGAACAAAGTTGTTTCTGGATTCAAAGTTTTTAACGTTTCAGCGATGTGAGTTCCGTCAACATTGGAAACAAAATGCATATTCAGATGATTTTTATATGCTTTCAGTGCTTCAGTCACCATATAGGGACCAAGATCAGAACCACCAATTCCAATATTCACTACATCTGTAATGGCTTTGCCTGTATAACCTTTCCACTCACCACCAATGATGCGTTCACTGAATGATTTCATTTTCGCCAGCACCGCATTAACTTGCGGCATCACATCTTCCCCATCCACCATAATCGGGGTATTGCTGCGGTTACGCAGGGCAATGTGCAGTACAGCACGATCTTCAGTACGATTGATTTTCTCACCAGAGAACATGCTGCGGATTGCACTGACCAAATCAGTTTCTTGCGCTAATGCCTGTAATTTTGCCAGTGTTTCTGCGGTAATGCGGTTTTTTGAGTAATCCACCAGAATCTGCTGATCAAATGTCGCAGAAAATGCCGTAAACCGTTCTTTGTCCTGTTCAAACAGTTCCCGCAAATGCATGTTCTTCATTTGCTCAAAATGCTGCTGCAATGCTTTCCAGGCTTCGGTCTGGCTAGGATTGATGTTTTTCATGAATAATGCTCTCTATCAACTGTCAATAAACAATGCCAATAAACAAATAGGAATACACAGATTGTAACGGGTTAATTCTGTGATTAGTCTCCCTTTCCTTATAATTGCTGATATTGGTCAAAATAGTCGGTAATTTCCAGCCCTAATTGTTGAGATAGGCAAAAACGATAATTTCATTTCCATCATGAAATTTATTTATGCTTCATGGTCAAACATTGACTCAGTGCGCCTAACCCGATATTTCTAAAAGTCTATTCTCCGAACAAAAGGTTATCATCCATGTGTGCTGTTTCATCTCCTAAATCGCAGTATGTTGTAGCAAAATTCGGTGGTACTAGCGTGGCAAACTTTGATGCCATGAATAACTGCGCCGATATTATTTTGGCAAACGCAAATGTCCGTGTGGTCGTTCTGTCAGCTTCTGCTGGCGTGACCAATTTGCTGGTTGCATTGGCGGCTGGCTGCGATAGCGACAAGCGGGAGAGCTACCTGAAACAGATCCGTGACATTCAATATGCCATTATTGACCGATTGAACGAAGTTGCGGTGATTCGCGAAGAAATTGATCGTCTGCTGGAAAATATTGAGATGCTATCAGAAGCGGCATCGCTCGCAACCTCAGAAGCACTGACAGATGAATTGGTTAGCCACGGTGAAGTAATGTCCACTTTATTGTTTGTGGAGTTGCTGCGCCAACGCAATACTGATGCCGAATGGTTTGATATTCGCCGGATCATGCGAACCAATGATAACTTTGGGCGAGCAGAGCCGGATACTCTTCAGCTCCATATTTTAGCGATGGAGCATCTTTATTCTCGCCTGAACAATACAATCGTTATCACCCAGGGTTTTATTGGCAGAGAAGAAAAAGGCCGTACCACTACACTGGGGCGAGGTGGCAGTGATTATACCGCTGCCTTACTAGGTGAAGCACTTGGTTTACAGCGCGTTGATATTTGGACAGATGTTCCGGGAATCTATACTACCGATCCCCGTGTTGTCCCTACGGCTAAACGTATTGATCAAATTGCCTTTGATGAAGCAGCAGAAATGGCGACATTTGGTGCCAAAATCCTCCATCCCGCCACACTGTTACCTGCGGTTCGCTGCGGCATTCCGGTATTTGTCGGCTCCAGCAAAGATCCAAAAACGGGGGGGACTGTGGTTTGTGACAAAACAGAAAATCCCCCGCTGTTTCGCGCGTTGGCATTGCGCCGCAAACAAACTTTGCTGACACTGCATAGCTTGAAAATGCTCCATGCCAGAGGCTTTCTGGCGGAAGTCTTTACCCTGCTGTCGCGTCATAATATTTCAGTGGATTTGATTACCACGTCAGAAGTAAGCATTGCTCTGACGCTGGACACCACAGGTTCCACCAGCACTAATGGCAGTCTGCTGACCAATGCGTTGCTAACTGAACTTGCTACGTTATGTCGTGTGGAAGTCGAAGAAGATATGGCATTGGTTGCGATTATTGGCAATGAGCTTTCACAGGCTAAGGGATTGGGGAAAGGGGTTTTTGGGGTGCTGGAATCATTTAATATTCGGATGATCAGCTGTGGTGCAAGCAGCCATAATATCTGTCTGCTCGTTCCCGGTAAAGATGCGGAGCAGGTGATTCAGACATTGCATCAGAGTTTGTTTGAATCTTAATATTTGTCTTTTTATTTATGCAGTTAATTCCACTTTTAGCGGTGGAATTAACTTCCATCCCTCTGCACCAACCAAAATATATCATTTATCCCACTTTTCCATTCCTAACACATCGGATGTGTTTTTCCCCTCTTTATCATTCATAATAAGAAAACGAAAATAAATTCCATTTTGGTTCCATCGCAGCGACCTTTGCTGCAAACAGACGATTTTCCAGAGGGCATCTTATGAGCACAGCCGTTGCCAGCAAACGCACAAAAAAAACTAAAATAACGACAAACAGTGCCGCTGCAAGCGGTCAGGTTCAATCGTTAAGTCGAGGGTTAACACTTTTGGAATATGTTTCCGATTCTCCTGTCGGCGTTGCTTTAACTGATTTGGCTATCCAGACCGGTCTCCCCAATTCCACTACCCATCGTCTTTTGACTACCTTGCAGCAACATGGTTTTGTCCGCCAGATAGGTGATCTGGGATTATGGGTGATTGCTTCCCATGCTTTTGTCGTTGGCAGTAGTTTTCTGCAAAGCCGTAATCTGATGGTATTGGTTCATCCAATATTGCGCCAATTAATGGAAGATTCCGGTGAAACCGTCAATCTCGCCATCCTTAACATTGATGAATATGAAGCCGTGATTGTCGATCAAGTGCAATGCAATGCGCTGATGAGAATGTCCGCTCCCATTGGTGGCAAACTACCGATGCACGCTTCTGGCGCGGGAAAAGCGCTGCTTTCTACACTCTCTGAGCAAAAGCGTCTGCAATTACTGCATAAGAAAGGAATGCACGCTTATACACAACATACCTGTACCACCGCCGCAGCATTAACAGAAAACCTCGAACAGATCCGTAAGCAAGGATTTTCGTTTGATGATGAAGAACATGCGTTAGGATTACGCTGTATTGCTGCCTGTATCTATGATGAGCATCATGAAGCTTTTGCTGCTATTTCTATCTCAGGCCCGATATCACGCATCTCTGATGATCGAGTTACTGAACTCGGTGCCCTTGTTATGCGGGCTGCAAAAGCGGTTAGCCGGGAATACGGTGGAATTAAATAATTTTTGCCACAACTCATTTTTGCCACAACTCCATCTAAAAAGCTGATTTGTTGACAAGCTGTTACGTTTCAGCTTTAAAAATTGATGTAGATCACAGATAAAACGTGTAGTCGACGAAAGTTGATTGCATCCTCTGATTATTACATTAACAATGTTACCGGTAACAATGAAGCAGTAGTCACATTCCATTGTGGTGTCGGGAACAATTATCATGACAACAAACCAGAACAGCACGGTCACCAACGAAACCGTCGCGCGCATTACACAGCGTATCATTGAACGTTCAAAAGAGACTCGCAGCCAGTATTTAGCTCGCATTGAATCCGCTCGTTCAAAAACCGTCCAACGCGCACAACTGGCATGCGGCAATTTGGCTCATGGTTTTGCCGCCTGTCAAAATGATGAAAAAGTCGCATTGAAAAATATGGTGCATAATGACATCGCCATTATCACCTCTTACAATGATATGCTCTCCGCCCACAAGCCGTATGAAGACTATCCACAAAAGTTAAAAGACTCCCTGCGTGCTGTAGGTGCTGTCGGTCAAGTTGCCGGTGGGGTTCCCGCCATGTGTGATGGTGTGACACAAGGTCAGGATGGCATGGAATTATCCCTGCTTAGCCGTGATGTGATTGCAATGTCGGCTGCCATTGGGCTTTCTCATAATATGTTTGATGGCGTCCTGTATCTGGGAATTTGTGACAAAATTGTACCGGGATTAGTGATGGCTGCTCTATCATTTGGTCATCTACCCGCTGTTTTTGTTCCCGCTGGGCCGATGACCAGTGGCTTGCCAAACAAAGAAAAAGTTCGCGTTCGCCAGCTTTATGCCGAAGGTAAAGTTGACCGTCAGGCATTGCTCGAAGCTGAAGCCGAGTCTTATCACAGTATCGGAACCTGTACTTTTTACGGTACTGCCAATTCCAATCAAATGGTGATGGAAGTCATGGGGCTGCATTTACCGGGTACTTCTTTTGTCCATCCTGACACACCACTGCGTGAGGCTTTAAATGATGCTGCCGCACGTCAGGTTACACGTCTGACTGAAACTTCAGGTAATTATCTTCCTTTGGGTCAGATGGTCGATGAAAAAGTGATCGTCAATGGCATGATTGCTTTGCTGGCAACCGGAGGATCAACCAACTTAACCATGCATCTCGTTGCAATGGCAAGAGCTTCCGGGATCATCATTAACTGGGATGATTTTTCTGAATTGTCAGAAGTGGTTCCTCTGCTATGTCGCATCTATCCAAATGGACCCGCAGATATCAACCAATTTCAGGCGGCTGGCGGAGTAGCGTTGGTTATTCGCGAGTTACTGCAAAAAGGCTTGCTGCATCGTGATGTAAATACTATCGCTGGGTTTGGTCTGGAACGTTATACTCAAGAGCCGTGGCTTAATGAAGGTCAGTTAGTATGGCGTGAAGGTACATTCGTTTCATTGGACAACAATGTTATTGCCAATATTGAACAGCCATTCGAACAGCATGGCGGCACAAAAGTCATGATTGGAAACCTTGGGCGTGCGGTAATGAAAACGTCTGCGGTTCCAACAGATAATCAGATTATTGAAGCCCCTGCTGTGGTTTTTAATAGCCAGCATGATATCGTCCCCGCTTTTGAAGCAGGTAAGCTGAACCGTGACTGTGTTGTCGTTGTCCGTTATCAAGGCCCGCAAGCTAATGGCATGCCAGAATTGCATAAATTGATGCCACCGCTGGGTGTACTCATGGATCGGGGCTTTAAAGTTGCTTTAGTTACTGATGGTCGATTGTCTGGTGCTTCCGGCAAGGTTCCTTCAGCCATTCATGTTACGCCAGAAGCCAAAGCTGGCGGATTACTGGCAAAAATACAAGATGGTGATGTGATTCGCGTTGATGGTCGTACTGGCGAACTCATGCTTCTGGTCGATGCACAAGAACTGGCACAAAGAGCACTATATCAGCCAGACTTGAGTGAAGGGCATATCGGCTGTGGCCGTGAATTGTTTGGTGCGTTGAGAACTCAACTTTCGGGTGCAGAACAAGGGGCATGTTGTATTACATTTTAATAAGTGAGGGATTTTAAACCCCTTGTGTTCTGAATTAACGAGAGAAACTGCTAATGAATAATTGGAAAGCAACCGCAGAAGATATCCTGACCGATGGTCCTGTCGTCCCTGTCATTGTTATCAATGAAATTGAACACGCCGTTCCTTTGGCAAAAGCATTGGTTGCTGGTGGAATTCGTGTTTTGGAAGTGACATTAAGAACTGAATGTGCGCTGGAAGCCATTCGCCTTATCGCTAAAGAAGTTCCCGAAGCAATTATCGGGGCAGGTACTGTTATTAATCCTGAACAATTGGCTGCTGTCACTGAAGCAGGTGCTCAATTTGCCATTAGTCCAGGATTGACTGATGAACTGTTAAAAGCAGCGACTGCGGGTTCAATTCCTCTTATTCCGGGGATCTCTACTGTTTCCGAATTAATGTTGGGAATGAGTTATGGCCTGAAATGCTTTAAATTCTTTCCAGCAGAAGCAAACGGTGGGATTAAGGCACTAAAATCCATTGCAGGTCCATTCCCACAAGTACGTTTCTGCCCGACGGGTGGTATTTCTCCTGAAAACTATCGTGATTATCTGGCATTGAATAGTGTTCTGTGCATTGGGGGCTCATGGCTTGTACCGGGCGATGCATTGAAAAAAGGCGATTATGCCCAGATTACGGAACTGGCACGTACTGCCATTGCAGGTGCAAAAGCGTAATTTCATTATTTAAATATTTTTTATGCGGAAATTAACGATTACGTAATTTCCGCACTGAAAAATAAATCAATCCCATTTAAAAAATCATTTAGATAATAAAAAATAGTACTATGTCATCCATATTATTTATCATTCAGTAAAGCATTATTTTTATCTATGATAAGTACTATATTGAATTTTTTATTTCATTCACTTCATCATTTACTTCATTACGTTGGCTGAATCGCTGCCTACGACGATAAGCAAAAACATCTTCTACATGTCCGTTGTTAATACGATTTTGTAATGCTCGCCAGTAATCTGCTTTAAATAGATCGCTGTGACTTTCTTCAAAATAGCGCCGAATGTACTTGTCAGTACATAAAAAATGCCGAAACTCTTCTGGAAAAACATCGTTAACAGCCACACTGTACCAAGGTTCACTAGCCAACTCATCTTCTGGATAACGTGGCGGAGGAATATCCCGAAAGTTTACTTCAGTCATATAACAAATTTCATCATAATCGTAGAAAATTACCCTTCCATGACGCGTAACACCAAAGTTTTTAAACAACATATCACCAGGGAAAATATTCGCAGCAGCCAATTGCTTAATGGCATTTCCATATTCTTCAATTACATCTTTCAATTGCGCTTCATTGACTCGTTCCATGTAAATATTCAACGGTATCATTTTACGTTCCATATAGAGATGCTTTATCAGGATCTTATCGCCCAAATCTTCTAACTTTTCTGGTATCTCTTTTTGCAATTCTTCCATTAACTCAAGACTGATATGATGTTTATCAATAACAAAGTTTTCAAATTCCTGTGTATCAGCCATTCTTCCAACACGATCATGCTCTTTTACCAGACGGTAACACTCCTGAACGCGCTCTTGTGAAACCTCTTTCTGTGGCGCAAATTTATCTTTAATAATTTTAAATACACGATCAAATGAAGGGGAAGTAAAAACCAGCATCACCATGCCTTTCACTCCCGGTGCAATCGTAAACTGTTCCTGAGAGGAATTAATGAAAGTCAGGTATTCGCGGTAATATTCTGTCTTACCATGTTTCTGACAGCCTATTGCCATGTATAACTCTGCTGTCGATTTCGTAGGAAGAATTTCACGCAGCCATTCAACTAAAGCCGCAGGTAAAGGGGCATAAACCATAAAATAGGAGCGGGCAAAACCAAAAACAATGCTGGCATCATCATGGCTGGTCAAACAGGTATCGATAAAAATGCTTCCAGATTCATTGTGATGGATCGGCAACAAAAACGGATAAACAGACTTCCCTATCCTGATTTTTCCTACCAGCCATGCGGCTTTATTTCGATAAAACAATTCATTAGCAATTTGGAATGTAGACTGTAATAAACCACCTCCTGAAAATGTATTCTGTAAATATTGCGTGATATAACCAATATCCCGATCCAAATTCTCCCATTTAAGACGTAATGGCAAATCATTTAAGATGGTTCGCAGCATTGACGTAAGATTACCGTCAGGAACAAAATCCCGTGATAATGGACGAGAAATATGGCGAAAGCGGGAAGATGGCTGAGAAGAAAAGATATACAGATTTTCTGGTTTTAAATTACGATGTTGAAAAAAACGACAGTAAACCGAATTAAAAAAACTTTCTGCAATTTCAAAACGCGGATAGTCAGGTAGTAAACGAGTATAAACAGCTTTGACTTCAGCAATGTAATCTTCATCATGTTGTAATGAGGTATGAATACGCTTCAATTGCTCCACCACCAATCCGACATGATGATCGTACAGGTTAATCCTCTTTTTCATGGCCAGCTGTACAGCATGCCAGTCAGCCTGTTCAAAACGTTGCTGAGCGCCGGAAGTAACTTCCAGAAATCGACCATATTGCGCATCAAATCCCTGCAAAATGGTTTGTGCAATTAAATGTGAGAGATCTATTTCCATCTTTAGCCACCTTTATCAGACACGTAAAGGGGCATTCCTTTTGGAATCCCCCAATCATCCAGTCTCTATCGGTATAATGAACTTAGAATTGTTGTTCTTCTGTCGATCCTGTCAGTGCAGTAACAGAAGAACCCTCTCCCTGAATAATAGTAGTCACTTTATCAAAATATCCTGTTCCTACTTCCTGCTGGTGTGAAGAGAATGTATAACCTCGCTCAAGGGCAGCAAATTCTTGTTCCTGAACTTTTTCAACATAATGTTTCATTCCTTCACCACGTGCATAATCATAGGCCAAATCAAACATGTTAAACCACATGCTGTGTATGCCCGCTAATGTGATGAACTGGAATTTATATCCCATCGCAGATAACTGCTCTTGGAAACTCGCGATAGTTTTATCATCCAGATTCTTTTTCCAGTTGAAAGAAGGTGAACAGTTATAAGCCAACAACTTACCCGGATATTCTGCATGAATAGCTTTAGCAAAAAGACGAGCCGCTTCCATATCCGGTGTAGAGGTTTCACACCAGACCACATCAGCATAAGGGGCATAAGCCAGTCCACGGCTGATCGCTTGTTCAAGGCCTGCTCGTGTACAATAAAATCCTTCGTAGGTTCGTTTGCCAGTAACAAACGCCCTATCATAAGGATCACAATCAGATGTCAGTAGATCTGCTGCATCTGCGTCAGTGCGTGCAATTAACAGGGTTGGAACACCAGATACATCAGCCGCCAAACGCGCAGCTACCAACTTCTGAATGGCTTCTTGAGTCGGAACCAATACTTTGCCGCCCATGTGTCCACATTTTTTCACCGCTGCCAGTTGATCTTCAAAATGAACTGCGGCAGCACCAGCTTCAATCATCGCCTTCATCAATTCAAATGCGTTGAGTACACCACCAAATCCAGCTTCTGCATCTGCAACAATCGGCAAGAAATAGTCAATATATTCTTGGCTGTCTGGATCAATACCATTTGACCATTGAATCTGATCTGCCCGACGGAAACTATTATTGATGCGTTTAATCACATTAGGAACAGAATCAACGGGATACAATGATTGATCAGGATACATACTAGATGCGGTATTCGCATCTGCTGCCACTTGCCAGCCGGAAAGGTAAACCGCTTCAATACCCGCTTTAGCCTGCTGAAGTGCCTGACCACCCGTCAATGCTCCAAGCGCGTTCACATAGCCTTTTTTCGAGTTGCCATTCAGCAATTCCCACAACTTTTTCGCTCCCATTTGCGCCAAAGTGTGTTCAGGATTGATAGAACCGCGTAATTTAATGACATCTTCAGCACTGTACGGACGAGTAATATCTTTCCAACGTGGTTGTTGCCATTCTTGTTCCAGTTGAGCGATTTGTTGTTTCCGGGAAATGGTCATGATGTTCTACTTCCTATTATTAATTAATCGGATATGTTTGCCATTATTGTTTTTAAACTACATTGTTTTTAAACTACGTTAATGCTTTTAAACTAATCTAATAACTGATAACCAGGTAACGTAAGGAAATCAATCAAGTCGTCCTGAGTAGTAATTCTTTCCATCAAATCAGACGATTCCATAAATCGCCCTTGATTAAAGCGTAGCTCACCCACTTCCTGTTTAATTACGTTCAACTCTTCTTTTAACATTTCCTTGAACAGTTCCTTTGTCACTTTTTTACCATTAGAGAGTGATTTTTCATGACGAATCCATTGCCAAATAGAAGTCCGGGAAATTTCTGCTGTAGCAGCATCTTCCATCAAGCCGTAAATCGGTACACACCCATTCCCCGAAATCCAAGCTTCTATGTACTGGACTGCAACACGAATATTTGCGCGCATTCCCTCTTCTGTTCTTTCTCCCGAACAAGGTGCAAGCAATTGTTCAGCCGTAATCGCTTCATCTTCTTCACGCAAAACTGTCAATTGGTTTTGATGCTCTCCCAGTTTTGAGTCAAAAACTGTCATGGCAATATCTGCAAGCCCTGGATGCGCGACCCATGTGCCATCATGGCCGTTATTCGCTTCCAGTTCTTTATCCGCTCTGACTTTGTCCAAAACTTGCTGATTCTGCACAGGATCTTTGCTAGGAATAAATGCCGACATTCCTCCCATCGCAAACGCGCCGCGTTTATGACAGGTTTTAATCAGCAAACGAGAATAGGCACTCAAGAAAGGTTGTGTCATCGTCACAGATTGACGATCTGGTAAAACACGGTCAGCATGATTTTTCAGTGTCTTGATATAGCTGAAAATATAATCCCAACGTCCACAATTTAAACCAACGATGTGATGACGTAAGTGATACAAAATTTCATCCATCTGGAATACTGCTGGCAATGTTTCAATCAAAACCGTTGCTTTAATCGTGCCTTTTGGCAAATTGAAGCGTGATTCAGTAAAACTGAAAATATCACTCCACCATTGTGCTTCATGGTAGCTCTGTATTTTTGGCAGGTAAAAATAAGGCCCGCTGCCTTTTTGCAGTAATTTTTTATGGTTCAAGTAAAAATAGAGTGCAAAATCAAACAGTCCGCCAGATATCGAGTCATCCTTATAGAGGACGTGTTTTTCTGACAGGTGCAACCCCCTAACCCGAGCAATCAATACTGCTGGATCCGCTTTCAATTCATAGCGCTTACCCTGCTCATTGGAATATGAGATCGTACCATTGACGGCATCCCGTAAGTTAATTTGTCCAATAATGACTTTATCCCATTCAGGCGCTAATGAGTCCTCAAAATCCGCCATAAATACTTTCACATTTGCATTCAGGGCATTGATGACCATTTTGCGCTCTACGGGGCCTGTTATTTCAACTCGACGATCTTTGAGATCATCAGGTATCCCCTGAACTGTCCAATGCCCTTCCCTAATGGAAGAGGTTTCCGAAATAAATTCCGGTAACATTCCGCTATCTATTTTTTTCTGCCAATGTATACGATCATCTAACAATTTTGTGCGTCTGTCAGAAAATTCAATGATTAAATCCTCTAAAAAGCTAATACATTCAGGTGATAACACCTGATACTCTGTCTCTCCAAAAGGCTTAATAAAGGTTAGTTTGGTTGCTGATACCTGCTGCATAATTTCCCCGCTTCTCACTTTTAAACACTCACCTGATTAAGATTAACCAATCTAAAAAATAAATCAAAAACCATTTCCATTATTTTAAAAAACAAAAATTAATCAAATAAAATCAAATGATTAAGATAATTTTAAGACAAAGAAAACAGGGAAATAAATTCCAAAAAATCAGGCACGCAAGTGTTAAGTTTTTGTTATCTATGAGAAATAACGGAATAACTGCTGAACAATAGCTACGAAAAAAATTAACAAAATGAGGAATGGCTCGCTTCAGCAATATCTCATTTTGTTATCTAAAATTCAAATTGGATTCAATCTAAGGAAGGGTTCATAAAAGTCAGATCATATGGCGTAATTTGATAGACATAATAATTTAACCAATTTGAAAATAGTAAATGACCATGACTACGCCAAGCCGCAATAGGTTTACTTTCAGGATTGTTATTCGGGAAGTAATTGATAGGCAACTCCGGTTCCAAACCTGCGGCGCAATCACGCAAATATTCTGCGGCTAATGTACCTACATCATATTCAGGATGCCCTGTCACAAATACTAATCTTTTATCTTTGCTGGCAAATAAATAAGCTCCTGCCTCTGCTGAACTAGCTAAAATATCTAAATCGGTATGTTCACGAATTAGCGATTCAGGAAAATCAGCGAAACGCGAATGAGGTGCAAAAAATGTTTCGTCAAATCCACGTGTTAATAGTGCCAAGGGATCTAAAGTTGAATGAGGATAAACACCAGATAGTTTAGTTTTTCGGGTATATTTAGGAAGGTGATAAAGAACTTTTAATGCAGCCTGAACCGCCCAGCAAACAAAAAGTGTCGAAGTAACATGTTTTTTTGCCCAGGCTACTATCCTTTCAACCTCATCCCAATAAATCACATCTTCAAATTCAACAAGTCCCAAAGGGGCACCTGTCACTATCAAACCATCAAAATTTTGATCTTTTATTGAATCAAAATCACAATAAAAAGTATTTAAATGTTCAGAAGGGGTATTTTTACATTGACGACTATCAATACGTAGCAATTGAATATCGATTTGAAGTGGTGTGTTAGATAATAACCGAATAAACTGATTTTCTGTTTCTATCTTCTTTGGCATTAGGTTAAGTAACAATACCTTTAGTGGACGAATATTCTGAATATTGGCCCGTGTTGATGTCATGACAAAGATGTTTTCATTGCGAAGAGTGTTCACCGCAGGTAATTCATCTGGTACACGAATTGGCATTGTTCAAAACCTCGATCATTATAATTTATAAGTTTAGACTTCTAGATAGCTAAATCTAACAAAAAGGAAAGGTGAATGTCGAGTTATTGTACTCAAATTGAAATTATTTCATTTTATTATATGAAATAGAAAAGAGTAATAAAGAAGATAATTAAGAAGAATAATTGGTGTAAAAATTCCCAAACGCAAAAAAGCCATCCGGACCCGGATGGCTTCTCTGTCTGATTACATGTCTGGCAGTGTCCTACTCTCACATGGGGAGACCCCACACTACCATCGGCGCTACGGTGTTTCACTGCTGAGTTCGGCATGGGGTCAGGTGGGACCACCGCGCTGTTGCCGCCAGACAAATCCTGTGTTCAATCCCGAACAAGCTGTTGACCATTTGAAACCCGGTGTCTCTCTCTCCCCCAAAACACCTTCGGTGTTGTCAGGTTAAGCCGCACGGTTCATTAGTACTGGTTAGCTCAACGTCTCGCAACGCTTACACACCCAGCCTATCCACGTCCTCGTCTCGAACGTTCCTTCAGTGTCCTCAAGGGACAGGGGAAGACTCATCTCAAGGCAAGTTTCCCGCTTAGATGCTTTCAGCGGTTATCTCTGCCGCACTTAGCTACCGGGCAGTGCCATTGGCATGACAACCCGAACACCAGTGGTGCGTCCACTCCGGTCCTCTCGTACTAGGAGCAGCCCCTTTCAATCTTCCAACGCCCACGGCAGATAGGGACCGAACTGTCTCACGACGTTCTAAACCCAGCTCGCGTACCAC
>NZ_JAQRFI010000014.1 GCF_028598805.1 Xenorhabdus yunnanensis | reverse complement strand
ACGGAAACAGCATTTAATGAATGAGGCCAGAGATAGAATCGCGCCATTGCAGGACGCCGCCGATTTAGGTATCGCCACCGACACAGAGAAATCCGTACTCACCGCATGGCGTAAATACCGGGTATTACTCAACCGGGTGGATTGCTCTACTGCACCGGATATCCCATGGCCGGAGCAGCCGAAGTAATGATAGGGGCCTCGTGCCCCTTTTACCCGCCTAGACGTCCGCGTCCGGATGCCGGCAGATTCGGTGTGGAATGTGAGGCAGGGGAAATTAACTGAGACTGAATAGGGGCGCAAGGCCTCACTACCCCACCAATATAATCAGCAAACTGTTTGCCAAAACGCCATGCAGTTTGCTTCCCGCTTTCCCTCACCTTTTTGCGCCGGATATTCCATTGATGTGGTCGGTGAGCTAGTGGGTGGAATGAGTGGGACGGATTTGGGACGGATATTGAAAAGCAACCAAAGGTAATAATAGGTAACTTTGGATAAGGTGGGACGTGTGAGCGCCAGTAAATGCGGTAATTGATTGATTTAGGTGGTGACTCTACTCACTTCTAAGCCGTAGGTCACAGGTTCGAATCCTGTAGGGGCATTATGTTTGGTTGGGAATCTGATGATAAAGGAGAGTGGTCTTTTAAAAAAGATACCGTATTAGAAACTGGGTTTGGTATCAGAGCCAAAACGAATATTCGCGGTAGTGTCCGTTATTATGCTGTCAATGGTTATTTTGATGCTTCGGCACAAATTTCAGCCAAAGTATTAGTGGCATTAGAATCTACAGAGAAAAGTATGGAATTAATACTTTATCATGATGGCATTCAGGCATCAGCGAGTGTTAAATATGGAGTGGGTATCAAAACAAAAAAAAGTGAAGACGATGAATTGGAAAATACTGGAGAATTAAAACATGAAGATAAACCTATTGAAAAAGACTGGATATTTCAAGAACCACTGCCAAAAGAAAAATCCACTTACAGGATATCTTTGGGGTAGCTTATTATTTCTTACATTACTTATTATAATAAAAACTGCATCAGGGAAATCAACTATGGAACATAAATATCTAGTCTCATTTAATACACATCGTAGTCTATGCGTTCTAAAAATAAACGAAATAATAATGTTAGAGAATACCTCTTCACGAACAGGAACAGCATCTAGTGGCTATAATATATCTTCTTTTTTAGAAAATGGTTCTAATACAGTAAAATTACTAATGGGGCGCAAATCATTTGACAGAGATTCAGAGAAATTTCATCCAGAATCATGGTGTGAAGCAACAATAAGAAAAGTTTCTTCTCATGATGAACAAGGAGAAATCATCAGTAATATAAAGTTAACTGTAGATGAACATGGAAACGTAATAACTAAAAATTCAATAAACCCAAATGAAAAATTTGATTACGCAAATATTTCAACAAAGAAAGGAGAAAAAAACTTATTTGCTGCTCAAAAAACGTTTTCAGTAAATAGTTTACCAAATTGGATGTGGACAAAATCTCAGCCTGTCAGCGAGAATGATTTACCTGCCATAAAAGCCTTTTATCAGGAAATTAGTAATGCTTTTTCACATCGTGATTTGGATAAGGTATGGAAAATGAGCCAGCCAGCATGGGAAGAATGGGCTATGGCAGATAATAGTAGTGCTAAAATATTTTTTGATTCCATGGATTTTGAAGAAAATATAAGTGATAATTCTTTTATTAAAGAACCTAACTGGGAAAAATATAAACTAGTTAGTTATAAAAATGGCCGCTTATTCCGTCTGGAAGGTGGTGTATTAGGTTCTTCTCCTATCATTTTCCACAATAAAGAAAGTAAAGAAGATACTACTTACAATCCTTATTTATCCATTATTAATGGTAAAGTAGTTATCTCAAGATAATTAATTTAATTAGGCTAATCAGATTTAAAAACTCTGGTTAGCCTAATTCCTCGCAATGAAAAATTAATTATTCAAAAAAATAAAAAAATTAATAAGTTAGAGTAACTTATCAGAGTTGAATTCATCATGAAATTAGAATTAACAGATTAGGTCTTGATCCGACATTCCGCAGCTATATCTGTAACACATTAATTTTAAATGGGCTGTATGAATTTTATACTAATATTAATTTTTAATTAAACAATAGATTACTAATGTGGTGTGGAATGTCGATTTGATTAATCCGCACATAAACAGTTGCCCCTGCCTACCACAGCCGCTAGTATCTTGCTTACATCAAGATCCATCGCCTGCAAGGATCAACGTTGAGCGGCGAAATAAAACTCCCGTAGCCTGAAAGGGAGAGCAAGAATTGCGGTACATCTGCACACTTTTGGAAGCAGATATCGTTGGACATAAACCCCTTGCCTGACGATGAAAGTTTTTTAAGCTAAAAAATATCTCAAAAGGGTGTTTTTATATTGTCATCGAAGTGTATTGAACGTTGGATCATGTACTTACTTTCCAAATCAACATAAATCATATTTTTCTTTATCTTCAATGAATAATAGGATGGCTTTTTGCTCATCCCATCCATACTTCTACTATTTCTGTTTGAAATATTCAGCGGACTGTTTTTCTACATCTAAACAGTTAACTCATTGCTACCGTTTGACACTGAATCCTGCGGCGTTTTGCTGTTCCTGCTGGCATTTCAACGCTGCACTACTTTTACTGACCGTTTGCTGAATTCAAGGCGTCACTTTTTGCTGGTTTACCGCTGAAAGTGACGCCATAGCCAAAGAACGACGCAACCATTACAGGCTCACACCTGCTTAACCACACAGTGAATCTGACACTGCATTTATAGATTGAAAAAGGAGAACTTGACGATATCGAGGCTGGATTTATGCCAGTGGGGATGACCTGCTCATACAGGCGGCAGTACCGCGTACTTAACCGATACCCCGCAATACCTCAACTTGCGTTCACTCTGGCGCACAGATATCCGTCAAGGACAAAGCAGGTATTTCCTATTTTGTCCACACTATCGCGCGCCAGAGATCGCAAGATTGCATGTTGTTAGGTATTAGTAGGAAGAAACAGATGAGCCGATTGATTAAGGAATTAAAATTTTTTGCCTGTCAGGGTGGCGGCAGTCATAAGACTTGCCATGATCGTATTCGGATCGCAGGACGACTGGGCGCTTTGTTATTGAGTCTGAATATTCAGGTGAAAAGTCTCAGCCATTTGAAAGCCAAACATGTAGAGCATTACGTTGATGCCCGTTTATCTCAGGGTATTACTAAACGAACAGTGCAAAATGAAATGGCTGCGTTGCGTAATATTTTCCGCATGGCAGGCAGAGAAAAACTGGAAACCTCGCCGCGTTTGAGTAATCAGGCATTGGGATTGAGCGAAACCAACCGCACCGGAACGAAGCAGGCGATCTCTGATGCCACGTTTCAGGTTGTTTATCAGAAGGCGCTTGAACGTGATGCCGGATTTGCCGTCACATTGAAACTTGCCCGTTTGCTCGGATTACGTTTTCAGGAAGCGGTGCAATGCAGTGCTTCACTGAAAAGCTGGCGAAAACAGTTAGACCAACCAGAACCGAAACTGTATGTTGTTTTCGGTACAAAAGGCGGCCGACCACGACAAACCCGTGTACTGGATGTTGCAGCAGTGAAAGAAGCTGTCGAGCAGGCAATTGCTATTGTAGAACAACGTGGCGGCAGGTTGATTGATAAACCCGATCTCCGGCAGGCCATGAACTACTGGCGGACACATACCACAAGAGTTGGTTTAACAGGTTGCCACTCTCCTCATAGTTTGCGCTATGCGTGGACGCAGGATGCACTAAGTTTTTACCAACAGAATGGTTTTAGCCGTCAGGAAGCACGTGCACTGGTTTCAATGGATTTGGGGCATGGTGATGGCCTCTTAATAAGATAATCACCCTGTTAATATACTGCTGTCAGGGTGAGGGGAACCATTTCATTATCTAATGGTCAGGGTTTCGCAGCCTTGTATAGGACGATCCACTGGTAGGAAGTTTCTATCAGTGTGTCTGCTATCGCCTTTTCAATGGTGGTTCAGGCAGGGGAAGCTTCGGCCTCGCCGGTCATAGTTACCCGGTCCGCGAACCCTGTCTGAATCGCCACCATCAATATTAATTAATGGAAGGGGTAGCAGGAATGAATAATGTTAAAAATGATTGGCATCAGGCCGATATAATTGCTGCATTACGTAAGCGTGGTACGACCTTGGCGGCTGTTTCCCGTGAAGCAGGATTGAGTTCTTCTACACTAGCAAATGTATTAAATCGTCCGTGGCCTAAAGGCGAATGGATAATTGCGGATTAGCTTGGAATCCATCCTTCAGAAATCTGGCCTAGTAGGTATTTTGGGTCATGACTCCAAAGCGTTATAATGATGTTTTTCAATATAGGTGCCAATCAATTTTTTGTGAATTTCTATTGAACGTGAGTAACAAATTGTTTTTCTTGCCAATCGTTTAATATGAATACGCAGATTGAGATTATGCCGCTCAATGCGTTGGGTAAAAATTTTTCCCACTAAATGTTTTTCAGATTCAACTTCTCTGGTGTAACTTCCCCAGCCATCAGTTGTTATGAAACGAATGCTAAAAGGGGCCAGTAAGTCGAGCAATTTGCGGCAAGTTGCATCGGTTCGCGGACCGAATACATGGGCTATGACCTGTTTTCTTTTTGTATCAAACGCATACCAAAGCCAATGACGTTGTTCTTTGTCCCCGACAAAAGACCTTTGCTCGTCCAATTCACAGATGAGTGTGACATCTTCGTAAACAACCTGTCTCGTTGTTACTTGTTAAAGGTTTTCTGGCAATCCTTGCAATAATAGCGAGGGAAGCCTGCTTTACCTGTCCCGTATTTACGTACAGGTTCGGTTTGACCACAATATCGGCAAACAACTTCTATCGTCACAGTCATATGTTGGCTCCACTAAAAACACAAGAATATCAAATTAACGCTTCGGAGTCATGACCCATAAGGGATAGCTTCTGATACATAACCTATTGATGTTGTAGTCTTCTGGTTGTGTTGGTCAGCATTGTGAAATGGAAAAAGTGTGCCCTTTAAGAATTTACTGCTCGCGTAATACCCTCAATTTGCTCAAGTTAATGCGATGCACGCTACGGGCAAACTTTATTGTTCCTGCACATCGTGAAAATGAATGTTCTGCTTAGCTCTAATCGAAGCTCGACGGGATTGTTTGTTATTTCTTCATCTGTGGCGACAACCTACATGATATTGAAACAACTTGGGCTGAATACATACGTTCCGAGATTTGGCTCACTGTTATTAGGAAAATATTGGCTGAATGACTGTCGTGGACGTGTTTTTCACTGGGGAACCTTTTAAAATCGGAAAACAAAAAACTTCCTGAGATAAAAAGGGTTGTTCAACTTATGCCAGATTCAAAAGTGTTTGTTGACAATTACTTGCCTGCCCTGCTTGGGCAGGCATGGATGCTAGTTTCTTCTGAGTTCCATGATATTGTTGAAGCGCAAGGACTGTCAGTACTGGAGTGGCGGGTATTATCGACGTTGGCGGGAAGTGGCCCGATTGGCATTAGCCTTCTGGCACAGAAAACGGTGAGCAAACAGCCGACCATTACTCGTGTTTTACAGCGTTTAGAATTACAGGGGTATGTAGCTCGTTTTTCCAATGGTGGCGGTGATCGCCGTGTGACATTGGTACGTTTGACTGAAACGGGGCAAAAAGTGGTGGAAGGGTTGCTGATCGAGGCAGAATCTCATGAAAAAAGCGTGCTGGAGCCACTGGGAAATGGAAAAAGCCAGCTATTGAAAGAGGTTTTACAGGAGCTGATTAAACAGCATACCCCAATACGTAGAGTTTTGGGGGGATTGAGTAAGTAATCCGGGTAGAGGTATATACCTATCAATTAGGTATATACCTCTACATATTATTGAATAGACGGATTTTATAATTGCCTATTTTACAATCAACTGTTGCTTGTCTTCACGTTGGGCATTTTCTGCCAGTATTTTAAAATCTTTAACTGTCCAATATTGTTTTGGAACAGGTAGATTTTTCATCTCATTGGTTGGCCATAACTGGAATTCAGCCAGTTTATCCAATGAAAAATGCTGATAGTGTTCAGGCAGAGACAGTCGCAAGGCAACGCTTTCTTTACCTGAAGGCATTAATGGATAGCGATTATCGTGGATATCGTAATTTCGTTGCAGTACCAGAAACTTTTCGGGAATGCGTTGATAACTGTTCCACCATAAGCCATCTATGCTATCAAACATCTCTTTTGTACCTGACTGGGGATAATCCCCGAGCTCATGCAAAGCAGTCGGCAAGATCTTAGCCATGGAGGCCGAAAACTGAGCCACAGAAGATGTGTGACCTTCCAAGATCAGCGTCAATGCCAGTCGTGCGCCCAGCAGATTCGAATAGAGATCTTCCGGAGAAAAAGCCGAAATGCCTTCTGAAAATCCCGGCACGGATTGATAGCCGTACCATTGCGCGATTTCATGCCAAGCAGCAAGCTGAAAAGCGAGTTTGGCAGCCAAATAAGCACTCAGTGTATAGTGTTCAGCAGGATCTTCCGGCGGCGTAAAAGCAAAAAAGTGAATTTTACGCGCGGCAAGCTCATTATGCAGGGTTAATTCCCGTTCTTGACCAAGATGGGCATTAATCTGGCTGAACAGATAGAGTGTATAGTCGGCGGTATCCCTCACATGAGAAATATCAATAAACCCACCTTTATGGGTATAGAGCAGACCAACTTTTTCATTGCTTACCCCCAATAATGCGGCACTGGCACCGATAAGACTGTCATTGTAGTGATGCTCACCCAATGTCTTGGCTTCTACAATATTGTCGATATTGTAGAAGGGGATTGGAATATTCCATAGTTGGGCCTTTAGGTTATAACCGAAAGCACAACAGGCTCTCAAACCCTCAGGCGGAGCAATAGGTGGTAATGAATCCCAATTTTCCGGCGACTGTTCGTGAGTATCACTGACGAGGCTTGGCTTTACCGAATTAATAGGATGAAGCTTATTTTCACATGCCATCAATAAAAAACAGAGGCACAGGGTAACTAATAATCTCAAAACGCTTCCCCGACCTGAAAGTAGAACCCAGTACTGCCTTTACCGATACCAAAATCTAATCTGATATTCATGCGTGGTTTAAATTCGAAACGATAGCCAACACCAACAGAAGGAAGCCAAGGTTTTGTTCCCAATTGTGAAGGGGAATTTCCCAATGTGCCGGTGCCTATCCAACCGACCACACCGTGGCGCCAGTCAAGTTTATGTCTTAATTCTAGCTGTGATGTGAAAATGTTGTTGTCACGATAACGCCCTTCATAGTACCCGCGCATCCGCTGGCCATTGCCGAGCAGTGATAGCTGGTTCCACGGCACATCGCCTGAACTGAAACGGGCATAGTTATCAAATGCCAGAACCGTTTTTTCAGATAACTGGTGATAGGTTGAGAACTGCAATTGCGTGGTATGGAAACGGTGATCGCCGCCCAACTCAGGGGAAAAATAAGTATAAACGATCTCAAATGCCTGCCCATGCTGAGCATTAGGCAAGAAATCCCGCGTGTCATAACTAAAGTAGGCACTTACACCGGAACTTACTACGGAGCGACCGCCAATGGATTGATCAAAATATCGTTTAGCGCCGATATCTGGATTACTGGCATTGATGGATGAAAAATTCCAGCCTAATCCCATATAAGTGGCATTGGTGACGCGATAAAGAAAGCGGGGACGAATATCAAATTCCTGCGAATGATATTTCTCTTTATTGCTATTATCTTTACCGGCGTTATAGCCTTTGCCCCAATAATAAGTTGGAGTGTTATTCAGTGTACCGGAAACAAATAACCGCCATTGATCGTTGGCAAGAAAATTATAATTGGTGAAATTCAGGCCAAATGCGCCGGTTGATGATCCAAAACCACTGAGTCCCAATGAAGATGTCTGGCTAATGTGATCAGAACTGTCAGGGCGGTATAAACCAACCACGGCAACACCAATCCCCACACCCATTTCAGGTGTGTAGAAAGGGCCGGGCAATACGCCCCAGTCAATTTTCTTGCGGTCATCAAAATGGTTGCTGCCACCTAATTCATTTAACCAACCATCAATTTTTTGCCGATCAGGCAAGATATCAGCGTGTGCTGATGAAACGGTAAAAATAAGCAGGCTGGAAATCGCCAGCCTTTTGAATATTGCGAGATCAAACATTAAAAACGGAACTCACCGGAAATAAAGAAGCTGTTTCTGTTGCCGAAACCGACTTCTGACAGGATATTGAAATTATGGGTAACTTCGACACGTACGCCTGCAGTATTGTTCCATTTATGGGCAAGATGTTGTTCGACATCGAATTTAATATCTGTTTGGCTTTTGATCATCTCAAATAATGAGAGTTCAGGTGGTAAATTTAGGCCACTGACGTCACCTTTGAAACGCTGGGTAATATCTTGATACATGGCACCAATCCAGACTTGTGCTTTAGTGTTGCCTTGGCCAGAAAATAATGGATTAAATACAAATTCGTACCCAATACGTGGGGTTATGACTAATGCACTGATATTCCCATCTAAAATATCAAGATTGGTACGGGTATAGTTAGCATCTAATGTGGCAAAAAATTGGTTGTAACCGCCAGCAAGGGTTGCACCACCACCAAATGTTTTTCCTTTGAAATTCAGCTCAAAAGGAATATCTTCCCACCCGGGGACTCCGGGTTCAGAGTTGGGTAGATAAATGCTGTCTAAATTGGTTTTTGAAGTCCCTTTGGTTTTTCCATAAACACCATAGACATTTAGAAAAGGTAATACCCAAGTATCCAATTTAAGCATATGAGTTTCGCTTCTTTCTCGGGTATCACCAGCATTAACAATAGTCTGGCTTTCCCAAGGCTTAAATATTGGATTAGTGAATTTGAATTTAATACTGTCTACGACAATATTCTGGCGCATATTCATATAACTATAACTAGCACCAAACGGCTCAGGCAGGTCATAGCCTTTTGCTCGTGCGGCATCACCCCAAATTGGCAGAATACGTGATTCAGATTTGGTAGAGCGGGATAAGCTACCATCATTATTCGTTTTCTGAACGCCGGCTTCTGACATGGTCAATGAAAAAAGTGGACGCTCACTATCTGCGTAGCTATACGAGGTTGCAAGACACAGAGTAGCGGCTAACAATTTACTGGTGTTAGTTAAGTTCATAAATAAATTTGCTTCCTATTTTTGACAGTTAATTGTCTATCAAATGAACAATTCAGGATGGAAAGCGGCGTAGATTATCATAGGTATTTTTGACAATCATTAACGAATTATGCTTGTAGATAGAATATCGCACAATTTGGAATATTAGTTCGATTTATCATCAAGTAAAGTTGATTTTTTCTCCTTAATGTTTTAATAAAACAATTGGTTTTATAAAGTTATTATTTTTTGGTTGATTTTTTGTTGCGATATATTTTTCTTACTTAAAGCAAGACGGTTGAAATAAAGTTTTTTATTATTATTTATATATTCGTTAAACCAAGATAAATAACTATGAAGATATTATTGATAAACTCTCTTTGGCATATGATGGTTTTATTTAATCAGTAGTTATTTTTATGTGTTCTTATGCATAACAGTTTGAGGTTGTTTTTGTAATGTTGTCATTTGAGGCCTCTCTTAGAACTGAAAATAGAGAGTATACACAAAGAACAACATCTTGAAGCGTTGTGTCCGGCTTTGGCGTCAAGCTGTGTCGCAGCCAACAAAGAAACAACTTAAAAGACGAAGGGTATATATGTTTTTAGGAGTTGGACGACACACAACATAGGGGGATTCATAGATACTGAAACTTCTGAGAGGATTTAGTCATGAAAACATGTAGTTAGTCGCCGCTTTTTTGCTCACATAATAGTCATATTTCCTTTCAAGATACTTTTTTTTGTTGCAATAACCATTTATCTAGTTCATTTGCAAACTGCTGGCGATCACGTTGGTTTAACGTAGCAGGCCCTCCCGTGTGGATCCCACTCGCCCGCATTGTATCCATAAAATCACGCATAGCTAGGCGTTCACGTATTGTCGCTTCACTATAACGTTCACCGCGCGGATTGAGTGCTATTGCACCTTTTTCGATCACTTCAGCAGCAAGAGGAATATCTGCTGTAATCACTAAATCACCGATTTCTGAGCGACGAACAATTTCATTGTCAGCGACATCAAACCCGGCAGGGACTTGTAACGTACGTAAAAAAACGGATGCAGGTACACTTAATCGTTGATTTGCCACGAATGTAACCCGTACTTTTTCACGTTCTGCTGCACGATATAATACTTCTTTTATAACTTTAGGACATGCATCAGCATCTACCCATATAGGCATAACAGATTCCTCTCAATTTCATATTCTTAGCTATATCCAGGATATTCCCACTATTATTTAAAATAATCAAACTGTTGTGACCCAC
Source organism: Xenorhabdus yunnanensis (assembly GCF_028598805.1). GTDB lineage: Bacteria > Pseudomonadota > Gammaproteobacteria > Enterobacterales > Enterobacteriaceae > Xenorhabdus > Xenorhabdus yunnanensis. Next base: position 83,623 of record NZ_JAQRFI010000014.1, on the reverse strand, counting down.
TAATTATGCAAGTCTAACAGGTCTGGCATGGGTCGCCTGACTCAAACAAACATATTTGAATTTTTTCGGTTTATCCCCGTGCCTACGGGGAACACACCATTCCCCCATTTATTTGATGGTGTCCATGCGGTTTATCCCCGTGCCTACGGGGAACACGCCTGATGATGCTGCCAGTGGCACATTTTGCGCGGTTTATCCCCGTGCCTACGGGGAACACAACATCAAGTGTACCAATATCAATGTTTGATTCGGTTTATCCCCGTGCCTACGGGGAACACGAAAGGTTGGGTAAAAAAGAATCTCAAGAAAACGGTTTATCCCCGTGCCTACGGGGAACACGCATCCAGAACCATGTTGATAAATTCCTCTGCCGGTTTATCCCCGTGCCTACGGGGAACACGGTTATGCAGGATGCGACCGTTCAACCCGAATCGGTTTATCCCCGTGCCTACGGGGAACACTGCATTTCACCGGAAAGATCGTTCCACCACTTCGGTTTATCCCCGTGCCTACGGGGAACACTCTAATTTTATCCAACTGTTTTTAAATAACTTTATTAACAGGAAAAATTCTACCATTTTTAATCGCCTTTTAACTCCTCCAAACTAACCTTCAGGAAGTGGTTTAAATTTCACTAAACGTAGGCCATCAAAATCTATCGGTTCCCTTCTGTTTTCACCAAAAGTCTGAAAATCAAATCCGGATTCGGTATTAGTTTGCCATGCCATAACGGCGTTTCCATCTTCGGTAAGCTCCGTGATTTGCTCCCAAATCATTTCTCTGATTTTATGGGAGATATCCCCGACATAAACGCCTGCCCGTATCTCCAGTAACCAAATGGCTAAACGTCCCCGTAACCGAGGAGGAACGGCTTCTGTTACGATAACGGTCATACTCATATTTATTGGCTCCTGTGCCCAATATCGCCGATGGATATCGGTTCAGGAATGGCGGGAGGCTGTGCATCAGCAGGTGGGGGCGGTGGGGAAATTTCGCCAGCAGCAAGGACTTCTTCAATTAAGGGAATAAGGCGTTTCAGAATTTTTTCTGTTCTGAATTTTTCGCGGCAGGCAATCCTGACTTGTCTATCAGGTGCAATGCTATTGGTGGCAGCAACTTTAAAAGCTATGGGAACGACGGTATCAAACTTCAGGATATCTGCAATATCATAAACAAATGACAAGGGTTTGCCTGTATGCAGAAAACCAATGGCTGGCGCATAACCAGCCGCCAGAATCGCGGCTTCCGTTACGCCATACAGACAGGAGGTTGCGGCACTGATGCAGCGATTGATGAGATCCCCTTTGTCCCAATCCGTATGATCGTAGTTGCGTCCATGCCACTTTACCCCATATTGTTTTGCCAAAATTTGATAGATTTTCCTGACACGAGCGCCCTCTATTCCCCTAAGTTGCTCAACATTACGTTTTTGAGGAGCAGGTTCACCAAAGCGCAATTCAAACATTTTGCGGACAACTTTGAGTCTCAAATCCTCATCCAGCGCCAGTTTGGCCTGATAAAGCAATCGGTCTGAACGAGCACCTCCCGGCTGCCCTACGGAATAGAGCCTGACACCCGCTTCTCCTACCCAAATGAGTAATGTCCCGGTTGTTGAGGCCAGTTTCACTGCGGCATGGCTGATGCGAGTGCCAGGTTCCAGCATAATGCAGGCGATGGAGCCGACGGGAATATGCATACGTTCACCGTTGACTTCATCAATCACAACGAACGCATTATCTTTGACATCAATACGCCCCATGCCGATAAAAATCATCGAATTCCTGTCTTTGATGGGAATGGGTTTTAATGGAATAAATGCCATTACAGTGCCCTTATCAGCATTAACCCACAACCAAAGGATTTTGCCCGGCCAAATCCTTTGCGGTATTGCTCAAGAAAAAGCTCACTATCTGACAGGGTAAGCACGCCCTGATAATCTACGCTGGAAAATGCCACTTTCTGACCAGAGGCTTTGAAACTGCGATGTTGAGTATAGCGTTCAATATCTGGGGTGAAATCGAAACGGATACCCCAATTAGCCAGCCGATTCTCATCTTGTATCCAAGTTTGGGCGGCTTGTATCATCAATGGTTCAATCTCATCAGCACCAATGCGTGAATGTTGTGCCTGACGCTTGGCATGCATCAGAACATCATGGCGTTGTTGTTTGCGAGAATCTTTATCCGTCAGGCAGACAGTGGGATTTATGCGGAGTTTGAATGCCAGTTTTTGCCCATTATGTAATTGAGGGGAAAAAGGCTTGGTTTGGATCTGAAACCGTGGGGAATTGATGATCGGTGTGGTAGTGGACAACACAAAAAATTCAGGTCTGCCATTTAAATTCCTCTCTTCCCTGAAAAGGAAATTGCGCTCTTGCTGTTCTGTAAACAGTTGCCACAAAAGCTGATGGGAAGAATAGACATCATTTTTCGTCTGTCGTGACGGTGCTTGTATATGATAAACAGAAGGTCGCAAAGTGACTTTAGACAGATACATGTGTTCCCTCCGTTATCGATAGCTGGTGCATCGTGCGTTGCGTAAACTGCCAGCGGCGGCGTGATAACGGTTCATCCCAGAGCTGGCTGGTCAATACTGTGGTATCAGAAATACCGATCTCATCTTTATCTCCCTCCCAGAAGTAGCTCACTACATCATAGTCATAACTGCTTAACAGATAGCGATCAGCTTTCTCTGATTGGGTTAAGAGTGGAAAAGGCGTATCAAGGGCTGTTTTTAATGACGGATATTCTGCCAGTTGCGGCATCATCGGAAGTGCCAAAGGGCAGGATTTTCGTCCAAGGCTCAGCGTAAAGACCGGTTTTACCAGCGCGTCTTGCAAGGCAGAAAGTGTGAAACTGGCCTGCTCTGTCAATGAAATGGCGATAATCCATAAGCCATCAGCACAGTAATCCCGCGAAGACAGTATGGTGTTTAATTTCGATTTATCACTTAACTCACTTTTGCGCGTCAGATGAGTCCGTTTTTTCTCTTGAGAGGGAACCTGAGAAGTATGGTAATCCCGTATCAATGAGCCAGCAACGCTCTGTTTGATGGCGACTTTGACACTCTGCTGCAACGCAGTAAGCTGTGTCTCATCATCACGCCGGATACCCAGCGCTGCGCCCAATAACCCCAAAATAGCTGAACGGGTGGGATGAATGCTTGTTGGACGACGTTCACCGACCGCCTCCACACCCCAACTGGCTAATGCACCGTATAAGCGAAAGACCAAGTAAGTCTTCATATTGGCTCCTTTTTACTCAGTCACGAACTGAACCAACTCAACAAAACTACCTTTGCCGGTAACGGCATTGATTCTATAGTGCGTATCAGCGCAAGCACCATAAACGTTGTCGAAATTTTTCCTCTGTTCTTCCAATGCTGTGATGGCGTCGGTTGCCTGATCTTCTCCATCAATGGGTTTTAAAAACGCGACAGACAGGGAACGGGGCTGATATTCGCCTTTTTCTGCCATCACATAACTGGCATAAGCGCGGGAACCGAAGCTGTTTTGCTTGCCGGATGGGGCGATTTTTACGGCGGCTTCTGTCAGGGCGGCAATGGCTTTATTTGCCAGTGCTTCATTACCTGACAACGTTTCTACTAATAAAGATTTGTTGATGCAGATATAACTGTAGAACAGGGCGGCCGCAAAGCCGGTTTCGCCAATATGAGCCGAGCCTGAATCAATTTTGCCATCATTGAGATCGTCCACGGCGGTAAAGTAATCATCTTCCACGGTAACACTGTGGACGCTGATAGCATGAGCAACCTGACAGGCTGCTTCGACGCTGTAGGCCGGGCTGGAAGCCAGCATCCGACCAAACAGCGCAATATCTACGGCCGTTTTTGCTGTGCTCAGTAGCCGCAACTCTTCTTTTATTGGTGCGCGATTTTCTGCGATGAGTTTGTCAGCCAGTGCAAAGGTTGCCTCTTTTTCAGCCGGACTGATATGCGCCAGTTGTTCAATTTCCAGTGGCTCATCTTTTTTATTTTTACCAAAGACTTCTGCAATAGCGACAGCCCATTCTGTGGCTTGCTTTTCTTTAACTCCCCCATTAAGTAAGCGTTGGTAAACCTGAAAGCCAAAACGTTTGGTACGAAAACCAAGATGGTCTGTAAGGGCTTCCTGAAACAGATCGGAAATTCGCCAATGACGTTTCAAACTCTGGGAACTGATCCTTAACCTTTCGGTGCCGCCCATTTTGGCGGTTTTGGGACGACCGAGATCGTCGCGGTTCAGGTTGGCAGGCGGGTAGGACGTTAACAGGTGTAGCTGAATAAATTGGCTCATTTGGAATTCCTTGTAGACAAAAAGCTATTCGAGTTAATAAAAAGCGATTCAAGATAAGACGCTATGCGGATTATGATTATCTGGCGGCTTTGTAGTAATCCATTGCCCATTGCACGCTGAGGCGTTTATTGGCCCGGCGCGGTCTGGATTGGTGATGTTCTTTCATCCATTGTTCCTTCATCCACTGTTCAATATCTCTGGCGAGGGATAGCACGGAAACCTGACCTTTTAGTTGTTGCAAAATACGTCGCAAACGAATGATGAATTCTTCAGGCGTTTTGGCGGCTTGCAATTGGGCGAAGCGGTGTGTACTGACAATAGGTTTGTCATTTTCGGTTTTAGTACCCGCAGCGGTTGCCAGATTGGTAGTGGTGTTGGTTTTTACATACACCAGAGTCATGGCAATCATTGCCCACAGTATTATGTTTTTCTGCTTGGTCTCTTCGGTAATCACTGTTTCAGTAGTGCTTTCTTCAGTAACGTTTTCTCCGGTAATTCCGGTAATGTCTTTGGGCAAACTGAACCATAGTGCCCGAAAACCTTCGGCTAACATTACCGCTTCAATATCCTGGCAACGCTTTAATTCAGCTTTATAGAGCGTTGGCGCAGGGGTAATTTCTTTTTCCTTCAACTCCGAAGGGGATAAAAACATGCTCTCCCACCAGCGCATTAAGCGACTTTCGTCTAGATTATTCATTGATAACCTCCTTTTGTTTCTTAGATGATTTGGTTGCTATCTTGTGTTCTGTCATAAATGATTTGATGTCTTTGGAAACCATCAGCCATTTGGTCAGAATTTGCCGTGCCTCGATTTTTTTAGGCAGATGCTTGGGATCGGTCTCTTCTGATAGTACGAACTCATCAAAGAGATCAAAGCAGGTGTTTTTCAGTTGATGGAGCCAGATTGTGGCTTCCTTCGTGGATAGAGAGGAAGCCTTGTGTTGACTACTGATAATTTGCTGTACTGCCTTAAAGAAAGCGGCTTGGGTACGTTGATAGAAAGCAGCGTCAATAAACGACATATCGCCTTTGACATCATTTGGACGATTGAACCATGCGCTTTTGATTTGGGTACGACACTGAGTTAATGCATAAGCAGAAAGGTTTTGTAATGTTTTGACCCGCCGGAAAATGGCATCTTTTTTGTCCATCGGCATGGAAAACAGAGGTAAGGTGGTGGAATACCAACCACGGGCTTTCATATTGTCCATATCGTAGCCAAAAACCCATAACCGTGGGGTAGCGCTCTGTTCATCCGCAAAATAGTCACTGAGCTGGTTAAAATGTTCAACAACTTTGGCGGCATCTTGACCATATTCGTTATCGGAAAAAGTCAGGCTATCCCAGATCTTGTAGGTAATACCGCCGGGTTGCCCTTTGACGGAAAGGTGTTCTTCATTCGATTTTTTCGGATTCCATCGATAGGGCGTTAAGGGGTGTTTCCATGTGCCAGAGTAATTGTTGCCATAGTTTTGAGTGCGATAACCAGAAACCGACTGACTGGTTGCTTGCCCCGTTAATTGGCAAATAGCTGGTTTATCGTCTATTTCCAGACGAATTCTCCGTGGCATCGCCCAATACATATGCAGTTCATGCACATTATGGGCGTAGATTTCTGTACCTGATTTTTGGCTGGTATGAGTTTTACCCAGCCACGGAAAAATAGCAGAACTATTGAGATCAGGATCTGAATAAGACCAACGTTCTCGATTAATGACGTTGAGCCAAAGTTTTTGCCAGAGCGAAGCATCCCATTCTTGTGGCTGAATTAACGTCGTCAGCGGGCCGCCGCCCCGTAACCCGACACGATGCCCGACACCGCCGGCAGGGGCATTAATCTGTAATGTGAATAGGGCAATGGCGGCCATTTCAGGGGAAATTACTTCACATTGACCGCGTTTGATAAAGTGGTCGGTATTATCCTTTAATGTTTTTTCACCAGGTGATTCAATTAGCAATCCTGAAATGCTGGTGGATTTTCTTTCAGCTAACGAATCAAAATCCTGCATAAACAGCGGGCCATCCCCTGTCAGATTAAAAGCATGCTCCACGCGATTAAAGGCGGTCTGCAAATCTGCTTGTATGGGGGCTTGTTCATAAAATTCATGCCACTCATATTTATCTTCGGGAGCAAAAACGGTTTGTAGCAAGCCAATTGCCAGTTGATAAGCCGCCCCCTGAAAATCTGCCCGTGGCAGGGCAAAATCCATAACAGCGGGATCGCAGATTGCCGCCAGCGGCAGCTTTTGCTCACTGCCATTTCTCATTCTAAAAATCAGCCATGCGTCTTTAACGAGATTCATCACGCCTCCTGCTTAGGGGGTTCATAAAAACCCATGTTGGGATCGTAAGTAAAATTGGGGTCAAGTTCAGGCAGCCAGATTTGCAGGTATTTGACGGCCTTGAATTTCTCTTGTAATCGCTCCACTGCCTGAGAAAGAGATTCCGGTACAGGTTGCAACTTATCGGCAAATTTGTTTTTTGAGATTTTGACGATACTGAGTTGAACGGGGAATTTTTCATCATTTATCCACGGCATCAGCTCACCGCTTTCGGTCAGTTTGACCAGCAGTACGCTTACCGTTTCGATGTCGCTAAGCCGGGTATTGATATCTCTGTCATCGTCATACCAGCCGCCAGCACTGCGTTTACTATATTCATAGTGCTGCCATTTCAGGATTTGCGATCGTGCGATGGCGTCTTTACTACGACCTTCCGCTATTGTTTCATTATCCTTGGCTCTGAGTGCATCGGGAATTTGCTCATCCGCACCTTCACCGTAAACTGCTTCGATCAAGGTTCGGGCCTCGGCTGGCATACGAATGGCTCCTAAGCGTCGCAGTTCGCGCAGGCCAAGCCATAAACGCCCGCCTGAACAATAAACATATTGGGTATTGCGGAAATCTTTGCTCAGCCAATCAGTTTTAGGTTGATCATCCCATTCTGGTGCATGGAGATATAACTCAGGATCAGCGCGATTGTCGGATATACCTTTCTGATATTTTCCCTCTGTATCGCGGGCATGGCGGTGCAGGCGACCAACCCGCTGGATCAAATCATCAATTGGGCAGATATCAGAGATCATCACATCGGTATCAGCATCAAGGCTTTCCTGAAAAACCTGCGTTGTTATCAGGATAGTTCCTTGTCGATTCTTCTGTGTACTTTCTTTGCCAAATATACCCAGTACACGGTTTTCGATCGCTTTTCGGTCATGCAAAATAAAGCGGCTGTGGAATAACAGGCATTTTTCCGGCTGATCCATCTGTGACTGAATAAGCCGGAAGGCTTGCAGTGCATCATCCACAGAGTTGCGAACCCAAACCACACATTGCCCATTTTGAGCGGCGTTCAGGGCGATTTGTACACATTCATCCAGATGGTTCACTGTTTTCACCGCGACGGTACGGCTGACATCCGCGCGACTGCGCAAGGGCGTTTCAATCAGCGGGTTTTCTGGATTTAATGTGACCTGAGTTGCCAATGGAAAGGCCGTTTCCTGCAATTTTTGTGGAGGTATTCCTCTGGCGGATAACCAGATATCCACCAGCCGTTGGCGCTGTTTTAAAGAGAGAGTGGCGGTCAGTAATACCACGGAACCCCCTTGGTGCAAATGCAGGCTCAGCAGACTTTCCAGCAATGCAAACATGTACTCATCTGCGGAATGTACTTCGTCAAAGATCAATACCTTGCGATTTAGCCCGATGAGCCGGAGAGACTGGTATTTTCTCGGCAAAACCGCAAGCAAAGCCTGATCGATAGTGCCTACGCCAACCGATGCCAGTAGCGCCTTTTTATTAGAGTCAGCCAGCCATTGATGGCACTGCGCTGTTGCGGTGATATCGTCTCTGGTGTAATCACTGTCATTGTGTTCTGAGGTCAGGATAATGTCTTGGAAATCATCATTCATCTCACGTGCGCCGTGAGCGAGAATAATGCTGGGCGGTTTGCCGTTTTTTGTATCGAACATTTGAAGGTAGTGTTTGGCGATCCGACCAAACATGGCGTTGGAGGTTGCCATTGTCGGCAGGCCAAAATAGAAGCCGTCCGCAGCGCCGGCCTGCATTAAGCGATGAGTCAGGGCAAGGGCGGCTTCTGTTTTGCCTGCACCAGTGACATCTTCCAGAAAAAAAAGTTGGGGAGAATCATCAATCGGGACTTCCTCAGCCCATTTTTGTAATGGGGTTGGCGCAAAATGGTAATACTCTTGAATAGAAGTATAAGGAGATATTATCGGCGTGTTATGGATATCTTTGTCATTCAGGGCAACTTGCGCTTGTTTTTGGGTAAGCTGCCAATATCCTGCCACTGAAATGGCTCTGGTCTGATAACGGAAATGATAGCTGTCAGAGCCTATCCAATCTGCCAGCACCACAATACCGGCAAATTGCCAGCTCACTTGTTTCAGGCGGTGCTGCCACTCTTCTGACAGTAATTTTTCCAGTGGCAGATGAGGTTGAAAAAGTTTAAGCAGCTCATGGGTAAATGCTGTTGCATCATCAATATTTTGGGGTTCGGTAAAATCAACAATCGCTTTCCAGCTACCATCATCAATGGGTTTACCGTGATGACCGAGCATACACTGCATTAATACCATCAAAGTATCCTGAGCTCGGTCTTTTTCTCTGGGTTGCAGATTATCGTTTCCCACTAATGCAAACAGTACATCGTCCTGAATTTTCTTCCAGAAAAATAACCCTAGCTGATCATGCCTGAAATTTCTGGAATCGTAGGGTTTGAGCTGATTAGGTTTAATCAGAACGGTATCTTCTGGCGAATATAATTGCTGAAATGCGGAGGCAAATTTGCCGATATCATGCAGAACCAGAAAGAATGAAAACAGATTTTGTAATGATTCTGGTGATAGATCCAAAAAGTCTGCGAGATCTTGGGTGATTTTTTTGTGTGGAGCCAATAATAATTGGCCTACAGCGGCAACATCCAGGCAGTGATAGGCCAGCAGATGATAATTTTCATCAGAATATGGATTCTTTTTGGCTTTTCCCCAATATTGAGTGAGGTAAGCAAAATTATTTATTAACTCAGGCATGCTTTTTCACAGCGAAATAATATTTCAACCGAGCCTCATTAAAGAAATACTGTTAATTTTGTTTGTGTTCGATATATTGACTGAACCGGAGTAAATAACCATCTGGGTCTTGAACAAGGAATTCTCTCTGGCAGGCTTGGGTATCACCTATGTTATAATAGTTGTCTTTCAGTGGGCGATAAAGCTCGATTTTGTTAATTTTAAGATTTTCCAGAATTGGTGTGACATCATCCACTTCAATTTGAAAATTGATTCCACGGCCTAAAGGCTTGCTAAGTTCTCCGGTATTCCAGCCACTGTTATGAAATGCCTCCAGCATTAATTGTGCTTCTCCTAAGCCTAAATAAACAAAATCAGGATATTTTCGCTGAATTAATATTTCGAACCCTAATATTCGCTGATAGAAATCGAGCGAAGCAGGGAAATCAGTCACAGTGAGTTCCGGCACCATGCGATTCCAGTAAGTTGTTTCTGTTGTGGTGTTGGTGATCAAAGTGTTTTCCTGTTTGAAAAAAATAGCACTCTAATTAAAAAATCAGTTAAATATTTTTCGTTAACAATGGATTTGGATAAATTACCCTATTTTATATTGTTCTCTCATTAATTTTTTTACTTAAATGGAATATTGATCACATTTAAAGTTATGTGAATAGGTAATGGTGAAAGCTCCATAGCATTATGATTTAAATCTTGATGACTTTCTTTACAGTAAAAGGAGAGATAGAAATGACTGCTGTTGTTATTCGTCAATCTGGCAGTACTAACATTATCAGCATTCCAATAATCATTATGAAAACGCTTAACTTGCATATAGGTTCGAAGTTAGACCTGTCGATTGAAGATAACAAAATTGTGCTTACTCCCATTGCAGAAAAGCTGATGTTGGAATCACTGTTAGCCGGAAGACCTAAAGAATGCTTTACGGTAACAGACGAGGATAGAGGGTGGATCGATGCTAACTATGAAACGCAGCCCTGTGTTTGTGATCTCTCGCAAGATGTTTAACCTTATCCATCAGGTGAAATTCTTAGATTTTTGGGATAGTCAGGTCAAATTTATCGAGAAAACACTTTAAGGTATTATCGATAGAGTCACTGAGTTAACGAAAGTCATCATTTCATAAAGTTTAGCATCGTACTTATGGGGAACTCTGTCGTGTTAAAAATGGATGAAATTCAATCTAATTTATAGAAGGTAGTAAGAAAAAAATAGAAGAACGAATTTGACTGCTTTATAAGCTGAAAAAATGGTAGAATTTTCCCGCTCTAAAAAGTGGTTATAAAACAGTTGGATAAAATTAGGTGTTCCCCGTACCTACGGGGATAAACCTGCATATGACTGAGCAGATTTAAAATCGTTACTAATAATTTCCATGTATTTAAATAGCGAAGTTGATTGTCAGAAATAGTCAGTTGCTTCCACAAAAACACCTGTAAGCAATTATAGGACGTTTTCTATTCCTTAGAATTTCCTGTGCCAGATTTTTCAAAACCTTTGATGCGTTTAAACGGTTTTTAACAGGATGGTATTTCTGGAAAATTTCCTTTCCAAATAATCAAAATTGACAAACTTCGTGGCTGAAAAATACTCAGTATGTTTCTAGTTGATACCTAATCCGATTATTTCCAAACTTACGAGGAATTCAACCGCGAGTAATAGGGAAAGAGGTTCCTCAAATAACTGTGATTTATTGATATGGCGTAGCGGCATTAATGACTGTTACATTCACCAACGAACCACAATACCCTCAGAAATATGGGATGTGGCTATAACTTATTGTGATTAAGAAAGTAGATACTTTGGTTTTTTCTTAAATAATATTGAGAGGGCTAAAAGATGGCTATTTACATGGTTCGTGTTGAAATTTTTGGGGCAGGCATAAGAGAATATGAATTACTTCATGAATCAATGAGGCTAATTGATTTTAATAGAAACATCAGATTTTCCGATGGTCAGATAATGGCTTTACCTACAGGAACTTATGTAGGAACCTCATTAAATACTGCGGCACAGATAAGAGATAAAGTTAAGAGATTAGCAGATCCATTATCATCAAAAGCTGCTGCTATATTTGTTTGTCAGTATAGTGAATGGGCTGCTCACTTGTACTCAGCATCAGTGTCTGCATCAGCATCAGCATTCTCATCTGAATCCTGATAGTTTTAATCTTAAGCAAGCTGGTTTCACAATAATTAGTGTGGCGACCAGCTTTTTGTGATTTATCCCCGTACTTACGGGGAACACACATTAGATAATTTCTCGCTGACACCGTTAGGCGGTTTATCCCCGTACTCACGGGGAACACTGCCACTGACTGTAACCAAACCAGTGACTGGCCGGTTTATCCCCGTACTCACGGGGAACACAGCATCAGTCTTTACAGTTACCCATCGATCTCCGGTTTATCCCCGTACTCACGGGGAACACAACCCGGGTCTGTTTTAGCGTCAAGATCGGTACGGTTTATTCCCGTACTCACGGGGAACACAATCTTCATCATATTTAAGCAATTGTGCAAAACGGTTTATCCCCGTACTCACGGGGAACACGCTCAAGGCCAATCAGGTTCTTCATTGCATCGCGGTTTATCCCCGTACTCACGGGGAACACGTACGGTGATGAAATCAAAATTACGTCTGCTTCGGTTTATCCCCGTACTCACGGGGAACACTGGTGCAAGCAGAGAGAAGCATTGTCAGTCGGAGGTTTATCCCCGTACTCACGGGGAACACTCCATGACCGGAGTTTTGGCAAAGGCAGAAGGCGGTTTATCCCCGTACTCACGGGGAACACCCCTGAAATATGGTTATTACTGTCTCTCGGTTCGGTTTATCCCCGTACTCACGGGGAACACGTGTTTTCCCTGGCTAAACAAAAATAGTAATACGGTTTATCCCCGTACTCACGGGGAACACCCCATTCCCTCCCAGCCATCGCTCCAATAATCCGGTTTATCCCCGTACTCACGGGGAACACACTAATTTTATCCAACTGTTTTATAAGAATTTTTTAGAGCGGGAAAATTCTACCATTTTTCTCTACTTATTATTTGTATTACCGATCGCATTTCATCCATTTGCTTAATTATGACTTATCAAATTGTGAGACTCCTATCGCAGCAATCGCAAAATAACCTGTTAGCCTTAACTCAAATGAGAGCGCTCTCATAATTGATTTAAGAGAAATAATAACGAGATAACAACAAAGAGAACAAAACTATGAAAACTATTTTATTGTGTTGTGCAGCAGGGATGTCTACCAGTATGTTGGTGCAACGTATGCAGTCGGAAGCTGAAAAACGGGAGCTGGAATTAGTTATCAAGGCCTTGCCAGCGATGGAGTTGGAAGCGTGTATTCATGACGCCGATGTCATTTTACTTGGGCCGCAAATTCGGTATGAGCTTGCTTGTTTTACCGCGCTGGCTGAACCGTTGGGTAAACCCATCAGCTTGATTGATATGTTGGATTATGGTGCGCTTCGCGGTGATAAGGTGTTGGATCATGCCTTGAACCTGCTGGAATAAACTTCCATCGAACGGAGTGGGTCTATGAGTATTTATGCTTCCGTGACACGTATTGTAGAAAGCCATATCGCTCCCATTGCAGGCAAAATCGGTGGCCAGCGGCATATTATAGCGATACGTGATGGTTTTATCTCCGCCCTGCCCTTTCTGATTATCGGCAGTATTATGCTGATTGTGGCTAATCCCCCTTTTGATGCTCAAACTTCATCTTCATTTGGTCAGGCTTGGCTGACGTTTTCCAAAAACCATTGGAAAACCATTACGATGCCTTTCTTTATGACGATGGGATTGATGAGTGTCTTTGTCTCCATCGGGACGGCCTATAGTCTGGCAAAGTCTTATGGATTGGATGGCTTGACTTCTGCGTTGTTGTCTTTGATGGCGTTTTTGCTGGCGGCAGCGCCGCAGGTTGAAAATAAAATGCCGCTCGACTTTCTGGGAGGGGTAGGGGTATTTACTGCGTTGATTTGCGCAATTTGGGCGGTAGAGTTGATTCGATTGCTTAAGAAATACAATATCGCCATCCGTATGCCTTCTCAGATCCCACCTGCCATTGCCCGATCTTTTGAATTGCTGTATCCCGTTATTGGTATCCTGCTGACGATGTATCCCATTAGTTTGTTGCTGCAAAGTGAGTTCAATCTGCTGCTCCCCGCTGCCGTAATGCAGGTATTTCAGCCGCTGATTGCTGTCGGAGATACATTGCCTGCCGTTATGTTGTTGGTATTGATCGCTAATTTGCTGTGGTTTGCCGGTATTCACGGCGACAATATCGTTACCGGGCTGCTTAATCCGATTTTTATGACCAATATCGCAGCCAATGCCGCGTTGATGACTCAGGGAATGGCAACAACGCAAATTCTGACCGCGCCTTATTGGTCTTTTTACGTTTGTATCGGCGGTTCAGGTTCGACACTAGTATTGGCGTTCCTTTATCTGCGCAGCCGCTCAATTCATTTGAAAACTATTGGCAAACTGAGTGTTGTGCCAGCCATGTTCAATATCAATGAACCGTTGCTGTTTGGTTCTCCGGTTGTAATGAATCCCACGTTATTGATTCCGTTGCTGCTTGTACCTCTGGTGAATGCGGTACTGGCTTATGGCGCCCTGCATTTGGATTTAGTGCAAAAGATGATAGCCATCGCACCGTGGACTGCGCCAGCCCCGATTGGCGCGTTGATTTCTGCCGCTTGGGATTATCGGGCGCTTGTGCTGGTTGGGTTATTGATGGTGATTGATTTACTGATTTGGTATCCCTTCTTCAAGGTGTATGAAAAACAGCTTTTGGCTGAAGAGCAGCAGGCACAGGTTTCGGTGAAGCAATAATTTCAGGGGGATGGACGCGTGTCTATTGATTTAAAACCGCAGGATTTTGAACAGCACATTATTGAGTTACTGGTACATGCCGGCAGTGCGCGCAGCAATGCCTTAATGGCCTTGCAACAGGCGAAAGAGGGAAATTTTCAGCAGGCAGAAGTGCTGATGGAGGAGTCTCGACAGGAAACCCGTGCCGCGCATGTTATCCAGACAAAACTGATTGGGTTAGATGAAGGGAGCGGAAAATTACCCATCAATTTGATCTCGGTTCATGCTCAAGATCACTTGATGAACGCGATGGTCATTCAAGATCTTGCCGGCAATATTATTGATCTCTATCAGCGTTTGCCAGCACCTGATCGTCAAACAGCATAAAAAGGGTGGAGTATATGAAACCGATCAAAATTGCAGTGATTGGTGGTGGCAGCAGTTATACACCTGAATTAGTTGAAGGAATTATTCAACGTATTCAAACGATCCCGCTTTCCGAATTGGCACTGGTGGATGTGGAAGCCGGGCGGAAGAAGGTGGAGATCATCGCTGGCCTGACGCGCCGTATGCTGGATCATCATGGTTTGCAGCGTGTTGCTGTTCGTGTCCACTATTCGTTGGATGAAGCGATCAAAGGAGCCAGCTTTGTCCTCACTCAGCTGCGTGTTGGTCAGCTTCCTGCCCGTGCTGCTGATGAGCGTTTGGGGTTAAAATATGGTTTGCTTGGGCAAGAGACAACGGGGGTGGGTGGATTTGCCAAAGCGTTGCGCACGATCCCGGTTTTGTTGGAGATAGCGCGTAAAGTCGAACGTCTTGCACCGGATGCATGGATCATCAATTTCACCAATCCGGCCGGGATTGTGACAGAAGCCGTTTCCCGTTATAGCAAGGCCAAGATCATCGGGTTGTGCAATGTGCCGATCACTATGCACCATGTGATCGCCAATATGTTGCAGCATCCTTATCAGAATGTTCAAT
The DNA here is from genome assembly GCF_028598805.1 of Xenorhabdus yunnanensis. Lineage (GTDB taxonomy): Bacteria > Pseudomonadota > Gammaproteobacteria > Enterobacterales > Enterobacteriaceae > Xenorhabdus > Xenorhabdus yunnanensis. Next base: position 68,469 of record NZ_JAQRFI010000014.1, on the reverse strand, counting down.
TGCGTTTTGCTGGTCTCAACCATATGGTTTGGGTGCATCAGGTATTGGTGAATGGCAAGGATGAAACGGAGAAAGTGCTGGAATTGCTGTGCAACGGCGCTGAATTGACGATGAATAACATTAGGGAAGAACCTTGGCCGCCGGAGTTTTTGCGAGCATTGGGCGCGATCCCTTGTCCTTATCATCGTTATTTTTACCAAACCAATAAAATGTTGCAGAAAGAAAAAGAGAGCGCAGCGAGCAAAGGAACACGGGCGTCGCAAGTGATGCAAGTGGAGCGAGAATTGTTTGAACTGTATGCTGATCCAGCATTGGATCACAAACCTGAGCAATTGCGTTTTCGTGGTGGATCTTTCTATTCTGAGGTCGCACTGGAATTGATCTCAGCAATCCACAATAATCTTGGCACACAGCTGGTTGTCAATACGGTAAATCGCGGAGCCATTTATGGACTGCCGGATGATGCAGTGGTTGAAACTAACTGTATTGTGGATGCTCAAGGAGCACACCCTCTGGCGTTTGGTCGCTTGCCGGACAGCATGTTGGCTTTGATGCAGCAAGTGAAAGCTTTCGAACGTTTGACGATTGAAGCCGCAATGCACGGTGATCGCAAGGCTGCCCTGCTGGCATTGGTGACACATCCCTTGATTGCTGATGCCGCTCTGGATTTGTCACTATTGAACGAAGTGTTGGAAATCAATCACATGTATTTGCCAGCGTTTCAATAAAATAGACACAGAAAAAATAGGCACAGAAAACAGGAACAGATTCATTTGGAATTACAAGGAAAAAGCATGGTAACACTGGAAGATGTGGCTGCTTGCTCTGGTGTTTCCCGCGCCACGGTATCACGGGTTGTCAATGGCGATAAAAATGTGAGGGCGACGACACGCGCCAAAGTGGAGAATGCGATTGTGGAGTTGGGATACAGTCCCAATCTGGCGGCACGTGAATTGGCATCCAATCAGAGTAATACTCTGGGTTTAGTGACGACGTCCTATCGTGGCGGTTTTTTCGGTGCTTTGATGGATAGCATCCAGACAGAAGCAGAGTTGCATGGCAAACAGCTTTTGGTTACGCAGGGGAGAAATAGTGCAGAAAATGAATGGCAGGCTATTACTCACCTGCACAGTTTGCGCTGTAATGGAATGATTCTACATGTACGCGCCATCAGCGATGATAAATTACGGCAACTTGCCCATGCAGGGTACTCTTTTGTGTTGCTGGATCGTTTGGTGGCAGGGCTGGAATCGCGTTGTGTCATGTTTGATCACCATAAGACCAGTTATCTCGCAACTCAGACATTAATTGAGTATGGACATACTCGTATCGCCTGTATCAGTGGCCCTTTATCCCGAAACCCAAGCCAGCAGCGTCGTCAGGGATTTTTGGATGCTATGCAGGATGCGGGATTACAGCCAGTTGCCTGTTTGGAAAGAGAGTATGATCTGCAAAGTGGCTACCGACAAACCCGCTCTATTTTAGCGGTGTCTTCTTTGGTAACGTCACGGCCTGATGTCCTGTTTTTCTGTAGTGAAGAAATGGCCCTTGGTGCACTGCTGGCGATTACTGAACAGGGTTTGAATGTTCCCGAAGATATTTCTATTATCTGTTATGACAGTGGTGAACGTGCGGCATTTATTCATCCTGCATTGACCAGTGTCCATTTTCCCATCACAGATATGGCGCGTTTTGCCACATGTTTGCTGCTTGAACCCGATAAGCAGCACCCCGCATTTACACCTCAAATTATTTATCGAAATTCACTCAAGCGCGTGTAAGTCATCACAATTTCAAAAATTGTTAATAAACGAGATGAGAGTGTGTTGGCATTTTTCACTAAAAAGCATGTTGTTATGCTGTATAAATATGTTAAAACCGAGTGATATTCATCTGTATTTATCAATAATTGATTGCATTACATTCAAAATGAAGAAAAAACGCCCAGCTTTACAAGATGTTGCAGACCTCGTTGGGGTCACCAAAATGACGGTCAGCCGTTTTTTACGTAATCCAGATCAGGTTTCTGAAGCATTGGGAAAACGAATCGCGGAAGCTGTGGAGCAACTTGGTTACATCCCTAATCGCGTGCCAGATATTCTTTCCAATTCCACTAGTCGTACAATAGGCGTTTTACTTCCTTCATTGACGAATCAGGTCTTTGCCGAAGTTATTCGTGGCATCGAGCAAGTGACTGATTGCAATGGATATCAAACCATGCTCGCCCACTATGGTTATTCTGCCCAGAAAGAAGAGAAACGTTTGCTTTCTCTGCTTTCTTACAATATTGATGGCCTGATTCTGGCGGAGCGCACGCATACACCCAAGACGTTGAAAGTGTTGCAGACAGTCGGCATTCCTGTGGTCGAACTGATGGACAGTGTATCACCTTGCCTTGATATTGCCGTTGGGATCGATAATTTTGAAGCAGCACGTCAGATGACGATGGCGATAATCGAACGTGGCCGCAAGAACGTGATTTATCTCGGTGCAAGGCAGGATGAGCGGACGCTGATCCGTTTGCAGGGGTTTGAAATGGCAATGCGCAGCGCCGGGCTTCAACCGAAAAAAATGATGACGCCAGCCAGTTCATCCTATTCATTGGGAACGCAGCTTTTACAAGAAACCTGTCAGAAATATCCTGAAGTTGATGGCCTGTTTTGTACGAATGATGATATCGCCATCGGGGCTATTTTTGAGTGTCAGCGACAGGGGATCAAAGTGCCGGAAGAGATTGCAGTAGCCGGATTCCATGGTCATGACATCGGTCAGGTAATGACGCCAAAACTTGCCAGCGTGTTGACTCCTCGTGAGCTAATGGGACGCAAGGCCGCAGAATCCCTGCTTGCTCGTTTGAAGGGAGAAAAGCTGGAACAAACTCTGATCGATGTTGGATTTACCCTTTCATTGGGCGAAAGCGTTTAATAGATGAAAGTGTTTAATTTTTGTAGCTCAAAATGATGCTTTCCCATCTTCAATTGCGATAAGCCTCACATTTTCCTTTTTTGTCGATCTTGATTGATTGCTCACCATCCTGCGCTGCTGTTAATGTTACCGGTAATAAGTTACCGGTAACATTTTTGTGGGTAATATTTTATAGATAATATTTCATAGCCAAAAGTTTGCAGGTAAGTCACAGAGATCACTAGGCAGTAAGATCTGCATAAAGGAGTTTGATATGAGTGATACCCAACAACCAAACCATGTTTTTGTATTGATGGGGGTATCCGGCAGCGGTAAATCCGCGGTTGCCAGTGGTGTTGCCCGTGAATTGGGGGCTGCGTTTCTGGATGGAGACTTCCTTCATCCCCGCGCCAATATTACCAAAATGGCACAGGGCCACGCTTTGGATGATGATGATCGTCAGCCGTGGTTGAAGGCACTCAATGATGCCATTTTTGCCATGCAGCGTACCAATCCTGCCTCTCTGCTTGTGTGTTCTGCCTTGAAAAAAAGTTATCGGGATATGCTGCGTGATGGCAATAAAAATCTGTCATTCCTCTATATGAAAGGGGATTTTGATTTAATCGAAAGCCGTCTGAAAGCACGCAAAGGACACTTTTTCAAACCGCAAATGCTGATCTCGCAATTTGAGACACTGGAAGAGCCGACCAGTGATGAAAAAGATGTCCATCATATTGATATCAAACCTGATCTTGAGGATGTCATCAAAAATGCGATTAAAGCCATTGAACATATTCAATCCATCAATCATGCAGAAGCTATTGATCATTTAGAAACTATTGATCATATAGAAACCGTTGATCGTATCAGCGAGGGGCATTCATGAGTACGTTAACTCTGGTTCTGACATCTGTTGGTTCTGTTCTCCTATTATTGTTTCTGGTGATGAAAGCCAGAATGCATGCTTTTATTGCCTTGATGTTGGTTTCTATGGGGGCGGGAATTTTTTCTGGTATGCCACTGGAGAAAATCACCCAGACAATGCAAAACGGCATGGCAGGTACTTTGGGTTTCCTTGCCGTTGTTGTGGCTCTTGGTGCGATGTTTGGCAAGATCTTGCATGAAACAGGGGCCTTAGACCAGATTGCCGTCAAACTGCTGGGGGGCTTTGGCGAAAAACGGGCTAACTATGCATTGGGTATGGCTGGGCTTATCTGTGCATTACCACTGTTTTTTGACGTGGCAGTCGTATTGTTGATTGGCGTGGTATTCGCCGTTGCGCGTCGCACCGGCGGCAATGTCGTTAAACTGGCGCTCCCATTGTTTGCAGGTGTTGCGGCCGCTGCCGCGTTTTTGGTTCCGGGGCCAACTCCGATGATGCTGGCTTCCCAGATGGGAGCAGATTTTGGCTGGATGATCCTGATCGGCCTGAGTGCCGCAGTTCCCGGTATGTTACTGGCTGGCCCGCTATACGGTAACTTTATCAGCAAATATGTGACGCTGGATTTACCGAAAGATCTGAGCACACCAAGCATTGGCAAAAGCCAGATGCCTTCCTTTGGATTCAGTCTGGCGTTGGTGCTGTTCCCATTGGCGTTGGTTGGTTTGAAAACCATTGGGGCACGTTTTGTTGATCAACAATCTACGCTATACCATTGGCTGGAATTTATTGGCCATCCTTTCACGGCGATTTTGATCGCTTGTCTGGTGGCGATTTACGGTCTGGCGATCCGTCGCGGCATGAGTAAAGAAAAAGTGATGGATGTCTGCTCTGCGGCAATTCAACCGGCGGGGATTATCCTGCTGGTAACGGGTGCTGGTGGTGTATTCAAACAAGTACTGGTGGATTCTGGTGTTGGCCCTGCGTTGGGTAATGTCTTGATCGGTGCTGGCCTGCCAATCGCACTGGCGTGTTTCATTCTGTCGGGGGCGGTGCGTGTGATTCAGGGTTCAGCAACTGTGGCGTGTTTGACCACGGTGGGGCTGGTTCTGCCTGTGATTGGTGAGCTGGGCTATTCCGGTGCGCAAATGGCGGCGTTGTCAGTGTGTATTGCCGGTGGTTCTTTGGTGCTTAGCCATGTGAACGATTCCGGTTTTTGGCTGTTCGGTAAATTTACCGGCGCGACAGAAGCGCAGACCCTGAAAACGTGGACGATGATGGAAACCATTCTCGGTACAACCGGCGCAATTGTTGGCATGATCTATTTTGCAATGCTGTAATATATTAAAGTCTTTTTAAGTAATTTTTAACGGCACCTTAGGATGGTTAAGGTGCCGTTTTATATTACTCCTGTCCTGTGCTATCCACGTTCACTTGCTGCTAATTGAAAATCTCTGAAGGACGGGGATATAAGGCGCATCAGATAAATTTCATTTCCTGCTCGTTTTACCGACGGCAATCACTAATAAAATAATAACATTATCATTGAGTTCGTATCTTTATTGTTCAACCAAACCCATAAACTGCTTGTAAAGCGCTTCGGCACTGCGTTCATAACCGGCTGCGGAGAGATGAACATAATCAGGACGTGCGAGGTTTTGCTGTTGCCATCCTCTGACTGAACATGGTCCGCCCATATATCCCCGCCAATCCCAGAGTAGAGTGCGCTGCTTTTTGGCAACAGTTTGCTGAATCTGAATCACGTTATCAAGCAGGGCAGGTTGTTGTTCACTACAACTTGCCGCGGTTTTGTTCTTCAGTGAATCATTCGGCCCAATCAACAGGATAACGGCTTGCGGTATTGCCTTACGAATGTCTTGTACTTTGGATGTCAGGTCTTTTTGGTAAGTGGCCAGATCCAGCGAATCGTTAAAGGCTTCATTGGTGCCATAGGCAAGGATCACCATATCCGGTTTCATCTGAGCCAGTGTCTCAATCCATTGCGGTTGCCATTTATCCAGCATATTAATGGTAGCGCCATTAATGCCCAATGCGGATAACATAACACCGGGGTTTTGACGTTTTACCAGCCAGCCGCCAATTTTCAATTTCGTATCCTGTGGATGGAGATTGATTGGGAAACTGACCGCCTGTTCTGGTGAGAAACGCCATTCACTTTGTGTCGCAGGTAAATTCATTGTGGTAAATGGTGTTTTGATTTGAACCGCATTGTAGGATTGATAGAGCGCACTTAACCAGTATTTACCGTGGGCAGAGGAGGAATCGAGTTGTATTGTGCTGTTGCTACTTTCCGGAATAGCAATAAATCCCCCCAGAGGGTAATCCGCCCGATTGTCCTTGCGGCTGCTTGAAAGCCACCAGCCGGTTTTATCCTCAGCGAATTGCACTGAGGCGTTACGCTGGCCGGGAATGCTCATTGGGGGAATAAATCCCGGCCCTGCATCACCATAATGATTCTGCAATAAACTACGCAACTTACCGGTAAAGAAATCGGCAGCAGTATGTGAATCCCCCAATTGCACAAAATGGAGCTGGAGAGTATCGCTGTGGCGCAATTTATCCGCCAATAGCGCGAGATTGGGATCACCAAAATCCGTCAATTGTTGCTGACGATTTATTTGTATTGTTTGGAGTTCTGATGAAGGCTTGGATTTTTTTCCTTGGCACGATAATAGGCTCACGGAGAGCGCGATAACCAGACTTGCACCCATTATCCGATAAAATCCACGGAACATGCTAAATGGTTGCATCTTCTTTTACTGGCTCCTGAATAAATGTGATCAATGAAAATAGATAATCCGCGATGGTTTGTTGCCCTTTCAAACTGAAATGAATACCGTCTCCACTGCGGAGTTTGATTGTACTACTGCCATCGCCAACATAGTCTGAATAATTACCGGATTGATATTTGAACATATCATTAACCGCAACATAGATCTCCCCCATTTTTTCCATTTCTGTTTGATATAATTTATTGAGGTAAACCATACTGCTGGAGAGTTTTTTCTGACGCATATTTGGCGGACCAACCCAAATGATATCGACCTTATGTTGGCGCGCATCATTTAAGATAGTTTCAATTCTTTGGCGATAAAGTTTCTCCCAATTTTCACTGGCGAATTTCAAATAAGGGCCTCCGCGTCTTGACGGCATATCCCACGGATCATTTGGGCCTAAAAACACCACCACTAACTTAATATCAGAGTTGGTTCTCAAGGCATCGCTGATGGTTCTTGGCCAATCAAAGAAGCCAGGATAAGATAATCCGGTACTCTGCTTACTTAAGTTAATGCTGGAAATGCCATATTCCTGAGACAACCGACGTTTTAAATGTGGGGCTACTCCCTGCATCATCGAATCACCGGCAAATAGCACTTTATCTTTTGCGCTCAGACTGACGTGGGTTTTCTGGACAATTTCAGTAACAGGGTTGTCAGTTGGGTTAGTGGGCAGCAAGAAAGGCTGAACGAGCTTAATGTCTTTGTTCAGCAGTTCAGGAAAGGTAAAAGAGAGATTTTCGATGGGATACAAGTATCCTTTCAGAAAGCGCAGACCAACCTGAAATTCAGGGGGAAATACTGTCCGGCTGTTATCGTCATTAATGGCTGATGATGAAGTATCCTGATATTTACCCCTCGCATATGCCATAAAAGTCTCACTGGCAGCAATAGCGCCTTGTTGCATATTATTTCCCAAATCCCACAATGGCTCTCCCTTGAGAGATGCCCAAGGACTATTGCGGTGATATTTCTGTTGCCAGAAGTTATTTAGGGAATTCTGATTCAGCCAGATTAGCATCAAACTGGTCAAGGTCACGATACAAATCACTTGTCCGACTTTTTTAAAATTAGGTGTAAATTCAAAAGTTGGCATAGATAAATCCTGGCATTCCTGAAGGTGACAAAATAAATACCAAAGTAAGGATCAGGGCTAAGGGAATTGGGTAATAAACCCAGGAGATCAGACCATGATTTTTTTCAATTTGGTTTTTGAGATTCACTAACCAGGGATAGATAATAAAGAATCCCCAGAAAACCATTAATAGAGAACCACTGGATAACAAGGATACAAATATTTCGCCAGAGAACAGTTGATTTAATACCGCCAGAGCATCATTAAATGTCGGGCTACGGAAAAAGATCCATGCAAAACAGACAAAATGGAATGTCACCACGCGGGATAAGAATAATAAAATGGGATTCTTGGCTTGTGGTTCATTGTGTTTCTTGGAAACAGAAAACAGGGCATTTTTAATATTTTGCAGAATTAAACCTAAACCATGAATAGCGCCCCAAATAATAAAACCAAGGCCGACACCGTGCCATAAACCAGAAATCACCATGGCTGTGAACATATTCAGGTTTTTGCGGTATACGCCTTTTTTGTTCCCGCCCAATGGAATGTAGACATAGTCGCGGATGAAAGTTGACAGGCTGATATGCCAGCGTCGCCAGAATACTTGTAAGTTTTCGGCAAGATAAGGGGAATCGAAATTGCGTGGCACTTTGAAGCCTAACAGCAGGGCGATGCCAGTGACAAGGTCGGTATAGCCGGAAAAGTTAAAGTAGATATTCCAGGCATAAGCATAAATTGCTACAAGAACTTGTCCTGCATGATGGCTGGTCGGATCTTCAAAGACGGGATTCACAAAATATTCAGAGAGCGTAGAGCTGAGCAAAAAGAGTTTTGCGATAGCGAGTGCAATTAATAACAGCGCCTTCAGTGGTTCAAGAATAATTCTGGATGCTGCCTGAATCTGTGGCATGAAATCTTTGGCCCGATTAATTGGTCCGGCGACGATGCCGGGAAAAAAGCAAAGATACAAAATGACATCAGGCAATGGTGCGGCGGGTAGCTCTTTCTTGCACACTGATACGACATAGCTGACCGAATGGAACGCATAGAATGACAGACCCAGCGGCATCAATAATTCAAGTACAGGCAGTTCCACGCTGATCCCAACATTGACCAATGCTTGTTGAATTGCCTCTTGGAAGAAAGAGTAATATTTGAAAGCCGTGAAACAGCCGAGAATCCCGAATGTCAGTAGAGTGAATATAACTTTATTCGATAAATAACGGCTGAGAATATTCGCCAAAAAGTAAATAAATAGGGTATAGGAGAATAAAATGTAGGCGAACTTTGCTGCAAAAGAGAATAAAAATAAATAGCTAACTAAAATTAACACGCCATTCTGTAGCCGGGGAGCTTTTTGTAAAAGCCAATAGACAACCAGCAGAATAACAAACGATCCAAGAAACTCAAAAGAGAAGAAATTCATATCAGGCTCTGGCTAATCATTTATCGTTGGGAGAAAGAATGTAATTCTGACGTGCATTATAGTATGGAATTTGCCTATGTTTACAGTAGGCAATATAAAGATAGGTTATAAAAAAAGAATCCACCTTGTAATTAATACAAAATGGATTATCGGGAGTGTGTTATTGAATAGCCAATTCCTGAGCCTGTGAGATCAGCTGCCTATTGACATTAAATACTCGATGTAAATAGCGATTATAGTCAGCACCCAGTTCAGAATAACCATTGAGATTATCGATCAGCTTACTGGTATTCAGTGGCTCCTGTGTTGTCCTCTGCTTTGCACGTGAAGAACGCAATGACTCATAAGCACGATGTGTATTCAGATTCTTCATATAGGCAATGACAGAAGCATTAATAGTCAGATAAGCTGAATAACCTTTGACTTTTCCTTTAGTTCTGCCGCAAGAGCTACAACGCATCCCAAACAGATTATTATTCTTTTTGGCAAGTTCTGACGTTCCCCAACCTGATTCAGCGGCTGCTTGTGTGGCAACGAAATGGGTAGGGATAATGTCAACCCGACTTAGCAATTTCTTCCAATTGAACTGTTTTGGTGAATTGCAGGTCATTTTGTAATCCATGCAGATCTTTTTTAATCGATGACTATCCTGTACAGACCAATGATGATTTTTTTGGTGTGTCAGGAGCCATTTGCGGTCTTGCATAATCTTCTGATTATGTTGATCAATTACAGGGACAATAATATTTAAAAACGCTTTCTTCCGAGGTGTACCTGAAGGGTATTTTCGCAAATCAGGCAAATTTACTGGCATGCCATTGTGAGAATACTCTTGCATTTTCGAGGTACTGGTCGAGGCATGGCTCAGACCGGTAAAGATTAATGAGATAAAGAAAGCGAAGACCGCACTTGTCCTCATCATTAGAGAGGGCATTTGCTTCTCCTCGTTTTATTACTCTGGATAAAAAACAAACGAATATTAACAGAGCAAACAATATATAGCTACTATTATTCGTCATTCATAAGTTTCGTTTCTATAACGAATGTTAGCACCCTACGGACAAATATCTATATTTTTCACTTCGTATGGTAAATTATTGTAATAATTATTATGATTTTATCTGGCGAACAATGTTGGATATATGATGATTTATAGTGTTATATTGATTTTTCAAACAGTTTCATTTATCGCTGATTACTGAATAACTTAATGTTATTTAATTGAAATTTATTTGCCTTGCTTTATTCTTATTAGAGTACGAATTTTTTCTTTATTACAGTTATCATAAGGAACTTTGTTGTTTATATTCGTTTATCTATTTTTGTGGTTAATTTTTCATTAATTATCTGAGTTTCAGTGTCGTAATATAGTGTGATTATATTATTAATAATGTTTTTTACTTATGTGACCGATGAGGAAGAAAAATTTATAATCCATCTTTCAAGTCACATTTGACACAGCGTTATTTTATATCAGGGGGTTGATATTTCATGTGAAAATAAAATAATTTTATAGTTGTAATAAATTTACATCCCATAATATAAGATGAAGAAAACATGCAAATTAATATCATAAAAGGCATCGTAAAGACGAAGAAAATGACTAGAGTATAATATCAGGCAAGAAAATCACCATTAGTCATTTCTCGTTCTAGGGAAAAACAACATAATATTCAGTGAAAAAACGCGATAACTATCAGAAAATAATTAGGGAGCCTAAACTCCCTAATTGTGCATAATGGACAATTAACTAAAATATCACAGCCACTTAGAAACACCGCCGTGGCGAGAGCAGACCCCTTTGCGGGATTTACTCTTGCTATAAGTCCCGTCTTTACAAAGAGCCGTATTGGCTCCTCTTTTTACTGATTTATTTTTCTTCTTTGACGCTTTTTGTTTTTTTGCCTTTTTGCTTACTTTCTTCTTTAACGAATTAGTTTTATTTTTTGCTGTCTTAACATCATATTTTACTGCCGTTGCTATTTTTGGTGCAGCTTCGGCTGAGGTTGATACTGCTGGCGCTGCAAGCGTTGCACTTGAAAACAACACCAGTAATGCTGCAACTGATAACTTCAAGCTTTTCATCATATATTTCCTCTGATTAGAGTACTGAAACCCGAAATCTACTCTTGCAGTTTGGAGTATAGTTTTGAATGTTATGATTGCAAATTTAACATAGGGAGTATTTCTATTTTTCTAGAGAACGTATTTGTATTTCTTTTTAGAATAAGTGATTATGTTTTGGAGGTATTATATTTTATATATTTATAATTGTTTGTTTTTAATTCTTCTATTCAGAGCTTGTAAGAGATGGCTGCGGCATTCAGTGAAATGCACCAGAATCTGCTGAATAACAATGTTGATGATTTGATGACTGATTTAAAATCGATGAGCCAATTAGTGCGTGCTCAAGGTTTTGATGTGAAAAAATAACACCGCAAATGGGGGAATGGCATTGTGAAAATAATGCAAAAAGTCACGATCATTACAGGTGGTTCCCGTGGCATTGGCAAGGCCACGGCACGTTGTTTAGCAACGCAGGGGCATCATATCTGTATTGGTTATCGTAACCGTGAAGATAGAGCTTATGAAGTTGTGGATATGATCCGCGCTCTTGGGCAGTCAGCAATTGCGGTTCAGGTCGATATAGCAGATGAAAAACAAGTGATGACGTTATTCCAAAGGACGGAAAAAGAGTTGGGATATATTTCTGGGTTAGTGAATAATGCCGGAATATTAAAGCCTCAAGCCACTATTGAACAGTTGACGGCAGAGCGGTTGAATGAAATTTTCGCAACCAATGTCACTGGGGCTTTTCTCTGTGCACGTGAGGCGATCAAGAGAATGGCTTTGCGTCATGGTGGGCAAGGTGGCGTGATCGTTAATGTTTCATCTGCCGCCGCCAGACTGGGTTCTCCCCATGAATACGTTGATTATGCGGCATCGAAAGGTGCCATTGATACGATGACAATCGGGCTGGCGCAAGAAGTAGCGGCACAGGGTATTAGGGTCAATGCTGTGCGTCCTGGATTCATTTATACTGAAATGCATGCCGATGGTGGAGAGCCTGGGCGAGTTGAGCGAATCAAAGATTCCTTACCGATGAAACGAGGAGGGCAGCCGGAAGAAGTTGCTCAGGCCATTGCATGGCTGTTGTCTGATGAATCATCATATGTTACCGGCAATTTCATTGACTTAGCGGGTGGGAAATAGGTTATAGGGTTTGAAGTGCCGTTTCGAATAACGCGTCTTTAATATTAGGAAACATTAAAAGCCGGAATTCTGCTTAATATTTTCCGGCTAATTGATGGAAGGTTATTTTTTAATGACAATGCTTTTAAGCCAGCATTTCCATCAATTTAGGCTTAAGAACAATCTTACCGGGTTCCATTTCAATGTTAATAGGTTGTTCCACTAAGTTGCTGATGGTTAGCCAATCTCCTGCAATATAAAGTTCACCATTTTCACGAATACTATCGATTCCTTCGTATGGGTTATCTTCTACTTCATTGATCAAACTAACTAAGTCTGCGTTGGGATCAACGAGGGAGATAATAACGCCATTGGAAAACTGTGAGATATGAAATAATTCATTCGCGGTAAATCCAGCATCGCTGAGTGTACTACCATTCAGTATTAATTCTGGGATACCAATGTCAGTCTGGCAAAATGAAACATGAAGGCTCATTTGTACGTTCCTTGTGTTATTGGGATATACAGCGATACTCTATCAGCACTTCGCCCGAACTGCACCGCGAATTCATACGTGTTTTTCATCTGTATCGCATTCATTGGTTAAGAATCGATGTCTACCCTAGCGGTTAGTTGGCTAATATGCCATCGGTAATGTTACTCTTTGCGAAGCAACTCGCAAAAAATAACTGTATATTTATCCATTTTGAAATACCTATCTAAAATTCGAATAAGTAAGAATTTGGTAAATATTTATGTGATTTTTGGGATTATCAAATATATAGATTATTTAATAGTTAAATGATGTTTTTATTTTTATAATCAATAAATTTCAGATAGTTACTTTTCTGTTTATACTAATTAACCTGACTGTAATCATACTGTCATATTTATGACATAAATTGGTCATGTCATTGTCATTTACTTCTTCACTAATATCTTATTTAATTCATTATCAGCGTGAAGAGGTATATTGATATAATTTTACTTAATTATTATTTTGGATGGCTAAAAGCGATTTTTTGATTGTTTTTATTATCGAATTATTTAATAAATTTTAATATAATTGCTTTATAAAAGGCAAAGAAAATATAAATTTTTCATATAATTTGTTCTGTTTTTATAATTTTATTGTGTTTTTTGTGTCATTGGGAGCTTAAGATGGTTTTTTATAAAAATGATTTTAATTATAAGAGAAGATAACTAACTACCACAGAGAGTCATACACTATGTTAAAGCGTAAATATTTAACTCAATCTGAAATTGAACAACTATTGGCTGAATTAGAAAAAGGTGCTAATGCAGAGCGTAATATCTGCATGCTTTTTATGGGTTTTATTCACGGTTTTCGCGTTTCTGAACTATTGGGGCTGCGTATGTCTGATGTGGATCTGCGTGACCGGAGCTTGAGCGTTAATCGTTTGAAAAATGGTTTTTCCACTATCCATCCCATGGTTTCCCGGGAAATTCAATTATTGCGTAAGTGGTTAAGTGTGCGTAAAAAACTTGAGAGGTTCGGCAAGAGTGAATGGTTGTTTATTTCCAGAACTGGTGAGCCTTTATCACGGCAACAGTTTTATAAGATCATTAGGAACACAAGCATCAAGGCAGAAATTGCGATTTGCGCGAATCCGCACATGTTGCGTCACTCTTGTGGTTATGCATTAGCGGATAATGGCGTCGATACTCGATTGATTCAAGACTATTTAGGTCATCGTAATATTCGTCATACAGTCAGGTATACCGCGAGTAATGCGGGGCGCTTTGATGGAATTTGGCGGGCAAGAGGGAAGCGAAAAAGGGTTACATTTAGTACCAAACTGTTAACCAATAAATCATCTCATTTTTTCAACTCCATTTATCTACATCCAACCTATAAAAATCAAAGCAACTCTTTGATTTATCCTTAAAAAATAGTTATCCATTTAAAAATCTCCTTTCTCTTTTTCCTCATCATAATTTTTCGATTTTTTCATTATGTTGAACAAAAATTTAAATTGCTCGATATCGAAAGCGGTATAATTTAACATTGTCAATTATGTTGGAAGAATAAACCAACATGATGTTAAAAATTAGTTTAATCATCTTGTGTTAACAGTTTGGTACTAAATGTTAACTTTTAAGTCGGGAAGATGCACTGTCAATTAGATAAGATTTGAGGTTATTTTCTTTGAGTTATTTGGATGATGATATTTATTAGTTAATAGATGCCTTTATTTAACAAGCTAATAAAAAAGCCCTGCTGAATAATATAAGCAGGGCTTTTAACTTCAATATATTAACTTCAGTATGTTAACTTATATATTCATACTGAAATATTTATATTGAATAATATCTAAATTAAGCAGCATTGATACCATACTGTGCACAAACAGAAGCCAGACCACCAGCGTAACCTTGACCTACTGCACGGAATTTCCATTCTGTGTTGTGGCGATACAGTTCACCGAACAGCATAGCGGTTTCAGTAGAAGCATCTTCAGTCAGATCATAACGGGCGACTTCAACTTGAGTATCATCGTTAACCAGACGAATAAATGCACCGGAAACTTGACCGAAACTCTGGCTACGAGTTTGTGCGTCATGGATAGTGACAACAAACACCACTTTGTCTACGTCAGCAGGAACTTGATCCAGTTTGATTTTCAGTGATTCGTCATCGCCATCGCCTTCACCGGTACGGTTGTCGCCAGTGTGCATAATGGAACCATCAGACGATTTCAGATTGTTATAGAAAATGAAATCCGCATCACCGCGTACTTTTCCGTTTGCCGCCAGTAGGAAAGCTGATGCGTCAAGGTCAAAGTCCTGTCCGTCAGTCGAACGAGCATCCCAACCGAGACCGATCAGAACATTTTTCATGCCTGGCGCTTCTTTGCTTAGAGAAACGTTACCACCTTTAGAGAGAGATACACCCATTGTTATTTCCTCATTTTGTTACATCGTGTTAATTGATTATTCTTAATACCGGATTTAGCTTGCGTTTTCTTTTTGTGGGAACAGCAAGCTGGCAATAATACCGGCTGCCAGAACCCCAATCACCACAAACAAGCTGCTTGTCGCTGAAATCGAATAGCCATGATGGAATATGTGCTCAGAGGCGTTCAGACCCAGTTTAATGGCGATGAAGAACAGCAAAACGATTACTGCCTTTTCCAGATGCGCCAGATACTTTCTCAATGCCTCAAGTACAAAATAGAGCGTACGCAGGCCCAAGATAGCAAACATCATGGCGCTATACACAATTAAAGGTTCCCGGCTGACAGCAATAACTGCAGGTACAGAGTCAAAGGCAAACATAACATCAGATAGTTCAACCACTGCCAGACACAGCATCAGTGGTGTAGCATAAAGCATGAATTTGCCTACTCGACCCACTTTCACATCGGCGTTTTCTGGTTTAGCCAGCTCTTCATCTACTTCTTTTTGGTTCAGCACAAAAGCATGACCGCGCAGTTTCGGCCAAATTGGGAAGAAGCGCTTTACCAGACGATAGGCAAGGTGCTGTGAGTAGTCTTCGATCTCATCGTCGTCATCACCACTTTTCAGCATCATGACTGCTGTCCAGCCAACAATAACCGCAAATAAGATTTCAACCCACGGTCCAAGTGCCAGAAGGCTTGTCCCGATGGCGACAAAAATACCGCGGAAGACGATAGCACCGATAATACCCCAATACAGAACTCGGTGACGATAGCGGTCAGGAACAGCGAACCAAGAGAAAATCGCCATGATGACAAACAAATTATCGACAGAAAGCACTTTTTCCAGTGCGTACCCTGTTACAAACAGACTCGCTGTTTCTGCACCATGATGAACATACAGAAATCCTGCGAAAACAAAAGCAATCGCGATCCAGAAAATAGACCAAAGAGCGGCACTGCGCAGCGAAATCGGCTTATCATGACGATGCATAAATAGGTCGATAAAGAGCGCACCAACCGACAGAAAAATGAATACAGCAACGGTTTCCATCGGAAAACCAATGTGCGTGGATGACATAGAGTAAGTCTCTTAAATTATCTGCGATTATAGTCCGAAGTCAGCCGGTGCAAAGCCAAGGGCTAAGCAAATTTCTCGAACCGCCTTTTTTTCGTTGTCATCAAAATCATCATCACTTTTGGCAACTGCGATACCTACGCGCAAAGCAAGCTGTGCCGCTTCCGGCTGTTGTTTCAGGGCCATGATGAATTTCATTGCTTCACCTTTGCCGATGTCAGCATCAAATTCATAGCTGCTGACCAGCTTGTTAAAAAATCCGATAATCTCTGTAGTATCGAAGACATTTAGTTCAGGGGAGTTTTTGATGAACCCTATCATTTTCTGCTTTTCTTCTGAGCTGACGCCATCGCTCGCCATGGCAACATGCGCACATACTGCTACAGTGCCTTCCATAAACTTTTTGTTTTTGAAGCGACTAACTTGATTAGTCAGTTCTTCACGTCCTGAGTTAAATGCTGATTTAATTTTGTTTAAAAAGGACATAAGCCCCTCCACTTGTTAAAAACGTCTTGTAAAAAAGAGTATTATTTACTACCGGATGTCCAACTAAAGCCCCATCCAAATGCTCTGTCCATTTCTTTATGCCCTTTGAAGTATTGATTTATACGTTCTACTTTGATGGCTCCGTTTTCATTTACAAGGCGTGCAATGGCACACATGCCTTTGTTGTTGTGACCTTCCGTCATGCGTGTTTCAATTGGTGGCTGGTCAGGGACATAGATTGTGGCTACACCGTCGGTTTTATCCCAGCTAGGTGCACCTTCATAGATAAAGGCGTAGATCAAAACTTCACTGATGTTTTTCCATTCAAGACCATTGATGTGGAGCCATTCACCGTCACTTACACTACCCGTGCGATCATCGCCCTGTAATTCTACATATGGCTCATAACGGTAATCACCAAAGCTATTCCCCAATGCCTGTACAACGCCCCGACTTCCATCCTGCAACCGGATGAATGCACCAAGATCCAAATCCACATTTTTGTTTGAACCAAACATACCCTGCAATATACCCCTTGAAGAGGATGAGGAGGTTTGATTCCAGTTCAGATTGATGCGGATTTTACCGTAGTTGTCGCGTTTATTCAGGCTGATAGCCGGCTTTTCTTTGGTCAGAGAAACTTTGCTTAAATTAACATTAATTGGCGTTGGTGCAGTGGATGCCGGAGCAGGTGTTGAGGTTGGCGCATTATCATCAATGATATCCATGCCAAAATGCTCCGCCAGTGGTTTGAGGCCGCCATTAAAACCTTGGGCTATAAAACGGAATTTCCACTCGCCATTACGGCGATACAGTTCGCCGAGGATTAAGGCTGCTTCTGGACGTCCTTGTACTTCAACATCTCCCTGCAAAATCACGCTGCTGTTCAGTTCAACCTGAATAGTTAGATTGCGCAGATTGGAAATTGTTTGGTTGCCGTCGCAGGTTACGGTGAATGCGACTTTCTGAACATCCTGACCCAATGCGGGTAAGTTGACGCTGAATGAGGTATTGATGTTGCCGCCAGTAAGACGAATGGTATTGTCGTTATTGACTGGCTGACCGTAGAACACCATGTCCGGATCGCCCTTGACTTTACCATTTGCATATAGACGAAAAGCAGAAACATCAACGGCTGAACCAGACAGAACCCGTACTGTAAGGGTTTGATTAGAAACGGGGGCATTGCCCCCAGGGGTTAAATTCATTACCACACCACCACCGTCTTAACGATCTGCGGGTACATAGCGTCAATAGTACGCTCAAGACAAGGAACGCCATGTGCCGTAAAATCCCACTGACCACCATTGCGGCGTAGAGAGGAGATGATAATGCCTGTGTGGGTCCCTTGTTCATTCAACTGATAGCGAGCCAACTCTTTACCGCTTTGATCAACGACGCGACAGAAGGAATTTTCAACATCATTGAAGGTTTGACCACGGAAACTATTAACGGTAAATACAAGGTATTCGACATTAGCGGGAAGTTTGAGCAGATCGACGCGAATAACTTCATCATCGCCATCGCCTTCTCCCGTCAGGTTGTCGCCAGTGTGTTGTATAGAACCACATTTTGATTTCAGTTGGCCGAACCACACTGTATCGATGGCATTGCCAGATTTATCAAGCATCATGCAGCTTGCATCCAGATCAATTTCATCACTGCCACTACCGAATAAGCTCGCAAGAAAGCCTTTCTTTTTGATGACAGGATCCCATCCCAGACCAAAATCTACTTTAGCCAGTGATGCGCTCTGTTTGGCGAGCGAAACTGACTGATTTTTGTTTAACGAAACCATTAATGACACCTCTATCCTGTTTGTCGGTGAATCACGGCAATTTGACGTATTAAAAAATCATAATATGACAAATAGATAGCTGAAATCTGTCATATTATGATTCCCATAAACAGTATATCTGGCTGTTAATCGTATGATAGGAAGCGATCTGGCTTCATAGTTTATGATTTCTTTTTCATAAAAAAAAGTCAAACAAATTTTACACTAAAAAATCATAATATGATTGACATATGTTTATTGCCGATTCTAGACTGCCATTTTTATCACACCAAATTAAGAGTAAATTCTGACAGTTATGGTATTTAATTATGGTTATTTAACAGATTAACATTTTGGTGACTTGGCAATCTAACCATTTAACTATTGTTTATAACTGAATATGTTTATAACTGAATAGCTGAATAGCTGAATAGCTGAATAGCTGAATAGCTGAATAGCTGAATTTGATTGATGAAAAAGAGTCATTGTTTTCATCAATCATCCGAAATGCGCTGAAATTTTTTAAAAGGCAACATCATGACTGTGTTGGGTGACACCCATGTTTATAAAAAACAAAATTATAAAAAACAAAACCATAAGAAACAGGTTGTTCAAGAACAGATTTATCAAAAAAAATTAAACAGTGGGACGTTGACGGTGATGGCTTCCCGTGGCACAGCCTCTCTGGAAACATTGTTTGATATCGCTGAACGCCGTAATCCCAAAAGGGCCTTCTTATTTGTCAGTAAGGTCTTGGGACGACATATTCCGGTCAAGCCATCAATCATGCGTTCGATTTACCAGCAATTGTCTGGGCAGTTTCCTACTAATCTTCCCGGCCCAGCCCTGTATATTGGTATGGCAGAAACGGCGGTCGGGCTAGCTGCGGGCGTGTTTCAGGAAACGAAACACAAAGTTGATGAGTCAGTTTTCTTGACTTCAACACGCCATCCCGTTGATGGAGACTTATTGTGTGAGTTTAAGGAAAATCACAGTCATGCTACGGATCATCTGATTTATTGGCCAGCAGAAAACCGCTTGCACCAAAGGGTGATAAATGCCAGAACTCTGGTTTTGATTGATGATGAAGCAACTACGGGTAACACGTTCCTGAATTTGCTGGATGCGCTGCGTAATGCAGGGCTTGAGCATATTGAACATATTGTCACCGTGACATTAACGGACTGGAGTGGAGAATCGATTGTGAAACGCAGTCCATTGCCGGTTTCTGTGGTGTCTCTGATTGAAGGAAACTGGCAGTGGGATGCTGATATATCTGCTCCTGTTCCGGTGATGCCTCCAGTTAATGTGACGGCTCGGGGAGAGGTCAGCATTATCGGCCAACAGAATTGGGGGCGTTTGGGCCTGGATGAAATTCAGTGCGATATTGGTACAACAATCAGGGCCAAAGCGGGTGAAAATGTGTTGGTATTGGGTTCCAGTGAATTTGTCTGGCAGCCGTTCCTGCTTGCTGAGCGGCTTGAGCAGGAAGGAGCATCGGTGGTGTTTGGTTCGACAACCCGTTCCCCTATCTCTTGCGGTCATGCTATTCAATCAGTAATGGCTTTTACAGATAATTACGGGCTTAGCATTCCGAATTTTCTCTACAATGTCGCGCACCAGAAGTTTGACCGTATATTGCTCTGTCTTGAAACGCCAAAATTGTCCGTTGATCCGGCGTTGATGGCACAACTTGTCCAAGTTTCTCCGGTTGTAGAGATCGTCGGATATGATTAAGCCCGTATTTTTGACCGATCTTGATGACACATTATTTCAATCTCGCCGGAAGCTGAAAGAAATATCGGATACATCGACTTTCCGGGTGGGAGCGTTGGATCGGAAAAATTCTCCCCACAGTTATATGACCGAAGAACAGTCCATGTTAGTTGATTGGTTGCTGGCTTGTGCTGAGGTTATTCCGGTCACAGCCAGAAATACAGAACAACTCAGCCGTGTACAAATTCCTTTCAGTTCTTGGCGAATTGCCTCGCATGGCGCGGTGATCCTTACGCCAGAAGGTTCTGTTGATGAGTATTGGCAATCGCACGTACTATCGGAATTGATGTCGTATCGGGATAAATTGTGTGAGTTGGAACATTTGAGCCATTGTTTGATCGCGTCTTATGGCATGGATGCATGGGCACGCATTGATTATGAGTATGGTGATATGCCGGTTTTCCTGATTATTAAACACCGTAATCAAGATAGGTTGAATGAGCTTAATATACTGGCTGAAGCCTTGGCTCAAGAGAATAAACTCCATCAATGCTTTGATTTACATAAAAATTTCTACTTTCATCAAAACAATAACAATCTTACTGTGCTGCCAAAGTGTGTTGACAAGGGCTTGGCTACTCATCACCTTTTGCAAAGGCTTCACGCCGAGAGAGGCGTTTTCCCGGTTATTGGCCTGGGAGATAGTCTGAGCGATCACCGTTTTATGCAACTTTGTGATTGGTTTGGTATGCCCCGGCAAAGTCAGTTTTCTGACATATTAATGAATGCTTTATTTGGAGCTGTAAATAATGAATAGCTTTCCCCCTTTCTCTGGGAGTTATGCTTCTGATGATGTTCAATTTCTGCTGGAACCCGTTCAAATTGAGATGACACCTGTCGATGTTAAAGAGCAGTTGATCCAGTCTGGCGTTCGTCATTATTCAGATATGTTAAGTCAGGAGCCAGAGCCAACGCCTTATCACCTTGAACTGTTTGATAAAGCGCTTGAACAAGGGGCTGTTCGACTGGCAACGGAAGTTGTTATGCTAGCCAAGGCACTGATAGCCCGCTTTGGTGATACGCCGATTGTGTTGGTCAGTTTAGTCAGGGCTGGTGTTCCTTTGGGGGTTATGTTGCATCAGGCCCTCAGAAAAATGGGCAAGCGTTCTTATCATTATGGCATCAGCATTATTCGGGATCGTGGCATTGATAATACAGCTTTATCGTATATCGAGCAGGAACATGGCACGGATGGGGTGGTATTTGTTGATGGCTGGACAGGCAAAGGTGCGATTACCACAGAACTGTCGCGATCTTTGGCGGGGCGGGACGGTTATTCAGGGATCCCTAGACTGGTGGTTTTGGCTGATCCTTGTGGCTGTTCGTGGCTGGCAGCCAGCGATGATGATTGGTTGATTCCTTTTGGCATTATGGGGGCACCGGTATCGGGTCTGATATCGCGTTCGATCTGGTGTGAAGAAGGTTTGCACGGTTGTATGCAGTGTGATCACCTGATCAAGTTTGAATGCAGTCGCTTGTTGGTGGATACTGTTGCTGATTGGCGAGATCAATTGGATGTGGCCACTATACCCGAAGCTGTTTGGTTGTCGCAGGAAAAAGCGCCTTTGCAGCAATTGAGCAAAACAGTGATTTCCGATCTTGTTGAAAAATACCGGATTGACAGTATTAACCGAATTAAACCCGGTATTGCAGAAGCAACCCGCGCAGTATTACGGCGTGTGCCAGAACATGTACTTGTGCGTTCTCAGGATGATCCTGATGTTGCCCTATTGGTTCACTTAGCACGTCAGAAAAATGTAGTGATTACGGAAGTCGGTGCTCTAATAGGTCAATATCGTGCTGTAACTATCATCAAAAAGGTCGTCTGATGAAACCGATTCCTTCTCCATACCAACTTGGCGCCACTCTGTATATACCTGCTACCCGCCAAAATATTGCAGAAATTGTATTGCAGAATAAGATCCCTAATCTGCGTTCTCTGGTTATTTGTCTGGAAGATGCGGTCAGTGAGCAGGAGATTCCTGCTGCCATCGAAAATCTCAGGGAGATTATGCAAGCATTGGCGGAAGCTGATAGTTTTTCTTCTAATGCCGAAAGCCATCGTCCCCTGATTTTTATCCGGGCGCGTAATGAAATGATGGCGAAATATCTGGTTGCCAATGTGAATCTCAGTGCCATTGATGGACTGGTTTTACCCAAATTTACCCACGCTTCATTATCCGGTTGGTGGGATATCATTGGTCCAACTCATCTGTGCATCATGCCAACACTGGAAAGTGAAGAGGTGTTTGATGTTCAGAAAATGAATCAGCTTGCCGACATTCTCAAAATTCACCCTTGCAAGGATCGCATTATTGCCTTACGCATTGGCGGTAATGATCTGATGAATGTTATGTCTCTGCGGCGCTCCCGTAATTTCACCCTTTATGATGGTCCAATGGGATATGTCATTAAAATGTTGATTGCCGTTTTTGTTGCACGGGGATTTGTCCTGACTGCGCCAGTTTGTGAGCATATTGACGACTTGAAATTGCTTGAGAAAGAGCTTGAGTTAGATATTGCCCACGGTCTGGTGGGAAAAACGGCCATACATCCAAGGCAGATTAAATGCATCCAACGAGCGTTGATGGTCAGCGCCCATGATCACGCTGAAGCGCTGAATGTTCTCAGTTCCAGTAAGGCTGTTTTTAAATCACAGGGAGTGATGTGTGAACCTGCCACCCATCAACGCTGGGCGGTGAATATTCTTGCGAGAGCAGAACATTATGGTATAGAGCCTGAAGCAGCATAGAACCCGGAACAGGTAAAATATTATTAATGATTTTAATTTGTTTTGATATTGATTTACCTGTGATAGTGGTTATTCTGAAAATTATTTTTTAGTTAATAGTAGGAAGTTTAGGGGTTTTTACCCCTAACTTGGTAATAAAAAATGCTGCTCAATCCCAAACAATTCAGAAATTTTAAGTTAACTTTATTACTTTCACATGGCAAACCGGTTAGTAAAGTTAAGATCATTAGGGAACTCAATTGTTCGGAGCCAACATTAACGCGTGCATTACGGGAATTGAGAGATCTTTACTGCGCTGATATCCGGTTTAGCAAAATGGGTAATACCTATCAGTTAGTTGATAAAGGAATGCTGGCCAAGAAGGATGTGAAAAGGATTGAAGAATTGCTTGTCCAGCATCTCAGCTTCAAAGCTGAAGAAGCCACCAGTCATGTTTTCCTTGATAAAGAGAAGAAAAAGCCTATTTCTCTTTCTCTGAGAATGTCTGTGCTCAGAAAAATTGATGGTCTGGCCAATCGTCTGGAAACAACCAGAAGTGAAGTGGTTGAAATGGTGGTGGATCAGTTTATTGAAAAGTTGTTAAAAGAGAATATGAACGGGAGCATATCAAAGCGGCGAATCCCCTGATGCCAACCGATTGAATTCAATTGGCGTCAGGAGATGCTTGTTAATTTGATTGATCACTTAGTGATGATTGCGGGTAATTTTATCAAGGTATCCCATTATAAATGCAGATAAAACGAAGGTGAGGTGAATAATGACATACCACATAAGTTTATTGTCTGGCAATGACTGGGCTTCCATAAAGATACGCAGCAAGTGAATGGAAGAAATAGCGACAATTGAGGCTGCAACTTTACTCTTGAGTGAAGAGGCATCCATTGTCCCCAACCAACTCAGTTTTTCTTTGTGTGCGTCGATATCCAGACGTGAGACAAAGTTTTCGTAGCCAGAAAACATCACCATGACCACCAACCCACCAACCATAGCCATATCTATCAGAGAAAGCAGTTTCAGGATTAGGAGAGCTTCGGTCATTTCTACAATTTTACCGTGAGAATCAATATACTTGCCTAATAGAGTCATGGCTATGGTATAGATTTCATGGAAGAAAGTTCCCGCAAGAGCAAGTAATGCCAATGATAAGCCGAAATAAACTGGTGCAAGTAGCCAACGAGAGGCGTACATCATATTTTCAAAAAAACGTTCCATTGTGTGTTCTATAAGTTACAAAAAGGATAAAAAGAGCGGCAGTATAACCTGAATTTAGGTTAATTAATAACTAGGATATATTTTCGTTTGGGTAATATTTAATGGTGATTTTTCAGCTCAGCTACCCAAAGTTGCACCACCATCAACGACAATATCCTGCATGGTGATATGACTGGCGAGATCAGAAGCAAGGAAAAGAACCGCATCTGCAATTTCCTCCGGCAAGGCAATTTTTTTCAAAGGAATACCTACCTTAAACTTGTCAGGAAAGCCATCAATCATGCTTTGTCTGGATGCCGCGCTTTGCCGCATATCATTTCTCCACATGGCATGTAACATTGGCGTATCCGTTGAACCGGGAGAAACCAGATTACAGCGCACACCGTAGGGAGCCAATTCAAGCCCGACACTCTGACACAAGCTGCGCATGGCAGCTTTAGAAGCACCATAAGCAGACATTTCAACTCTTGGAACATGAGCGGAGTTCGAGCAAATAGAAACAATATTTCCACTGTGTTGTCGTTGAAATTGCGGGATCACGGCTTGAAATAGGTTAAACGCTCCGCCGGCATTGACGTTGAAACATTGTTGCCAATCTTCCCAGCTCAGGGTTTCTGTACGTCCTGTGCGCAGGATGCCAGCACCATTGACCAGCACATCTAAGTGAGGTTCTGCTGTGAGTAATTCCCGGCAGAGCCGACTCACGGAGATATGGTCACTGACATCTAACTTATAGGCAGTAAAAGGCAAATCAGGATCGGGAAATGCCAGATCCAATCCGATGACATTCGCTCCGGCCTGACTGAATCGACTGGCAATGTGATAGCCGATGCCACGTCCTGCCCCTGTGACCCAAACATGTTTACCGCTGAAATCAAAAGTTATGTTCATTGTTTGGACTCTGGTTTACCAGTCAGCAGAATGAGCCAGTTTGCTAATGTTGGGGTTTTCATTAGTGAGATAAAATCGATCTGATGATGACTCTCATAGCGCCAGCGTGCCGCCAGTGACATGATGTTCACCGAGTCGAGACCGTAATCCAGCATATTTTCATGATCATCAATATCACCGCAATCATCATCCAATAGAGGTAAAATTTCAGCTCGGAGACGTTCACGCGTCCATTCAGGTTGAACAGGTTGCGGGGATAGTTCATTAAGCAGTGTTTCTGTTGTCAGTACACGACCACAGCGACCGGCAATATAACGTAATGCCATGATGTGCTCATCGTGGCTGAAATCTGCCAGTGCATCAGCGATAAAAAAAGGTTGGATATCACGCATAAAGGCATCTGTGGCTGTTGTCATGCAACCAATATGCGCATAAATACCGCAGATGATTAATTGATCACGCCCCATAACTTTCAGTTGTTGCTCCAAATCTGAGCGTTGAAAGGCACTATAATGCCATTTGGTTAATACAGTGTCATCACTTTCAGGCGTCAATGCTTCAGTAATGCTTTGCTGTTCAGGATACTGATTTAATCCCGCTCCCCACATATCATTCAGCAATCCTCGGTCTCCATTGCTCTGATGATTGGGCTGGGCTGTGTAAAAAACCGGTATTCCCTGCTTTTTACATATGGTTTTTAGGCGCGCAATATTATTGATAACCTGCTTCACCAGCGGGCTGTCAGCCTGCCAAAAATTGAGGAAATAATTTTGCATGTCATGAATGAGTAGCACGGCACGCTTGCCATCAAGTGACCAATTCACTTTATTGGTTGGTAATTCTTGAGTGGTGGGGAGAAGATAATCATTAAGTGTTGGAATACTCATTTTATACCTCTGTGATACGTTAGGGGGCGGCATGAATGAATGTGCTGCGTGCGATTTGGCGTAATTTCTGTTTATCAATTTTTCCGACAGGCGTCATAGGAAGGGACGGAACGTTTTCAAAACGGTCGGGAAGTTTGTAATCAGCGATACCTTGCTCACGTAAAAAGCGCCGCAATATGGCTGACTTTACCTCTTCGCGGGTAACGACATAGGCGCAACTTTTTTCGCCCATCAGTGAATCAGGAATAGCGATCAATGCGACATGCAGCACGAGTGGATGGCGTAACAGTAAATTCTCTATTTCCTCTGCCGCAATCTTTTCGCCCCCACGATTAATTTGATCTTTTTCCCTACCGACAACTTTTAGATAACCTTTCTCTGTTTGAATAACTAAATCACCCGAACAGTAAAAACCATTTTCATCAAACACTTGGCTGTTATATAGATGACTTTGGTAGTATCCACGGAAAGTATAAGGCCCACGAGTCATCAGCAGGCCAGGAGTGTCATGTGGTAGTGGGTTACCCAGAGAGTCGGAGACCCACACTTCATCATCATCACTAATCGGACGGCCCTGTGTAGTGAAAATGGTTTGTTCGTCATCATCTAAACGTGTGTAGTTAACCAACCCTTCAGCCATGCCAAATATCTGTTGTAATTGGCAACCCAGTTCTGAAGGTATCCTCCGTGCCAGTGATTCACTCAGGCGAGCACCTCCTACCTGCAATAACGCCAGGCTTTCAATGGGTGATTTATCCCCTGTCAGTGCGATGGCTTCCAGCCACAGGCTTACCGCAGGAGGTACTAAAGCAGTAACATTAATCCGATGCTGTTCAATCAAAGGGAAGCAACTTGATGGACTGGGATCATTAGCCATAATCACCTGTCCCCCTGCATAAAAAACCCCTAATGCTCCCGGTGAACTCATCGGATAATTATGTGCGGCAGGGAGGGCGCACAAATAGCGTGTTTGCCCATTGAAATGGCAGATATCAACGCTGGCACGAATACTGTAGTAGTAATCATTGTGAGTTCGGGGGATCAGCTTGGGGATACCTGTACTGCCACCCGATAGCTGGAAAAAAGCCACTTCGTTCGCTGGCGTGGGTGTAGCGATAAAATTGTCTGTTTTTTCATCAGATAATGCGGTTAAATCTATTGGGCTGAGGTTATCTCCCCGCAGAAATATATTTGTCAGTGAAGAGTTGCGGGTATGCAGTTCGTGAATAAAAACATCATCAGAAAATAGTGAATGGCTACGGTCTGCAATCAAGAGTGAGGGTTTAATTTGCTCGGCATAAGCCAATAGCTCACTACGCTGGTGGCTGAACAGCGCATTGGCGGGAACCACGCCCAAACGCAGTAAAGCAAAAAAGGTGATATAAAATTCCGCGATATTGCCTAGCTGCACCAATGCGGTTTGCCCATGCCGGACACCACGGTGCTTGAGGGAAGCCGCAAGATTATCCGCCAGCTGATTGAGCTGACGATAGCTATATTGTTGATAGATATATTGTTGATAGCTGTATTGATGATTAGCGGATTGATGATTTGAGCAAACCAGCGCGATATTTTCGTTGTCAGCCTGACGACTGAGTATGTCGCAAAGGGGAAGGTCCAGCCAGTAGCCACGTTGACGATAACGCTGTGACAATGCTTCAGGCCAGCGATTAAATTCAATACTCATAACACACGTTCCTTACTCTCAGATAATCCTAGTGCTTGTAGCATGGTGCCAAGTTTCACTCCGGTTTCTTGCCATTCGGCATTGGGTTGGGAGTCAGCAACGATGCCCGCTCCGGCAAAGAGCCGAATATGGTTTTCGAATACTTCTCCACAGCGAATAGTAACAACCCATTCGCCATTACCCTTGGCATCACACCAACCGACAATGCCGCCAAAATAGTTTCGTTTGAAAGGTTCGAGTTGAGCGATGAGTTCGTATGCTTGTTCTCTTGGGGCTCCACAAAGCGCTGGTGTTGGATGGAGTAAACTGGCAATTGAAAGGGAATCTGCATGTTTGTTGCATAATTCGCTGCGTATTTCTGTGGCGAGGTGCCAGAGTAAAGGAGTACTGAATATTGAAGGCGAATCAGGGATCATCAGTTCAGTACAATGTTCAGTGAGTGCGGTTCGTATCGCATTAATTACTAATTGATGTTCATGCTGATCTTTAGCTGAATGCAGCAGCGATTGGCGTAAGGCGTTATCTTCTACGATATTGCGGCTTCTGCGTGACGAACCAGCCAGTGGTTGAGAAATAATGGTATTGCCCTGTTTACGTAGTAGAAGTTCCGGGCTGGCACCAATTAAAGTGCTGTTCTCTAGCGGAAGATGAAAGTTGTAGCTATAAGGGTTTTGGGCATTAAGCTGCATAAAAAGCCGGATAGTGTCAGGCTTCCGATCAAATTCAATATCCAGTAGGCGCGAAAGGACGACCTTATCAAGCAGACCATGATGTATGGCATCAACTGCCTGAAAGACCATCTGGCAAAACTCTTCTTTTTCCGGCCATAAATGGCTCTGCTGCAATTGCAACCGTGACATGGGGGACAGAGCGGAAAAATGTAAGGTTTCCCGTTCTAACCAACGGTGTTCATAAGGTATATAGAGAGCAGACGGTTGTTGTTTATCAAAAGGAATTGCCCCTACTGCAATGGGGTTTTTAATTCCCGCCTGTTCAGCCTGATGGAATAATTGAGACAGATTGTCACTTAATGAGTTACCACTTAATGAATTGCCACTTAATAAATTGCCAATATCATCATGATGATTGGCAGGCGTTGTTATTTTGGTAAAACATCCTTGTGCATGCAGGCTTTTATTTGAGGATAAGAACACAAAATCATCACAACTAAAGCCCAGTAATTCGGATGTGTGATATTCAGTTGTTAAATTAAGCACGATGTTTCCCTATTATTTTTAAATAATAGATTGGCTATTATTCAGTTTTATGGCTTGTGGCGCTTGAAACATAAAAGTACTCCAATACATATCATTCCAATAAGTGTAAATGTGCCTTGATGGAAGCAATTCACAGTGGCAGAAAGATTTTGCTTTTTGCCACTGAAATCAATAAATTTTGCTTTACCAACTATATTCCATCATGGCAACAATGCTGCGCCCGCTGCCATAGAAACAAGCTTCTGTATTTGAACATGAAGCAACGTAATATTTGTTGGTCAGGTTATTCACATTCAGTTGTATATTGGCACCCTTGAGCTGAGGGGAGGCTTCACCAAGATCGTATTTCGCCATCAGGTCATAGAGGGTGTAGGGTTTTACGTGGAATGTTTCTGCATAATCACCGGAAGTGGAACCGGTATAACGTACGCCGGCGCCTAATGTAAATCCTTTCAGCGCCGTTTGTGTAAAGCTGTAACTCCCCCATGCAGAAGCTGCATGTTCAGGAATTGAAGGCATTCTTTTGCCGACTCGTGAGGCATTGTTATCATTTTTGGTTTTGGTATCTGTATAAGTATAGCTGGCTATCATATTGATTTCTGGCGTGATTTTGGAATGAATTTCGGCTTCTGCCCCTTTTGAGCCAATTTTGCCAATTTGTTCGCTAAAGCGGGTGACCGGGTTACGGCTGGTCACGTTTTTCTGGGTGATATCGAACAGAGAAAGGGTTAACAGGGTATTGTGATCTTTTGGCTGGAATTTGATGCCTATTTCAGTTTGTTCACCTGTTGTTGGTTTGAAGGCAGGTGTTCCCGGCGCTCCTTGAGACAGATTAGGTTCAAAGGAGGTGCTGTAACTGATATAAGGCGAAATACCGTTATCAAAGGCATACAATAATCCCGCACGCCCTGTAAAAGCACGGTCTTTCTGGGTTGTTGATGTGTTGCTGATGATATTTTGTTGCTTGGTTTCAGTCCAGTCATAACGCCCCGACAGGACTAAATTCCAGTTCTCCCAACTGAGTTGGTCTTGTACGTAAACGCCTAACTGGTGGAGTTTCTTTTTATCGTTTAAAGCAAGGGATAGCTCTTTTTCATCAACGGGAACACTTCTGGCTGGATTTGACCAATCGAATTTGTATTGATCACCATTCTTTTGCCATCTTTTGTTGTGGTTATCCGCCCACTTGTAATCGATTCCACTGGTGACGCTGTGATCAATGTTACTGGTTGAGAATTGTGCTTTCAGATGATTATCCATGGTGAATGTCTGTGCTTCACTGTATTCCTTCTGTGGGCGGCGTTGGATACTAGTTGGTTGGTCTTTTATATCCGATACATAAACGAAAAGTTTATAACGCTCATTTGACCTTGAATAGCGCAGATTTTGCTGGAAAGAAAAGACATCATTAATGTCGTGTTCAATCATGTAGCCGATAGATCCCTGCTCCCGTCTGGCCTGATTAAAAGAAGGATCACTGAGATTCATATCGTAGGGAATATAACCCACATTGGGGGCAGGCGTTACTGTGCCGACTTTAGGGTAGAAGTTGCGGTATCCTGCCTTGGGATCGTACTGATAGCTGGTCAGTAACGTAAAGGTCGTATTATTGTTGGGGATCCATGTCAGCGCAGGGGCGATGGCAATCCGCTCTTTTTTATAGTCTTTGACGAACTGTTTTTGGGTGCTGAGTATGCCATTTAAACGATAGAGAACGGGGATATCATCACCCAGTGCCCCACCGAAATCAAAAGCCAATTCACCAAGGCTCTGATTGCCCGCTTTCATCTGTACCTTGTGGATGGGCTGGGCAGTTGGCCTTTTGCTGGTCATATTAATCAAGCCGCCGGGGCTGACCTGACCGTATAGCACAGATGCTGGCCCGTGCACCAACTCCACCCGTTCCAATAACCAAGGATCGATCTGATTACCATAACTCAAGCCATCAAGGAACTTAGGCGCATAACGGAAACCGCGGGTAATCACTTCGTCATTGCGGTTGGAAGAGCCGCGATAATTAGTCACCACACCACTTGAATAATTCAGAGAGTCAGCAACAGTTGCTACACCTTGCGCTTCCATTTGTGTGCGATTAATGACGCTGATTGACTGGGGCGTTTTGATAAGAGGAGTGAGACTTTTGGTGCCTGCGGCACTGTCTGATTCTACAAAGTTTTTTTCAGAATTCCCTTTAATTGCACTTGTGACAGTTACGGTGTATTCGTTGTTATTGTCAGTCCCATTGTTTGCTGAGGCATATGGAGATATCAGTAGGGCAGAAGTAAACATTAAGAATAATTTATTATAGTTATAGTTTACCGTCATTCTTTTTGCGGCTTTCGATGCATTGTTCTTGATAGGCAGTACCATGGATTTCATCTCTCAATATAGATATTTTCAAAATAAAAACTTAAAAATCAGTTAGATAAATAAGGCGACACCATTCTGGCTAAGCTGAATAGTGAAGGCCTCCTGCCACATTTCCTGATAATGCTCCATTAACTCTGTTAGCCAGTGATTAAGATTAATAAAATAAATTGAATAATATTGCAAACGAAAATCATTATCAATATCATTGGTTAATGATAATCATTTCTTTTAATGGGCGTTATGGGTGCGATGTATCAGGCGTGGTGTATCAAATGCATATGTCATTTATGAGCGGATGTTTTTGCAGGGGAGAAGGGGATGAAGTTAGTATTTCAGCCATCAGGTACGGTAGATAATTTATTATCTGCCCCTAATGTTGGTAGTGAATCATGGTGGGAACATATTGCTACTTTGGGAACTCCGATCATAGAAGTTATGAGGAACCAGCAAGTTCAAACAACCTTCTTCTGGCGAGATCCTTACGGGAATGAACAAAACTCAAATTTTCTGAAAATCTATATCGATATCAATGGCATTACTAATCACCATTGTCCAGATCCGCAAAGTTTGCAACGATTGCCTGAAACAGATATCTGGTATTGGTCAGTGAACCTTGAAGATGATTGGAGAGGAAGTTATCGATTTATACCTGTCACTGATGCATATCTCCCCCCCAAATTTTCCGATGAAATCAAACAGCGCAATCAACAACAACGTGAATGGTGGATTTCACTCTTTCCATTGTCCGTTCCAGATCCCCTGAATCTGCAAAGCCATCACCATAATGGGCTTGGTTTGCCTTTATCGGCAATTCATATGCCTAAAGCACCTGAACAGACTGCATGGGCATTGATTGATGGGATAAACCCAAATCATATTGGGCAGGCAGATAAACGAGAGCCTTTGCTTTTGCATTGGAATAGTGAGCGGCTCAACAACCAAAGGCATGTTTGGCTTTATTCCAGTGGTGAAGAAACGGAGAAAGAAAACGCGAACCCCCGTCCTCTCATCATTCTCTTGGATGGATTGAATTGGGTAGAGAGAATACCGATTTTTCCGGTGATTGATGCAGCCACTGAAAAACGGCAGATACCGGGGGCTGTTTGGCTTTTGATTGATGTTATTGATATGCCTCATCGAGAGCGGGAGCTTCCCTGCAACCCTGATTTTTGGCAAGCGATTCAGGATGAACTCTTGCCGCTTGTCGCACAGCATGCCGCTTTCAGTGATGATCCTGAACAAACTGTTATCGCAGGGCAAAGTTATGGTGGATTGGCGGCACTGTATGCCGCACTTCATTGGCCGCAACGTTTTGGTTGTGTTCTCACGCAATCGGGTTCTTTTTGGTGGCCTGACAGCAAAATTGTTCGGCAGTTTATATCACCCGCAGAACATAAGCCCGGCTGGCTGACCCAGCAACTGCTTGAGCAAAAAGTTATTCCTTCGTCATTGAAAATCTTTCAGGAGGCGGGTTCCCGCGAAGCAGATATCCATTTTGTGAATGAGCAAATGTATGCCGCATTACAGGAGGCAGGGCACAACGTGAATTATCGTGTGTTTAATGGTGGGCATGATGTGCTGTGCTGGCGCGGAGGATTAATTGATGGCCTGAGTTGGTTACTGGCTGAAAAATGATGCGGTAAACCGATTATTGAAGTCCCAAATATGATGAGAACCAATGATGAATTTGCAACAAAAGAACCCTTTTGATGATGATGAAGCTAATTTTTATGTACTGATAAACGATCAACAGCAATATAGCCTTTGGCCAGATTTTGCTGACCATCCTGCTGGTTGGAAGCAGATTATTGGCCCGGATTCACGGGCGACTTGTATCGCATACATAGAAGAGCACTGGGTGGATATGCGCCCGGCCAGTCTGCATAAAACACATCCGCATAAAACATAGATAAATAAAACATAGATAAATCAAATTGATAATGCCGATGGTTTAGTCTGTAGAGTAGATAAGCAAGGAAATCAAACGTGCCGAATGTATTGCAACTTTCTGAAATTAAATCAGTCAATCTGACGTTGCCGCTTGTGGCTGCTCAGCCCGGAATCTGGATGGCTGACCAACTTGCCAGTCATCGCAATGTGTTTACCATTGCGCATTATATTGAAATCAATGGAGAGCTGGAGCGTTCCTTATTTGATGTGGCTATCCGCCAAGGTTTGGCTGAGGCCGATACCGTTCATGCGCGTTATTTTATTAATGAACAGGGGGAAGCTGTACAGCAAATCCCTGCTTTCTGTCATGCACAACAAGTTGTTGCCCCTGAGTGGTTCGATTTTACCCACGAGCGGGGGGAAAGCACGTCACAGGTATTAATGCAGGCAGATCTAGCCGCTGAATTGCCCGCTGACGGGGAACGCTCACTTTACCGGCAGGTAATTATGAAAGTCGGTGCTCAACCTGAACGATGGTTCTGGTATCAGCGTTTTCACCATCTTATGCTTGATGGTTTTAGTTTTGAAGCACTGACACGGCGTATTATTGATATCTATAACGCGTTAAACACTGGCAGGCAGCCCACTGAAAATCCTTTCTGTTCATTCGATCTGGTCGTTCAAGAGTATCAGGAGTGGGAACAGTCTCCGGCAAAAGCAAAGGCAGCCGAATTCTGGCAACAACATACCCGTGAGCGCGGTGCTTCTGTTTCACTTTCCACTGAAGAAATTGTGAATACAGGAACGACCTTACCTTTACATCACCATTGCTATTTCCCACTTTCTCAATTTGCCCCATTAAGTGAGGATAATTTATTACGGCAATTCCCGCCGACTGAAATTGTGATGGCTGCACTCTGCATCTATTTCTATCGCATGAGCGGAGAAAAACATTTGTCAATTGGTTTTCCTTTTATGCGGCGTCTGGGATCTCAGGCGCTTTGTGCAATGGGACCTGTAGTCAATCTCTTGCCGCTGCAAATAAACCTGAAAGAGAGTATGACCCTTGCAGGGGTAGCGAAAGCGTTTGTGGATGAAATGAAGCAAGTCCGCCGTTACCAGCGGTATGAAGCCGAGCAACTGCGTTGCGATCTGGGGTTATCAGGTAGTAAAAATGCGCTTTATGGCCCTGTTTTCAATTACAAAATCTATAACGAGACGTTGAAAATAGATGGTAAACCCATCAAAACACATACGCTCGCTATGGGACCAGTGGATGATTTAGAGTTTGAATTGTGTTGTTACGATGATCAGCTCCAGCTAGTGCTGATCGCGAATCGTAAAAAGTATAGTGAGCAAACTTTACAGTGGCATGGTGAACGGATCAGTTATTTGTTGAATCAATTACTGACGCAGCCGCAACAGCCTATTGCGCTCGCCCCACTTATTCCACCACAGGAACAACAACGGCTTGATGAATGGTCTTGTGGGCCAAGAATCCAAGCGCCTGTAACTGGTGTTTCTATAACTGGTGTTTCTATAAACAGTGTTTCTGTGCTGGATATCTTTTTGCAGCAGGTCGGGCGGCAGCCTGATGCCATTGCTATACGTTGTCGCAATGAACAGCTTAGTTACCACCAATTGATGACAAAAGTGGTGCAGCTTGCACGTTTCTTATTGTCACAGGGAAT
Organism: Xenorhabdus yunnanensis; assembly: GCF_028598805.1. Lineage (GTDB taxonomy): Bacteria > Pseudomonadota > Gammaproteobacteria > Enterobacterales > Enterobacteriaceae > Xenorhabdus > Xenorhabdus yunnanensis. The sequence goes on along the minus strand of NZ_JAQRFI010000014.1, from coordinate 33,556 downwards.
TGGGGCTGAGGATGTGGTTGCTATTGGTATCCCTCGTTCAGTGGATTCAATTATTGCGATTCTGGGAGTATTGGCTAGTGGTGCTGCTTACATTCCCCTTGATCTCGATTATCCGCCGGAACGTTTGCAGTTAATGTGTGACGATGTTCAGCCCGCCTTGCTGATCACTCACTTGAATACGTTGGCACAAATGCCCGAAGTACCCAAGATCATTTGTCTGGATGATCAGCAGATAGTAGCGCAGTGTTCCGGTTTATCTTCGTTACCTGTCACAGACGAAGAACGACGCGAAAAACTGTGCGGTGAGCATTTGGCTTATATAATCTATACATCGGGATCTACAGGTAAGCCAAAAGGTGTTATGAGCACACATGGCGGATTACTGAATTTGTTAACCTCCCACGCAACGCATTTGTTTGGGCCTGTCATCGAGAATTTTTATCAGCGACATAACCGAAGGGCACGTGCGGGACACACTGCATCTTTCTCCTTTGATTCCTCTTGGGAACCCCTGTTTTGTATGATCTTAGGCAGTGAACTCTATATTTTTGATGAGGAACTGAGACGGGATGCATGGGGCGTGGTACAGCAGATGAATCTGCTGCCGATTGATATCATGGATATTACGCCTTCTTTCTTGACCCAACTTATCGATAGTGGATTGTTGGAAAAAGGTAATCACCAGCCTGCGTGTATTATGATCGGTGGCGAAGCTGCCACACCACGGTTATGGGAGTTACTTAAACAGCAGTCGCAAATTGATATCCACAACTATTATGGCCCTTCCGAATATACCATTGATACGTTGGGTGCCAGCATTCAAATGGCCGATCAGCCTGTGATTGGGCGTCCGGTTGCCAATACCGATATCTGGCTTTTAGATAGTTACTTACAACCCGTGCCAATTGGTGCAGTGGGAGAACTGTATCTCTCTGGAGTGGGTATCGCCCGTGGTTATTTACATCGTCCGGGAATGACGGCAACACGCTTTGTTGCTAATCCGTTCCGTCATGGTGAGGTGATGTATCGCACTGGTGATCTTATGCGCTGGCGGTCTGATGGACTGCTTGCATTTATTGGTCGGGTGGATCATCAGGTTAAAGTGCGTGGTTTCCGCGTTGAGTTAGGTGAAGTAGAAAATGCGCTGGTTGATTTGCCGGAGGTCAGTTCTGCGGTAGTAATTGCTGAGCCTATCGGCGCAACATATCGGCTGGTGGGGTATTGTGTTGTCCCAGATGGGCAACGGCGCGCTTTAGCGAATATCTCGGTTTTATTGTTAGCTGAACTGGCAAAGAAACTGCCTGATTATATGGTTCCTGCTTTCTTAATGGTGTTGGAAGCCTTACCTATCTCAATCAATGGCAAAATCGACCGCAGCGCATTGCCCAAACCACAGCAATTTCAATTGCCAGTAGGCAGAAAAGCGGAAAGTAAGCAGGAAAAATCCATTTGTAAAGCATTCTCCAGCCTATTAGCTGTGTCAGAGGTCAGTGCAGATGATGATTTTTTTGTGCTGGGGGGCGACAGTATTTCTGCGATGGCGCTGGGAACGCAATTACGCCGTCTTGGTTGGCAGTTACGTCCACGGGATATTTTCAGTGAGCGTACACCTGCACGGATGTCGTTGAAAATGACGCCTGTTACCATTGCAAAACAGAGTCCTAAGCGCATTCAGAAAGGGGCGATCGATAGCCTGCCTATTTTACATTGGTTTGCTGAATCTCATGGGATTAATACCCGTTTCGCTCATGGTGTATTTATTCGTGTCCCGGCAGAACTACAGCCGCAACATTTATCGCAGGCATTGATTGCTTTAGTGCAAGCACATCCTGTACTGCGCGCGTTTACCCGTGATGGCCAGCTTATAGTCGGTGAGTTTACCAATGAGCCGATTTCTGTATTTGAGGCAACGTATTGCAGCATACGGCAAAATTGCGAAGATATTGAAACCTGTGCAGAGCAAGCCTTCCACGATGCGGTTATGTGTCTGGAACCCACAAATGGTCAGCTATTCCACGCTTGTTTATTACAACAGGGAGGCGATGGCAATGGCGGTGTGTCTAAGGGATTGGTATTTATTATTCATCATTTGGCAACAGATGGTGTTTCGTGGCGAATATTATTGGATGAATTACGTCAGGGAGTTGAAGCTGCAATAAATGGCAAAACTATAAATGGCAAAATTATGACTTTACCAGCGGAAGAGTATTCTTTGCACGATTGGAACGATTATCTACGCCAAAATTTGCCACAACGTGTAGCCGAATTGCCTTTTTGGCAGCGAATGTTGAATAAAAAAACATCTCTATTAGGGCTGCGTCCGTTGGATGTACACCGGGATCGTCAAATAAACGCCTGTACGGCACGAACATTATTGAGCGGTGAGCAAACAGCCGCTTTATTGGGAATATTACCCAAACAATATCACGCGAATATTGAAGAAGTTTTATTAACCATATTGGCAATGGCTTGTTATCGCCATTTTAACGTCAGTCAGTTACGCTTCCAGCTAGAATCTCATGGTCGCGTTGAATTAGACGAAAAGGGCGATTTGGCTCGGACTGTTGGTTGGTTGACCGCTGAATACCCGATAGTGGTAGGTCTGCCACAAACAGGAGAATACCAGCCAGCAGAGATGGTCAGGGCGGTGAAAAGTGTTTTGCGGGCAGTGCCCGATCGTGGGATAGGTTATGGTTTGCTGCGCTATCTAGACCAAACGGGACGGGAAATACTGGCAACGCAAGAAACGCCGGAGATCTTATTTAATTATCTGGGGCGTTTTGTCGAGGCAGATAATTTATGGGCGCCTCAACGGACTAAAAATCTTTTCCGGGATGCGTTTGCTGTTTATCAAGATCCTGAAATGTCCCTGAACCATAGTTTGGAAATCAACCTATTCGTTGATGAGCAGGGACATACTCCACAATTAGTCATTAACTGGCAATGGGTTGATGGTATTTTTAGCCATCAAGATATCGCAGAATTACATCACGGTATGGTATGGGTGGCTGATCGCTTAATTCAGTTCGCCAGACAGCAGCCCTTGCAGGCTATGGCCACGTTAGTTGCCGCAGAAACGGGGCTGGCAGATTTTGAGGAGAACGATCTCACTCAGTTGACCGAGCATTATGGCCCATTATCTGTGGTATTACCGTTGCTACCACTGCAACAAGGATTATTATTCCACGCACAAACAGCCACCGAGCATGGCAGTTATAATTCATTGACACGCCTTTCCCTGTTCGGGTCATTGACTGTTGCTGAATTACGTCAGGCGTTGTCAGTTTTAGTCCGGCATCATCCTCAGCTTGCTGCGAAATTTGATACTGAGCAATATACTTCTCCGCTGCAATTAATACCGATCATCTCTGATGATAAAGATTATTGGACACTCGATTTCCATCAACTGCCTGAATTAACGGCGGAAGAGGAGGAGATGGCGTTACGGGAACTGGAAAAAACAGAACTGGCGCGAGATCTCTTTCAGCAGCCAATGGCGATGTTACATGCATTGCTGGTTCGCCACGGTAACAGTTCACGCCATACAATATTACTGAATGCCCATCATCTGATCGTTGATGGTTGGTCAACACCTATTCTGGTGCAAGACCTTTTGATATTACTGAATCAAGATGAGCAAGCCTTGCATGAATTTAAAATAAACGGAACTGAAATAAGTTATCAAGATGTGGTCCGGCAATTATTGGCGCGTGAGACCGGGCCAGCCCGCCAATGTTGGCAACAGGTATTGAAAGATGTTCAACCAACATGTTTGTTCGGTGAACAACACCATACTGGTGAGGTTAAGGAGCTTGAAATATTACTCGAACCAGCGATGGAGCAGCAGTTAATCAGTTTGTGCCAGCAACGTGGTTTAACCCTGAACACTCTGATGCAAGGCATTTGGTCTTTGCTATTGAGTATCCACAGCGGCTCGCCTGATGTTGTTTTTGGCTCCCCGGTCTCAGGGCGATTCGGGCAGACTGACGGGCTAGGCCAGCATGTTGGGCTGTTTAGTAACACCTTACCGGTTCGGATTATTCTGGATATGGCACAACCTCTATTGCCACAACTAGAAAAACTACAGGCACAGCAGATCCAATTGATTGAACATGACAATATAGGTCTGGGTGAAATCCAGCAAATTGCCGGTACTGGCACGCTTTTTGATACTTTGCTGGTGGTCGAAAATTACCCTGAAGTGAAGCGGAACCAAGAAGAGATCCAAAACATTACCTGCCAGAGCATCAATAACCGAGGTTATACCCATTATCCTTTGACATTACTGGTGCTGCCGGGTCAGCGTCTGCGTTTATTGATGGAATATCGTGAAAGTGTTAAACAGCCTGAGCGTTTGGCACAGCGCATATTACTTTTGATCCGACAATTAATTGAACAACCTGAGATTGCACTGCGCGAGTGGGTTCTGCAATCGGTTGATGAAATCGCATTCATTGAAGAAATCAATAGCACTTATCATGATATCCCTTCTGTAACACTCCATCAGGCGGTTATTGAACAGGCAAGAAAAACGCCTGACGATTTGGCATTGTTGGATTGCCATCATCGTCTGACTTACCGGCAAATGCGTCTCCAAACTCGCTTGTTAGTTGATCGTCTAATTGAAGCGGGAGTGCAAACAGGGGACATTGTTGGCGTTGCATTATCACGTTCGGTTCGGCTGAGTCTGGCGTTACAGGCGATTCTGGAAGCGGGTGCTGCATGGTTGCCTCTTGATACCGGCTATCCTGATGAACGCTTGACCATCATGCTGGAAGATGCCCAACCTCGATTAGTAATTACGGAAAGTGAACATCGGGCACGTTTTGCCAATCAGGCGCCTTTGTTGTTGCTAAATGGATTGTTACTGGATCAGCTGGCGAATGGAACACAGCAGCCTGTCCATCCTGCCGCCAATGTGTCTCCTGAACATACGGCGTACATTATCTATACCTCTGGCTCTACAGGAAAACCCAAAGGGGTTATGGTGAGCCACCAAGCTATTGTTAACCGTTTATTGTGGATGCAGGAAGCCTACCAATTGACGGGGAATGATGTGGTATTGCAGAAAACACCATGTAGTTTTGATGTCTCTGTATGGGAGTTTTTCTGGCCTTTAATGACAGGTGCCCAATTAGTGATGGCACCACCAGAGGCACATCGCGATCCCGCAGCGCTTCTCCAACTTATTGATGATTACCGTGTCACGACATTGCATTTTGTGCCATCAATGCTGGCAACTTTAATTGATTCATTAGCGTTACGAGAACAAGAGGCGCCGTTCTGCCACAGCCTGAGACGTGTTTTCTGTAGTGGTGAAGCCTTGTCATGTGAACTGGCACATCGCTATCAGACATTGATATCAGCACCTTTGCATAACCTTTATGGGCCAACAGAAGCGGCGGTGGATGTGACATGGCAACCGGCGTTTGGCGAGGCATTGGCGCGTTGCAGTAGCTCTGGTGTTCCTATTGGTTGTCCGGTATGGAATACCCGATTGTGTATTTTAGATCCTTGGTTACGTCCTGTTCCCATTGGGGTGGCAGGTGATCTCTACCTCAGCGGTATTCAGCTGGCGACAAACTACCTGAACCGACCCGATCTGACAGCCAGCCGCTTTGTGGCTGATCCATTTGCATCTGGCGAACGGATGTACCGAACGGGAGATATTGCATGCTGGTCAGAAAATGGTGAAGTCGAATATCTGGGGCGCAGTGATGAGCAATTAAAAATACGTGGTCAGCGTATTGAACTGGGTGAAATTGAACAAGTTTTACTGGCACAACCCGGAGTAGCTCAGGCGGCGGTTGCTGCACGTGAGCTGGGTAAATCAGGTCAGGTAATGGGAAATGTCGATGCGCGCCAGCTAATTGCTTGGTTGATTCCTCAATCAGGTGTGACATTGGATATTGCCGAACTACAACAAACGATGATGAAACAATTACCTGCTTATATGCTGCCTGTCAGCTATGTGATACAGGAAAATTTCCCGCTGAGTGCAAATGGAAAATTGAACCGTAAGGCACTGCCGCTGCCAGACAAATTAACGACAGGCCGGTTACCGCAGGCTGGTTTGGAAAGTCAGTTAGCTAAGTTATTCGCCGAAATTTTAGAGTGTGAAATTGTTTGGGCTGATGATGATTTCTTTGCTCTGGGTGGGCATTCGTTGCTGGCAATGCGTCTGGCAGCCGAAATACACCGACGCTTTAATTACCCTGTTTCAGTTGGCAACATCATAGTCGCACGAAGTGTAGAAAAATTGAGTGCGCTATTGATTGGTAAACAAATGATTGGTGAACGAGCAATTGATGAACTCGCGGAGGAACAGAAGCAAAGTTTGGCTGAAAACAGTGGGATGGGAGAGGTTTTACCATTAAGGGAAGGTTCTGGGCCCGCGTTGTTTTGTGTGCATCCCGCATCAGGTTTTTCTTGGCAATACAGTGGATTGTTACATTATCTGGAGGGGGATTTTCCGATTATCGGGTTACAATCCCCTCGTCCCCGTGGCGTGATTGCTGAATGTCATAGCCTTGACGCAATGTGCATACGTCATTTGGCGACCTTGCGAAATATTCAACCTCATGGGCCTTATTACTTGCTGGGCTATTCTCTGGGTGGAATGTTGGCTCAGGGAATGGCCATTCGTTTACGGCAAGAAGGAGAGGAAGTTGCTTTCTTGGGATTATTGGATGCTTATCCTCCGGAGGGGCAGGATTGGGGAGGGTTAAGCGAAGAGGAAGTCAAACAGGAAATTGCCCGTGAACAGGCGGAGTTTATGGCGACGACAGAAGATGAGCGCGATCCGCAACTGCGTCAGGAAAAACAGGCAATGTTCGAGGATATTGTCGCTAACTATCAAGATGCTGTTCGCAGTTTATTATCTGCCGTTAATCAGAAATATGATGGCGAAGCAGCGTTATTTGTGGCTGAACGGACGTTGCCTTCTGATTTGGATGTCGAAGGGACATGGGCTCCCTGGATTCGCCATTTAAAGGTCTATCGGCAAGATTGTGAACATGCCGATATCCTTTCTCCCGTTTCATTGAAACAGTGGGGACCACTGCTGAATAGTCTGTTAAAAAGAATAGTCTGTTAAAAAGAATAGTCTGTTGAAAAGAATAGTCTGTTGAAAAGAATAACCTATTGAAACAAGACCGAAATTAACTTTATCGCGTTTAACGCCATCGCATCGTACGGAGCATTATGGCCAGTTCATCACTCTTTTTGGATTTTAGTTTGCTCAGAAATAATGCGCATTTCCGAGCTATCTTTATTGCCCGCATGTTATCTGTCTTTGCATTGGGAATGTTGACGGTTGGTGTCCCTGTCCAGATGCAGTTTCTGACGGGTTCTACCTTACAGGTGGGGATCGTGGTCGCACTGGATGGCGTCGGTATGTTTATCGGACTAATTCTGGGGGGAATCCTGGCTGACCGTTATGATCGGCGTAAACTCATTTTGTTTGCCCGTGGCACCTGTGGCATCGGTTTTGTGGCATTAAGCTTTAATGCATTTTTAGACTCGCCATCACTGTATATACTCTATTTCCTTTCTATCTGGGATGGCTTTTTTGGTGCGTTGGGGATGACGGCGTTAATGGCGGCAATCCCCAATTTAGTAGGGCGGGAAAATCTGGCCGCCGCAGGTGCCTTGAGCATGATTACTGTTCGCATAGGTGCCATTATTTCACCGGCATTGGCAGGCATTATTATTGTTGCTGGTGGGCCAGGATGGAACTTTGCCGTTGCAGCAATCGGTACATTAGCCACATTATTACCCCTAATGAGGCTACCTGAAATGAAGCCTCAGCTAAGCAATAAAGAGCACCCGCTCAGTGCATTGGTAAGCGGGGTGAAATTTGTTTGTCAGCATAAAATTGTGGGTAGTGTCATACTGGTGGGGATGCTGCTCAGTGTTGCAGGAGCGGTTCGCATTCTGTTTCCTGCATTGTCTCAGGAAGTATATCACCAAGGGTCGTCAGCAACTGGGTTGATGTATTCCGCCGTTCCTTTGGGAGCCATGTTAGGGGCTTTCACCAGCGGATGGATAGGGCGAAGCTCACGATCCGGAGTTCTGCTTGTTGTATGTGCGCTGTGCTCCTTTATCACGTTATCCCTACTGGGAGTCGTCACAAATATCGTTCTGGCATTACTTGTTCTGGTTTGTTATGGATATTTGAATGCGTTTGCGTCCTTACTGCAATTTACCCTTGTTCAGAGCCATACACCGGATCATTTATTGGGGCGAGTAAACAGTTTTGTCACAGCACAAGATGTTACTGGTGACTCTTTGGGAGCGTTGGGACTGGGTTTTATGGGACGTTTGTTGTCTCCTATAATGACCGTCTTTTCGTTTGGCACTTTTGCTGCGCTTACCTGCCTGTTGCTTGCAACAGTAATAAAACCTTTGCGCCATTCTACGCTGAGTAGCAGCACAGCATTATCAGAAACAAACCTTTCAGAAAAAAAACCTTTAGAAAGAGAACATAAGCAAAGTGATAGCTAATGGGAAGGAAGCCCGTCTACGATCATTAGCAAAAGTATCCCACAGTTAAACAAATCACGGCGTGGTATCAATATCACGCCATCACGCTGCAACATAAAAAGTACCACTCCAATTTTTCAAAATAATACTTTTTGTTATTTTTTTATTAAAAAATCATTAGATTTACATTAATTAAATGTGTCATTTTATGGTGTGCTTAGGTGATGCAGGTGATGGTTTCAACCCGCCTACACAATAAAAAACATAAGAACTGGTATTTTTGCAAATCAACAATGGATGGTAACTAAGATGAATAAGCGATACAGAATACCTCGAGGCTCCCTGACTGCCACGCGTTTATCGGTCAAAATCCAGCCACGAGTGCTTTACCACGTCATAGCTTGTTATCTGGCAGCAGCCAGCTTTGGAGCTTATGCGGAAAATTATATTGAAAAAGGGCGGCCCGGCGATCCTACCAGCTGGCGTTCCAGTGAGTTTTTGGCTGAATGGGGGCTTGGTGCTATTCACGCTGATGAAGCCTATGCTAGAGGTTATACCGGTAAAGGGATCAAGCTGGGGATATTCGATCAGGTCGTTTATGCCAAACATCCTGAGTTTGTGGGGAAAAATAAGGTCATCAACTTAGTTACCTCTGGGATACGTGAATATACCGATCCCTATATTAAGGTGAAAAAAGGCGATTCATTTAATTATGGTGGAGCACCGTCCGTAGATGGATACGGCAAGTTAGGAAATCATGGTGTCCATGTTGCAGGTATTGCAGCGGGTAGCCGAGATGGCAAAAAAATGCATGGTGTGGCCTATAACGCCCAAATACTCAGTGCAGATAACGGTGATCCCGGCCCTGAAGATGGCATCATCTTAGGCAATGATGGTGGCGTTTACCAAGCTGGTTGGCATGCACTAATAGATAATGGCGCTCGTATCATTAACAACAGCTGGGGGATTGGTATTGATAAGAAGCTTGAGAATGGCGGAAGCAATCCGAACGCAGCTCACTTTACCTTAGCAGAGGCTCAAAAGCAGTTTGATGAAATCAAGCCACTTTTGGGTACAAAACCTGGTGGTGCATATCAGGGGGCAATTGATGCTGCCCGCAGTGGTATTGTGACGATTTTTGCCGCGGGTAATAGTAAAAATTACAGTAATCCGGATGCCATCGCTGGTCTGGCTTGGTTTGTGCCAGATATTGCACCAAATTGGCTGACAGTCGCCAGTGTGCAAAAAGATCCGAATAGTATCAATAGTGAGCCTTATTCCATCAGCAATTTTTCCTCACGCTGTGGCTATACTGCCAGTTTTTGTGTCAGTGCGCCCGGTAGTCAGATTTATAGCTCAGTCATTGGCGGAAAAGTGGATAACGTGACTGCTGGATATGCTCATTACAGTGGTACTTCGATGGCCGCACCACATGTTGGTGGTAGTATTGCGGTATTAATGGAGCGTTTCCCATATATGACCGGAGCTCAAGTGTCTTCTGTGCTGCTTACTACGGCGACTGATATGGGAGAAAAGGGGATTGATGAGATTTACGGCTGGGGATTAATTAACCTCGGTAAAGCGATAAATGGCCCCGGTATGTTCTATACCGCAGAAGATATTCCTGAAAAATTCCGCATCCCAGATCCTGATGGTGTGGCCTACGGCAACGGTCAGCTTATTGCTGATATTCCGGGTATTGGTGCTGTGCTTGATAAGGGCAGACCGACTGAGCGTGCCTGTGATACCGCTCAGTGTGCTCTGGATCTATGGAGCAACGATATCAGCGGTCATGGCGGACTGACTAAACAAGGCAGAGGTGCGCTGATCCTCAGTGGTCAAAATACTTATTCTGGTCCAACATTGGTCAAACAGGGATTGTTGAATGTCAATGGCAGTGTCTCTTCCACTGTTTCGGTAATGGAAAGTGGTGTTCTTGGTGGGAATGGTACGGTTGGGGCGCTTAATGTACAAAGTGGTGGTACTGTTGCTCCGGGTAACTCTATTGGCACACTTAAAGTTGCTGACAAAATTACTTTTGAACCGGGTTCTCATTACGCTGTTGAAATCGCCGTCGATGGACGCAGTGACAGCATTCAGGTTGAAAAAAGTGCCCAGCTCAATGGCGGCAAGGTTAGCGTTTCTCTTGAAAATACGGGGAATTTACTTTCCTTTAAAGAAGTACAAGGCCTAGCTGGTCAGCAATACAATATTTTTAATACGAAGCAAAATATCAACGGCCGCTTTGATAATGTCGTCTCGAATTATCTCTTCCTTGGCACTAGATTGTCCTATCAGCCTAGCAAAGTCTTCCTCCATGTCGGACGCAATGATACCGCTTTTGCGGATGTTGCCAAGACACAAAATGAGCGAGCTGTGGCGGCTGCCGCTGATACCCTCGGTGCAGGCAATCCTGTCTACGAAAGTATCTTGGCTAGCGACTCTAAAGGGCAAGCCCGATATGCGTTTCGTCAGCTTGATGGGCAGATCCACGCCGATGTAGCTTCCCTGTTGGTGAATGACAGCCGTTATTTACGCGATACCTTAAACTCTCGTTTAAGTCAGGCCGGAGGCCGTTCATCATCGCCTGATATTTATGGAGATGATAACGGTGCATGGGTTCGATTGCTTAGTGCATGGAACCACGCTTCTGGTACAGAAAATGCGAGCGGCTATCAGGCTTCCAATTACGGCGTATTCCTTGGCGTGGATGCCCTTGTTGACGAATACAGTCGTCTTGGGATTGCCACTGGTTACACCCGTATTTCTCTTGATGGCGGTAACAGCGCTACTGCTGACAGCAATAACTATCACCTCGCTCTTTATGGTGACCGTCAGTTTGGTGATTTTGCTTTGCGCACCAATGGCGGATTCACATGGCACCGTATTGATACCACCCGCTCTATCAACTATGGCAGCCAGCGTGATAGTGAGAATGCAAAATACAGTGGGCGTACATCGCAGTTGTCTGCGGAGCTTGCTTACCATCTACCGGCAGGCACTGTGAATTTGGAGCCATTCATTAATTTGGCTTACATTAACTTCCGCAATGAAGGGATTAACGAAAACGGTGTTGCCGCAGCGCTTCGTGGTAACAGTCAACATACCGAAGCGACACTCTCCACATTGGGGTTGCGTGCCAATCATAGCTGGCAGACTTCATGGGGTTCTTCGATTGCTCTGAATGGGGAGCTAGGTTGGCAGCATCAATATGGTGAGTCGGAACGAGCAACAGGCTTGTCATTCCGTGGCAGCAACACGACGTTCGTGACCCGCAGTGTTCCGGTTTCCCGTGATGGTGTAGTGTTGAAAGCTAATGCAGAGATAAGCACAAGTAGCAACGTCTCATTCACTCTTGGTTATAGCGGATTGCTGTCCAGCAGCCATCAGGATAATAGTATGAATGTCGGTTTTAAATGGCAATTCTGATGATGGGCAGGGTGTAAGTATCTGATAAGGAAATATTGGAGTAGAAAGGAAATGAAGTTAATTGGCTGATTTTAGATAAAAAAATAGACATCTTGCGATGTCTATTTTCTTTTGAATTTTACTTATCTTTATTTCTTTTTGTGTGTTTTATCGTCATTTAAAGCAAAAAAACCATGAGATCTAAAAATGGTCAAATTTAGCAGCTATTTCAATCTCAAGGCTTCGTATAAAAATTTATTATTTTCACGAAGTAGATCACAAACTGAGGCAGGTTATTCCTGTGGTTTATTGCGAACCTTGCGTTCAATCAATTGATCATTAAGATCAAAATGACTGAGATAACCTTTGGTGCCCTTCTAAGTGTCAAGTTGTTATTTGCCTGCTGTTGATCTGCCGATTCTGGTTACGCAATAAGGTAAATATCTCTCTGGATATATAGCGTTTCAAGCAACGTATGGCTTCCAGTTTTGAATGACCTTCTCCAACCCGTCTAGCGACATATTCCTGTGTCCTGGCATCTGTACGTAGCCTGCCAATGGCGATGATATGAAGCGCGCTGTTCGCTGCACGATTACCTCCCCGGTTAAGACGGTAACGCTGATTCTTTCCTGAAGACGCCGGTACTGGACTTACCCTACATAATGCAGCAAAACTTGATTCTGAACGGAAGCGTTCTGGGTTATCCCATGCGGTGATAAGAAGTTGAGAAGCACATTCATATCCTACCGCTTTGCATTTAATCAGGTCGGGTGCAAGATCATCCACAATAGCGGCAATCATGATATCCAAATCGCTAATTTCATCCTGTAATTCCAGATAGCGTCGCGCCAGTGATTTCAGTGAAATACGGTAGGCATCCTCAACATGACGATACCGGGTCATATCGGGTTTGGCGGTGGCGAGAGTGCGTATCAGTTGCATTCGGGTGAGGTTTCTGATCTGCGCCCGTAATTCTTCAGGCGCAGAGACGATAGTCATCTGAAGCATTTGCAGTGCAACGCGCCGGGCCGCGATGGCTGTTTTTCGGCAGGCTTTCAAAACGCGAAGAGATTCAACCATACCGTCCCTCGTTTTAGGCATGACGGTACGAATGAATGAAAATGCCGCATGAGCTGCACATTCAGCATCAATCGTGTCACTTTTCCCCCGCTTTCTGCGTTCCATTCTATCAGGGGCAGTCACCTCAAGGACTTCAATACCTTCCATTTGAAAATAGCGTAATAAACCTGCACCATATGAACCCGTATATTCAATACCTATCCGGATTAGTGTTCCAAATGACTTCATCCAGGATAACATTTGGCAATATCCCTTTCGAGTTGCCGGAAAAGATTCACACCCTACAACACAATTATGATGATCAACGACCGCTGCAACGTGTAGGTCTTTATGGGTATCAACACCACCGATGACGCCTTGTTGAATTCCAGCCATAGGATAAAGTCTCTGTCAGAGAATACGCTGGTTTCTCCTGACAGATACCCCGGACAGGACAGTAAAGAGACAAGCCGTCAGGCCCTTCTTGAGTCACGCGTACCGTGAGGAGAACCCTCTTATGACGTATTCTTGTCACCGACAGATCAAAGGGAGGACACGATTTCGGTCAATCGCCGTACGGGTCAGGAAACAGAAAAAACGCCATACATCAGAAGAATAGATTAAAAAGAGCTTAGGTCTATAGCATCTGACAGAGGTATTCTTACTGTCACCATACAGAGAACCCGTTAATTCTGTTGTTAATTGGCGAACTGGTTCCCGATCATCTACATTACCGACAGTCACTTTAAGCGCCAGAATTTCACCCTGATGATTGACGACCAAATGTAACTTGAAACCGTAGAACCAACCCATTGAAGTTTTTCCGCGTTGTGCGATCCCCTTAAAGACCTTATTCTTTGGTTAGCTGGGTTGGAAGAGCTGAAAAACTGGATCCGTAGTAACGGTGAGGGCTAAATATGGCATCTTATCTCATATTACGCCTTTCTGGCCCGATGCAGTTTTGGGGGCATCCCACATTTGAAGGCACACGCCCCACCGCTAATTTTCCCACGCGCAGCGGTTTACTGGGATTGCTTGGGGCATGTCTGGGGATACGCCGAAATGACAAAGATGCACTTCTGGCTTTGTCTGACAGTGTACGTTTCGCGGTGTGCTGTGATGAGCATAAATTGGATGATAAATCTGTGAAGTTGAGCAAAATTACGGACTATCACACCATTAAGGATGCCAGAGTAGATTATGTTAGTCTGAAAAGTCATGCCACCATCCAAACCTGGCGTGAATACCTCTGTGATGCCCATTTTACCGTAGCCGTTTGGTGTGTACCTAACAGTCATTACAAATTAGCGAACTTAGTTGCCGCAGTACAGAAACCTTGGTTTACCCCTATTTGGGAAGACGCAGCTGCCCATTAAGTCATCCACTCTATTTGGGGCAATGTGAGGCAGACAATCCCCTATTGGCGTTAAATCAATTTGGTGACAGAGGAACTATTTATAGTGAAGAGGCCATCAATCCAAAAGAGCGTCCTTTACGTACCCGGGATGAGCCTATTGTTGCCTTGCAACGTTAATTTTCGACGCATGATTGGTTTGTTATTCAGGGAGATTCGCTATGTTCTTGAGCAAAGTCTGGATCGACTGGCGATGGGCGAAAGACCCCTATCAACTGCATCGGGCTTTGTGGCAACTTTTTCCCAACCGTCCTAATGATACACGTGATTTTCTCTTTCGGATTGAGGTGCAGCACTTTGGTCGCGGTGCGGAAGCTTTATTGCAATCAGCACAGGCACCTTCGTCAGTGGAGGCGGCTCAGGTGATGGTGAGTAAACTCATTCAATGGTCTATTCCCAATGGCGCTAAACTACGCTTTAAGCTAAGGGCTAATCCGGTTAAGACTATTAAAGACGGACAACAGCGCCGTGATCGTAACGGTAAGATCAAATGTTGCCGAATACCGCTTATCCATGAAGAGGAGCAGTTGCAGTGGTTATCACGCAAATTAGCGGGAGCGGTGCTGCTATCGACAGCTTGGGTAACACCGGAGTCCCCAATCATTTTTACAAAGATGATATTAGGGGGAAAATTCAGCCAATATGCTTTGAAGGGCAAATTATCGTACAGGAAAGTGATTCCTTATAATTGTTGGGAGCTAGAGATGATACTTGTAGCAAAGTAGCAAAAATGTTTCGTTCAGGGAATTTCGGTAGATTGAAATGGCTTGAGTTTTGTATTTTTTAACATGTTGAAAAACATATATTTTTATATTTGATAAAATAAGATTTTTAAGGAGAAAATGTGGTAGAATTTTTTCTGTCAAAAAAATTATTTAAAAACATAAAGATACAACTAGACTGTTCCCCATGCATATGGGGATAAACCGTGCTATTTCATGAACACGGGTTGGCTGGTTTTCTGTTCCCCATGCATATGGGGATAAACCGTTTTTTCAGGGAATCAATGTCTATCACTGTTGACTGTTCCCCATGCATATGGGGATAAACCGCTTTCATAAGATTCGTTTGCCATAACGGTCAGCTGTTCCCCATGCATATGGGGATAAACCGTAAAAATGCCAAACGGCTGCAGAATATGACGTCTGTTCCCCATGCATATGGGGATAAACCGTGTTGTGATGAAATGGGACTCGCATTCAAACTCTGTTCCCCATGCATATGGGGATAAACCGCGTTTAGACCTTCTTTTTTTATCATTTGCCTACTGTTCCCCATGCATATGGGGATAAACCGACCGATGATCTCTTTTAAGAGAAAAAAATGACCTGTTCCCCATGCATATGGGGATAAACCGGGGTAACCATGAAGCCGGAACATTTAACATTACTGTTCCCCATGCATATGGGGATAAACCGTGGGTAATTGGGTACGGAAATTTGACCGCAAAACTGTTCCCCATGCATATGGGGATAAACCGATCGTATGGCTCGTATCAGTAACACGGTTCGTCTGTTCCCCATGCATATGGGGATAAACCGGCTCTTACATGGAGTATTGGGTGAGTAGAGCTCTGTTCCCCATGCACATGGGGATAAACCGGGGGATTTGGGTATTATTGAAATGCTGGCTGACTGTTCCCCATGCATATGGGGATAAACCGGCGATTAAATCTGAGTTTCAGGAGAAATTAAACTGTTCCCCATGCATATGGGGATAAACCGTACGAATTCTGTAGTTTCTGCTTTGGTCGGAATCTGTTCCCCATGCATATGGGGATAAACCGATAGCGCCCATCACATTAGTTTGTTGCCGTTAGATGGTGTTTATAGCCTGTGGAGCCATGTTTTTATTGACTTCAATGGAGAATAAATGGCTAGTTTCCAGAATGATGAGAGGGAAAGCAGGAAATGAGAAGTATGCACCGCCAGTCAAAGAACAGAGAGTGCATGGATGGGGGGTATTGACAGGCATTCGTGGATGGCAGAAACAGTCTCCCAGACATGTTAAGATCTCATTAAAAATAAAATAGATTAAAAATGATTGAAAGCATCCGGTAGTAAATTATTTTCAAGAGGTTAAATTTAGTTCAAGATGGTTCGAAGCGTTATCATTTGTGAAATGATAATAAAAAATGACATATTGTCATTGTTTCGGCTTTCAATTTGGGCTTACTGCGTTTATCATGCGCGCTTCGTAATTTCAACCGGCGCCACTGGCTTTGAGCTTTAGCAGAGAAATGATGCCTCCTGCTAGCTGACACAGTCTTTTCCCGTGGCGGTTCTATCTGCATTATTCCAAGGGATAGATGATAGCATAAATGACTGAGAATACCTCTCTGACACCACTTGTTGAATTGAAAGCCTTGAATAAGGGCTTCGACGGCAAACAAGTTATTTCACAGCTTGATCTGACAATCAATGATGGCGAGTTCCTGACCATTCTTGGGCCATCCGGTTGTGGCAAAACCACAGTACTCCGTCTGATTGCCGGGCTGGAAGATGCTGATTGCGGCAAAATTTTACTGGAAGGGCAGGATATTACCGATATTCCCGCCGAGCACCGTCACGTCAATACGGTCTTCCAGAGTTATGCCCTGTTCCCTCACATGACCGTATTTGAAAACGTCGCTTTTGGACTTCGAATGCAGAAGACACCGGAAAAAGAGATTGCTCCGCGTGTTGAAGAAGCATTGCGCATGGTTCAGCTTGAAGAGTTTGCCCAGCGTAAACCTGCCCAGCTTTCCGGCGGTCAGCAGCAGCGTGTGGCGATTGCCCGTGCGGTAGTCAATAAACCCAAAGTCTTGCTGCTGGATGAATCACTGTCCGCGCTCGATTACAAATTGCGCAAGCAGATGCAAAATGAGCTGAAGGCGCTCCAGCGTAAGCTCGGCATCACCTTTATCTTCGTTACCCATGATCAGGAAGAGGCTCTGGTAATGTCAGACCGTATCGTGGTTATGCGTGACGGACGCATTGAACAGGATGGTTCTCCGCGTGAGATTTACGAAGAGCCGAAAAACCTGTTTGTTGCCCGCTTTATTGGCGAAATCAATATCTTTGATGCTGAAGTATTGCACCGTATTGATGAGCAGCGGATACGCGCCAATGTTGAAGGCCACGAATGTGATATTTTCACTTCGCTACCTGTGATGGTAGGGCAAACGCTGAAAGTATTGCTGCGCCCGGAAGACCTGCGCGTTGACGAGATCAACAATGGTGAGCAAGTATCGGGCCTGATTGGTTATGTCCGCGAGCGTAACTACAAGGGTATGACGCTGGATTCAGTGGTCGAAATGGAAAATGGCAAGATGGTCATGGTGAGCGAATTCTTCAACGAAGATGATCCTGACGTTGACCATTCCCTGAACCAGAAAATTGCCGTGAATTGGGTAGAAAGCTGGGAGGTTGTGCTGGTCGATGAAGAAGACGCGTAAGCTATTCCAGAATATCGTCATTACGGGCATCGTCGCTTGGCTGATGTTGTTCGTCTTTTTGCCGAATCTGATGATTATCGGAACCAGCTTCCTGACTCGAGATGATGCCAATTTAGTGAAGATGGTATTCTCGCTGGATAACTATACCCGATTGTTCGATCCGCTGTACGCCGAAGTGTTGCTACACTCGCTGAATATGGCGATTGTGGCGACGCTGTGCTGTCTGCTGATTGGCTATCCGTTCGCTTTTTTCCTGGCTCGTATGCCGCAGAAACTGCGTCCACTCATGCTGTTCCTGCTGATCGTACCGTTCTGGACGAACTCGTTAATCCGCATTTACGGCTTGAAGATGTTTCTCAGTACCCGCGGATATTTGAATGATTTTCTGCTGTGGGTGGGGATTGTTGATAAACCGTTGCGCATTATGTATACCCCCGAAGCGGTTGTATTGGGGCTGGTTTACATCCTGCTGCCGTTTATGGTGATGCCGCTTTATTCCAGCATTGAGAAGCTGGATAAACCCTGTCTGGAAGCGGCGCGCGATTTAGGGGCAGGGAAATTGCAGACGTTTATCCGCATCATTGTGCCACTCACCATGCCGGGTATTATCGCTGGTTGTTTGCTGGTATTGCTGCCAGCGATGGGGCTGTTCTACGTGGCTGACTTGATGGGTGGAGCAAAGAACCTGCTGATCGGTAACGTGATTAAGAGCCAATTCCTCAATATCCGCGACTGGCCGTTTGGGGCGGCGACCAGCATCTGTCTGACGCTGGTGATGGGGCTGATGTTATTGGTTTACTATCGTGCGGCTAAGCTGTTGAACAAGAAGGTGGAACTGGAATGATCAGACGCCTGTTGCGCGGTGGCTTCATGACCATCGTTTATGCTTATCTGTATATTCCAATTATCATTCTGCTGGTAAGTTCGTTTAACCAATCACGTTTTGGTATTAACTGGCAGGGTTTTACCACCGAATGGTACAGTTTGCTGTTCTCCAATGATAGCCTGCTTCAAGCGGCAGGCCACTCTCTGACGATGGCGGTAGCATCCGCCACGTTTGCGACCTTGATTGGCTCTTTAACTGCGGTGGCTTTGTATCGTTACTCGTTCCGTGGCAAAAAATTTGTCGGCGGCATGTTGTTTGTGGTGATGATGTCGCCGGATATCGTGATGGCAATTTCCTTGCTGGTGCTGTTTATGCTGCTCGGCATCTCACTGGGGTTCTGGTCGCTGCTGTTTTCGCACATCACCTTCTGCCTGCCGTTTGTGGTTGTCACGGTTTACTCCCGCCTGAAAGACTTCGATGTCAAAATGCTGGAAGCAGCACGTGATTTGGGAGCAAGTGAACTGACCATCCTGCGAAAAATCATCCTGCCGTTAGCGATGCCGGCAGTCATGGCGAGTTGGTTACTGAGTTTTACCCTGTCAATGGATGATGTGGTTGTTTCTTCATTTGTGACGGGACCAAGCTATGAAATCCTGCCACTTAAGATTTATTCAATGGTAAAAGTGGGTATTTCGCCGGAAGTGAACGCATTGGCAACGATTTTGTTACTTATGTCTTTGGTTTTGGTGATGATTAGCCAATTTGTAATGCGCGATCGCACGGGTAAGTCTTAATCTTCTTTTAAGCGTGGTTGTAGGTTGACCACGCTTTTCTTATTTTGTAATCGTTTTCGCCATAGGTAAGTAATTCGATAAACATCAATAAGGGCTAACCTCTGGTTTGAAAAGTTCTCTGAGTCTGGTAGCCAATTGTGCAGATACAAATTCTCCTTTAGCTGCTTTTACCGTCAATTCAACCAATTCTGGATGGTCATAAACTTTTACTCCGTTACGTTTCAGGAATAATATAGCGGTGTTCAAAGCTGTCCGCTTGTTGCCATCTATAAAAATATGACCACGGGCAATGGCGAGCCAGTATGTTGCAGCTAGTTCATAGATATCAGTGATATCTTCATAAAATTCTCGGTTCATCACTCGGCTAACAATTTCATCTGCTCGGCCAGGGTCAGACATTCCGGGGACACCCGCATAACGGCGTAAAAGATAATCATGAAGGGCAATCACTTCATTGGGAGTGACGTGTCGGATCATCTATCTGTTAATATCCTGTTCGATGTGTCTAATAGGCCAACGATATCAGCAAATTCAGCGTCCAATTTCGCTTTTTGGAGTGCTTCAAATTCTTTTTTACTGATAATTACTGCAGTTTCTCGACCGTGACGGGTAATCTCCACGGGTTGTCCAGCCACAGCTTGATCGATAACTGCTGCTAGATTTTCGCGGGCGTGTGAAATGGTGAATGTATCCACAATGTTTTCTCCTGCATTTGTGTATATTATGTGCATTGTTAGCGTATTGTACAATTCATAAGCCTACAACATAACAAGTGGCTTTACCCTACAAAATGCCGCTTTTATAATAGCCGTTTTTTGGGGGGTAGGTTCATGCAGAGCCTATATACGATACTGACGCACTAACTGCGTGGAAACATGACATGAAAAAGTGGTTTTATTATCTGTTAGCCGCTGGGATGATGGCATTAAGCATTGGTTCGGTAAATGCTGCTGCTAATGATGGCAAGACGCTGTATTTCTACAACTGGACTGAATACGTTCCGCCTGGTTTGCTCAACCAGTTCACTAAAGAGACTGGGATCAAGGTGATTTATTCCACCTATGAATCCAATGAGAGCATGTACACCAAGCTGAAAACCTATAAAGACGACGCTTATGATTTAGTGGTTCCATCCACTTACTTTGTCTCAAAAATGAGTAAAGAAGGGATGTTGCAAAAAATCGATACCAGTAAACTGAGCAACTTCCATAATCTTGATCCTAACTTGCTGCATAAGTCTTTTGATCCGAATAACGATTACTCTATCCCTTATATTTGGGGTGCAACGGCGATTGGTGTTAATCGCGATACTATTGATCCGAAAACCCTCTCTTCTTGGGCTGATTTTTGGCAACCAAAGTACAAAAGCAGCTTAGTGCTGACTGACGATGCTCGTGAAGTTTTCCAGATGGCGTTGCTGAAATTAGGATATTCCGGCAATACCACCGATCCGAAAGAGATTGAAGCCGCTTATCAGGAACTGCGAAATCTGATGCCAAATGTACTGGCATTTAACTCTGACAACCCCGCTAACCCATTTATGGAAGGTGAGGTTGATATCGGTATGATGTGGACTGGCTCTGCTTATGTTGCTCGTCAGGCTGGCACGCCTGTTGATATTATTTGGCCGAAAGAAGGCGGGATTTTCTGGATGGATAGCTTGGCTATTCCAGCGAATGCCAAGAATGTCGATGGTGCGATGAAATTGATCAATTTCTTGTTGCGTCCAGAGATTGCAGCGCAAGTAGCTGAAAAAATTGGTTATCCAACCCCGAATCTGGAAGCGAAAAAATTACTGCCTAAGGCAATGACAGAAGATAAATCTCTCTATCCAGATGAAGCCGTGATCCAAAAAGGAGAATGGCAGAATGATGTTGGTAATGCCAATATCTTGTACGAAGAGTATTTCCAAAAATTGAAAGCAGGTCAGTGATCTGAAATTCAATTAAGGTATTGGGGAAGCGTTGCTTCCCCTTTTAATATCTGAGGATTATTCCTTAAAGACTTGGTTACGATGCCAAGCGATGAAGCTTTCCAACGGATAATAGTTTTTGTTCTGGGGACGTAATATTGGCTGTTTTGCAAAATTCCAAAAAAGTTGCTTAACTATCGGGCCGCCATTAATACTTTCTGAAACCAGTAAATTCATATTATTGTCAATACTGATTGAACCCATATCGAATGCGGAATGGTGCAATGAACAAAGGGCAAGCCCGTTACTTACGGTACAGGGGCCGCCATATTGTTTCCATTTGATGTGCGCCGCTTCCAGACCAACAGGAGTACTGTCATGTCGCAGGTTGTAGCCACATATTGCACATTCGTAGTTATAGGCGCGCAGTATCTGCTGGCGAAAACGTGGATCGCGCATTTTGCGGATATCACTTAACGAGAAATCCAATTGATTAGCCAGCAGCTCCTGTATGCTGTCAGGAAAGTGTTCACTGAGGATTTGTTGTGCCAGTTTATCAATGGCAGCTGGCTTCTTGCGTAATAACTGATAGCTTGGTTGGTCGAAACCTGCCTTCACGCCAAATTCAATTAGTTCACGTTTTGGTGGTTGCCTGCTGCCTTTTTGTGGTGTGCAGAGTTCGGTATTTTGCAGCTCCCAAAAACCATCACCACGTAAGCGCCAAAAGGGTAAAGAGGGATCGTGACTTTTGCGTCTTGGGCCAAAGTTGTTGAGTAGCTCCAGTAATGGCTGGTGGATCTCCTTCCCATAATCAAACAGTCGTTCATGGCCTTTCTGATATTGAGAGAGCACATACAGCAACAGTAATGGCTTATGTGGCGCTCGTTGATCACCCTTGCGCCATATAGAAAGGTTTGAGATTGCGACCTGAAGTTCTTTGATTGTAGGCATGTAACTTGTTTGATTAATGGGTAAAGGTATTGCGATCATGCTCGCAAAAGTGATGGAGAGCAAGGTGGGCATAAAATTATAATCTCAAGTTAAATATAATTTTATTTTCAATTGATTGTATGTGAGTTTCACTTTAGTTCTCTTCTATTTAATAAACATCCTCTTTCTGTTCCCTCGATTGTCTGATAAATAATAGTTTATTCTAACCCCGCGTTCAGAAACCATTTTTTCTGAGAAGACCATTTAAAATAAAAAATAACAAACAGAAATATTTTGTGAAAATTAATAATGCAAAGGGATTGATCTTATTGAAGATTATTGCCTCTGGTACATTTTTTCCGGAACAGAAATTATACCCTCTGATTTATACCTTAAGTTAAATAAATCCAGATGATAAATATGCTTGTAGCTGATGCAATAAATGGATTATGGCGTGAGAAATGGGGCGGAGTAGATGATGAATAATACAGGCTGTCAAATGATAAAGAGGCCAGAATGAACTGGAGAATCGAACTGTTAGGATACCGACTATTGTGTTGTCTATTGGGATGGGGAACAGTTGGGGTTATTTACCATTTCACGGCTAACTATTATTTGAACGATCAAGTGACGATATTGCAATTTTCTGTTATTGATGAATGGATTGCATTTTCTTCCAATGGAGTTTGGTTCTATCTCTCTTTCTTCCTGTTGATACCGTTGGCTTATCTGTTCTGTCCACTATCCCGTGTACGTTGGTTAATGTTGGCAATGCAGGGTTGTGCCCTGTTTTCCGGTTTGATCTATTTGCTTTATCCCACCACTCTCGATTATCCGTCGATTACGGGTGACAAAATTACAGATCGTATGCTGGCTTACTTGATCACGATAGATTCATCACAAAACTGTTTGCCTTCATTACATGCTTCGTTGACCGCATTATCTGTGTATGCGCTTTGGCAAGGAAAACAAAAATCTTGGCGGCTGTTGTGGTTAACGTGGGGAGTATTGATATGTTTTTCCATTATTCAATTGCGGCGGCATTTATTTATTGATCTTATGGCAGGGTTATTAACAGCAATTGTTATTGGCATCTTGTGTCAGTTAATTTTACAGGTAGTTGTGGATCGTTCTGAACGCAAGCAAACCAGCAAACGGAGTAGTGCATGAGAGACAGAAAAATAAAATGGAATAGGAATAAAATAGCACTTGATTTATTGAAATCATTTTTCTGAACAGCAATATATTATTCAGAATAATATTCTTATTGTTTTTATTTTTAAATATATGCATTGATGAGTGAGGTGATTTATTTAATTTAAGGATGCAAATAACCAAAAATATTGAATTGATATTTAATTGATGTTTCTTTTGAATAATTAGATTTAAATAGTTTTTCATTGAAATAAAAAACCAATAAAACTATTTCTTATGACTAAGTTAAGTTGGTTTATTTGTAAATTAATATTTATTTTTATTTCACATAAACACAACAAATCCCATAATTAAATCTCATGGCACTTTAATTTCATTAAAAAAAATTTATAGCATCGAAATAATGAGCCGGGAAAAAATTTTATTTTTCATGCATCTGTGTTAAATATTTCAATTTAGTAATATGATGTATCATAAATATCTACTTCCTGTTTGACCGACTATCTGATAAATACTTATTTCATCTAACCCTATACTCAGAACTAACTTTATATTCTGATAATAAATTTAAACAAAAAATTAACACTTGGAAGTAATAAGAAAATGAAAAACTCAAATGAATTGATCCCATTAAAGATCATTGCGTCTGGCACTGCTTTGCCAGAAAATAAAGTGTATTCATCCGATTTAGATTTGAGGTTAAATAAACCGAGTGGTTTTGTAGAAAAGCATTCCGGAATAGAATATCGTTATCATTCTGATTATCAGGCATCTCAAGCTAAATTAGCCGTAGATGCATTACATGATACTTTAAAAACACATCAAATCCAGCCGGATTCAATTGATCTGTTGATTTCAGCTTCTGCAATCCCGATTCAAGCCTTACCTTATTCCGCCGCACATATTTTAAAAGTGAGCCGATTAAAGGCAGGAATTGCCTGTTTTGATATTAATTCAAGTTGTGTGAGTTTTATCTCTGCTTTGAGTGTTGCCAGTGGATTGTTGGCGACCAGACAGTATCGGCGTATTGCGATTGTCTCCGCAGAGATGGCTTCCCGTGGCATTGACTGGTCACATCAGGAATCTTCACTGATTTTTGGTGATGGAGCGGCGTGTATGATCGTCGAAAGAGGAGATGGGCAAAGCGGGATTGTGACCTACAAACATGAGACTTATCCAGAAGGCCTCGAATTATGTGAGGTCCGGGCTGGCGGAACTCGCAAGAATCTTCGTGCGGGCATGGAAGATAGTGATTTTCTGTTCCAGATGCAAGGTAAGCCACTGTTTAAACTGACTGCGTCATTAATTGAAGGCTTTACAGAGCGTGTACTGGCGAGTGCCAACCTTGAAATGTCTGATATTGATACCGTGGTTCCTCATCAGGCAAGTCATTTGGGGCTGAAACATATTCGCAATCGATTGAATATCAGGGATGAGAGATTTATGAATATTTATCGTTATCGCGGTAATCAGGTCGCAGCATCGATTCCTAGTGCTCTGCATGAAGCCATGATTACCGATCGCTATTATGGCCGTGATTATGTGATGTTGCTTGGCACGGCGGCCGGGCTTTCATTAAGTGAGATGATTTTAAGACCATGAAAATTCTTGTAACTGGGGCAACAAGTGGTTTAGGTCGTAATGCCGTTGATTACCTGTTATCGCGTGGGGAGACGGTGGTAGCAACCGGACGTGATCCGCAGGCGGGGGAGTTGTTAACTCAATTGGGAGCCAAATTCCGCCGCGCTGAACTGGCGACGCTAACAGTGGATGAAGCAATCGAGCTGATGTCAGATTGTGATGCAGTCTGGCATTGTGCCGCCAAATCTTCTCCCTGGGGTGATCCTGATGAGTTTGAACGTATCAATTTGACTGCGACATATATGTTGGTGCAGGCAGCAGGAATATGTGGTATCCAGCGATTTATCCATATTTCTACGCCAGCCGTATATTTTAATTTTTCACACCAACAGCATATTACCGAAAATCAGCGTAGCCAGCGTTTCGCCAATGATTACGCCCGAACGAAGTTCCTGGCGGAAGAGTGCATACTCAAACTGATTCGCCGCTATCCAGACACAACTTATATTATTTTGCGTCCCCGTGGGTTATTTGGCCCACATGACCGAGTGTTGTTGCCGCGCCTGCTGGCTCAGGTTAAATCCAGTAAAGGCGTTATGGCCTTGCCTGCGGGTGGGAAGAATACCTTGGATCTCACTTATGTAATGAATGTTGTCCATGCCATGTCATTGGCGACCCAACGCGAAGGTTTACAAAGCGGAGCGATATATAATATTACCAATCAGCAGCCACAACCATTGGCGAAGACCTTAGGACAGTTATTTGACGAGATGCAGTTTGGTTATCGGATCAAATCATTGCCTTATCCATTTCTGTATGGAGTTGCGGCAGTATTGGAAGGAATGGCTATGCTCACCCGAAAAGAGCCGTTGCTGACTCGTTACGGTATTGGGGCGGCTTATTATTCCATGACACTGGATAACTCAAAGGCACGGGAAGAGCTGGGCTATTCGCCGATTTATACCATGGAAGAAGGCATTCATTTAACAGCCAATTGGTTAAAACAGATAGATCAGCAGGCGGGTTCACATGGTTAAGATGCGTGTTTTTGAAGTAGGATACTGCACTCATCCCGGCTGCATGGCACTGAAAGGCGCCAGTCTTCGCATATGTAAATTTCCGGCCCGCGCATGGTTGCTGGAGTGCAATGACAAGCGCTGGCTACTCGATACCGGATATGCCAGCCATTTTTACGATCATACCCGCAGTGGGGTTATTCGGTTATATCGCACAGTCACGCCAGTCTACTTTGACACCAAAGATTCATTGGTGATGCAGCTGAAAGAAGAAGGCATTCAAGCGCGTGATATTAATGGCATTATCATTTCTCACTTTCATGGTGATCATATTGCTGGCTTGCGGGATTTCCCGCAGGCCAAATTCATCTGTTCGGGGGAAGGCTGGCAGCAAACCCGCAACTTACGTGGTATCGCTGCACTGAGAAAAGCATTTGTACGGGGATTGATCCCAGAAGATTTTGAATCCAGAGCCTGTTTTTATGAAGGATTTGAAACCAGTCCGCTGCCAGAAGAATTGGCGGTATTGGGTGAAGGTTATGCTGTGCCAGAGAGCCAGAAACAGATGTTTATTGTTCCACTGCCCGGTCATGCGGCGGGACACCTCGGCCTTTGTATATTGACTGAACAGGGTTGGGTATTGCTGGCAGGAGATGCGGCTTGGTCACCAAGTAACTACCGTGAACTGCGTGGGCCTGCAAAGTTGGCGAATATCATTATGGATGACAGCCGCGCCTATTACGAAACATTGAATAAATTGCACCAAATTGACCAAAAGCAGATTCCTATCCAGCTATGTCACGAGGGAGATTTGGAATGATACTTAAAACGCTTTGGTACTATTGGCGAGCCAAAAAACAGTGGAAATTTTCCAACCGACAGCAGCTTGAACAACATCAATCGAGAGAGCTAGCGAAATTCAGGCTCAGGGTGCTGGCGAAAAGCCCTTATTTTGCCTCATACGGTGATTTACCGTTGGCGGAATATCCGCTCATGAATAAAGCCATCATGATGGAAAATTTCGACCGAATGAATACGGCAGGTCTCAAGCGTGATGCGCTCTTGGAGTGTGCGCGATTGAGCGAACAGTCACGCAATTTCAAACCAACGGTCGGTAAATTCAGCGTTGGAATGTCATCGGGCACATCAGGGCAGCGGGGGATTTTCGTTATCAGCCCTAAAGAGCGGGATATCTGGGCTGGAACTATGCTCGCCAAAATGCTGCCGAATGGCTTATTTCACGGTGAGCGGGTCGCGCTGTTTTTACGGGCAGGAAACAATCTCTACGACAGCGTTCAGAATCGCTGGATATCCTTCCGTTTTTTTGATTTGTTCGCTGACTTTAACCAGCAGGTGCAAGCGTTGGCAGAGTATAAACCAACGATTATCGTCGCTCCTGCTCAAGTATTGCGGGCGCTCGCCTTGAAAATTCAACAAGGTGAAGTGTCCTTGTCACCAGCGAAAGTGATCTCAGTGGCAGAAGTGCTGGAGCCGCAGGATCGTCAACTGTTGGAAAATGTATTCAGGGAAGTGGGAGAAATTTATCAGGCAACAGAAGGTTTCTTGGCATGTACTTGTCCGCATGGAACCCTGCACCTTAATGAAGAATTTCTCCATATAGAGCCAAAATGGATTGATGAATCCCGTTTTAACCCGATCATTACTGATTTTACACGGGAATCTCAGCCAATTGTGCGTTATCAGCTTGATGATATTTTGGTGATGAAGAAAACCCTGTGTGCTTGTGGCAATCCAGCATTGGCGATAGAGCGCGTTGAAGGGCGTAGTGATGACCAGTTAATTTTACCTGCGCTAGATGGAGAAACAGTAAGTATTTTCGCCGATCCTTGTTCACGGATCATTGCCAATACCCTGCCGCTGACGAGTGATTATCGACTTACGCAAACTGAGTTATTGCTGAAATTAGAAGGTGATTGTGCCATTGAGATTCTCCAGCAATGCCAATCAGCGCTGTCAGACTATTTTGCCAAACAGGGTGTTGATATCGATAAACTTGAGTGGCAGTGCGTTTCACAAACGATATTGCCGGATCTGTTTAATAAACGTCGTCGGATTATCAGGAAAAAGGGATAGTTTAAAGGAATAATTTGTAGAACGGGTGGTTTAATACTGCTCGTTTTTGCGTGAAATTAAGACAAATCAAGTAATGTATATCCCGTTAACATATCCTATGAAAGCGCTATGCTTTTCAATGAACTTAATCAGAAGACTTTATTTTGGAGGTCAGTATGGAAAAAATAACGGTCTTTAAAAGTAATCGAAGTCAGGCTGTACGTTTGCCCAAAGCTGTTGCTTTACCGGAAGGTGTAAAACACGTTGATATTATTGCTATTGACCGAACCCGTATCATAACTCCGGCAGGAGAAGGATGGGATAGCTGGTTTGATGGCGAAAATGTTACTCCTGATTTTATGACAGACAGGCAGCAGCCAAGTGAACAGCTCAGGGAAGAATTCTGATGATTAAATATATGTTTGATACCAATATTTATACTATCAAGCATAAACCGCAGAAAGTCAGAGAAGCTTTTTATCAACATCATAGTGAAGGGCTGGTTTTAACCAGCCCTGATTCGTATTCTTGTTGGATATCTTTATTGGTAAAGCAATACTAACAATTATTTTGCCGCATCCAAGGCTTGTGAAAGATCCGCAATAATATCGTCGCTGTGTTCGATTCCAATAGATAGGCGAATCAGATCCCGTGATACACCTGCTTTTGCCAGTTCTTCATTATTTAATTGGCGATGTGTTGTTGATGCTGGATGACAAGCCAATGATTTGGCATCGCCGATATTTACCAGACGCACAATCAGTTGCAGGGCATCAATAAAACGGATGCCCGCTTCTTCTCCTCCTTTAATGCCGAAAGAAAGAATTGAAGCCGGTTTTCCCTCCATATAACGTACAGCCAAATCATGCTCTGGATGTGCAGGCAACCCCGCATATTTAACCCATGACACCTGAGAGTGTTTTTCCAGATATTGGGCGATTTTCAAGGCATTTTCAGTATGACGCTCCATGCGAAGTGCCAATGTTTCAAGACCTTGTAGGATGAGAAAAGCATTAAATGGTGAAAGTGCTGCACCAGTGCTGCGCAGTGGCCCAACACG
Organism: Xenorhabdus yunnanensis; assembly: GCF_028598805.1. Taxonomy (GTDB): domain Bacteria; phylum Pseudomonadota; class Gammaproteobacteria; order Enterobacterales; family Enterobacteriaceae; genus Xenorhabdus; species Xenorhabdus yunnanensis. Next base: position 4,408 of record NZ_JAQRFI010000014.1, on the reverse strand, counting down.
GCAGCGGGCGATAAAGGCTGCGGCACCAAAATGTTCGGTATAAGTTATTCCGTGGTATGAGGCATCCGGTGTGCTTAGGATGGCAAAACGATCTTGATGTTTTTCCCATGGGAATTTTCCTGAATCAACAATGATTCCACCAATCGAAGTACCGTGGCCTCCGATATATTTGGTCAGGGAGTGGATGATAATGTCCGCACCATGCTCGAACGGACGGCATAGATAAGGAGTGGCGACGGTATTATCGACAATCAGGGGAATTCCGTGCCAGTGGGCAATATCTGCCAGTGCTTGGATATCAATGATATTCCCGCTTGGGTTGGTTATGGATTCACAGAATATTGCTTTGGTTTTCTTATCAATCATCTCTTCAATGGCACCAATATCGTCATGAGCCACGAAACGGGTCTCAATCCCAATACTTGGGAAAGTGTGTGCCATTAAGTTATAAGTACCACCATAGAGTTTCGCCACCGAAATAATGTTATCCCCAACCCTTGCAATGGCTTGAATAGCGTAGGTGATAGCTGACATCCCAGAAGCAACTGCAAGTGCACCAATGCCACCTTCTAAAGCGGCAACACGTTTTTCCAATACATCGTTTGTTGGATTCATTATGCGGGAGTAAATATTGCCTTCGACTTTTAAGTCAAAAAGATCTGCACCATGCTGAGAGTCATCGAAAGAATAGGAAGTAGTCTGATAAATGGGGACAGCAACAGCTTTGGTTGTTGGATCTGATGAGTAACCGGCATGAATGGATAGTGTTTCTAATTTCATTCTCATTTCCTTTAGTTAAGTGAAGTGGTACTGGCGTTTGAGACTGATAATCAAGAATAGTGGCGCGTTTTTTGTTGGATGTTGGTTGCGGTTCCTGTATTAGCTGGCGAGATATATCTTATGAGAGATTATTTTATCCTGAAATATAAATTCAATTATCATTCTATGCCTTATTGTTGACTAATAAAATTAAAGAAAAAATTATAGCCAATTTACAAAATGATATTGTGGTGAATCAATATCAAAAATAAATATCAATAGATATCAAATTGATACTGGGGTTAAAAGGGAGGTATTTGGTTTTCTTGATGAAGTATCTCTATAAATTATATTGATATCACAATGTTAATAATTCAACCTTACTCACATTTGTTGCATTTTACCCGATCGCCTTACAGAAACTATCTATACTTTAAACGGTTAAAACGTTTAGTAAACATGAAAGGTAATCATTAATGGTGATGAAAAAAACGCTCCTTGCAACTTTAGTCGTATCCGGTTTTATGTGTGGCTCAGTCGTTTATGCTGATTCACAGACTGTCGCAGTGGGTTACGCTCAAAGTAAAATCCAAGATATTAAAAATATTCGCGGTGTGAATCTTCACTACCGTTATGAATGGGATTCTCCTGTGAGTATTATTGGCTCATTTACTTATATGAAAGATAATGAAAGTGGTAGTGGCCATAATGAGCACGGGCCTTGGAAAGCCAATGCTGATCTAAAATATTATTCGTTGATGGCTGGCCCTGCTTACCGAATTAATGATTATATAAGTGTTTATGGATTGTTGGGTTTTGCCCATTCAAAAGTCGATGTTTCCGAGAGCGGAACTGAGCGTGGAAGAAATGGGGAAATAATTTCTCATTCTGTAAAGCTGGATAATAAATCGACCGATTTCGCCTATGGTGCTGGAGTGGACGTCAATCCCATTCCAAATCTCAGCCTTTATGCTGGCTATGAAGGTTCATCATTAAAAGGTCGTGAAGATCGACTTAATATCAATGGATTTAATATCGGTGTGGGATATCGTTTCTAAACAACGAATTTAAGGCGTATATTTCTTGATGTGTTTAGGGATACTCTTTCTCTTTGATGCAGCTCTCAATATTTATTGGGATTAAATCAAGATCTGATTCTTATAGAGAAAGGTGCTTTTCTATATTGAAAAGTACCTTTTTGTAATTATTACGTTAATCACGGATTCACATAATTATCATTCCTGTCATCATTAAAAATGATTTATCCATAAAAGGATTAAATAATAACATTAAGATACATAAAATTTAGTCGTTATGCCTTCATTTATTATGACAATGGCTTGACCTGATTTTTCTTTGAATATATAAGTTTTGTTTGCATATATAAGTTTTGTTTGCAAAATAATCATCAATCTGAGATTAACAAAGTTTTTTTATGATGGGAACATAACAATGTCAACGCTGATTCATTGTAATAAGGTTAACTTTGGTATTAATTCAAAGCCATTATTTAGCAATCTTTCCATAACGATTAAAGAAAACGACAGAATTGCATTGGTCGGTTATAACGGCACAGGAAAAACTCACTTACTTAAGCTATTGTCTGGCATTGAAAAACTGGATGATGGGCTTATTGAGTATGCCAATGGGCTTAGATTGGAAATGGTTTCTCAGTTTATTGACGGGGCATTGCTTGAAATGACCTTGCTTGAGTCTATTTCTCAAAAAGTGAAACAAGTTGATGAATATAGTGATTATAAAGCAGTATCCATGCTTTATAATTTTGGCTTTCAGGATATTGATTTTGATACTAAAGTCGCTGATCTCAGCGGTGGACAGAAGACAAAGTTGATGTTTTCCATCAGTGCAGTTGTGGAACCCGATATTATTTTATTTGATGAACCGAGTAACCACTTGGATGCCAATACTCTGAAATTCTTCGAGGATTTTTTTAATAATAATCTCAAGAGTGCTTTTATCATTGTTTCCCATGACAGAAATTTTCTGGATAACGTTACCAATCAGACGATTTTCTTGCGTGACCAACAACTGACGTCGTTTTCCCTGCCATTTAGTCAGGCATTTGAAGCGTTACAGGAAAAGGATGAAGCTGATGCTCTGCGATTGAAAGCAGAGGAGAAGAATATTCGACGTATACAGGAAAGCGCAAAACGTGTGGCACTGTGGGCAAAACTTTACGATAACGAAAAGTTAGCCAGAAAAGCCAAATCGATGGAGAAGCGTGTCGAAAAACTTGAACAGAGTAAGACCAGAACCACCGAAGGAGAAACTTATCGTCTATCGCTGGATGCTGACACGATCAAATCCAAACAGATGTTGCAGATTGAGGAAAAATGGATTGGCTATCAACTGAATGGACAGTTTAATTCTTTATTTGCTACCAATGGATTGTATATCCGGCCGGGAGATAGAATTGCTCTATTGGGGGACAATGGTGTGGGGAAGTCCACCCTGATTCATACCCTTGTTGAGGCTTACAATCAGGCAAGAAGTAAGCATAATAAGCAATTGGAAAATTCGGCTTACGATACCGAAAATATCACTTTTTCCCCACAGTGTAATATGGGCTATCTCGATCAGGAATTGGAGAAAATCCCGCTGAATGAATCTATTTTCGATGTGGTTAGAAATAACACACCGAATATCGACGATATTACCTGTAAGCAACAATTAATTGCGGCAGGTTTTGAATATGCGGATTTTAATAAATTGGTGGGGAGATTAAGTGGTGGTGAGCGCTCCAGACTAATGTTTTTAATCTTGAAGTTAAATAAACATAATTTCTTGATTCTCGATGAGCCTACTAACCATTTGGATATTTTTGGCAAAATGGAATTGGAAAGTGAATTGATTAATAACGAAATGACGATATTAATTACTTCGCATGACAGGGCGTTTATTGATAACGTCGCTAATCGTTTTTTACTGATTAAAAATGGCAAGTTGGAAGAAGTGACGTCCAGCGATGGATATTATCTATTCCTGAATGAAAAAGTGATTTCTTCTCAAAAAAAGGTGATTTTTTCTCAAAAAGAAGTAGTTAGAGATCGGGGAAGCACGCATGATGAATCAGAAATATTAGCGGATTTAGCGGATGAAGAGAAAGTTCTTCAACGTATTGTAGTATTGGAAAAAAATCTGGCAGAGGATTTGGCTCGGAAACCGAAACATCAGAAGCTGAAAAATCAGGAGATATGGAGAAAGGAAATTAAGAGACTCTATGAAATTTTAGGATGAATCTGGCGCCCCTAATTGTGGGGCGCTCATAGTTATAAATTGCATACTGCATAACTATAGAATTCGTTCAGCGGCGGCGGCATCGTGCCAGTCTTTAAACTCATTTAATAACAGATCGTACAGTTGATCTTCTTTTACGGTGGCAAAATTGTCGATCGCAAAGAAATGAGTGTTATCAAATCGACGGGCTAATGATGGTGTGGGCGAGTTTTCATATGATATTGTAGGTTTTGGTATAAGTACATATTTAACTTTTGGGTCGTTTAAAAGAATAAATGCCGGTCACGTATTCAAAATGTTGATTGGTCTTAAATATAATATTCTCTTTCGATAAAAGTCCCGATGACTTTGTCATGCATTTCCGGTGATTTTGAATAACCCAATGTTTTAC